>WBUF01000016.1 GCA_008933825.1 Rhodocyclaceae bacterium | reverse complement strand
GGCGCAGGCTGACTTTCGGCGAGGCACTCGCCGAGGCTCGCGCCATCGGCGCCGCGCTGCTGGCGCGCGGCCTCTCGGCCGAGCGGCCGGCGATGATCCTCTCCGACAACGCCATCGACCACGCCCTGCTGGCGCTGGGCGCCATGCACGTCGGCGTGCCGGTGGCGCCGATCTCGCCGGCCTACTCCCTGATGTCGAAGGACTTCGCCAAGGTGAAGGCCATCGCCGGCCTGTTGCAGCCAGGCCTGGTGTACGCTGCCGACGGGGCGAAATTCGCCGGCGTGCTCGGCGCGGTGGATTTCGGCGGCGCCGAGCTCGTGCTCGGCGCCAACGCGCCGGCCGGGCTGAAGGCAACCTCATTCGCCGAGTTGCGTGCCGCGCCCGGGCCGGAGGTGGACCGGGCGTTCGCCGCAGTCGGCCCCGACACCATCGCGAAATTCCTGTTCACCTCGGGCTCGACCGGCGAGCCGAAGGGCGTCATCAACACCCAGCGCATGCTCTGCTCGAACCAGCAGACCATCCGCCAGCTGTGGCCCTTCCTGTCAGAGAAGCCGCCAGTGATCGTGGACTGGCTGCCGTGGAACCACACCTTCGGCGCCAACCACAATTTCAACATGGTGCTGGCCAACGGGGGCACGCTCTATATCGACGAAGGCAAGCCGGTGCCCGGCCTGATCGAGAAGACCGTGGCCAACCTGCGCGAGGTGTCGCCGACCATCTACTTCAACGTGCCGCGCGGCTTCGACGCGCTGATCCCCTTCCTGGAGCAGGACGACGCGCTGAGGAAGAATTTCTTCGGCGAGCTGCAGCTGATCTTCTATGCCGCCGCAGCGCTGCCGCAGAACCTGTGGGACAAGCTGGAAGATCTTTCCGTCCGGGAGCGCGGCAAGCGCACGGTGATGGTGTCCTCGTGGGGGGCGACCGAGACGGCGCCGATGGTCACCTCGGTGCATTACGAGATCGAGCGCGCCGGCGTCATCGGCCTGCCGGCGCCCGGTACCGAGCTGAAGATGGTGCCCAACCAGGGCAAGCTGGAGCTGCGCGTGCGCGGCCCCAACGTCACGCCCGGCTACTGGAAGCGGCCGGATCTGACGCGCGAGGCCTTCGATGAGGAGGGCTTCTACCGCATCGGCGACGCCGGCCGCTTCGCCGACCCCGACGATCCGGTGAAGGGCATCGAGTTCGACGGCCGCATCGCCGAGGACTTCAAGCTGATGAGCGGCGTCTGGGTGCATGTCGGGGCGATCCGGGTGAAGGCGCTCGCCGCGCTGGCGCCCGTGGCACAGGACATCGTCGTCACCGGGCACGACTGCGAGGAGGCCGGCTTCCTGGTCTTCGCCAATCCGCCGGGTTGCCGCGCCCTCAGTCCGGACCTGCCGGCGGACGCGCCGCTCGACCGCGTGCTGGCGGACCCCCGCGTGGTCGCGCACGTGCGCGCCGGCATGGCGAAGCTGAAGGAGGAGGGCGGCGGCAGCTCCACCTACGCGGCACGCGCGCTGCTGATGGCCGAGCCGCCCTCGATCGACGCCAACGAGATCACCGACAAGGGCTACATCAACCAGCGCGCGGTGCTGGCGCGCCGCGCCGCGCTGGTCGAACGTTTGTATGCGGAGCCTCCGGACGCCGCCGTGATCAAACTCTAAAAAGTCAGTCCCCGCCATACGGCGACAAGCCTCCGCCGCACGGAGGCCGGAGACTGTTCGACTGAATTTTTTGCCGGAGCCACGAAATGAGCGAAGTCGTGAATGTGTCCATGCAGGGCGAAGTGGCCGTCGTCACGGTCGGCAGCCCGCCCGTCAACACCCTGACGCGCGAGGTGCGCGCCGGCCTCAAGGCCGCCTTCGAATCGCTGCGCGGCAATCCCGCCGTGAAGGCCGTCGTGCTGGCCTGCGCCGGCAAGACCTTCCTTTCCGGCGGCGACATGCGCGAGTTCGAGACCGGCGTGCAGGAGCCCGGCTACCACGAGGTGCTGCGCCTGATCGAGGACAGCGCCGTGCCGGTGGTGGCGGCGCTGCACGGCACGGTGATGGGCGGCGGGCTGGAAACGGCCATCGCCTGCCACTACCGCGTCGCGCAGGAGGGCACGAAGCTCGGTCTGCCGGAAATCACCCTGGGCATCATCCCCGGCGCCGGCGGCACGCAGCGCATGCCGCGCCTGATCGGCCTCGAGCCGGCGCTCGACATGATGCTCTCCGGCAAGCCGCTCACCGTGGCCGACGCGCAGAAAGTCAGCCTGGTGGATACGGCTGTTGCGGCCGACGTTACCGCCGCGGCCGTCTCCTACGCGCGCGCGCTGGTCGCCGAGGGCCGCGGCCCTCGCCGCACGCGCGAGATGGCCATCGCGGGCCGCGACAAGGCCGGCGAGATCATCGCCGCGCGCCGCGCGGCCGCCGCGAAGACCTTCAGGAACCGCAATTCCTACAATGTGCTGCTCGACGCCGTGCAGGCGGCGGTGGACCTGCCCTTCGACGAGGGCATCAAGCGCGAGCGCGAGCTGTCCAACCAGGTCGAGCGCGCCGTCGAGGGCCGCGCCTTCCGCCATCTCTTTTTCAGCGAGCGCGAGCTGCGCAGAATTCCCGGCCTGCCGGCCGACCTCAAGTCGCGTCCGATCAAAAAGGTCGGCATCGTCGGCGCCGGCACCATGGGTGGCGGCATTTCCATGTGCTTCGCCAATGCCGGCATCCCGGTGACCCTCGTCGATGCCAAGCAGGAGGCGCTCGACCGCGGCCTCGCCACCATCCGCAAGAACTACGACCGCTCCGTCACGCGCGGCAGCCTCAAGCCCGAGCAGATGGCGCAGCGCCTGGCGCTGATCGCGCCCTCGCTCGACTACGCCGCGCTGGGCGACGCCGACCTCGTCATCGAGGCGGTGTTCGAGAACATGGCGCTGAAGAAGGAGATCTTCGCGAAACTCGACGCTGTGGCCAGACCGGGGGCGATCCTCGGCACCAACACCTCCACGCTGGACATCGACGAGATCGCTGCCGTGACGAAACGGCCGCAGGACGTCATCGGCCTGCACTTCTTCAGCCCGGCCAACGTCATGCAGCTGCTGGAGATCGTCCAGTGCGCGAAGACTGCGCCGGACGTGGTGATGACCGCACTCGACGTCGCCAAAACGATCCGCAAGGTCGGCGTGGTGGCCAAGGTCTGCTACGGCTTCATCGGCAACCGCATGATGGACCCCTACGGCCGCGAGGCCGAGCGCTGCGTGCTGGAAGGCGCAACGCCTGAGGAAGTCGACGGCGCGCTGGAGGATTTCGGCATGGCCATGGGCATCCTCGCCGTGTACGACATGGCCGGCATCGACATCGGCCACCTCACCCGCGTCGAGCGCGCCCACCTGCTGCCCAAGGACCCGAGCTTCTACCGCCCGACGGCGCTGCTCACCGAGCGCGGCTGGCTCGGCCAGAAGAGCGGGCGCGGCTACTACCGCTACGACGGCGCCGAGCGCAAGCGCACGCCGGACCCCGAAGCCATCGCGATGTTCGTCGAGGAGGCGAAGCGCCTCGGCGTGCCGCAGAGGAAACCCTCGAAACAGGAAATCCAGGAGCGCTGCCTCTACGCGATGATCAACGAGGGCGCGCTGCTGCTGGAGGAGGGCATCGCCATCCGCGCCTCCGACATCGACATCGTCTACACCTCCGGCTATGGCTTTCCGCGCTACCGCGGCGGACCGATGTTCTACGCCGACACCGTCGGCCTCAAGGTCATCTACGACAAGATCCTCGAGTTCCGGAAGACCCTCGATCCGCAATACTGGCAGCCGGCGCCGCTGCTGGAGAAGCTGGCGCTGGCCGGCTCCAGCTTCGCGCAATGGCAGGCCGAACGAAAGGCATGAGCATGGCCAAGGCATTCATTCCCTACGGCAGCTACTGGTCCACGCCCTTCGCCAAGTGGCAGGGCGCGCTCGCCAACCTGAACAGTATCCGCCTCGCCGCCGAAGTCGGCCGCCGCTTCCTCGAAGCCAAGCGCATTCCGAAGGAACGCATCGACCTGGGCATCCTCGGCCTCACCAACCCGCAGCCGGGCAGCTTCTACGGCCTGCCGTGGCTCACCGGCATGCTCGGACTGGAGAGCGTGCCCGGCCCGACCGTGCAGCAGGCTTGCGCCACCAGCGCGCGTGCCCTGCAGATGGCGGCGGCCGAAGTCGCCCAGGGCAGCGCCGGCTGCGCGCTCATCGTCTGCTGCGACCGCATGTCCAACGGCCCCGTCGTGTATTACCCCGATGCCAGCGCGCCGGGCGGCAACGGCCTGACCGAGAAATGGACGCTCGACAACTTCGGCCATGATCCCTTTGCGAAGAACGCCATGATCGACACCGCCGAGAATGCCGCCGCGCGCCTCGGCATCGGCAGCGCCGAGCTGAACGAGGTGACGCTGGCCCGCTACGCCCAGTACCAGGCCGCGCTCGCCGACGACCGTGTCTTCCAGCGCCGCTACATGGTCGAGGCGCCGGTGTTCGATTCCGGCTTCCGCAAGCAGACCGGCGCGCTCGCCGCCGACGAAGGCATCTTCCCGACCACCGCCGAGGGCCTCGCCAAGCTGAAGCCGGTCAAGCCGAACGGCACCCACACTTTCGGCACGCAGACCCATCCGGCCGACGGCAACGCCGGCATGATCGTCACCACGCGCGAGACGGCGCGCGAGCTCTCCTCGGACCCGAAGATCGAGGTCGAACTGCTCGGCTTCGGCCAGTCGCGCGTCGAAAAGGGCTTCATGCCGCTGGCGCCGGCGCCCGCCGAGCAGGTGGCGCTGAAGCAGGCCGGGCTCTCGATCAAGGACGTCGACGCGGTGAAGACGCACAACCCCTTCGCCGCCAACGACATCGCCTTCGCCCGCGAGACCGGCTTCCCGCTGGAAAGGATGAACAACTACGGCTGCTCGCTGATCTGGGGCCATCCGCAGGGTCCCACCGGCCTGCGCTCGACGATCGAGCTGATCGAGGAGCTGGTGCTGCGCGGCGGCGGGGTGGGGCTGTTCACCGGCTGCGCCGCCGGCGATTCCGGCATGGCGCTGGTGCTGCGGGTGACGGGCTGACCCGGCGGCGCCGCGCTCAGGCGGCGACGAAGTCGCGCTTGAGGCCCAGCGTCTCCATGAAGGCATCCACGCGGTTCTGCGCGCGCACCATGTCGAACTCGCGCTCGTCGCCCATGTTGCCCTCGTAGGTCATCACCGGGATGCCGGCGGCGGCCAGCCCCAGGCGGTTCTCCATGATGCCCATCGACAGGCCCTCGCAGCCGCGGTTCATGTGGATCATGACGCCGTCGACGTGCCAGTGCTTGACGATGTACTTCATCATCTCGGTTTTCAGCGACGGGTCGAAGAAGTGCTGCCAGAGCGGCTTGGACAGGTTCCAGTCGGCGTAGAGGCGCAGCGCCGTGTCTCGGTCGTTCATCTCGATGCCCTTCTTCCATGGCAGGGTGCGCGGCATCCAGCTGCCGTCCTCGCGGGTCTCCCAGGCGCCTTCCAGGCCGAAGGTGTACAGCGAGCCGATGGAGCAGGCGCCGTATTCCTCCAAATAACGAAAGATCTTCAGGAAGGCCCAGGGCGGCTGCGTGTCGCTCATGATGCGGCAGCGCTCGTTGGGCACGGCGGCGATGCCGCGGGCGACGCGGTCCTTCACTTCGTCGAGCAGCTCCTGGTAGAAGTCGGCGCACCACTGCGAGGACTTGTGCAGCACCGCCAGCACGTAGAGCGAGTACATGGTCTTCTCGTCGAGCGGGGCGGGGCGCGTCTGGTTGAGCAGGCAGACCTCGGCCCACAGCGAGGTGGCGCGCATCTCGTTCTTGATGGCGCGGATGAGCAGCTCGTCGTCGCACTTGCGCCCAGTCACGCGCTCGACGAACTCGATCGACTCGTGCAGCTGGCTGGTGACGTAGTCGAGGCGCTCGGGCGTGATGTCCTTGTAGGCGCCGATGCTGACGTCGACGTAGAAGTCGGGCACCTTCTCGACGCGCGAGGCGTGCTGGTACCACTTGGCGTGGGAGCAGCAGATCTGCGTCTGGAAGTTGAAGTCGGGCTGGGGGAACTCGCCGCCGTAGAGGTACTTGTTCAGGTGCAGGCCGCCCCAGTAGAGGCGCATGTAGGCGCACAGGTCGCGGGCGAAGCCGGCCGCCTCGGCCGCATCCAGGCATTCCTTGGCGAACTTGCGGTCGAAGGCGATGCTGGCGCCGTAGGGCTCGCCGGTAAGCGGATAGACGTCGTCGCCGAAGCCGGTCGGGATGGCGTCGAAGGACCAGCCGGCCGCGCCCCAGCGGATGCCGCCCTGGTCCTTGGCGCGGGCGTAGTTGATGTAGTACTGCTCGCGCAGCTCCTTGGCTTTCTTCCAGCACTTCAGCGTTTCGGTGGGGTATTTGGCCATGTCGGCTCCTTTTCGGGAATATGAATGAACGATCATTCAGTAGCGGGAGGCATCCGGTATCTCGGTTCGGTGCGGCGCTTACGCTCCGGGGGCTTGCTGGTAGGCCGCCAGCGTCTGGCGGGCGATGATGAGCTGCTGCACCTCGGTGGCGCCCTCGTAGATGCGCAGGGCCCGAATCTCGCGATAGAGCTTCTCCACTGGATGGCCGCTCACCACGCCGAGGCCGCCCCAGATCTGCACGGCGTCGTCGATCACCTGCTGCGCCGTCTCGGTGGCGGTCATCTTGGCCATCGCCGCCTCGCGCGTGACGGCGCGGCCCTGGTCGCGCAGCCAGGCGGCGCGGTAGGTGAGCAGCGCCGAGGCGTCGATGCCGGTGGCCATCTGCGCCAGCTTGGCCTGGGTGATCTGGAAGTCGGCCAGGGTCTGGCCGAACATTTTCCTCTGCGTGGCGCGGCGCAGCGCCTCGTCCAGTGCCCGGCGGGCGAAGCCCAGGGCGGCGGCGGCGACCGAGGTGCGGAAGATGTCGAGGGTCTGCATCGCCACCTTGAAACCCTGGCCCGGGGCGCCGACGAGATTCGCGCGCGGGATTCGACAGTTGTCGAAGCGCAGCAGCGCCAGCGGATGCGGCGCGATGGTCTCGATGCGCTCGGCGACGGCGAAGCCGGGCGCGTCGGCCTCGACGACGAAGGCCGACAGGCCGCGCGAACCGGGCGCCTCGCCGCTGCGGGCGAAGACGACATAGAAGTCGGCGATGCCGCCGTTGGAAATCCAGGTCTTCTCGCCGTCGAGGACGTAGTGGTCGCCCTCGGCGCGCGCCGTGCAGGCCATCGCCGCCACGTCGGAGCCGGAGCCCGGCTCGGAGAGGGCGAAGGCGGGGATGGCCTCGCCCGAGGCTACTTTCCTCAGGTAGCGGCGCTTCTGTTCCGGCGTGCCGTGCAGCGTGAGGGCGCCCGAGCCCAGGCCCTGCATGGCGAAGGCGAAATCGGCGAGTCCAGAGTGGCGCGCCAGGGTCTCGCGCAGCAGGCAGATCGAGCGGGTGTCGATGGCGTCGAACTTGCCGCCGTTTGCCGTCCCGCCGACGGCATAGCGCAGCCAGCCGTCGCGGCCGAGGCGCGTGACCAGGTCGCGGCAGGCCGCATCGACGTCGGCCGCGTGCGCCGCGCCGGCGTTGTGTGCGGCCCAGGCCTCGAGTTCGCCTTCCAGCTGGCGATGGGCGGCATCGAAAAACGGCCAATCCAGATAGGTCTTGTCGCTCACAGTGGCCTCGTGCGAATGCGGTCGGGTTTCATGATGCCGTACTCCGCAGCAATTCGCGCAGTCGGTAGCGCTGCATCTTGCCCGTCGCCGTCTGCGGCATCTGTTTGAGGAAGCGGATCGTGCGCGGGCACTTGTAAATCGACAGGGTCGACTTGAATGTCTGCAGCAAGGCTTCGGCGAGCGCCGCCTGGTCGGCTTCCGGGTTGCGCGGCACGGCGAAGAGCGCGATGCGGGTGAGACCGTCCTCGTTGGGATAGCCGACTACCGCCGCCTCGGCGACGCCCGGCACGGTCAGGGCGCAGGCCTCGATTTCGGCAGGGCTGACCCATTGGCCGGAAATCTTCAGCATGTCGTCGCCGCGGCCCATGTGGTACCAGCGCCCATCGGCGTCGAAGCGGAACATGTCGCCGGGAAAATACCAGCCGTCGCGCAGCGCCCGCGCCGTCACCTCGGGCAACTTCCAGTAGCCGACGAACTGGCAGGGCGTGCGGATGGCGATCAGTCCCGGCGTCTCCGCTTCGGCGATGTCCCTGCCGTCCTCGCCGACGAGGCGCACCTCGGCCCAGGGCACCGGCTTGCCGGAGGAGCCGGCCTGCGAATCGTCCGGCCGGTTGACCAGGAAGAGGAACACCGTCTCCGAAGCGCCGATGCCGTCGCAGATGGGCTTGCCTGCAAGCTCCAGCCAGTCCTCGTAGAGCGATTCGGGCAGCTTCTCGCCGGCCGAGACGAAATGGCGGATGCGTCGGAAGGCCGGATGCGCCGGCGCGCCCTCGCGCAGCAGGTTGCGGTACATCACCGGCGTGCTGAAGAAGATGTCGGGCCGGTGCCGCTCGACCGTGTCGATGATCAGCTTGGGCTCCGGCCAGGCCGGCGAGAGGATGACGGTGGCGCCGCACTGCAGGCCGCCCATCAGCGAGTGGCCGAGGGCGAAACCGAAGAAGATTTTCGAGGTGGTGAACACGCGGTCGCCAGGCTTGACGCCGAACAGTTCGCGCTCCAGGCAGTCGGCGACGAGCGCCGTGCGGTGCGGGTGCATCACCGCCTTGGGCTTGCCCGTGGTGCCGGAGGAATACAGCCAGAAGCCGATTTCCTCTGGGTCGACCGGAACCGATTCGAGCCGGTCGGACTGTCCGGCGAGAAACTCGGCGTGACCGACATAAGGGGACGACGAGGGCTTGCCGCGCAGGACGACCCTGGGCGGGCTGGCCATTCCCTCGACCGCGCTTTCGTAAAGATCGAGAAAATGGGCGTCGACGAAGATGGCGTCGCAGCCGCTGTCCTCGATGACGAAGCGCAGGTCGCGTGGTGCCAGGCGCACGTTGAGGGCAACGGCGACGGCGCCGATGCGCAGCGTGCCGAGGTAGGCAGCCACCAACTCCGGCGAGTCGTCCATGAGGAAAAGCACGCGCGCGCCGCGCGCGATGCCGAGCGCCCTGAGCCCGTTGCCGTGCAGGTTGACCTCGGCATCGAGCTGCGCATAGGTCAGCGTGCCATCGCCGCAGAGAAGGGCGGCCTGGTCGCCGAGCCCCTGTGCCAGTGGACGGCCGATGATTTCGTCCGCTGCGTTCATCATTCCCTTCGACATGTCCTTGTTCCCCGCGGGGCGCGACCGTGCGAAATTCCGCGTGCGCCCGCCCTTCCCTCGAATGCTGGTGACGCAATGATTGAACACTCATTCATTTTGTTTGTCAAGCCGTCAGCCGGGTCTGAATGGAGTTGACATGCAAAACTGAATGAGCAATCATTCATGAAGCGCGACGCCTGCCGAAATGCGGTTCGTCGGCGCATTCATTCCGCAAGCACAGGAGGTTCCGCATCATGCAACTGAAGGACAAGACCGCGCTCGTCACCGGTGCCGCCTCGGGCATCGGGCGCGCCACGGCGGAGGCGCTGGCCGCGGCCGGGGCCCACGTCTTCCTTGGCGACATCGACGAGGCGAACGGTCGCGCCGCCGCCGCGGAGCTCGCGGGGCGCGGGCTGGGCGCCGAGTTCGTGCGCCTCGACGTCACCGATCTCGGCTCCATCGCGCAATGCAAGCAGGCGGTTTATGCAAAGCGCGGCCACGCCGACATCGTCGCCAACGTCGCCGGCTGGGGCAAGATCCAGCCCTTCATGGAGAACACGCCGGAGTTCTGGCGCAAGGTGATCGATCTCAACCTGCTCGGGCCGGTGGCGGTCTCCCATGCCTTCCTCGACCGGATGATCGAGCACGGCAGCGGCAAGATCGTCGTCGTGTCGAGCGATGCCGGCCGCGTTGGCAGCCTCGGAGAAACGGTCTACTCCGGCGCCAAGGGCGGGGCCATCGCCTTCTGCAAATCGCTGGCGCGCGAAGTGGCGCGCTACAACATCAACGTGAACTGCGTCTGCCCGGGGCCGACCGACACGCCGCTTTTGCGCGCCGTGCCGGAGAAGCACCAGGAGGCCTTCGTCAAGGCCACCCCGATGCGCCGCCTGGCCAGGCCCTCGGAAATCGCCGATGCCGTGCTGTTCTTCGCCAGCGACCAGGCCAGCTTCGTCACCGGCCAGGTCATCAGCGTGAGCGGCGGCCTGACGCTGGCCGGCTGATTTTCATCTCAAACCGAACCGGAGACACGACATGTACAAGCTGAAAGCGGCCGAATGGCGGCCCGAGCACTTCAAGTTGGAAGTCAAGGACCGCGTCGCCACCATCACCCTGAATCGCCCCGAGCGCAAGAACCCGCTCACCTTCGAGAGCTACGCCGAGCTGCGCGATACCTTCCATCGCTTCCAGTATGCCGAGGATGTGCGCGCCGTGGTGATTACCGGCGCCGGCGGCAACTTCTGCTCGGGCGGCGACGTGCACGAGATCATCGGCCCGCTCACCAAGATGAGCATGGACGGCCTGCTCGCGTTCACGCGCATGACCGGCAACCTGGTGAAGGAGATGCGCACCTGCCCGCAGCCGGTCATCGCCGCCGTGGATGGCGTCTGCGCCGGCGCCGGCGCCATCATCTCGATGGCCTCCGACCTGCGCTACGCCACGCCGGATGCCAAGACCGCCTTCCTCTTCGTGCGCGTCGGCCTCGCCGGCTGCGACATGGGCGCCTGCGCCATCCTGCCGCGCATCATCGGCCAGGGCCGCGCCTCGGAACTGCTCTACACCGGCAATGCCATGAGCGCGGAGCAGGGCCTGGCCTGGGGCTATTTCAACGACGTCGTGCCGAAGGAGGAGGTGCTGGCAAGGGCGCAGAAGATGGCGCTGTCGCTCGCCGACGGCCCGGCCTTCGCCCACGCCATGACCAAGAAGTGCCTGCACCAGGAATGGAACCAGACCATCGAGCAGGCGCTGGAGACCGAAGCCGAGGCCCAGGCGATCTGCATGCAGACGCAGGATTTCACGCGCGCCTACAACGCCTTCGTGGCGAAGGAGAAGCCGAAGTTCGAGGGCAATTGAGACCGATCCCGGGCAGGCAGAGCCCGATGCGAATTCGTGGCAGACTGACCGCCGTGACCGAGGCTGCTGGAGGAAGACATGAACTCTGCCGGTGATGTCCTGGCGCTGGTAACCGATCCCAGGCTGGTCGAGGAACGCCGCGGGCAAATTGTGCGCGCCGCGGTCAAGCTGTTCTCGGAAGAGGGCTACTACACCACGACGATCCAGCAGATCGCACGCGCGGCTGGCGTCAGCACGGGCCTGATCTATCAGTACTTTCGCGACAAGGACGACATCCTCTTCCTGACCCTGAAGCTGGTGCTCGACACCTACGAGCACGACATCCCGCCGCAGCTCGAAGGCATCGAGCATCCCGTCGAGCGTCTGTGCAAGGCGATCTGGGCGTATTGCGGCATCGTGGACGGCCTGCTCGACGCGACGGTGCTCGCCTACCGTTCGACCAAGTCGCTGCGCGCGGACCGCCGGGGGCTGGTGAAGGATGCAGAGACGAGGACGAACGGGCTGATCGAGGACTGCATTGCCGCCTGCGTCGCCGGCGGCCACATGCGCGAGGTCAACGCGCACCTGCTGTCCTACCAACTGGTGATGTTCGCGCACTCCTGGGCGCTCAAGCACTGGTCCCTTGGCGAGCGCTACAGCCTCGCCGAGTACGTGTCCGAGGGCGTCAGGATCCTCGTCGAGCCTTTCCTGACGGCCAGGGGCAGGCGGGTGCTCGATGCCATGCGCGAGCGCACCGGCTCCTTCGGCAGCGCGGCGGCAAAGGCTGTGGCGAAGCCGCGCGCCGGCAAGGCGCGGTCGGCGGCAGGCAGGAGGCGGACACGCTAGCGCGATGGAGCAGCTCATTTCACTCAGTCTGGAGGGTGGCGTCGCCGTGGCGACGCTGTGTCGCCCCCCGGTCAATGCCATCAACGAGGATTGGGTGGCGCGGCTGGACGACGTGCTGGACGAAGTGGCACAAGCCGAGCAAGTCGGCATCCTCTGGATCCGCAGCAGCGAGCGTGTGTTCTGCGCGGGCGCCGATCTGGCCCTGATGCGCAGCCTCTTCGACAATCCGGACGGGCGCGATCGCATGATCGCCCTGACGCGGCGCATGCAGGAAGTCTTCCGCCGCCTGGAAACGCTGCCGAAGGTGACGCTGGCCGAGCTGGACGGGGCCGCCATGGGCGGTGGCTTCGAGCTGGCACTGTCCTGCGACCTGCGCATAGTTTCGGAGTCGGCGCACATCGGCCTGCCCGAAGCGCGGCTCGGCCTGCTGCCCGCCGCCGGCGGGACGCAGCGCATGACGCGGATCTGCGGCGAAGCGGTGGCCCGGCGCCTGATCTTGGGCGCCGAACTGCTGACGGGCGCCGAGGCGGTCGGCCTGGGCCTTGCCCATTGGTCGGCGCCGGCCGGCGAGACCGAAACGACCGCGCGTGCCATTGCGGCCCGGATCGCCGAATTGCCGCCGCAGACGCTGGCGGAGAACAAGCGCTGCATCGAGGTTGCGGCGGCAGGGGGAGAGGATGGCTACGCGGCCGAGCTGGCCGGCAGCGCCCGCCTGCTGGCGGCGGCGGAAACCCGGCAGCGGGTGATCCGGTTTCTGGAAAAGAGCCCGGGTCCGGCGCGCCGCGTCATGGCGCAACGAGGGAGAGGCGGCAGACCCGACTGAACCCGTGTAGCGTTGCAACTGCTGCAAACCGCCACCGGCCCGACCCAGGAAGCCGGCAAGACAAGAAATTGCGGCAACAAGGAGGAGGAGAAAAATGCAGGAACCATCGGCCGCGACTGCGCCGGACTCCGGTTTCGGGCCCGTAGGCAGACTGTTGCTGGCAATTTCAAAATGGACGGCGATTGCCGGCGGCGCGGTGTTTACCGCGCTGGTGGGGATGTCGGTCGTATCCATCGTCGGCCGCAAGGTCGCCAGCGCGCCGGTGCCGGGCGACGTCGAGATCCTGCAGCTGTGCGCGGCATTCGCATCGGCTTCCTTTTTCGCCTACAACCACCTGTTGCATGGCGACGTCAAGGTGGATTTCTTCACCAATCGCCTGGCGCCAGCCAAGCGTGCCTTCCTGGATTGTGTCGGCTCGCTGATGGTCGGCCTGTTCGGCGCGCTGATCGCCTGGCGCGCCTGGGCGGGAGCAATCACCGTCAAGGAGGCGGGCGAGTCCACCGCGATACTGGCCTGGCCGGTGTGGGTCGGGCAGATGCTCATGGTGCCCGGATTTGTTCTGCTGGCCCTGGCCGGCTTTTACATGTGCGTGCATACCTGGTCGCATCGCGGAGGCCGGCCATGAGCGGAACAGGCGTGGGGCTGTCCATTTTCGGCGTTTTGCTCGTCCTGCTGGCGCTGCGGATTCCGATCGGCATCACCATGTTCGTATGCGGCGCCGGCGGTTATCTGTATCTGATGAACGGCGAGATACAGATACTGCTCAGTTCGCTGAAAAGCCTGGCCTTTGCCCGCCTCTCGAACTACGACCTGGTGGTGATTCCGCTGTTCCTGCTGATGGGGCAGTTCGCCACGCATGGCGGCCTGTCCAGGATGCTGTTCCATTTCGTCAGCGCCTTTCTTGGTCATCGCAAGGGCGGCGTCGCCATGGCCGCCATCGGCGCCTGTGCCGGCTTCGGCGCCATCTGTGGCTCGTCGCTCGCCACCGCCGCCACCATGGGCCAGGTGGCGCTGCCCGAACTGCGTCGCTACGGCTACTCCGGTGCGCTGTCTACCGGCGCGCTGGCTGCCGGCGGCACGCTCGGCATCATGATCCCGCCCTCCGTGCCGCTGGTGATCTACGCCATCCTGACGCAGGAATCCATCGGCAAGCTGTTCATGGCCGCGGTGCTGCCCGGCATCATCGCCATGATCGGCTACATGGTCGTGGTGCAGATCGTGGTGCATCTCAACCCGGCGGCCGGCCCGGCCGGCCCGCGCGTACCCTGGCCGGAGCGGCTGAAGAGCCTGCTCCAGGTGCTGCCGGTGCTGCTGGTGTTCGTGGTCGTCATCGTCGGCATCTACGGCGGCTGGGCCAACCCCACCGAAGCCGCCTCCATCGGCGCCGCCGCCTGCGGCCTGCTGGCGCTGTTTTCCGGCAACATGAACTTCGAGCGGCTGAAGCAGAGCCTGCTCGGCACGGCGCAGGCCACCGCCATGATCTATCTGGTGCTGCTCGGCGCCGACATGCTCAACACGGCCCTGGCGCTCTCGCAGATGCCGGCCGAACTGGCAGCCTGGGTGAAGAGCAGCGGCTTCCCGCCCCTGCTGGTGATGGCCGTGATCCTGATCGTCTACATCCTGCTCGGCTGCGTCATGGATGCACTGGCCATGATCCTGCTCACCATACCGATCTTCTACCCGATGGTGATGGGGCTCGATTTCTGGGGCATGTCGCAGACGGACAAATCGATCTGGTTCGGCATCCTGGCGTTGATGGTGGTGGAGATCGGGCTGGTGCATCCCCCGGTGGGCATGAACGTCTACATCATCAACCGGCTCGCAGGCAACGTGCCGCTGGTGGAGACCTTCAAGGGGGTGATCCCCTTCCTGATCTCGGACCTGCTCCGCATCACCCTTCTGGTGTTCTTCCCGATCATCTCGCTGTATCTGGTGCATGCTTTCGGCAGCTAGCGCTGCCGGATTTCGCGAAGGGAGCGGGGGCATGGACGCGAGAATCGAAAAACTCTCCGGCGAAATCGGTGGCGTGCGGCTGCTCGCCGGCAGCGACATACCCGAGCGCCACCTGCACGACTGGATGGCAGAGGCGGTACCGGGCGCCGCGCTGGCCCTGGCCAGGCCCGGCAGCACCGAAGAAGTCAGTGCGCTGCTGGCCGCCTGCCATCGCCTGCGCATCCCGGTGGTGCCGCAGGGCGGGCTGACCGGCCTGGCCGGCGGCGCGGTGCCGCAAGTGCCGTGCGTCCTGCTGTCGCTCGAGCGCATGAACGGGGTGGAGGAGATCGACACCGCGGCCAGCACGGCGCGCGTCCTCGCCGGCACGCCGCTGGAGACCGTCCAGCAGGCGGCTCGCGATGCCGGCTTGTTCTTCCCGCTGGACCTCGGCGCGCGCGGCTCGTGCACCATCGGCGGCAACCTGTCGACCAATGCAGGCGGCAACCGCGTCCTGCGCTTCGGCATGGCGCGCGATCTCACGCTCGGCCTCGAGGCGGTGCTGGCCGACGGCACCGTCATCCGCAGCCTGAACAAGATGCTGAAGAACAACACCGGCTACGATCTCAAGCAGCTGTTCATCGGCAGCGAGGGCACGCTGGGCGTCATCACGCGCGCGGTGCTGCGCCTGCATCCGCAGCCGCGCGGCACCGACACCGCGCTGTGCGCCGTCGCCGATTACTCCGCCGTGCTGGCCCTGCTGCGCCATGCGCGCGACGGCCTGGGCGGAGCGCTTTCGGCCTTCGAGATGATGTGGCCGGATTTCTACCGGCGCGTCACCGGCGAGGTGCCGGGGCTGGAAGCGCCCCTGCCGCGCGATCACGGCGCCTATGTGCTGATCGAGACGATGGGCACCGATCCGGAGCCGGACCGGGAGCGCTTCGAGCAGGTGCTCGGCGCGGCGCTGGAGGACGGTACGGTGGCCGATGCGGTGGTTGCCCGATCGGGCAAGGAAGCCGCCCGGCTGTGGCAGGTGCGCGACGCCTCGGGCGAGTTGCGGCGCATCTTTCATCCCCATACCGGTTTCGACGTGAGCGTGCCGACCGGACAGATCGGGGAGTTCATCGAGGACTGCTGTGCGCGCCTGCGCCGGCGCTGGCCGGATACCGAGACGGTTTTTTTCGGCCACGTCTGCGACGCGAACATCCACATCGGCGTGCGAATCGGCGGCGGCGAGCAGCCGGTCGCGGAGATCGATGAACTCGTCTATCGCTGCGTCGGCGACTGGCGCGGCTCGATTTCCGCGGAGCACGGCATCGGCATCCTCAAGCGCGCCCACCTGCATCATTCGCGCAGCGAGAGCGAGCGCAGGCTGATGGCTGGCCTGAAACTGGTGCTCGACCCGCATGGTATTCTGAATCCCGGCAAGGTACTGGCGTCATGAGCCTGGGCCGCGTTCGGTGCCGTAGGCCATCGATCGTGATGGCCGTGTTTTGTTTCAACCACGACAAACCTAGGAGGAGTAAACGATGAAACCAAGACAGGGACTCAAACTGACTGTGCTGGCGGCAGGCATCCTGGCTGCACTGCCTGCCTTGTCCCAGCAGGTGACACTGAAGGTGCATCACTTCCTGCCCTCGACATCCAGCGCTCAGGTGAAGCTGATCCAGCCATGGTGCGAGAAGATCGCCAAGGAGTCTGGCGACCGCCTCAAGTGCCAGATCTATCCGGCGATGCAGCTCGGCGGCACGCCTGCACAGCTCTTCGACCAGGTGCGCGACGGGGTTGCCGATATCGTGTGGACCGTGCCGACCTACGCCGCAGGACGCTTTACCAAGTCGGAAGTGTTCGAGTTGCCCTGGATGGCCGTTACCGCCAAGTCGGGCAGCATGGCGTTGTGGACCTATGTCGACAAGAATTCCCAGGACGAATTCAAGGGCGTCAAGCGCCTCTTCATGCATGTCCATGACGGCGCCCTGTTCCATTTCCCGGGCAAGCAGCCGAAGACGCTGGAGGACATCAAGGGCATGAAGATCCGCGCGGCCACGCGCATGAACTCGCGCATGATCGCCGCCCTCGGCGCCACGCCGGTGCAGATGCCGCTGCCGCAGGTGCCCGAGTCGCTCTCGAAGGGCGTGGTCGATGCCGCCACGGTGCCGTGGGAAGGCACGCCGGCGATCAAGCTGGCCGAGATCGCCAAGTACCATCTGGACGTGCCGATCGGCTCGCCGCGCATCTCGAACACCATCTTCCTGTTCGGCATGAACCAGGCCAAATACGACAGCCTGCCGTCCGACCTGAAGAAGGTGATCGATGCCAACAGCGGCCTGGAAACCTCGTCCTGGGCCGGCAAGCACGGCTTCGATGACGTGGTCGAGCCGCTCAAGAAAGTGGCGAAGGATGTCGGCGGCACTTTTTATTACTTGCCTGAGGCCGAATACCAGCGCTGGGTGAAGGCGACGGAAAATGTCGACGACGAGTGGATGAAGGACGTCGCCGCCAAAGGCGGGGACGGCAAGAAGCTGATCGAGGAAGCCCGCGCCCTGGTCAAGCAGTACGAGAAATAAGCGGTTAAGGCCGCCGGCCGCGTCCTGGGCGCGGCCGGCGGCCAAGCAGGCCATTTTCATCCGACCGGTCCGGCAGCGGGATGCCTCCGCTGCCGCCGTCTTCCGGAGACTGACTTTCGTTCGCGCCAGGGAAAACCGTGCAGGCCGGCGCTCAGAGGCGGCCGGCGCGCAGGTGCAGCGGCCAGCGCAGCGTCCTTTTCCGATCGGGATCGGGCCATAGCGGCCGCAGGCGCTCGCCGAACGCGATGAGCGGATCCACGCCATTCGATTTCATGCAGGCCCGGGTGGCCGACCAGGTGCCGAGATAGCCAAGCAGGTCGTCGCGTGACCATTCCGTGCGAATCTCGAATGCAGGTGCGTCGATGGGGTCGAAAGGAAAGGGAAGGGAGCGATAGCGGTCGTCAACCAAGCGGCGTTCCGGCGGCCAGTAGGGGCCGACCACGTTCCTGTAGAAATCCGTCAGCAGTTCGTCGATGCCGGCCTCGACATCGAGCAGGGTATAGGTCCATGCCGCGATGACGCCGCCCGGCTTCAGCACACGCTTCGCCTCGGCGTAGAATTTTTCCAGGTCGAACCAGTGGATGGCCTGGGCGACGGTGATCAGGTCGATGCTCGCCGTGTCGAGGAGACTGACTTCTGCCGACGCTACGCGGTAGTCGACGCGGGGATGCGGCTCGGCATGCTCGAGCTGCTTGCGGCTGGGGTCGGTGGCGAGGACGCGTTCGAAATGGGCGGCAAGCCCCACCGCGGCCTGGCCGCTGCCGGTGCCGCAGTCCCACGCCATGTCGCGCGCCGGCGCAATGCCGGCCAGCCAGAAGAAGAGTTCGGCCGGATAGTTTGGGCGATAGCGCGCGTAGTCGGTCGCCTTGGCGGAGAAATGATCCTTGAACATGCACGCTACGGAAGGGTGAAATAGAAAGTGGCGCCCATGCCGGCCTGGCCCGCGGCCCAGACCCGTCCGCCATGGCGCTGCACGATGCGCTGCACGGTGGCGAGCCCGATGCCGGTGCCGGCGAATTCCTTGATGCCGTGCAGCCGCTGGAAGGCGCCGAACAGCTTGTCGACATACTTCATGTCGAAGCCGACGCCGTCGTCTCGCACGAAGCAGGCGGTGCCGCCATCGGCCTGCGTGGCGCCGAACTCGATGTGCGCGACATCCCGCAGTGCGGTGAATTTCCAGGCGTTGGCGAACAGGTTTTGCAGCACGACGCGCAGCAGGCGTTCGTCGCCGCGGGCCTTGACGCCGGGAGTGATGGAGAAAACCGCCTTGCGTTCCGGCTCGGCGGCTTGCAGTTCCTTCGCCAGCGCCCTCGCCAGACGGGACAGATCGACCTCGGCCGGCTGGATCGGTTCGCGTGTGAGCTGGGCGAGGTCGATCATGCCGTCGATCAGTTCGCTCATGCGCAGGGTGGCGGCGCAGATGCGGCGAAGGTACTCCTTGCCTTGCTCGTCGAGGCGGTCGCCATAGTCTTCCTGCAGCAGGTGCGAAAAGCCGTTGATGCCGCGCAGCGGCGCGCGCAAGTCGTGCGAGACGGAATAGCTGAAGCTCTCCAGCTCCCGGATGGAAGCTTGCAGCTCGGCGGTGCGCTGGCTGACGCGTTCCTCCAGCTCCAGGTTCAACTGGCGCAGCATCTGCTCTGCGTGCCGGCGCTGCCGGCTTTGCCGGTAGGCCTCGATCAGCACCGCACAGGTGGCCGTGAAGGGCTGCAGGTGCTCGACCAGCGTGTCGTCGTAGCCGCCTGGCCGGTTGGCGACCCCGAGCATGCCAACCAACTCCGTGCCGCGAAAGAGCGGCAGTCCCAAGAAGGCATTCAGCGGCGGGTGGCCCGGCGGCAGACCGCCCCGGCGGGGATCCTCGGCCGGCTTGTTGGAAAGCACGGGCCGGCCGCTGGTCATGACATGGCCGAACAGGGTTTTCAGGTTGCGGAATTCGAAGCCGCCGCTGACATAGCTGCGGTGCAGCCGGCGCGATGCCTCGTCCCAGGAGATGTCGGTGATGGCATGGGGTTTCAGGGTGGGCGTACCGTTCTCGTCGCGGAATACCTCGCCGATGAAGCCGAAGCGGCTGTCCGTGACATCGAGCAGGTGGCTGAGCAGGCGATCGAAGGTCGGGTGCGGATCGGCATCGGCGATGAAATCGGCCTGGGCCTCGCTCACCGCCTGCAGCATGCGGTTCTTTTCGAGGATGAGCTGCTCGATCTGCTTGCGGTCGCCGATGTCCCGGGTGATCGAGAGCATGCACGGCTCGCCGTTCAGTTCCACCAGGCTGGCTGAGAAAAGGCTGTCGAAAAGCCGGCCGGACATGTGGCGAAAGCGGATCTCGTGATTGATCAGCTCGCCCTGCTCGCGCAGTTGTCTGACGATTTCGTCGCGGGCCGCCGGTTCCGGCCAGACGCCGACCTCGACCGCCTTGTGGCCGATCACTTCGGCCGGCGCAAAGCCGAACACCCGCTCGAAGGCGGGATTGACATCGACGTAGCAGCCATTCGTCAGCGAGCTGATGGCGATGGCATCCGGGCTGGCGGCATAGATGCGGGAGAGCTTTTCCTCGGAGAGGCGCAGCGCCGATTCGGTGCGCTTGTGCTCCTGGCCGATCCGCTCGAGCAGGGCGCCGTGGGCCCATGCCAGTTCGGCCTCGTGCGACTCGAGTTCGGCAATGCGCCTCCTCAGCGCGGCGATTTCGGGCGACGTATCCTGGTTGATGTCGGAGGAAGGCTCCATGTGCGGCTTTGGCGAGATTCGACAGCGGATTCTCCGCCGAATCCGGGCATGACTCAAGCCGCGCCCCGTATAGCCACCGGACGGCCGACTGGCCGTCCGGCCATTGCCGCTTCGGGCCTTACTTGGGACGCTTATCGACGATGCGCTTGGCCTTGCCGATCGAGCGCTCGATGCCGCCCTGGCTCACCACGCGCACCGCGGCACTGACGCCGATATAGGATTTGATATGGTGCTGCAACTCCTTTGCCGCCGCCTCCTGCTCGGCGGCCGGCGCCTGGGCGCACTCCGGCTTCATCTCGACCAGCACGTCGAGTTCGTCCATGTGGCCGGGACGGCTGACTTCCAGCACGTAGTGCGGCGCCAGCTTCGGCATCTTGAGGATCAGCTCCTCGATCTGCGAGGGAAAAACGTTTACGCCGCGGATGATCAGCATGTCGTCGGAGCGGCCGGTGATCTTGTCCATGCGGCGGAAGCTGCGCGCAGTCGGCGCGAGCAGGCGCGTGAGATCGCGCGTGCGGTAGCGGATGATCGGCAGCGCCTCCTTGGCCAGCGACGTGAATACCAGCTCGCCCTGGCTGCCGTCGGGCAGCACCTCGCCGGTGGCCGGGTCGATGATTTCCGGGTAGAAATAGTCCTCCCAGATCACCAGGCCGTCCTTGGTCTCGATGCATTCGTTGGCGACACCCGGCCCCATCACTTCCGACAGGCCGTAGATGTCCACGGCGTCGATGCCGAGACGCTTCTCGATCTCGACGCGCATCTGGTTGGTCCATGGCTCGGCGCCGAAGATGCCGACCTTGAGCGAGCATTGCGCCGGGTCCAGGCCCTGGCGCTCGAACTCGTCGGCGATGGCAAGGCTGTAGGACGGCGTCACCATGATGATGTCCGGCCTGAAGTCGGCGATCAACTGCACCTGTTTTTCGGTTTGCCCGCCGGACATCGGCACCACGGTGCAGCCGAGGCGCTCGGCGCCGTAATGGGCGCCGAGGCCGCCCGTGAACAGGCCGTAGCCGTAGGCCACATGCACGATGTCGCCGGGCCGCCCGCCCGAGGCGCGGATCGAGCGCGCCATCAGGTTGGCCCAGTCGTCGATGTCCTTTTTCGTGTAGCCGACCACGGTCGGCTTGCCGGTGGTGCCGCTGGAGGCATGGATGCGCACGACCTGCGCGCGCGGGACGGCGAACATGCCGAAGGGGTAGTTGTCGCGCAGGTCCTGCTTGGTGGTGAAGGGAAACTTCGCCAGGTCGGCGAGGTGCCTGAGGTCCTCCGGCTTGACGCCGGCCGCGTCGAACTTTTTGCGGTAGTGCGGCACATTGTCGTAGGCGTGCTTGAGCGACCATTTCAGGCGCGCAAGCTGCAAGGCCGCGATCTCGTCGCGACTGGCTTTCTCGATCGGCTCCAGGTCGCCGGGCTTGGGTGTCTTGACTGGCATGATGAACTCCTCCTTGTTCTCTCCCGTATGCTTTTGTTCAGACGCGCTCGATGACGAGCGCGATGCCCTGGCCGACGCCGATGCACATCGTGCACAGCGCGTAGCGTCCGCTGCTGCGATGCAGCTGGTACATGGCCGTCGCGACAAGGCGCGCGCCGCTCATGCCGAGCGGGTGGCCCAGCGCGATGGCGCCGCCGTTCGGGTTTACCTGCGGCGCGTCGTCGGGCAGGCCGAGCTCGCGCGTCACCGCCAGCGCTTGCGCGGCGAAGGCCTCATTGAGCTCGATGACGTCCATCTGCGACAGCTTGAGCCCCAGGCGATCGAGCAGCTTCTTCGTCGCCGGCGCCGGGCCGATGCCCATGATGCGCGGCGGCACGCCGGCCGTGGCCATGCCGAGGATGCGGGCGCGTGGCGTCAGGTTGTGGCGCCTGGCGGCGGCCTCCGAAGCGAGCAGCAGGGCGCAGGCGCCATCATTCACGCCCGAGGCGTTGCCGGCCGTCACCGTGCCATCCTCGCGCACGATGGGCTTCAGTTTGGCCAGGCTCTCCAGGCTGGTATCGGCGCGCGGGTGCTCGTCGGCGGCGACGACCTTCGGCTCGCCTTTCTTCTGGGCGATTTCCACCGGCACGATTTCGTCGCTGAAGCGGCCGGCGGCCTGGGCCGCCACGGCGCGGCTCTGGCTGCGCAGGGCGAAGGCGTCCTGGTCGGCGCGAGAAATCTTCAGCTCGTCGGCGAGGTTCTCCGCCGTGTCCGGCATGGCGTCGGTGCCGTAGAGCCTCTTCATCTGCGGGTTGGCGAAGCGCCAGCCGATGGTGGTGTCGTAGATGGCCGCGCTGCGCGAGAAGGCTGCGTCGGCCTTGCCCATGACGAAGGGCGCGCGTGTCATGCTTTCCACGCCGCCGGCGATCATCATGTCGGAGTCGCCGGCGCGGATGGCGCGCGCGGCCGAGCCGACGGCGTCCATGCCCGAGCCGCAGAGGCGGTTCACCGTCGCGCCCGGGACAGTGTGCGGCAGACCGGCCAGCAGCAGGGCCATGCGCGCGACGTTGCGGTTGTCCTCGCCGGCCTGGTTGGCGCAGCCGTAGAGGACGTCGTCGACGGCGTTCCAGTCGAAGTCCGGGTGGCGCTTCATGAGCGCCTTGAGGGGCAGGGCGGCGAGGTCGTCGGCGCGGATGGCAGCAAGCGCGCCGCCGTAGCGGCCGATCGGCGTGCGCACGGCGTCGCAGAGGAAGGCTTCGTTCAATTCATTCTCCTTGCATCTTGACGGTCTCGCCCTGGATGCGGTGCGACTTGCCGCGGAACACGGCGATGTGCTTGCCGTCCTGGTTGGTGACGTCGATGTCGTAGATGCCGCTGCGGCCGGCGAGCAGTCGTTCTTCCGCCACGGCGATGAGCAGGTCGCCGACCTGGGCCGGGGCGAGGAATTCGATCATGCACCCCGAGGCGACGGCGTTGTGGTTGTGGCTGTTGCAGGAATAGGCGAAGGCCGAGTCGGCCAGCATGAAAATGAAGCCGCCATGGCACATGCCGTGGCCGTTCACCATGTGCTCGCCGATGCGCAGGCTCATGCGCGCGTAGCCGGGGCGGATCTCGTCGAGGGCGATGTCGAGGAACTGCGAAGTGCGATCCTTGGAATACATCTCCCGGCCGACGGCCTTGGCCAGTTCCTGGGCTTTCCCGTGAGAAGTCATGTGCCGAGTTTACTGCCCCTTGAAGGCGGGGGAACGCTTTTCCATGAAGGCGGCGATGCCTTCGCGGTAATCGGCGCTGCGCCCCAGCGTCTGTTGCGCG
The DNA here is from genome assembly GCA_008933825.1 of Rhodocyclaceae bacterium. GTDB lineage: Bacteria > Pseudomonadota > Gammaproteobacteria > Burkholderiales > Rhodocyclaceae > Desulfobacillus. The sequence continues at coordinate 20,398 of WBUF01000016.1, read as the reverse complement.
TCGCGTTCGAGGTCGAGCTGCTGTTCCAGCGTATTTTGCAGGGAAGCGTACAGGGTGCGCTTGATTGCGGCGTGGGCCAGCGGCGCGCCCCGGGCGAAACGGGCGGCCAGCGCTTCCGCTTCGGGCATCAGCCGCGCGTCGTCGAGGCATTGCCAGATGAGTCCCCACTGCGCCGCCTGCTCGGCTGGCAATGGCTCGCCGGTCAGCGCCAGCCCCATCGCCCTGGCCGTGCCGACGAGGCGTGGCAGGAAATGACTCCCGCCGCCATCCGGCCCCAGGCCGACCTTGCAGAAAGCCTGGATGAAGACAGCCGAGCGTGCGGCCAGCACGATGTCGCAGGCAAGCGCCAAGCTGGCGCCGGCGCCGGCTGCCGCGCCATTCACGGCCGCGATGACCGGGCAGGGCAGTGCGCGCAGGGCCAGCACCAGCGGCTTGTAGAAGGTCTCGATGGATTGCCCCAGGTCGGCTGGCGGCGCGCCTGCCGACATGGCTCGCTCGGACAGGTCCTGGCCGGTGCAAAAAGCGCGGCCGGCGCCGGTGACGATCAGCGCCCTGGCGCCCTCTTCTGCGATGCGCCGGAGGGAGAAAAGCAGCGCTTCGCGCATGTCCGCGCTGATGCTGTTCAGCCGCTCGGGGCGGTTCAGCGTCAGGCGCGCAATGCCGTCACGCAGGTCGAGAAGGACACTGCCCATGGGCAAATTGATACAAGTATTTCGCAGCAACTAATCGAATAAGTATCATTTTACATCTTTTCGGCCATGCTACATAATTCAAGTACGAGAGACAACCTGCAACATGATGCGTCATGGTCAAAGTTTATTCCCTCGAAGGCGTTACACCAGTCGTGCATCCGACGGCTTATGTGCACCCTTCCGCTGTCCTGATCGGCGATGTCATTGTCGGCCCCGGTTGCTATATCGGGCCGAATGCCTGTCTGCGCGGGGATTTTGGCCGCATCCGCATCGAACAGGGCGTGAATATCCAGGATTGCTGCATCGTGCATGGCTTTCCCGAGCGCGATACCGTGGTCGAGGAGAACGGCCATATCGGACATGGCGCCGTCCTGCATTGCTGCCGCGTCGGACATGACGCCCTGGTCGGAATGAACGCCGTGGTGATCGACAATGCCGAAGTGGGGGAATTTTCAATTGTGGCCGCCATGGCCTTCGTCAAGGCCGGCATGAAGGTACCGCCGAAAAGCCTGGTTGCCGGCATCCCGGCCAAAGTGGTGCGCGAACTCACCGAGCAGGAGATGAGCTGGAAAACCGAAGGTACCGTACTCTACCAGCAGCTAGCGCGCAATTCGCTGGCAACGATGGTCGAAACCGAGGCCCTGACGGAGGTCGAAACCGGACGCAAGCGCATCGTTCTGCCGGACATCAAGCCCCTCATAGAAGCCAAGGCCGAATGGGCCGAGGCGGCCGCTGAAAACCCTCCCGAATAGTCGTCCGGACGCCTGTTTTCCCTCTGGGGAGCAGCCATAATATGTTATTATGGCAAGCTCCATGAAACCTATCGCGTTTCTGTCCAAGGCGCCTCATGGCTTCTTGGCGGCATGCCTGATTCAGCATCAACCAGCAAGGAAAAAGCATGAAAATCCATGAATACCAGGGCAAGGAGATCCTGAGAAAATTCGGGGTCGCCACGCCGCGCGGCAAGGCCTGCTTTTCCGTCGATGAGGCCGTGAGGGTGGCCGGGGAACTCGGCGGCAAGGTTTGGGTAGTGAAAGCGCAAATACATGCCGGCGGCCGCGGCAAGGGCGGTGGCGTCAAGGTGGCGAAGTCGATGGACGAAGTGCGCCAGTACGCCGGCCAGATCCTCGGCATGCAGCTGAAGACGCACCAGACCGGCCCGGAGGGCCAGAAGGTGCGCCGCCTGCTGATCGAGGAAGGCGCCGATATCAAGAAGGAACTCTACCTCGGCATGGTGGTGGACCGCGTCACGCAGAAGGTCTGCCTGATGGCCTCCAGCGAGGGCGGCATGGACATCGAGGAAGTCGCCGGGCATACCCCCGAGAAGATCCACAAGGTGTTCGTCGATCCGGCCAAGGGCCTGACCGACGCCGAGGCCGACGAGGTCGCGCGCAAGATCGGCGTGCCGGACGCCTCCGTGCCGCAGGCGCGCGGCGTGCTGCAGGGTCTGTACAAGGCCTTCTGGGAAACCGACGCCAGCCTGGCCGAGATCAACCCGCTGATCCTCACCGGTGACGGCAAGGTCATCGCGCTCGACGCCAAGATGAACTTCGACTCCAACGCCCTGTTCCGCCACGAGGACATCGTCGCCATGCGCGACCTCGACGAAGAGGACCCGGCCGAGATCGAGGCTTCGAAGTTCGACCTCTCCTACATCTCGCTCGACGGCAACATCGGCTGCCTGGTGAATGGCGCCGGCCTGGCCATGGCGACCATGGACACCATCAAGCTCTTCGGGGCGGAGCCGGCCAACTTCCTCGATGTCGGCGGCGGCGCCACCACCGAGAAGGTGACGGAAGCCTTCAAGCTGATGCTGGCCAACCCGAAGGTCAAGGGCATCCTGGTCAACATCTTCGGCGGCATCATGAAGTGCGACACCATCGCCTCCGGCGTGGTGGCGGCGGCGCGCGAGGTGCATCTTTCCGTGCCGCTGGTGGTGCGCATGCGCGGCACCAACGAGGACATCGGCAAGCAGATCCTCAAGGATTCCGGCCTGCCCATCATTTCCGCCAGCGACATGGCCGACGCGGCGCAGAAGATCGTCGCCGCGGTCTCGGGCAAGTAAGGAAGACTGACATGAGCATTCTGATCAACAAGAACACCCGCGTCGTCACGCAGGGCATCACCGGCAAGACCGGCCAGTTCCACACCAAGATGAGCAAGGAGTACGCCAACGGCGCCAACTGCTACGTCGCCGGCGTGAACCCGAAGAAGGCCGGCGAATCCTACGAGGGCATCCCCATCTTCGCGTCGGTCAAGGAAGCGAAGAAGCAGACCGGCGTCAACACCTCGGTGATCTATGTGCCGCCCCCCTTCGCCGCCGCGGCGATCTGGGAGGCGGTCGAGGCCGAGCTCGACCTCGTCATCTGCATCACCGAAGGCATTCCGGTGCGCGACATGGTCGAAGTGAAGGACAGGATGCGCAAGGCCGGCTCCAAGACCATCCTGTGCGGCCCGAACTGCCCGGGCATCATCACCCCGGACGAGATCAAGATCGGCATCATGCCCGGCCACATCCACATGAAGGGCCGCATCGGCGTGGTGTCGCGCTCCGGCACGCTAACCTACGAAGCGGTGGGCCAGCTCTCCGACCTCAGGCTGGGGCAATCCACCGCAGTCGGCATCGGCGGCGATCCGGTGAACGGCCTCAAGCACAAGGAGGTGCTGGAACTGTTCATGAACGACCCCGACACCGATGCCGTCATCATGATCGGCGAGATCGGCGGCTCCGACGAGGAGGCCGCCGCCGAGTGGTACGCCAAGGAGTGCCAGAACAAGAAGCCGGTGGTCGGCTTCATCGCCGGCGTCACCGCCCCCCCGGGCAAGCGCATGGGCCATGCCGGCGCCATCATCTCCGGCGGCAAGGGCACGGCGCAGGAGAAACTGGCGGTGATGGAGGCCTGCGGCATTCGCACCACCAAGAACCCCGCTGAAATGGGAAAGCTGTTGAAGTCGGTACTCTGAGCCGGCTTCGACCTGACGAAAACGCCGCCCTCGGGCGGCGTTTTCGTCTATGGCAAGGACCAGCAGAAATATTTGACTATCTTCATGTTTGCCTGTAAGAATAACAATTAAATGGCTGTTTCTACGCGAGTTGATTCTGTCTTGGTTCTGTCGTTTCGCCAGCCGACGCATCAAGGCTGCTTGTTACGGGCACGGGCAGATCAATGCGCCGAAGACGGCGTTTCAAGCGAATAAAGACGTACTCGAAAGAGGACAGCGCAGCGTGTCAAAGTCATTCTGGAAAAGCGACTGGTTCATTGGCTTGGCCGTGAGTGTGACCATGCTGTTCGCGGGCGGCGGCGACCTGCTGCAAAGTCTCGAACGCAAGGCCTACGATCTCGGCGTCGGTGCCATTTCCCGCACGCCCAGCGACAAGATCGCCGTCATTGCCATCGACAAGCAGAGCATCGACAACCTCGGCCGCTGGCCCTGGTCGCGCGAGGTGCACGCCAAAATGATCGACAGCCTGGCGGCTGCAAAGGCCAAGGTGATTGCCTCGACGGTATTCTTTTCGGAACCGCAGATCGACCCCGGCCTGGCCTATATCAACAGGCTGATCGAACTGTATGGCCAGGCGGGCGGCGTGCCGCTGACGGAAACACCCGAGGCGCTGGCCGCCCAGCCGCCGCCGCTCGGCCAGATTGCTCCGGTGCTGGCCGATGCCGAGCAAAAACTCAACAGCGACCGCCGAATGGGCGAGTCCGTGGCCAAGGCCGGCAACGTGGTGCTGCCCATGCTGTTCCGTCTCGGGGAGCCGCGCGGCCGGCCCGACAGGCCCTTGCCGGAATTCATCCGCAGCAACGCCATCAGTCAGGCAGAGAAGGGCGAGGAAGCGCCGCTGCTGACTTCCGACGTGGAGGCGCCGGTGGTGGAGGTGCTGGGCAAGGGCGCGGCGGCAATTGGCCACCTCAACGTTAATCCGGATGTGGATGGGGGCATCCGCACCGAGCCGCTCGTTCTGGCCCATTTCAACGAACTCTATCCTTCCTTGTCGCTGATGATCGCGGCAAAAAGCCTCAATCTGGGCGTGGCGGACATCAGGGTCAAGCTGGGCGATTCGCTGCGACTGGGCAATCTGAAGATCGGCACCGATCCGGTCATGCAGATGAACACCTTTTTCTACAAGGAACAGGACGGCAAGCCGGCCTTCCAGGCGGATTCGTTCTTCGACGTGGCCAGCGGCAAGATCCCGCTCGACAAGTACAAGGACAAGATCGTGCTCATCGGGCCGACAGCCGCCGGCGTCGGCAGCATCTTCGTCACCCCGGTGTCGCCGGCCATGCCGGCGGTGTCGATGCAGGCGCATGCGGTGTCCAGCATCCTGCAGGAGCATTTTTTCGTCGTGCCGACCTGGGGCTGGATCGCCGAGCGGCTGGCTTTCGTGCTGGTGGCCGCCTACCTCATCGTGCTGTTGCCGCGCCTGAAGGCAGGCCTGGGAGCGGGCGTCACGGCAGGCTTGCTGATGCTGCTGGTTGCCGCGCATTTCGTGCTCATGACGACCCAGCTGATGTGGCTTCAGCTGATGGTGCCGGCTGCGCTGCTGCTGGTGGGGCACGCCCTGCTGACCACCAAACGCTTCCTCGTCACCGAGCGCGGCAAGGAAAAATCCGAGGCCGAATCCGCCGAATCGAACCGCATGCTGGGCCTGGCCTTCCAGGGCCAGGGGCAACTCGACATCGCCTTCGACAAGTTCCGCAAGTGCCCGATGGATGCGGCGCTGATGGAAAACCTGTACAACCTGGCGCTGGATTTCGAGCGCAAACGCCAGTTCAACAAGGCGGAGTCGGTGTTTCGCTACATGGCCGACTTCAACCCCAAGTTCCGCGACCTGGAAACCCGCCTGACCCGGGCCAAGGCCATGTCCGAAACCGTGATGCTGGGCGGCGGGGGTCGGTCGACCGCGCAGGGCACCATGATCCTCGAGGGCGGCCAGGTGGAAAAGCCCATGCTCGGCCGCTACCAGGTCGAGAAGGAGCTGGGCAAGGGCGCCATGGGCGTGGTCTACCTCGGCCGCGACCCCAAGATCAACCGCGTGGTGGCCATCAAGACCATGGCACTGTCGCAGGAGTTCGAGGAAGACGAGCTGAAGGACGTCAAGGAGCGCTTCTTCCGCGAGGCCGAGACGGCCGGACGCCTGAACCATCCCAACATCGTCACCATCTTCGATGCCGGCGAAGAGCACGACCTCGCCTACATCGCCATGGAATTCCTCAAGGGCAAGGACCTCGTGCCCTACACCAAGGCCGGCAACCTGATGACGCTGCCGAAGGTGATGGATGTCGTCGCGCGCGTCGCCGACGCCCTGTCGTATGCCCACCAGAACAGCGTTGTGCACCGCGACATCAAGCCGGCCAACATCATGTACGAGCCCGAATCCGATGCGGTAAAGGTGACCGATTTCGGCATTGCCCGCATCACCGACTCCTCCAAGACCAAGACCGGCATGGTGCTGGGCACGCCCAGCTACATGTCGCCCGAGCAGCTTGCCGGCAAGAAGATCGACGGCCGCTCGGACCTGTTTTCGCTGGGCGTCATGCTGTTCCAGATGGCCTGCGGCAAGCTGCCTTTCGAGGGCGAGTCGATGGCCCAGCTGATGTTCAAGATCGCCAACGAGCCGCATCCGCACATCCGCGAGTTCAACCCGCAGGTGCCGGAATGCCTGGCGGCGATCATCGACCGGGCGCTGGCGAAGGACAACGGCCAGCGCTACCAGACCGGCGCGGAAATGGCCGCCGACCTGCGCGCCTGCATGGGCCTGGGCGCTGGCGGGGGCGCGTTCGCGGCGCAGGTCGACATCAATCTTTGAGGGAGACGATGGACCTCAGCCAGGCCTTGCAAATGGTCAGCCGGACGGACGCCGGCATGGTGCGCTCGCACAACGAGGATGCCGTCTTCGCGAACGCCGCCTGCGGCCTCGCCATCCTTGCCGATGGCATGGGCGGTTACAACGCCGGCGAGGTTGCCAGCGGCATGGCGACCAACCTGCTGGGCACCGAGATCGAAAGGGAATTGCTGAAAACCGAGCCCTACAGGCTCGATGCATCGGGCAAGCTGCACTCGCATACGGTTCTCGCTGCCGAGATCGCCAAGGCCAATACGGCAATCTACCAGGCGGCGCAGAGCCAGCCGCAATACGCCGGAATGGGCACGACCCTGGTGGTCGCCCTGTTCTACGACAACATGATGACGGTTGCGCATATCGGCGATTCGCGGCTTTACCGTCTGCGCGGCGGCGAATTTCAGGCGATTACCCGCGACCACTCCCTGTTGCAGGAGCAGATCGACAGCGGCATGATTACGGCGGAGGAAGCGCGCCACTCGCAGAACAAGAACCTGGTGACGCGGGCCCTGGGCGTCGATCCGGCAGTCGAGCCGGAGATCCGCGATTACGATACGATGCCGGGGGACCTCTACCTGCTGTGCTCGGACGGGCTCAACGACATGGTGGAGGACGAGGAGATTGCGCTGACCCTGCAGGCGCTCTCCGCCAATCTGGAGCTGGCGGCCACGCAGCTGATCCAGACGGCGAACGACAGCGGGGGACGGGACAACGTTTCGGTGGTGCTGGTGCGCATTGGGCGCGAGTATCCGGCGGCGCGCAGCTGGTGGGCAAGGCTGCTGCAATGGTTGAAGTGATTTGACGGGAAGGATGCAATATGGCTGCTAAATTGATCCTCAGCATGGATGGCCTGGTGCTCAAGGAGATTCCGCTCACCAAGGAGCGGACGACCATCGGCCGCAAGCCGCACAACGATATCCAGATCGACAACCTGGCCATCAGCGGGGAGCACTCGGTGATCGTGACGATCCTCAACGACTCCTTTCTCGAGGACCTGAACAGCACCAACGGCACGTACGTCAACGGCCAGCCCATCAAGAAGCATTTCCTGCAGAACAGCGACGTCATCGAGCTGGGCAAGTACAAGCTCAAATACATCAACGAGACGCCAACGCAGACCTCGGCTGCGGATTTCGAGAAGACAATGGTGCTGCGCCCCGATCTCATGAAGAAAACGGCCGAGCAGGCGGCGGCCAAGGCGGTTTCGGTCAGCGACACGCAGGTGGGCATGAAGGCCATCGACACCCAGGCGGGCATGAAGCCTGCCCAGCCTGCCGCGGCAGCCGCGCCGGCAGCCCCCCCTGCGCAGACGATGCCGAGCGGGACCATCCAGGTGCTCACCGGCGCCAATGCGGGCAAGGAGCTGGAGTTGACGAAGAACCTCACGACGCTGGGCAAGCCGGGCGTGCAGGTGGCGGTGATTACCCGCAGGCCGCACGGCTACTTCATCACGCACGTCGAGGGTGCGAACTTTCCGGCCGTGAACGGCGCTGCGCTCGATGCCCATCCGCGTGAATTGAAGGATCATGACGTGATCGAGCTGGCCGGCGTGAAGATGGAGTTCTTCCTCAGGTCCTGAGCGCCGGGTGAGCGCCGAGAGCCTTGCCCGGCAGCGTGACTTTTTTCATATCCCGGTCGCGCGGCTGGCGCTAAGCTTGCCTGTCGCACGACACTTCGAATAGGGGCGCCCTTGAGGCAGCACATCGTCAGGCATGCGCTGGGATTGCTGATTGTGCTGGTGCTGCTCGGCCATGCCGCGCGCCTGTACCACTTCGAATTCATCGGCCGTCTCGACGCCATCATTTACGACAACAAGATCCGGCTGACCATGCCGAAGAGCGTGGACGACCGGGTCGTCATTCTCGACATCGACGAAAAATCGCTCGGCGAGATCGGCCGCTGGCCGTGGGGCCGGGACCGCGTGTCGGAACTGATCGGCAAGCTGTTCGACCGGCATGGGATCGTGCTCCTCGGCTTCGACGTGGTGTTTGCCGAACCCGACGACAGTTCTGGCCTGAAGGCGCTCGACGGCCTGTCCAGGCGGGAGCTGAAGGAAAACGCCGCATTCCAGGCGGCCCTGCAATCCCTGCGCCCGCAGCTCGACCACGACGGCCGGTTCGCGCAGACCCTGAAGGGGCGGCCGGTCATCCTCGGGTATTACCTGTCGGGGCGCAGCGATGGCGTCTCCAGCGGCGCCCTGCCGCCGCCCGTGCTGCCGGCCGGCAGCTTCACCGGGCGCAGCATCCCCTTCACCGTCTGGTCCTCCTACGGCGGCAATCTGGCGGAATTCCAGAAGGCGGCACTGACGGGCGGTCATTTCAATCCCCTGGTCGATTTCGACGGGATTTCGCGCCGCGTGCCGCTCATCGTCGAATACAAGGACGAATACTACGAGGCGCTTTCTCTTGCCATGGTGCGCGCCCTGCTCGGCCAGCCCAAGGTGGTGCCCTGGTTTCCCGAGGAGAGCTGGTTCTCCAGCAAGAGCTACCAGGGCATGGAGGCCATTGACCTGCCCACGGCGCGCGGCACCCTGCGCATTCCGGTGGACGAAAACGTGGCCGCTCTGATCCCCTACCGCGGACACCAGGGCAGCTTCCGCTACTACTCCATCGCCGATGTGATGGCCGACCGCATCAAGCCGGGCGAGCTCAAGGGCAAGGTGGCGCTGATCGGCACCACGGCGCCGGGCCTGCTCGACCTGCGCGCGACTCCGGTCGGGGAGGCCTATCCCGGCGTGGAAATCCATGCCAACCTGATTGCCGGCATGCTCGACGGGGCGATCAAGCAGAAGCCGTCTTATGTGCTCGGCGCCGAAGTTGTCCTGCTGCTGCTGGCCGGCCTGGCCATGGTGCTGCTGCTGCCGCTGCTCTCGCCGCTGCGCGCCACCCTGGCGTCCCTGGTCGCGCTGCTGTTCATCCTGACGGTGAACTTCGTCTTCTGGCACTTCGGCAACCTGGTGCTGCCACTGGCCTCCGCCGTGCTGCTGATACTGACTTTGTACGTGCTCAACATGTCCTACGGCTATTTCGTCGAATCGAGGGCGAAGCGGCAGTTCACCGAGCTGTTCGGCCAGTACGTGCCGCCCGAACTGGTCGAGGAGATGAGCCGCAACCCCGAGTCCTACAGCATGGACGGCCGCAAGGCCGAGCTGACCGTGCTGTTTTCCGACATCCGCGGCTTCACCACGATATCCGAGGGACTCGGACCGGACGAGCTGACCCGCCTGATGAACGAGTACCTGTCGGCCATGACCGAGGTGGTGCGCAAGAACCGCGGCACGCTCGACAAGTACATCGGGGACGCCATCATGGCCTTCTGGGGCGCGCCGGTGAGCGATCCGCAGCATGCCCGTCAGGCCGTCGTCACCGCGATGCAGATGCAGGCGGCGCTGCCTGCGGTGAACAAGGCCTTCGCCGCCAAGGGCTGGCCGGAGGTCAGGATCGGCGTCGGCGTCAACACCGGCGAAATGACCGTGGGCGACATGGGCTCGTCGGTGCGCAAGGCCTATACTGTGATGGGCGATGCGGTCAACCTCGGCTCCCGGCTCGAAGGCATCACCAAGCAGTACGGGGTGGGCATCCTGGTCGGGGAAGGCACGCGCAAGGCCGTCAAGGATGTCGTATTCCGCGAAGTCGATCGTGTGCAGGTGAAAGGCAAGGAAGAGCCGGTCGCCATTTACGAGCCGGTCTGCCTGGAGAGCGAGTCGGGCAAGCCGGTTCAGGAAGAACTCAAGCTGTGGAACCAGGCGCTGCGCTACTACCGCGCCCAGGAATGGGATCAGGCGGAGGTGGCGCTGCTCAATTTGTCGCGCATGGCGCCCGACCGGGCGCTGTACGCGAAGTACGCGGAAAGGGTCTCCCACCTGCGCAAGGAACCGCCGGGCGCGGACTGGAAGGGCGTCTGGAAATTCGAAACCAAATGAAGAGAGCTGCGCGATGAAAGTCAGGGTACTGGGCTGCAGCGGCGGCATCGGCGGGCGGCATCTGCGGACGACCTCGCTGCTGGTCGACCATGACATCCTGATCGATGCCGGAACCGGCGCGGGCGACCTGTCGCTGGCCGAACTGGCGATGATCGACCACGTATTCCTGACGCATTCCCACCTCGACCATGTCGCCTGCCTGCCCTTCATCGTCGACACCGTCGGCGACATGCGCAACAAGCCGCTGACGGTGCACGCCACGCAGGCGACCCTGGAAATCATCCAGGCCCACATTTTCAACTGGGCCGTCTGGCCGGACTTCTCGGAAATCCCCAGCCGCGACAGTCCGTACATGAAGTTCGCCGAGATCAGGAGCGGCAAGGCGGTGAAGGTCGAGGGGCGCGAGATCACGCCCCTGCCGGCCAACCATACCGTGCCGGCGGTCGGCTATCGCATCGATTCGGGCGCGGGCAGCCTGGTGTTCAGCGGCGACACGACGAGCTGCGACGAATTGTGGAAGGCCGTGAACAAGATTCGCAACCTGCGCACCATCATCATCGAAACCGCATTCTCCAACCGCGAGCGGCGCCTGGCGGTCGCCTCGAAGCACCTTTGTCCGGACCTGCTGAAGGAGGAACTGCTCAAGCTGCAGCGCGAGGCGGACATCTACATCACGCACCTCAAGCCGGGCCAGATCGAGCTCACCATGCAGGAGATCGAAGAATTCGTCGGCGAGCTCAAGCCGCGCATGCTGCAGAACAACCAGGTGTTCGAGCTGTAAATGAGCGCGCAGGCCGTCAGTCCGGAAACCTTGAGGCAGCTCGAGCCGCTGGACGCCCTGTCGGCCGACAGCCTGCGCGAGGTTTCCCGCATGTGCTATCTGGAGAAGGTCAGCCGAAACCTGGACCCGTTCCGGCTGCGCGGCCTGCAAGGCCAGGTCGTCTACCTCGTCAGGGGACAGCTGAAGCTGGATTTCACCGACAGCAGCTCGGAGATCATCGTCGGGGGCAGCGGAGCCGCCATGCGGCCCCTCGGCAAGCAGAAGCAGGCCTTCACGGCAGGCAAGGCGATCACCGACATCGAGCTCGTCCGCATCGACGAGGAAGTCCTCGACATCATGCTGACGTGGGACCAGCTGGCCGCCCCGCCGGGAAAAGTCAGTCCCCGCGGGACGGCGGATGTCGACAGGACCGACTGGCGCACCCTCTCGGGCATGTTTGCCGCGGAAAACCTCACCCGCGGCATTTTTGCCAGCCTGCCGTCCGCCAACATCGAAACCCTGTTCATGCGCTTCCAGCGCATCAAGGTCGCGCGCGGCGAGGTGGTCATTCGCGAGGGCGAACAGGGCGACTTCTACTACGTGATCGAGAGCGGCCGCTGCACGGTGTCGCGCCGGATCGGCGGCGCCAGCGTCGAACTGGCGGAACTGAAGGCGGGCGACGCCTTCGGCGAGGAGGCGCTGGTGGCGAACGCGGCACGCAATGCCAGCGTCGCCATGAAGACCGACGGCGTGCTGCTGCGGCTGGCCAAGGCGGATTTCGTCGCGCTCCTCAAGGAGCCGCTGATGCAGCGCGTCTCGCGCCAGGCGGCCGAGGCCAAGGTGGCGGGCGGCGCGGTCTGGCTCGACGTCCGCTTTCCGGCCGAGTACAACGACGACAAGATGGCCGGAGCAATCAATATTCCGCTCAACGAGATACGCAACGCCTTCGGCTCGCTCGACCGCGAGAAGGAGTATATTGTCTATTGTCAGAGCGGACGCCGCAGTTCGGCGGCTGCGTTCCTGCTTTCCCAGCGCGGCTACAAGGCCTTTCTGCTCGAGGGCGGCCTGCGCGGCGGCGCGGCGTAGAACAACGAATCCCTATGGCTCGAAGGGGCGAACGGAAATGAGTGCAGTCCTTGGCGCGACGCAGGATGCGGGCGGGGCCGGCGAGGTGGCCAGCCGCCTGGCCTTCTTCAAGAACCTGCAGGCGGTCACCAACAAGATCCATGCGACGGCGAACATCGACGAAATCATGATCGAGCTGTCGCAGGACATCTGCACCCTGTTCGGCGCGGACCGCCTGACCATCTACTCGGTCAGCGAAGACAAGGCCTCCATCGTTTCGAAAGTCAAGACCGGGCTCAATTCGTTCAAGGACCTGCGGCTGCCCATCGCCGACCAGAGCATTGCCGGCTTCGTCGCCCTTTCCAGAAAGCTGGCCAACATCCGCGACGTCTACGACGAGGCCGAGCTGAGATCGCACACGCCCAGCCTGCGCTTCCTGCAGGAGGTGGACAAGCGCACCGGCTACCGCACCAAGCAGATGCTGGTGGCGCCGATCACCGACGCCCACAGCGGCGAACTGCTCGGCGTCGTGCAGCTCATCAACAACAAGGCCGGCGCGCCCTTTTCCCAGGTCGCCGAGGAAGGCGCCAAGGGCCTGTGCGAGACGCTCGCCATTGCCTTCACCCAGCGCCAGAAGCCCGCCCATGTCGTCAAGACGAAATACGACCACCTGGTCGCCGATGCCGTGCTCTCGGCCGCGGAATTCGACCTGGCGACGCGATCGGCCCGGCGCAAGGGGCTCGACATCGAGGAAGTCCTGCAGCAGGAATTCCAGGTCAAGCAGCCCGCGATCGGAGGCGCGCTGTCGAAGTTCTTCGGCGTGCCCTACGAGCCCTTCAAGTCCGACCGCGTCAAGCCGATGGACCTGCTGAAGAACCTCAAGCGCGAGTATGTCGAGGAGAACCAGTGGCTGCCGATCGAGGAGACGAAGGAGGGCGTCGTCATCCTGACGATGGATCCCGAGCAGGTGAAAAGCTCGCGCATCGTCAGCAACGTCTTTCCCAAAAACAAGCTGGTCTTCCGCGTCACCACCATCCAGGAATTCAAGCAGTGCGTCGACCAGTTCTACGGCGCCGCCGCCGATTACGGCTCGGTCGGCGAGCTCCTTTCCGGGCTCGACGAAGGGGAGGAAGGTGGCGTCGAACTCAGCAGCGAGGAGCTTTCCGCGGCGGCGGACAACGAGCTCGTCAAGCTGGTCAACAAGATCATCACGGATGCCTACAGCCAGGGCGCCTCCGACATCCACATCGAGCCGCGTCCCGGCAAGGACAAGACCCTGATCCGCTTCCGCAAGGACGGCTCCCTGGTCAATTACATCGAGATCCCGTCGAGCTACCGCAACGCCCTGGTGGCGCGGCTGAAGATCATGTGCGACCTGGACATCTCCGAGCGCAGGAAGCCCCAGGACGGCAAGATCAAGTTCAAGAAGTTCGGCGCCCTCGACATCGAGCTGCGCGTGGCGACAATTCCCTCCGCCGGCGGCGTCGAGGACGTGGTCATGCGCATCCTCGCCGCCGGCGAGCCGATACCCCTCGACAAGCTGGGCATCCTGCCGCACAACCTGGAGAAGCTGAAGTCCGTGGTCGAGAAGCCCTACGGCCTGTTCTTCGTCTGCGGCCCGACCGGCTCGGGCAAGACGACCACGCTGCACTCCGTGCTGAAGCATCTCAACACGCCCGACACCAAGATCTGGACGGCCGAGGACCCGGTCGAGATCACGCAGAAGGGCCTGCGCCAGGTGCAGATCAACCGCAAGGCCGGGCTGGACTTCGCCACCATCATGCGCGCCTTCCTGCGCGCCGATCCGGACATCATCATGGTCGGCGAGATGCGCGACAAGGAGACCGTCTCCATCGGCATCGAAGCCTCGCTCACCGGCCACCTGGTGTTCGCCACCCTGCACACCAACAGCGCGCCCGAGTCGATCACCCGCCTGCTCGACATGGGCATGGATCCCTTCAACTTCGCCGACGCCCTGCTCGGCATCCTGGCGCAGCGCCTCGGCAAGCGCCTGTGCGGGGACTGCAAGCAGGCCTACACGCCCTCGCCGGAGGAAATGAAGAGCCTGCTCACCGAGTACTGCGAGGAGCTGCTCAACACGGCCGCTTTCAAGAACGATGCCAAGGCCGGCTTCGAGGCGGTGTACAAGGAATGGGCGAAGAACTACGCCGACGACAAGGGCCAGTTCAAACTTTACCGCGCCAAGGGCTGCGAGAAATGCAACAACACCGGCTACAAGGGCCGCGTCGGCCTGCACGAGCTGATGGTCGGCACCGACGCCGCCAAGAAGCTGATCCAGGAACATGCCCGCGTCGCCGAGCTCGTCGCCTGCGCGCTCGATGACGGCATGCGCACGCTCAAGCAGGACGGCATCGAAAAGGTGCTCGCCGGCATCACCGACATCAAGCAGGTTCGCGCCGTCTGCATCAAGTAGGTTCCGGCATCGTGGACACCATCGAGGATCTCTTCCGCCGCTTCGAGCAACTCAACGAGATCGGCGCCGCGCTGTCCCACGAGCGCGACATCGACAGGCTGCTCGAGATCATCCTCGTCGCAGCGAAGACCATCACGCATGCCGACGGCGGCACGCTCTACCGCGTCACCGAGGACGAGCGCAGCCTGCGCTTCGAGATTCTGCGCAACGACAGCCTCGGCATCGCGATGGGAGGCACCTCGGGCAATCCGATTTCCTTCCCGCTGCTGCCGCTCAGGACCGAGTCCGGGGAGCCGAACAACTCGATGGTCGCCGCCTATGCCGCCATCCACCAGGAAACCGTCAACATCGCCGACGCCTACCAGGCGGAGGGCTTCGACTTTTCCGGCACGCGCAAGTTCGACGAGCGCACCGGCTACCGCTCGCAGTCCTTCCTCACGGTGCCGATGAAGAACCACGAGAACGCGGTGATCGGCGTGCTGCAGCTCATCAATGCCACCGATCCGGACAGCGGCCGGGTGACGCCCTTCTCCGCCGCCGACCAGCGCCTGGCCGAGTCGCTCGCCTCGCAGGCGGCCATCGCGCTGACCAACCGCCAGCTCATCATTCAGCTGGAAAAGCTGTTCGAATCCTTCATCCAGCTCATCAACGTGGCGATCGACGAGAAATCGCCCTACACCGGCGGGCACTGCGAGCGCGTGCCGGTGCTCACCATGATGCTGGCCGAGGCGGTGAACGAGACGAAGAACGGCCCGCTCGCCGACTTCGGCATGAGCGACAAGGACCGCTACGAGCTGAAGATCGCCGGCCTGCTGCACGACTGCGGCAAGGTGACGACGCCGGTGCACGTGGTGGACAAGGCCACCAAGCTGCAGACCCTGTTCGACCGCATCCACCTCGTCGACACCCGCTTCGAGGTGCTCAAGCGCGACGCCCGGATCGCCATGCTCGAGGCCAGGCTTGCCCTGCGTGAGGCACGCGACGCGCGGGCCGAATCCGCGCTCGAGACGGACCTGGCGCGCCAGCTGCGCCAGATCGAGTCCGACCGCGACTTTCTGCGCCGCGCCAACGTCGGCTCGGAGGCAATGACGGCGGAGGACCAGGAGCGCGTCAGCCGCATCGGCAAGGGCTACCGGTGGGCCGATGTGGATGGCAGGCAATCCAGTTTCCTCAGCGAAGACGAGCTGGAAAACCTCGGCATCCGCGCCGGCACGCTGACGCAGAAGGAGCGCGAGACGATCAACTACCACATCGTCGCCACCATCAAGATGCTCGAGCAGCTGCCCTGGCCGAAGCACCTGAAGAACGTACCGGAATACGCCGGCGGCCACCACGAGCGCATGGACGGCAAGGGCTACCCGAAGGGCCTTCGGCGCGAGCAGATGAGCGTGCAGGCGCGCGTCATGGGCATCGCCGACATCTTCGAGGCGCTCACCGCGCGCGACCGTCCCTACAAGCCCGGCAAGACGCTGTCCGAGTCGCTCGACATTCTCGGGCGGTTCAAGCTCAACGGCCACATCGATCCCGATCTCTTCGATGTCTTCGTGCGGCAGAAGGTCTATCTCAAATACGCCGAGCGGTTTCTCGACCCCGAGCAGATCGACGAGGTGGACGAAGCGAATATCCCCGGCTACGAAGCCGCCGGTGTTGCGGCGCGGCATAAGTGACGCCCAGCGTCACATCCTGCCCGGATATTCTGGGCCGCGATTGCCGGATTGCGCGAAATAACCGCAAAACAATGGCTTATTCCATGTCTGAAGCTGGCATGGCTATTGCGTAATAGTGATCCGAGCGGGGTGTTTTCAAGGACCCTGCCCTATTCAAACCGTTCCAACTGCAAAGGAGAACTTCATGAAAGCGATGCAAAAAGGCTTCACCCTGATCGAACTGATGATCGTCGTGGCGATCATCGGCATCCTCGCCGCCGTCGCGCTGCCGGCCTACCAGGATTACACGGTGCGCGCGCGCGTCAGCGAGGGTCTGGTGGCCGCCTCCGCCGCTAAGGTCAATGTGCAGGACGTCCTGGCTTCCGGCAACCCGGGAGCGGATGCTGCGGGTTATGGCATCGGCTATACCGGCCCGACCGCCACGCGTAACGTGACTTCCATCGCGATTGCCGCCGCCACGGGCGTAATCACCGTCACGACGACGGCGGCGGCCGGCAACGGCACCATTGTCATGACCCCGAACGCGCCGGTCGGCACCGCGCTGCCAGTCGGCACGGCCGCCTTCACGCCGCCGGCCGATTCCATTGCCTGGCGCTGTGCGGCCGCGGGTGCCGTTGCCAACGGCTTCGTCGGCTTCGCTGCTGGCACCCTGCCTGCCCGCTTCGCGCCGGCCGAGTGCAAGTAAGCACCTTGCGCAACCGGGAAAGAGCGCTTCGGCGCTCTTTCTTTTTGTGCGGCCCGGGCGGCGCATGCCGGGCTGCCTGTTTCCCGCATCCATGACGATCGCCGCAAGGCTGCGTGTCGCCGCGCCGGCGGCGCTGACGCATCTGGCCGCCAGCGCCGCCGTGGCCTTCTGCTGCGCGCTGCTGGTGTTCGGCCTGTGGTACCCCTTTCCCCATGGCGAACTGGCGGGCGGACGGGGGCTGTTCCTGCTCATCGTCGGCGTCGACGTCGTCTGCGGGCCGCTGCTGACCGTGATCGTCTTCGACCGGCGCAAGCCGCGCGCCGAGCTGCTGCGAGACATCGGCATCGTCGTGCTGATCCAGCTCGCGGCGCTCGCTTACGGTGTGGCCGCCGCCGTTCAGGCCCGCCCCGTCTTTCTCGCCTTCGAGGGCAACCGCTTCCGGGTCGTCAGCCTGCCCGACATTGAAAAGGGCGACCTGGCCCGCGCCCCGGAAGCGCTGCGCACGCCGGGTCTGGGCGGGCCGCGGCTGATCGGCGTCCGGCTGGCGCGGCCGGACGACGCCGACTTTCCGCAGAGCATCCAGCTCGCGCTGCGCGGCGTGCATCCCGCCTTCCGTCCGGAGCGCTGGGTCGATTTCGAGACGCAGCGCGAAAATGTGGCGCAGGCGGCCCAGCCCTTGTCCGTCCTGCGGCAGAAGCACCCCTCGCGGCAGGCGGACATCGACAAGGCGCTGCGGGATTCGGGACTGGCCGAGGAAGGGCTCGGCTACCTGCCGCTGGTGTCGAGCCGGCGCGACGACTGGGTGGCGCTCGTTGACCGCGCCTCGGGCAGGCCGGTCGATTATCTGCCGCTGGACGGCTGGTAGGCGCCCTTCCGTTTCAGGTCGCCGCCGCCCGCAGCCGGCCGAGGAGTTCGGGCAGGCGCGTGAAGTCCTCGAGCACGGCATCGGGCCGGCCGGCGAGCCCGGCGGTGCCGTAGCCGTAGGCGGCGCGGATGAAGGCGATGCCGTTCTCGCGCGCGGCGGCGGCGTCCTCGTCGGAGTCGCCGACGAGGCAGGCGCGCGCCGGATCGATGCCGTAGCGCGCGACGATGCGCCCCGTCACGGCGGATTTCGAGGGCGCCGGCGGCTCGCTCTCGTCGCGCGTGTGGATGCCGGCGAAGTGCCGCGCCAGGCCGAGCGCATCGAGGATCTTGCGCGTCGGCGCCATGCGCTTGTTGGTGACGACGAACAGGCGCGCGCCCTCGCCGGCCAACCGCGCCAGCCCCGCCGCGACGCCGGGAAACACCGCCGTGGCGCGATAGCCCTCGGCATCGTAATCGGCCTTGAAGGCATCGACCAGGCGGGCGAGCAGCGCCTCGTCGCGCACTCCGCTCACCTGCCGCAGCGTCACCGCCAGCGGCGGGCCGATCAGCGAGGCTTCGAGCGGCACGGCCGGCGCCAGGCCGTTCGCCTCGAGCACGCGCGCGAAGGAGGCGAGGATGCCCGGCGAGGAGTCGATCAGCGTGCCGTCGAGGTCGAAGAGGATGTCGGTGGGCATGAACGATTCGGGCAACGCTATTTGCCGACAAGCGGATTGGTGACGAAGAGTTGCGGAAAGCGGGAAAAGTCGCGATCCGCCGACCACAGCTCGCGCACGCCATGGCGCAGGCACAGCGCGGCGATGCGCGCGTCATGTATCTGGGGGCCGGCGATGCGGGACGATTCGGCCAGGGCGCGCAGCTGCGGCCAGTGCTCCCCGCTTTCGCTCAGCAGCGCGAGGGAGGGCGATTCGAGCCAGGCGTCGATCTGGTCGAGCGCCGCTTCGATCGGCGTGGGCGGTGCGTAGATGCGCGAATGGGTCACGATGGCATAGAACTCGTGCAGGCAGGGCCAGGGAATCGCCCAGGCGGCGCGTCCCGCCGCCAGGCGCTCCAGGCTGGCGTAGGCCCGCTCGTGAAAGGGCGAATCCTCCCGGTGGGCGTAGACCAGCAGATTGGTGTCGACCGCGATCATCCGCCGCGGCCTTCGTAGCTCATGTCGCGGATGCGCTCCCAGCCGGCGTCCCGCAGCGGAGGCTGCAAGCCGCTGCCCTTGAACGTGGCGCGACGCAGGCGGAATCCGGCGGCGCGCTTCTTGTCGGCGATCACCTCGCGCAGGCCCTGCTCGACGAGGGCGCGCAAGGTGGTGTGCTCGCGCGCGGCAAGGCGCCGGGCCTGTTCCATGAGCGCGTCCGGAATCTCTATGGTTGTCTTCATATGGGTAGCCATATTTCCACGGAAATATGGCCATACTACGGCATTCCTGGCGCCTAGACAAGGTCGGGCGCAACCACCGCGCGCAGCACCGTCTCGCTGACGCCGTTGCGCACGCGGCAGGTGAACCACCACAGCGCGCCCTTCCTCACGCTCCACTCGGCGGCGTCGCCGGTGAGCAGCAGCGCCGCGGCGCGGCCGAGCGTGGGCTGGTGGCCGACCACCACCACCGTGCCGCCGCCCTGCGGCCAGCCGACGGCGCCGAGCAGGCTGGCGGCGCTGGCCGCCGTGCCGAGCTTGCCCGCCTCCTCGAACGGGCGCTCGAGCGCCTGCGCCGTCTGCATGGCGCGCACGGCGGGGCTGGACAGGATGCGCGCGTCGGCCGGCAGGCGCTTCTTCAGCCAGCGCGCCACCTGCTTTGCCTGCTTGCGCCCGCGCGCGGTGAGCCGGCGCTTCGCGTCGGGCGCGCCATCCTCCGCCTCGGCATGGCGCCAGAGGATGAGGTCCATCGTCTTCTCCGCTGCGACCGGAGATTTTCCTGCCATGGCGTCAGTCCTTCCAGAAAGGCTTGAGCTTGCGCAGCCGCCGCATGCCCTGCAAAGTCAGTCTGCCCAGGACGGCATGGCGCGGCCCGTGCCAGCCGCCGATGAGCGCGACCGCCTCGCGCAGGGCGGCATCGTCGCCCGCGCACTGCCTGAGCAGGGGCCCGGCGCGCGACAGGTCGTTGAGCGCGCCGAGGGCATCCTGCAGCGCCGTGAGCGTTTTCAGCGCCCGCTCCACCGCGCCCGCGCGGTAGAGCGGGGCGAAGAACTCGATGGCGTAACGCAGGCGCTTCACGCCGATGCGCAGGACATGCAGGCTGGCCGGATCGGACAGCTGTGCGGCGGCGGCGAGGGCGAGCGCCTTCTTGCGCAGGCGGTCGAGACGGCGGCCGGCGAAGGCGGCGAGGCTTTCTCCCGCCGGGGCGGCGTCACGGTGCAGCCGCGCGCTGAAGTCGAGCAGCGAAACGGCATGCTCGGGCAAGGCCAGCGCCTGCCGCACGGCCGCCCGCGCCGGCTGGCGCGCCCGCTCGACGACGGCGAGCAGGGCGGCCGTGCGG
>WBUF01000015.1 GCA_008933825.1 Rhodocyclaceae bacterium | reverse complement strand
CGAATAGGGCGGGCGCACGTCTAGTTGGCCATGGCCCCGCACAGCGCCGCGATCGGGGCCAGCGCGCCATCGCGCGCGGGGCCGGGCTTGTCGAGCAGGGCCCACAGGTCGGCCGCTTCCACCTGCTCGAGGGCGCAGCCGCAATAGGTGGTGCAATAGGCGCCGGCATGCTCCGCCGTGCAGGTTGCTTCGCAACTGCGCAGGAAATTCTGAGCGCGGCTGGGCGTTTCGGGCTGCAGCACCGGCGGGGCGAACTGCAGATACAGGGTGAGGGCGCCGAGCAGCACCGGCTGGTGCAGCAGGTAGATCGGCAGGCTCCTGCGGCCGGCGCCGATCAGCAGGCGCGGCGCGCCGGGCTGCGGGCGGCCTTCCTGCAGCGTGGCGAGCTGTTCCGGGCGCAGCGCGGCCACGCCCTGCGCCGCCGCCGCGAAGTCGTTCACCACCCTGACCCGATCGATGCCGAAGAACCGCGCGAGTGCCGGGCCGTCGACGGTCCAGGGCAGGTAAGTGAGCCTGGCACGCTCGTCGAGCACCGGACCGGCGACGCCGAAGCAGGCGGCGGCGATGTTCGCTGCGCAGCCGGCGTCGTCGAGGAAGGCGCGCAGCAAGGCGGAAAAGTCGCCCCAGTCCCGGCTGGGAAAGCGGCGCTCATGCACGATGCCGCCCTCGTCGGCGAGCGCCAGCAGGGTCTTGGTGCCCCCGATGTCGCCGCCAAGGATCATCGCGATGCGCCGCTCACACCGCGATAGGCGCGGCGATGTGCGGATGCGGGTCGTAGCCCTCCAGGGCGAAGTCCTCGAAGCGGAAGGCGAAGAGATCGGCGACCGCCGAGTTGATGCGCAGCTGCGGGAGCGCGCGCGGCTGGCGCGACAACTGCAGCCGTGCCTGGTCGAGGTGATTGCTGTAGAGGTGGGCGTCGCCCAAGGTGTGCACGAACTCGCCCGGCCGGTAGCCGCAGACTTGCGCCA
Organism: Rhodocyclaceae bacterium; assembly: GCA_008933825.1. Lineage (GTDB taxonomy): Bacteria > Pseudomonadota > Gammaproteobacteria > Burkholderiales > Rhodocyclaceae > Desulfobacillus. The sequence goes on along the minus strand of WBUF01000015.1, from coordinate 43,960 downwards.
GCATCAGGGTGAGCAGGGCATAGGAGGCGATGTTGAAGGGCACGCCGAGGAAGATGTCGGCGCTCCGCTGATAGAGCTGGCAGCTCAACCTGCCGTCGGCGACGTAGAACTGGAACAGCGCGTGGCAGGGCGGCAGCTTCATGCGCTCGATGTCGGCAGGGTTCCAGGCGCTGACGATGTGGCGGCGCGAGTCCGGGTTTTTCTTCAGGCCGTCGACCAGTTGCGCGATCTGGTCGATCGAGCGGCCGTCGGGCGCCTGCCAGCGGCGCCACTGGTAGCCATACACCGGGCCGAGCTCGCCGCTGGCGTCGGCCCAGTCGTCCCAGATGGAGACGCCGTTTTCCTTCAGATAACGGATGTTGGTGTCGCCCTTCAGGAACCACAGCAGTTCATGGATGATGGACTTGGTGTGCAGCTTCTTGGTGGTGAGGAGCGGAAAGCCCTGGGCCAGGTCGAAGCGCATCTGCCAGCCGAAGACGGACAGCGTGCCGGTGCCGGTGCGGTCGCTTTTCGGGTGCCCGTGCTCGAGCACGTGGCGCATCAGGTCGAGGTATGGCTGCATGAAAGGGCGTGGCCGGGGGGCGAGGCTATAATTCGTGCCGATTCTAAAGGAAACGATGATGCTGGCCAAACTGAACCAGACCGCTGCGCCGCTCGGCGCCGCCGCCCTCGAGAAAGCCACCCATGCCGTGCTGGTGCTGCCCTTCGCCAAGAAACTCGACGGCCTGCGCGACGTGCCGGCGCTCGACCGCCTGCGCGCCGCCCTCGGCCGCCGCGACCTGAAGGCCGAGGAACTGGCCAAGACGCCGGTGACGGTGAGCCTGCCGGGCGGCGGACTGGCCAGCTTCGTCATGCTCGACGGCGGCAGGAGCGCCTTCGACCGGCAGAGCCTGCTGCGCCGGGCGATGGCGCCGCTCATGGAGGAACAGCCGCGCGAGCTGGTGCTCGCGCTGTTCGGCAGCGCCGAGGTGCGGCGCGAGAACGCCCGCGAGGCGCTCTATGTGGCCTGGCTGAACGGCGACCGCCTGCCGACGCGGCGGAAGAAACCGGCGCCGCGCCCGCTGGCGAAGATCCGCCTTTACGGCGCGCGCGACGCCGCCGGCTTTGCCGAGATCGCCGCAGTGGCCGAAGCCAATACGCTCGCCCGCACGCTGACCGCCCTGCCGCCCAATGAGCTGACCCCGGCCGAGTACCGCCGGCGCCTGCGCCGGATGGCGCGCGACGGCCACTGGGCCTTCGAGGAATTCGACCTGCGCCGGCTGCGCCGCATGGGGGCGGGGGCCTTCGTCGCCGTGGCGCAGGGCAGCCGGCCGGAGGATGCCGCCATCGTGCATCTGGCCTGGCGACCGAAGAAGGCGCAGGGGCGCATCGCCTTGGTCGGCAAGGGCATCTGCTTCGACACCGGCGGCCACAACCTGAAACCGGCGAAGCACATGGCCGGCATGCACGAGGACATGAACGGCTCCGCCGTGGCGCTGGCCCTCATGCGGGCGCTCGTCGCGCGCAACATGCCGCTCGCCATCGACGCCTGGCTGCCGATCGCGCAGAATCACCTCTCCCCCGAGGCCTACAAGCAGAACGACATCGTCACGGCGCTGGACGGCACCACGATCGAGGTGGTGCACACCGATGCCGAAGGCCGCATGGTGCTCGCCGACACGCTGGCGCTGGCGACGCGCGGCGCGGGCAAGGCCGCGGCGGGCGGGCGGCCGGACCTGCTCATCGATTTCGCCACGCTCACCGGCAGCATGGGCTATGCGCTGGGCAGCCGCTATTCGGGTGTCTTCGCCACGTCCTCGGAACTGGCCCGCCTGGCCGTCGCCGCGGGGGAGGCGAGCGGCGAGCGCGTCTGCGTCTTCCCGCTCGACGCCGACTACGAAATCGGGCTGGAAAGCAAGGTGGCCGACATCAAGCAATGCGCCCTCGACGGCGAGGCCGACCATATCCTTGCCGCGCGCTTCCTCAAGCGCTTTACCCATGAGCGGCCCTGGGTGCACATGGATCTGTCCGCCTCCAGCTGCAGCGGCGGGCTCGGTGCGGTGGGCAGCGACCTGACCGGCTTCGGCGTCGCCTGGGGTGTCGAGTTCATCGAGCAGTGGCTGGCGGCGCATGCCGCCTCGCCGGCGCCGCGCCAGGCAGGACGGGCGCGGATGACTTTGCCGAGGGCATCGGCTATTCTCTGAAGCGGGAAGGCCGTGCATCCGGCACGGACTTGCCGAAGTCATTCGATGGGATGCGCGACATGCTTGGCCTGTTCTCCGCCAAATCCGACCATCCGCTGGCCGACGCCAGGGAGGCCCGGCGCGTCTTCGAGGAGTTGTCGGGGCGAGACGCCGTGGCGGCCCTCGACGAGGTGGCCGGCTGGCTGGAGTCGGTTGCCGCCGACGAGCTTCTCAAGCAGCCCGAACGCCTGGCGCTGGTGTTCCAGCTCGACGAGGCGGCCCAGGCCCATGCGCGCAAGCTGGGCCGCGAGTACCTGAACTCCCCGCGCCTCGGCCGCCAGCAGGAATTCAGGCTGTGGCAGGCCAACCACGATTTCTGGGCACAGCTTGCCCAGGCCTACCACGCCTGCCTGACCCGCTACCGCAGCCAGGAGAAGGGCGGCGAGGCGATCAGGGCCGATCTGCCGCTGCTCGTCGTGCGCATGCTGCGGGCCAGCTCGGCCAAGCTGGAGTGGGACCAGTTCCGCTATGGCCCGATCAACGCCGAGCTCTGGCAGCGCATGGGCCAGGCCTATCTTCTTGCCGAGCAGGGCAAGTTTGCCCGCCAGGCGCTGATGCCTTACGCGAATGCAGCCGGCGAGAGCACAGTGGAGTCGGAGTATCTCAAGGCGCTGGTATTCCAGGCTTCCAGCATGGACAGCCTGCTGCCGCTGGAAATCGAGATCGCCGAGCGCCTCATCGCCCACTTCCTGCCGCATTTCGTGTTCACTGCCGAGGCTCGCCCGGACAACGTGTATTGGGTGGATGCCGACAAGCCGGCGCCGCCAAGGCGCCTGGCCGTCCAGCCGCAGATCGCGCCCAGCCTGCGTTTCTTCAGCACCGGTGCGGCACTGGCCCGGCTGGAAGCCCTGCAGCGGCTGGCGGAGGGCGGCGAGGTGCCTGCGCAAGTCAATCTCGGCGCGCAGTATTCGGCGCGCATCGTGCTGCCGGTGATCAAGCACCTGGCGACGTACTGGGCGCCGAAGCCGCCGATGCGCTCGCACGATCGCCATCGCGTCAAGTCTCGGCTGACGGTGATCAACGGCCTGGCCGGCGTCCATGCGCGCCTGGCGGAAAAAGGCGGCGAGGAGAGCGAAGCCTGGGTCGTCGACGACGTCAGCCTCGGCGGCATGGGCGCGCAGGTGCCGCTGACGGCGTCCGATTGGGTGCGCATCGGCGCGCTGGTCGGCATGCAGCCGGAAGGGGGGCGCAACTGGCTGGTCGGCGTGATACGCCGCTTCAGCCGGGAGACCCCCGTGCAGGGCGCGGTCGGCGTCGAGACGCTGTCGAAATCACCGCAGGCGATCGCCGGCGATCTGGGCGGCATGGATTGCAACGCCATCCTGCTCGATACCCTGCGCAGCGGCGACACGGTGCGGGTGATCCTGCCGGGCGCCGCCTTCGAGCCGGCCATCCCGCTGGTGTTTGCCTGGCAGGGACGCTCGGCCCGCCTCGACCCTGTCGAGCAACTGGAATCGGGCGTCGATTTCGACCTTGGCCTCTACCGCGTCGCGCCGCCCGGCTGAACGCGCCGCGGTTTGCCCGGTCTATGCTGAAGGAGGAAGGAGGTGTCTGCCATGACTCAAGCGAACCCGAACGCCACTGCGCCGCTGCCGCTCGAATGCGAGATGTGCCTGAAGGAAATCCCGGCATCCGCCGCCTTCACGCCGGAAGGCAGCGAGTACGTCGGCCACTTCTGCGGCATCGACTGCTACCAGGCCTTCCTGCGCCTGCAGCGGGAAGCGGCGGAGAAGCCGGAGTAGCTTACCTCGGCCTTTGCGCCGACTTCGGCCGGAAGGCCTTGATCGCCGCCTCGTTCGTTTCGACGTACGGCCCGCCGATGAGGTCGATGCAGTAGGGCACGGCGGCGAAGACGCCGTCGAGCGTCTCCTTGATCGCCTTGGGCTGGCCGGGCAGGTTGAGGATCAGCGTCCTGCCCCGCACCACGCCGACCTGACGCGAGAGGATGGCGGTGGGCACGTACTTCAAACTCACCTGGCGCATCTGTTCGCCGAAGCCGGGCAGCACCTTGTGCGCCACCGCGAGCGTGGCTTCCGGCGTCACGTCGCGCGGCGCCGGTCCGGTGCCGCCGGTGGTCATGACGAGATGGCAGCCGGCCGTGTCGGCGAGCTCGATCAGCGTTCGCTCGATCACCGCCTGCTCGTCGGGGATCAGCCGGTGCGCCATGCGCCAGGGCGAAGCCAGCGCCGCGCCGAACCACTCGCGCAGGGCGGGAATGCCCTGATCCTCGTAGACGCCGCCGGAAGCGCGGTCGGAGATCGACACCAGGCCGATCAGCAGCTCATCCTTCATCGTCGATCTCCCGCAGCAGGCGAAACAGTTCCCGGAAATGCCTCGGCGGCCTGCCCGCCTCGCGCTCGTGCAGGGCGCCGCGACGCAGCTGCCTGAGGCGGGTCAGGTCGGCGCCGGGACGGGCGGTGCCGATCTCGGTGAGCACGGACTCGTCCTCCAGCAGCCGCTCGCGCAGCCGCTCCAGTCGGTGCTGGCGGGCGGTCTCGATGGCGGAGGCGCCCTTGACGGCATCCAGCGCCTCGCGCAGCGGCGCCGGGTCGACGTCGCGCATCAGCCGGCCGATGTACTGCATCTGGCGGCGGCGCGCTTCGTGCTTGGTGAGGCGTTGCGCTTCCCGCAACGCTTCGCGCAAGTCGTCGGGCATGTCGATGCGGGCCAGCCGTTCCGTCGGGAGCGCCACCAGCTCCGCCCCCATCTCCTGCAGGGCATGCATGTCGCGCTTTTTCTGCGACTTGCTGGGCCGTTCGGGTGCGTGTTCGAGTTCCAAGTCTTCAAGGTTCTTCATCTTGGTATGATTATATCTTTGCCTTCTCCTCTCCCGCGATGTCTTCCCAGGGCTTCAGCTTTCCGCAGGACACCTTGCGCGCCATGGCGCAGGACATACTCGATCACGCCAGGTCGCGCGGTGCCGATGCCTGCGAAGCCGATGTCTCCGAGGGCTTCGGCCAGTCGGTGACGGTGCGCATGGGCGAAGTCGAGACCATCGAATATAACCGGGACAAGGGCGTCGGCGTCACGGTGTATCTGGGACGGCAGCGCGGCCATGCCTCGACCTCGGATTTTTCCCGGGCGGCGCTGCATGCCACGGTCGAGGCGGCGCTGTCCATTGCGCGCTTCACCGCGCCCGACGAGGCTGCCGGCCTGCCCGAGGCCGAGCTGCTGGCGCGCGGCGACATGGACCTCGACCTCCACCACCCTTGGGATTTGCCTGTGGAAGAGGCCATCGACCTGGCCCGCCGCTGCGAGGCAGCGGCCTTCGCCGTCAGCCCGCAGGTGAAGAACTCCGAGGGTGCCAGCGTCTCTGCCCAGCAGTCGCACTTCGTTTCCGCAAACAGCCTTGGCTTCATGGGCGGCTACCCGTCCTCGCGGCATTACATCTCCTGCTCGGTGATCGCCGGAGAAGGCGACGCCATGCAGCGCGACGACTGGTACAGCACCCATCGCGATGCCGCCGACCTGGCCGAGCCGGAAGCCATCGGCGAATACGCCGCCCGGCGCGCGCTGTCGCGCCTCGGCGCGCGCAAGATCGCCACCTGCGAAGTGCCGGTGCTGTTCGAGGCGCCGCTTGCCGCCGGCCTGATCGGCAACTTTGTCTACGCCGCCTCGGGCGGCAGCCTCTACCGCAAGTCCTCCTTCCTGGTGGGCAGCCTCGGCACCCCGGTCTTTTCGCCGCAGGTACACATCAGCGAGCGCCCGCACCTGCCGCGCGGCCTGGCGAGCAGCCCCTTCGACGAGGACGGCGTCGCCACGCAGGACCGCGAGGTGGTCGAGGCCGGCGTGCTGAAGGGCTATTTCCTGTCGACCTATTCGGCGAGGAAGCTGGGGCTGCCCAACACCGGCAACGCCGGCGGCAGCCATAACCTCGTCGTGCGGCCGGGCAAGCGCGACCTGGTCGGCCTCGCCGCCCTGATGGGTCGCGGCCTGCTGGTCACCGAGCTGCTCGGCCAAGGGGTGAACTACGTCACCGGCGACTATTCGCGCGGTGCTTCCGGCTACTGGATCGAGAACGGCGAGATTACCCATCCGGTGCAGGAAATCACCATCGCCGGCAACCTGAAGGACATGCTGCGCGGCATCGTCGCCGTCGGCAACGACGTGCTGGTGCGCGGTTCGAAGCAGACCGGCTCGATCCTCGTCGGCCGCATGACCGTGGCGGGCGCCTGAACCCCGCCGTAAGGGTTTTCCCCACTTCAGGCGGTGTGATCTGCCGCCTTGCCTTGGTGTAGTATTTCCCGGCGATCCCTGCACAAGGGGGGTTGAACCATTCCGCCGCACAACGGCACAGAAAAGAACATCTACAGGAGACTAATCCATGGAACGTCGTCAATTCATCAAGCACGCCGGCATTGCCGGCATCCTGGCCGCGGGCGTCGCACCCGCCGCCCACGCCCAGGGCGCCGCCATCCGCTGGCGCCTGGCCTCCAGCTTTCCCAAGGCGCTCGACACCATCTTCGGCGCGGCCGACGTCTTCGCCAAGAAGCTGAAGGAGATGTCCGGCGGCAAGTTCGAGATTTCCGTGCATGCCGGCGGCGAGATCATGCCCCCCTTCGGCGTGGTCGACGGCGTGCAGCAGGGCACCGTGGAATGCGCCCATACCGCGCCGTACTACTTCTTCGGCAAGGATGAAACTTTTGCCCTCAACTGCGCCATTCCCTTCGGCCTCAACTCGCGCCAGATGACGGCGTGGATGTACGAGGGCAACGGTCTCAAGCTGTTCCGCGAGTTTTACCGTAACTACAACATCGTCAACTTCCCGATGGGCAACACCGGCGCCCAGATGGGCGGCTGGTTCCGCAAGCCGATCAAGTCGCTGAAGGACATGAAGGGCCTGAAGATGCGCATCGGCGGCTTCGGCGGCAAGGTGCTCGAGCGCATCGGCGGCGTGCCGCAGAACATCCCGGGCGGCGAGATCTACCAGGCGCTGGAAAAGGGCACCATCGATGCCACCGAGTGGGTCGGACCGTACGACGACCAGAAGCTGGGCTTCTACAAGGTGGCGAAGAACTATGTCTATCCGGCCTGGTGGGAAGGCGGCCCGGAACTCGAGCTCTACGTCAATACCAAGGCCTGGGAGTCGCTCTCGCCCGATTACAAGGCCATGCTCGAGTGCGCGGCCGCCACGGCGCACTGCGACATGCAGGCGAAGTACGACGCCCGCAACCCGAAGGCCCTGAAGGAGCTGGTGGCCGGCGGCGTCAAGCTCCAGCGCATGCCCAAGGACGCCATGGATGCGGCCTTCAAGGCGGCCATGGCACTCTACAGCGAGCTGAACGCCAAGAACGCCAACTGGAAGAAGATCTACGAGGACTACAGCGCCTTCCGTCGCGAGCAGAACCAGTGGTTCCGCTTCTCCGAAATGGGCTTTGACAGCTACATGCAGTCCCAGAAGCTCTGATCGGCGCCCGGGCGCGAAATCGAAAACCCCGCGATCGCTCGCGGGGTTTTTTGTGCCGTGCGCGGCCGGACGGCGGCAACCGGCGCGGCGCTATTTCCCCTTCTTCCTGTCCTCGGCCATTTCCTTGAGGAGTTCCGCGGCAGGATCGTCTTCCTTGTCCTGGCCCGGCGCTTCACCGCCGGCTTCTTCCCCTTCGGGCGCCTGCTCCGCGCCCTCGGCCTTCTCCTCCTCGCCGTAGCCGCCCGGCTCCGCCTCGAGCTGGATGTTCTCGATATTCACCTTGATGTTCTTGTCCAGGCTGTCGAGCACCAGGTTCGGCCAGGCAATCACCGCCACCACCATGACGACCTGGATGACGATGAAGGCGATCGCGCCCTTGTAGATCTGCATCGTCGATACCGCCGGGATGCGCTGCTGGGTGACGCGGTCGGTGTAGTCCGTCTTGGCGGCGACGCTGCGCAGGTAGAACAGCGCGAAGCCGAAGGGCGGCGTCAGGAACGAAGTTTGCAGGTTCATGGCGACGATGACGCCGAACCAGATCAGCGCGTCCGAGCCCGGCGGCAGGATGCCGGGCAGCACCTTCTCCGCCACCGGCGCCAGCAGCGGGATGACGATGAAGGCGATCTCGAAGAAGTCGATGAACATGCCGAGCACGAAGACCAGCAGGTTCACCACGATGAGGAAACCGAGCGCCCCGCCGGGCAGCTTGTCGAACAGGTGTTCCACCCACTTCTGGCCGTCGGCGGCGTTGAAGGTGAAGGAGAACACCGTCGAGCCGATCAGGATGAAGAGCACGAAGCAGGACAGCTTGGCGGTGTTGTCCAGCGCCTGCTTGAGCAGGGACAACGACAGCTTGCGCTTGGCCAGGGCCATGATGAAGGCGCCGAGCGCGCCCATGGCGCCGCCCTCGGTTGGCGTGGCCAGGCCGAGGAAGATCGTGCCCAGCACCAGAAAGATCAGGATCAGCGGCGGGATCAGCACGAAGGTGACCCGCTCGGAAAGCCTCGACAGCAGGTGCAGCCTGGTGAAATGGTTGAGCAGGGCCAGGCCGAGCGCGGTGAAGGAGGAGACGGTCATCGACATGATGACGATCTCGTCGCCCGGCGCCGGGTTCTCGCGCCCGGTCCACGACTGGATGATGCCGTCGTGGAACTGCGACCAGGCGACGCCGGCCGCCGCCGCAATGGTCATCAGCACCAGCAGCGACTTGTGGCCGCTGGCGCCGCTGGCTTCCTTGTAGATGCGCGCCTCCGGCGGCAGGGCCGGCACCCAGGACGGCCGCACGATGGCGACGAGGATGACGAACGTCGCGTAGAGCCCGACCAGCAGCAGGCCCGGCACCAGGCCGCCGGCGTACATGTCGCCCACCGAGCGGCCGAGCTGGTCGGCCATGACGATCAGCACCAGCGAGGGCGGGATGGCCTGGGCCAGCGTGCCCGAGGCTGTGATGACCCCGGTGGCGATGGTGCGGTTGTAGTTGTAACGCAGCATGATCGGCAGGGAGATCAGGCCCATCGAGATCACCGCCGCCGCCACCACGCCGGTGGTCGCCGCCAGCAGGGCGCCGACGAAGATCACTGCCAGGGCGAGGCCGCCGCGCACCGGGCCGAACACCTGGCCGACGGTTTCCAGCAGGTCCTCGGCCATGCCGCTGCGCTCGAGGATGATGCCCATGAAGGTGAAGAAGGGAATGGCCAGCAGCGTGTCGTTCTGCATGATGCCGAAGATGCGCAGCGGCAGCGCCTGGAACAGGTTGGGCGGGAACATCCCCGCTTCCATGCCGAGGAAGCCGAAGAACAGGCCCGTGGCAGCCAGCGAGAAAGCCACCGGGAAGCCGGTCAGCAGGAACAGCAGCAGGCCGCAGAAGAGCAGCGGCGTGAAGTACTGGACGATGAATTCCATCTAGCGGATCTCCTCGTCGGCATGTCTGGCGTGCTCCTCGATCTCGCGCGCCAGTTCGTCCTCCGTCGTGGGTTCCTCGCCGTGGCCGAGCGGATCGGCGATGGCGCCGCGCAGGAAGGCAATGCGCTTGATGAGTTCCGATACCGCTTGAGCCAGCAGCAAGGCCATGCCGGCCGGGATCAGCAGCAGCACCGGCCAGCGGATCAGTCCGCCGGCGTTCTGCGACATCTCGCCGCTCGTCCAGGCGTTCTCGAAGAGCGGCCAGGACAGCTTGATGAGAATGGCGCAAAGCGGGCCGAGGAAGACGAGGATGCCGACGATGTCGATCCAGTTGCGCATCTTCGGCGAAAGGCGGTTGGAGACGAAGTCGATGCGCACATGGGCGTTCTTGAGGAAGGCATAGCCGGCGCCGAGCAGGAACACCGCCGAGAAGAGGTACCACTGGATCTCCAGCAGGGCGTTCGAGCTCGTGTTGAAGGCCTTGCGCACGATGGCGTTGCCGGCCGAGATCAGCACGGCGGCGAGCACCAGCCAGATGATGGCCTGGCCGACACGATGGTTGAGGGCATCGATCAGCCGGGAAGTCTTGAGCAGAAAGTTCATGGATTCTCCTGTCGCGGCCGCGGCGGTGGCCGCGCCTCCTCCTGTTGCAGGGGTCGTCTCTTGGAAGACCCGGGCAAAGCGGCGTAAGAGTAATCCGGAACGCCTCGTGATTCCAGTCGTATTTGCCCCGACTGGCGGAAAATGCAGGTAAACCCTAACATTCGATCCTTCGTGCATCAGCCACCACTGATTTCGTGACCGCCACCCGCCTCTGCCTCGTCCGCCACGGCGAAACCGCCTGGAACGCCGAGCGCCGCATCCAGGGCCAGTTCGATGTGCCGTTGTCGGCCGTCGGCCGCGCCCAGGCGCGCGCCGCCGCCAACGCACTGGCGCACGAGGAATTCGCCGCGATCTACTCGAGCGATCTCGCCCGCGCCCGGCTCACGGCGGATGCGGCGGCGCATCTGCTCGGTCTGCCGATCCGCGGCCGCGCCGAATTGCGCGAACGCCACTACGGCGTGCTGCAGGCACTGACTTATGCGGAATTCGCGCAACACCATCCGGACGCCTACGCGCGCTTCCTGGCGCGCGAGGAGGACTTCGCCCTGCCGGGCGGGGGCGAGAGCCTGCGCCGCTTCGCCGAGCGCGTGAACCGCTGCCTCGACGGGATCGTGGCGGCGCACCCGGGCGGCCAGGTGCTGGTCGTTGCCCACGGCGGTGTGCTCGACGTCCTGCATCGCCGCGCCTCGGGCAGCCCGCTCTCCGCGCTGCGCGATTTCGAGATTCCCAACACGGCGCTCAATTGGCTGGAAATCGATCGCGGCAACTGGCGCATCCTGAACTGGGCCGACCGCAGCCATCTCGACGAAGCGCTCGATGAGCTCCCCGGCTGAAGATCCCGCTGCGCGCCTGCTGCGCGTGACCGAGGGTCTGGTGCGGGAAACCCATCCGGGCCGGCAGGCGCCGGTGACGCTGGACAGCCCGCTCGAGCGCGACCTCGGCCTGGACTCCCTGGCGCGCGTCGAGCTGTTGCTGCGCCTCGGCCGCGAGTTCGGCCAGCCGCTGCCGGAGGCGGCCCTGGCCGAGGCGGAAACGCCGCGCGCACTGCTGCGCTTTCTCGGCCATGCCGCGCCGGCCGCCGCGCCGCAGATCGAAGTGGCTTTGCCGCACGGCGCCGTGCTGCCGGTGCCAGACGACGCGGCCACCCTCATCGAGGTGCTGGAGTGGCATGCCGCGCACACGCCGTCGCGGATCCACGTGCTGCTCTACGAGGACGGCGAGCGCGCCGCGCCGATCAGCTATGCGGATCTGCTCGCCGCCGCCCGCCGAATCGCCACGGGCCTCGTCTCGCGCGGCCTGCAACCGCAGCAGGCAGTGGCGCTGATGCTGCCGACTGGCCGCGAATATCTTGCCACCTTCTTCGGCATCCTCATCGCCGGCGGAATTCCCGTGCCGATCTACCCGCCGGCGCGGCTGGCGCAGATCGAGGACCACCTGCGCCGCCACGCGCGCATCCTCGACAATGCCCAGGCCGTCTTCATCGTCACCGTGCCGCAGGCGAAGGGCGTGGCGGCGCTGCTGCGCGACCACGTGCCGAGCCTCGCCGAGATCGTCACGCCGCAGGAGACGGATGCCGAGCCGGAGCCGCTGCTCCATCGCGCCGCGCCGCAGGACATTGCCTTCCTGCAGTACACCTCGGGCAGCACCGGGGACCCGAAGGGCGTGGTGCTGACCCATGCCAACCTGCTCGCCAACCTGCGTGCCATGGGGCCGGCGTTCCAGGTGACGAGCGAGGACGTCTTCGTCTCCTGGCTGCCGCTCTACCACGACATGGGCCTGATCGGCGCCTGGTTCGGTTCGCTCTACTTCGCCATGCCGCTGGTGCTGATGTCGCCGCTCGCCTTCCTGGCACGGCCGGCGCGCTGGCTGCAGGCGATCTCGCGCCACCGCGGCACGCTCACGGCGGCGCCGAACTTCGCCTACGAGTTGTGCGCGCGCAAGCTCGCCGACGCCGAGCTGGCCGGGATCGAGCTGCGCTCGCTGCGCCTGGCACTGAACGGCGCCGAGCCGGTCAGCCCGGCGACGCTGGAGGCCTTCATTCAGCGTTTCGTGCCGCACGGCTTGCAGCCCGAGGCGATCACGCCGGTGTACGGACTGGCCGAATGTTCCGTCGGCCTGGCCTTTCCGCCACTCGGGCGCGGTCCGCGCATCGACGCCATCCGGCGCGAGACTCTCGTGCGCGAGGCGCGCGCCGAACCGGCCGACGAGGGCGGGCCCGATGTCATGCGCGTGCCCGCCTGCGGACGCGCCCTGCCCGGGCACGAGATCCGCATCGTGGGCGAGGCCGGCGACGAGCTGCCCGACCGTCGCGTCGGCCGGCTGCAGTTCCGCGGCCCCTCGGCGACGCGCGGCTACTTCCGCAACCCGGAAGCGACGGCACGGCTGTTCCGCGACGGCTGGCTCGATTCGGGCGACTACGCCTATCTGGTCGAGGGCGAGGTCTATCTCGCCGGCCGCGTCAAGGACCTCATCATCCGCGGCGGGCGCAACCTCTATCCCTATGAGCTGGAGGAAGCGGTCGGCGAGATCCCGGGCATCCGCAAGGGCTGCGTGGCGGTGTTCGCCAGCACCGATCCGGCGAATGCCACCGAGCGCCTGGTGGTGATGGCGGAGACGCGCGAGCGGAACGAAATTGCGCGCCATGCGCTGCGGCAGAAGATCAACGATGCCGCGCTGGACGCCATCGGCATGCCGGCCGACGAGATCGTGCTGGCGCCGCCGCACAGCGTGCTGAAGACGTCCAGCGGCAAGATTCGCCGCGCCGCCTCGCGCGAGGCCTTTGAGCGCGGCGAGGTTGGCAAGGCGCTGGCGCCGGCCTGGCTGCGGCAGGCCCGGCTGGGACTGGCTGCGGCAAAAGTCAGTCTGCGGGGAACGGCGAAGCGGGCCGGGCGCAGGCTCTACGCCGCTTGGTGCTGGGCCCTGTTTGCCCTGATTGCCGCGCCGGTCGCACTGACGCTCGCCGCGCTGCAACGCCCGCTCCTCGGGCGGCGCATCGGGCGATGGGCGGCGCGCCTGTTTCTGCTGCTTACGGCGATGCCGGTGCGCACGCGCGGCCTCGAACGGCTGCCGCGCGGGCCGCACCTGCTGCTCGCCAACCACACCAGCTATTTCGACACCGTCGTGCTGTACGCCGCGCTGCCGCCGCACTACGCCTTCGTCGCCAAGCGCGAGCTGGTGCGCCAGCCCCTCCTGCACGCCATGCTGCGCGGGCTGGGCACGCTGTTCGTCGAACGCTACGAAGCGGCGAAGAGCGCCGAGGACGTCGAGGCGGCACTGGCGGCGCTCGCCGACGGGCAGAGCCTGGCGATCTTTCCCGAGGGCACTTTCTCGCGCGAGGCCGGCCTGAAGCCCTTCCGCATGGGGGCCTTCGTCGCCGCCGCGCGCGCCGGCGTGCCGGTGGCGGTGGCCGGCCTGCGCGGCATCCGCGCCATCCTGCGCGACAAGACCTGGCTGCCGCGCCATGGCCGGCCCGAACTCGAGGTCGGCGCCGTGCTGCAGGCGGACGGGACGGATTGGGCCGCCGCTGTGCGCCTGCGCGAGGCCGCGCGCGCCGAGATGCTGCGCCTGTCCGGCGAGCACGATCTGGGGGGCTACCTGCCGGAACTGCCGCCCCGATAGCCCCCCACCCCGTGGTAAAATTACGGCTTTCTTCAATCAGTTAAGTAATTTGATGTTTTAGTTTCGGCATAACGCGCTTCGCGCATTAGCCTTCACTGAAACATTATTTGAAAGAGCCAAAAAATGTTTTCCAGGAAAAACACCCTCGCCAAGGTCGACGCCGAGTTGTGGTCGGCGATCGAAGCCGAAAACCGCCGCCAGGAAGAACACATCGAGCTGATCGCTTCCGAAAACTACGTCAGCCAGGCCGTGCTCGAGGCGCAGGGCTCGCAGTTCACCAACAAGTACGCCGAGGGCTATCCCGGCAAGCGCTACTACGGCGGCTGCGAGCATGTCGACGTCGCCGAACTGCTGGCCATCGAACGCGCCAAGAAGCTGTTCGGCGCCGATTGCGCCAACGTGCAGCCGAACTCCGGCTCGCAGGCCAACCAGGCGGTGTTCTTTGCCTTCCTCAAGCCGGGCGACACCATCCTCGGCATGAATCTCTCGATGGGCGGCCACCTCACCCACGGCATGCCGCTCAACATCAGCGGCAAATGGTTCAGCATCGTGCCCTACGGCCTCGACGAGAAGGAGGAGATCGACTACGCCGAGATGGAGCGCCTGGCGCGCGAGCACAAGCCGAAACTCATCATCGCCGGCGCCTCGGCCTACGCCCTGCGCATCGACTTCGAGCGCTTTGCCAGGGTGGCGAAGTCGGTCGGCGCCATCTTCATGGTGGACATGGCGCACTACGCCGGCCTCATCGCCGCCGGCGTCTATCCGAATCCGGTGCCGCACGCCGACGTCGTCACCACCACCACGCACAAGACCCTGCGCGGCCCCAGGGGCGGCCTCATATTGATGCGCGCCGAGCACGAGAAGGCCATCAATTCGGCGATCTTTCCCGGCATCCAGGGCGGGCCGCTGATGCACGTCATCGCCGGCAAGGCGGTGGCGCTGAAGGAGGCGATGACTTCCGAATTCCGCGACTACCAGGAGCAGGTGCTGGCCAACACCCGCGTCATGGCGCGCGTGCTGGCGGAAGAGCGCGGCCTGCGCATCGTCTCCGGCCGCACCGAGAGCCACGTCTTCCTGGTGGACCTGCGCGCCAAGAACATCACCGGCAAGGAAGCCGAGGCGGCGCTCGGCCGCGCCCACATCACGGTGAACAAGAACACCATCCCGAACGACCCGCAGAAACCGCTGGTCACCTCCGGCATCCGCCTCGGCGCGCCGGCCATCACCACGCGCGGCTTCACCGAGATCGAGGCCGAGCAGGTGGCGCACCTGATTGCCGACGTGCTCGACGCCCCGAACGACGAGGCGGTTATCGGCCGCGTGCGCGGCAAGGCAGCCGAACTCTGCAAGAAATACCCGGTTTACGGCGCATAAACCATGAAGTGTCCCTTTTGCTCGGAGGAAAACACGCAGGTCATCGACACGCGTGAGAACGAGGAAGGGGACACCGTGCGCCGGCGCCGGCGCTGCCTGGCCTGCGACAAGCGCTTCACCACCTACGAGCGCGTCGAGCTGCGCATGCCGCTCGTCGTCAAGAAGAACGGCAGCCGCGCAGACTATGATCGGGAAAAACTGCAGGCCAGCCTGATGCTGGCGCTGAGGAAGCGCCCGGTCACCACCGAGAGCATCGACGCCGCCATCGAGCGCATCGAGGAGCGTCTGCTCGCCAGCGGCGAGCGCGAGGTGCCGACCGAAAAGGTCGGCGAGCTGGTCATGCGCGAGCTGCGCCGGCTCGACAAGATCGCCTACGTGCGCTTCGCCTCGGTGTATCGCAACTTCGAGGACGTCGAGGAGTTTCGCGAGGCGATCCGCGAAGTCAAGAAACCCCGCCCGCGCCGCAAGCCGGCCTGAGGCCGATGGCTTTCACGGCGAGCGACCATGAATACATGGCCCGCGCCCTGCGGTTGGCGGAGAAGGGTCTGTTCACCACCACTCCGAATCCCCGCGTCGGCTGCGTGCTCGTCAGGGATGGCGCCGTCGTCGGCGAGGGCTGGCACGAACGCGCCGGCGAGGCGCACGCGGAGACTCGCGCCCTGCAAGCAGCCGGTGAGCGTGCGCGCGGCGCTGCCGCCTACGTCACGCTGGAGCCCTGCAGCCACCACGGCCGCACGCCGCCCTGCAGCGATGCGTTGATCGCCGCCGGCGTGGCGCGCGTCGTTGCGGCAATGCGCGACCCGAATCCTCAGGTCGCCGGACAGGGGCTGGCGCAACTTCGCGCCGCCGGTATAGAGGTCGCCGACGGCCTGCTGGCGCACGAGGCGCGTGAGCTCAACATCGGCTTCGCCTCGCGCATGGAGCGCGGCCGTCCCTGGCTGCGCCTCAAGCTCGCTGCCAGCCTCGACGGCAAGACCGCCCTCGCCAACGGGAAAAGCCAATGGATCACCGGGCCGGAGGCGCGACGCGACGGCCATGCCTGGCGCGCCCGCGCCTGCGCGATCCTCACCGGCGCCGGTACGGTGCGCGACGACGATCCGCGCCTGACGGCGCGCGACGTCGAGACACCGCGCCAGCCGCTGCGCGTCGTGGTGGACAGCCACTGCGAGACGCCGCCGGCGGCGCGCATCCTCGATGGCGGCAACACGCTGGTGGCTGCCGCATTCGGGGATGCGGCGAAGATCGCCGCACTGCGCGCCGCCGGCGGCGAAGTGGTGATGCTGCCCAACGAAAACGGCAAGGTTGACCTGCCGCACCTCATGCGCCTGCTCGCCGGGCGCGGCGTAAACGAACTGCACGTCGAGGCCGGCCACAAGCTCAACGGTTCGCTGCTGCGCGAGGGCCTGGTCGACGAATTGCTGCTCTATTTCGCGCCGACGATTCTCGGCAGCGGCCGCGAGATGTTTCCGCTGCCCGAAATCGCCGATCTCGCAGGCCGGCGCAATCTGAAAATCCTCGATCTGCGCCGGGTCGGCGGCGACATCCGCATCCTGGCGCGACTGCTGCCGGCATGAAGGGCAAGAGAGATCCTGCCCGCGATTTCCCCGGCAAGCGCTGGCTGGTCAACCTGCTGCGCGCCATGCATCTCGTTGGCGTCGTCGGCATCGGCGCGGGCGTGCTGGGCAACAGCCCCGAGTTCCGCTGGATTGCCTTCGGCCTCACCGCGCTGGCATCCGGCCTCGCCATCCTGGCGCTGGACGCCTGGTCGCGGCCCGCCTATCTGCGCGAATACGTCGCCCTCGCCATGGCCGGCAAGCTGCTTCTGCTCGGCTTGCTGCTGGCCTGGCCGGCGCAGCGACTCGCACTGTTCTGGCTGGTGCTCGTGCTGTCGGTGCTGTTCGCCCACGCGCCGGCCAGCCTGCGCCATGGCCTGTGGTGGAAGTGAGTCCCGAACCTGCCCGGCCCTTTTGGACTGGAACGGTCGAGCGTTGCACTGCACTAGCTGAGCGCTGCCACCGTGGCGATCAATGCTGCGGTGATACGGTGCTAACGAGAAGGTGGCTCAGACCGGGGCTGCGTGCCTGCCTAGGATAAGCCGCACGACATCTGTTTGGCGGGCTGTTCCGGTTTTCGACAGCACTTGTTTGAGTTGCGCGCGTACAGTATTGATCGAGACGCCGCGAGCGGCGGCATGTTCCTTCAGAGTCACACCGCGCGTCAGCGCGAGTGCCAACGCGACCTCGGCATCTGTCAGGCCGTAGGTAGATTGCAGCTCTTCGGGATGGAAGCTGATGGATGCGTTTCTTTGGCGAACGAAGACGATCGCCGCCGCCTCGGCTTTGCCAAACATCCCAGCGACCATCGCTGGTGAAAAGCTGAAAACGAGGCCGTCACTGGCCGGATCGCCGACGAAAAGGGTTGCCGGTCCGGGCGGCAACCGGGTAAAGGCATCCCGTGCGTGGCACAGCATTTCATCGAGACGCCGCTGCGCCACACCTTGCGACAAACTGAGTCGGCCGTTGCGCAGTCGAATTCCGGGATGCGAAGCGGTGAGGCGTTCGGCAGCGGCGTTCACATGCAGGCAGCGCCCGTCCTGAGCCAGCACCATGACCGGCATGGTCAGCGTGTCGAGAGCGAGTTCGGCGGCCGACGTCCGCCGAGGGTTGAGCTTTGATTGAATGCCGAGGCTGCGGCGCAAGTGCGGCAGCAGCCTGGTCACCAGGTTGCGTTCCATGGTACCGAATGGCTTCTTGGCGATTCCCCTGTAGCACACAAGTGCCATCAGCGGCAGACTGCCGATGGAGCCGTCGTCTACTATGCCCCCGCACAGATGATATAGGTCCATTGGCTGCAGGAAGTCGTTCCAGAATTCCGTATTCCGCCATTCAACATCGGTCAGCAATTCCTGGCCCAGGAAAGCGCTGCCGGTATGTGTCAGTCCGTGCTCCGCAAGGCGCTGACTCCAGACGTCGTGCTGATGGTAATAGGCAAGGTAAGAGGGGCGCACGCCGTCTTCGATATTCACCGATATGACGACACCGCCTTTCTCCGGGGAGGGGGTGTAAGGCGACCAGAGCTGGCCGGCATGCGCGCCTAAGCGGGCAAAGATGCCTGCAATGACGTGCTGCCAGGTGGCCGGTTCCAATCCGGCCTCATAGATGGCGCCGATCAAATCATCGAGTTCTGTGTTTTTTTGTCCTTTTCCCACTTCGGGCTCCGAAGTTCTTTGCTGTCAGGGCGAATTCAGATTGCCAAATGACAGAATGGAGGGGACGTGCCCTAAGACCCGCACACCGCACAACCCGGGTCCTTGCCGAGCGCGATCCGGCGCCATTCCATGGCCAGACCGTCGAGCAGCAGCAACCCACCGGACAAGGACGTTCCGCAGCCAGCGACGAGTTTGAGGGCCTCGGCGGCCTGGGTTGCGCCGATGATGCCGGTGAGCGGGGCGAAGACGCCCATCACGGCACAGCGCACCTCTTCCACGTCCCGGCCTTCCGGGAAAAGGCAGTTGTAGCAGGGGCTTTGCGCTTTGCGCAGGTCGAACACCGAGACTTGGCCGTCGAAGCGGATGGCAGCGCCGGAGACGAGCGGCTTGCGGTGCGTCGCGCAGGCGCGGTTGATGGCGTGGCGTGTGGCGAAGTTGTCCGAGCAGTCGAGCACGACGTCGGCGGCGGCGACTTGTTCATCGAGGAGTTCGCCTTCGAGCCGTCGTTCCAGCGCAACGACATTCACCTCGGGATTGATGAGCGCCAGGGTATCGCGGCCGGACAGCGCCTTGGGACGGCCCACCGAAGCGGTGTAGTGCAGGATCTGCCGCTGCAGGTTGGTGAGATCGACGGTGTCGTCGTCGCACAGGACGAGCGTGCCGATGCCGGCGGCGGCGAGGTACAGGGCCGCCGGCGAGCCGAGCCCGCCCGCGCCTATCATCAGTGCGCGCGCCGCCAGCAGGCGTTCCTGCCCCTCGATGCCGATCTGCGGCAGCAGGATGTGCCGGGAGTAGCGCAGGAGTTGCTCGTCGTTCATGCCGGCCGCGCCGCCTACCGGTCCTCCCGTACCTCGGCCGGCGTGTCGTCCCGGTCGCCGTGCGGGTGGTGCTCCCAGGCCCTGATGTAGACCTGGTTGGACTGCTTGATCAGTCGTGCCGGCTCCTTCAGGTTGCGAAGCTGGGTCTCCTCGGTGAAGCGCACCAGGGCGCGCACGATCTTGCAGTAGAGCGAGTTGTCCAGGTGATAGCCGAGTTTGCGCAGCGCCTTTTCCAGCCCCTCGTAGGTGTAGTCGACGAGGTCGTAGGCGACCGTGATGCCCCGGGGATGGGGGCCCGGCGAGACTTCCAGGCATTCCAGGCCCGAGAGCAGGTCGAGCGCGCGCAAGGCCTGTTCCGGCGGCATCTTGGTGAAGCGAATCTCCCGGCGCTTGGCGCAGCCCGGCGCGACTTCGTGCAGGGCCGGCTCGGGAACCCGATGTGCCAGCTGCCGCGCGCGCTCCGGATTCATGGCCTGCCTGCCGCCCCGGTCATTTCGTCTGCATGATCTGCAGGCCCTTGAGCAGGTTGATGGCCTGGTTGAGCTGGTAGTCGTTTTTCGAGGCGAATTCGAAGCGCGGCGGCCCTTCTTCGTCCTCTGCCTCGTCCTTGGCCGGCTTGCCCTTGGGAGCGGGCGCCTTGGTCTGCGGCTTCGGCGCAGCCTCCTTGTCCTTCTGCTTGTCGTTTTCCAGGTGGCGCTCCAGGTCGGCTTCGCGCAGGCGCGGCCCGCTGCCGCCGTTGACGGTTTCCTCGACGACGATGTCCGGCTCGATGCCCTTGGCCTGGATGGAACGGCCGCTCGGCGTGTAATAGCGCGCCGTGGTGAGCTTGATGGCGGTGTTGTTGGTGAGCGGCAGGATGGTCTGCACCGAGCCCTTGCCGAAAGTCTGCGTGCCCATGACGACGGCGCGCTTGTGGTCCTGCAGGGCGCCGGCGACGATCTCCGAGGCCGAGGCCGAGCCGGCATTCACCAGCACCACCATCGGCACCGTCTTGACGCCGGCCGGCAGGTCCTTGAGGAAGTCGCTGCGCGTGCCGCGCAGGTAATCCTCCGGGCTGGCGTGGTACTTGCGCTTGGCGTCCTCGGTGCGGCCATCGGTGGACGTCACCAGCGCTTGCGGCGCCAGGAAGGCGGCGGAAACGCCGATGGCGCCGTGCAGCAGGCCGCCCGGGTCGTTGCGCAGGTCGAGCACGAGGCCCTTCACCGGCCCCTCCTTCCACAGCTTGTCGAGGTGCTCGGCGAGTTTCTTGGCAGTGTCTTCCTGGAACTGGGTCAGGCGCACGTAGGCGTAGCCGGGCTCGACAGTCTTCGACTTCACGCTCTGCACCTTGATGACTTCGCGCGTGATGGTGACGACGATCGGCTTGGCTTCGCCCTTGCGGGCGATGGTGAGGGTGATCTGGGTCTTCGGCTTGCCGCGCATGCGCTTCACCGCATCGGCGAGCGTCATGCCCTTCACCGGCGTGTCGTCGAGCTTGACGATGAGGTCGCCCGCCTTGATGCCGGCGCGGTAGGCCGGGGTGTCCTCGATCGGCGAGACGACCTTGACGAAGCCGTCCTCCATGCCGACTTCGATGCCGAGCCCGCCGAATTCGCCCTGGGTGTTGACCTGCAGGTCCTTGAAGGCGTCGGCGTCGAGGTATTGCGAGTGCGGGTCGAGGCCGGTGAGCATGCCGGAAATGGCATGGGTGATGAGCTTCTTGTCTTCCACCGGCTCGACATAGCCCGTCTTGACGGCGTTGAAGACGTCGGCGAAGGCGCGCAATTCTTCGATGGGCAGCGGCGCGGCCGCCTCCTTCTGGGCGATGGCCGAAAAATTCAGGCTGACGAATATGCCGGCGATCAGTCCGAACAGGACGAGACCGGCTTGTTGCAGCTTGTTGCGCATGGGTGTCTTGTCTCCGCGGGCTACTTCAGCCCGACCCACTTCAAGGGATCGAGCGCCTGGCCCAAATGTCTCAATTCAAAGTATAAACCCGTTTCCGGGTTGCCGCCGCTGTTGCCCACCGAGGCGATCGCCTCGCCCCCCTTGACCGCTTGGCCGGCCGTCTTGAAGAGGGATTCGTTGTTGCCATACACGGACAGATAGCCGTCGCCGTGGTCGACGATGGCAAGGTTGCCGAAGCCGCGCAGCCAGTCGGAGAAGACGACCCGTCCCGTTGCGATGGCCTTCACCTCGGCGCCGCCAGGGGCGCGGATGAACACGCCCTTCCAGGCCGTGCCGCCTTCCTGCCGCGGAGCGCCGAAGCGGTTGGCAAGCTCCCCGCGCACGGGCAGCGCGAGGCGCCCCTTCAGCCGGGCGAAGGCGTCGGCCGCGGGCATGGCATCCGGTGTGCGCTCGTTTCGCAGGGACGGCTCGCGCGCGCGCAGCGGGGGCTTGACCGGGGCGGCGCGCCGGCCAAGCTCCGCAATCAGCTTCGCCAGCCGTTTCTCGTCGCGCCGAAGCCGGACCACCTCGCTTCGCTGCGCCTTGATCCGCTCGGCCAGGCGGGCAAGGACGGCCTGGCGCTTCTGCTGCTGCTCGATCAGTCCGGCGCGCTCGCGCTGCTGCCGGCTCTCGATTCCGGCCAGTTCCGCGCTCTTGGCGCCCGCCTCCTCGGCGAGGCGCTTCTTTTCCTCGAGAATCCTGCCCAGGTCGCGGATCAGGCCGGCCTTGGCGCGCGAGAGCAGGGTCAGGTAGTAGGCGTCGCGGGCCAGCTGGTTGGAGTCGTTGCCGGAGAGGAAATGGCTCAGCGCATCGGCTTCGCCGGCGTAGAACTGCCGCGTGAACAGGCGGCCGAGCTGGGCCTGATGTGCGGCGATGCGGGCGGAGAGCTGCTGCGACTGGCCGTTGAGCCTGCCCAGCGCGGCCTGCACCTCGGTGCGCTCGCCGGCGAGCGCGCGCAGCCGGCGATTCGTCTCCGAGATGGCCTGCTCGGTCTCGCGCAGCTCCTCGGCGGCGTCGGCGCGCGATTCCTCGGTGCTGGCAATGTCCTTCTGCAGGGCCTGGATGCGACCCTGCACGCCCTTCAGTTCCTCGCGCTTGAGGTCGGCCGGGGCGGCAAGGGCGCCGGCCGCCGCAAGCAGGAGGACGGGAAGGGCCGACTTGTTCAGTTTTTCGCCTTGCCCTGGTTGGCGACGGCCTGCATGGCCGCCGCGACGGCCGCCGGGTCGCCGAGGTAGTAGTTGCGGATCGGCTTGAGGCCGTCGTCCAGTTCGTAGACCAGCGGCACGCCGGTGGGGATGTTGAGCTCCACGATGTCGTCGTCCGAGATGTTGTCGAGATACTTCACCAGGGCGCGCAGGCTGTTGCCGTGGGCGGCGACGATGACGCTCCTGCCGGCGGCCACCTCCGGCGCGATGACCGACTGCCAGTAGGGCAGGAAGCGGGCGACGGTATCCTTCAGGCATTCGGTCGGTGTTGCCGCCGCGGCCGCATCGGCGGCATAGCGCGGGTTGGCCAGCTGGGCGGCAAGGCGCTCGTCGCCCTTTTCCAGCGCCGGCGGCGGCGTGCCGTAGGCCCGACGCCAGACCTTGACCTGGGCCTCACCGTATTTCTCGGCGGTTTCCGTCTTGTTCAGCCCCTGCAGCGCACCGTAGTGGCGCTCGTTCAGGCGCCAGGAGTGGCACACCGGAATCCACATGCGGTCCATCTCGTCGAGCACGCTCCACAAGGTGCGGATGGCGCGCTTGAGCACCGAGGTGTGGGCGACATCGAAGGCAAAGCCGGCTTCCCTGAGCAACTGGCCGGCCTGGCGGGCCTCGGCGCGCCCCTTGTCGGTGAGATCGACGTCGGTCCATCCGGTGAAGCGGTTTTCCTTGTTCCAGGCGGACTCGCCATGACGCAGCAGCACGATTTTCTTCATGATTTCCGTAAGGTGGACATTTGTCGGGAGGCGATGGACGGCGCATGGCCGAAACGAAAGTATTTTATAATATTGCCCGTACCAATTGGACACCGCCCCTGTGGACTTCATCACCGACCTGATCGACAAGCAGGAACACATCGAAACCGCGGCGCGCGCGCTGAAGGCGATTTCCCATCCGCTGCGCCTGAAGATCCTGTGCGTCATCGGCGACCAGGAGGCCTGTGTGCAGGAGATCGTCGATGCCGTCGGCACCTCGCAGAGCAACATCTCGCAACACCTGGCGATCCTGCGCGACAAGGGCGTGCTGCTCACCCGCAAGGATGCCAACCGCGTCTACTACCGCGTCGGCGACCAGCGCACCCTGCAGCTGATCGTGCTGATGCGCGAGGTCTTCTGCGGCGTTTCACACGCGAAAAGGTAGAACGGAGGCCGGTTTGGATTTTCTCAAGGACAACCTGATGTGGGCCGGCCTGGCCGCGTTCAGCGGCGGCATGCTGCTCTGGCAGACCTGGCAGGCGCGCGGCGCCGGCGCCGGCGTCTCGCCGATGCAGGCCACCCTGATGATCAACCGCGAGGACGCCGTGGTGGTGGATGTGCGCGAGCCGGCCGAGTACGTCGGCGGCCACATTCCGAACTCGCGCCACATCCCGCTCTCGCAGCTCGACAAGCGCCTGCCCGAACTGGATAAGTTCAAGGCGCGCAGCCTGATCGTCAGCTGCGCCAGCGGCAACCGCTCCTCCTCGGCCTGCGCGAAGCTGCGCCGCGCCGGCTTCGAAAAGGTCTACAACCTCAGCGGCGGCATCTCGTCCTGGGACCAGGCCGGCCTGCCCATCACGAAGAAATGAATCCCAAAGTCCTCATGTACTCGACGGCGGTGTGCCCCTATTGCGTGCGCGCCGAGCAGCTGCTCAACAGCAAGGGCGTCACCGACATCGAGAAGGTACGCGTCGACCTCGATCCGGTCCGCCGCGAGGAGATGATGCAGAAGACCGGCCGCCGCACCGTGCCGCAGATCTACATCGGCGAGCATCACGTCGGCGGCTGCGACGACCTGTATGCCCTAGACCGCGCCGGCAAGCTCGATCCGCTGCTGCGCGGCGCCTGAATCCCTTTCCAACCGCTTCACTGACCCGTCCTCCATCATGCCCGAGACCGAACAGCCCGTTTTCACGATCGAGAAGATCTACGTCAAGGACCTCTCCCTCGAGCTTCCCAATGCGCCGCAGATATTCCTCGAGCGCGAGCAGCCGGCCGTCGAGGTCGGCCTGCAATCCGAGGCGAATGGCCTCGGCGACGGCGTCTTCGAGGTGGTGCTGACCGTCACCGTGACCGCCCGGCTGGGCGAGAAAACCCAGTTCCTGGTCGAGGCGGCGCAGGCCGGCATCTTCCAGATACGCAACGTGCCGGACGAGGAACTGGAGCCGGTAATGGCCATCGCCTGCCCGAACATCCTCTTTCCCTATGCGCGCGAAACCGTCTCGGACCTCGTCACGCGCGCCGGCTTCCAGCCGGTGCTGCTGGCGCCGGTGAACTTCGAGATGATCTACCGCCAACGCCTGGAACAGCAGGCCGAACGCCAGCCCGGCGAGATTCCCATCCAGTGAGCGCAGCCGCCCGCCTTGCCGCCGTCCTGGCAGGACTGACTTTTGCCGCGGCGCCCGTCCGGGCGCTGGAGTTCCGCTCGGTGGCCGAGCACGGGGCGGTGCTGTTCGATGCGCCCTCGCAGAAGGCGCGGCCGCTGTTCCTCGTGGCGCGCGACACCCCGGTCGAGATGGTGGTGAGCCTGGGCGAATGGATCAAGGTGCGCGATGCCGCCGGCGACCTCGCCTGGATCGAGCGAAAATTCCTTGCCGAGAGACGAATGCTCATCGTGACGGCCGGCAGGGCCGAGGTGCGCGGCCAGGCCGATGCTGCCGCTGCGCTGATGTTCGAGGCGGAAAAGGACGTGCTGCTGGAATTGATCGAGTCCGGCCCGCCCGGCTGGGCGAGGGTGCGCCACCGCGACGGCCAGTCCGGCTTCGTGCGCGCCAGCCAGGTCTGGGGACTGTAAGCCGTCCATGAGGATCGCCGTCCTCGGCGCGGGCGCATGGGGAACGGCGCTGGCCATCGCCTTCACCCGCCGCCACGAGGCCGCGCTCTGGGCGCGCGATGCAGTCCAGGCCGAGGCCATGCGCGCCGGCCGCGAGAACGCCCGCTACCTCCCCGGCGCTCTCTTGCCGCCAGCCCTGCGCATCGAGTCCGACTTTTCCATCGCTGCCGCCAGCGAGTTGAACATCCTTGCCACACCGCTGTCCGGCCTGCGCGACACCCTGCGCCGGTTGCGTGCCGTCGCGCCCGCCACCCCCCTGCTCTGGGTGTGCAAGGGGCTGGAGGCGGGCAGCCAGTTGCTGCCGCACCAGATTGTCGCCGCGGAACTCGGCGAGGGAACGCCGTGCGGCGCGCTCACCGGCCCCAGCTTTGCAGAAGAGGTGGCCAAGGGTCTGCCGACGGCGATCACGCTGGCCGCCGCCGACGCCGGTTTCGCCGAGGCCATCGCGCAGACCTTGCACGACGCTCGCCTGCGTGTGTATGCCAACCCCGACGTCGTCGGGGCCGAGGTCGGCGGCGCCGTGAAGAACGTCATGGCCATCGCCGCCGGCATTTCGGACGGCATGGGCTTCGGCCTGAATGCCCGCGCCGCGTTGATCACGCGCGGCCTGGCCGAGATTACCCGCCTCGGGCTGGCGCTGGGCGGCAAGCGGGAGACCTTCATGGGTCTGGCCGGCATGGGCGACCTGATCCTGACCTGTACCGGAGACCTGTCGCGCAACCGCCGCGTCGGCCTGGCACTGGCGAAAGGGCAGCCGCTCGAGCGGATACTGCAGGAACTCGGGCATACCGCGGAGGGCGTTTCGAGCGCGCGCGAAGTTGCCGTGCTGGCCGACCGGATGGGCGTCGACCTGCCGATCACCCGGGCGGTGCGCAGCATCCTTTACGAACATGTGCCGGCCAGCACGGCGGTCGAGCAACTGCTCGGTCGCGATCCGAAGCCGGAGAACCATTAGGCTCCCCCGGCGTAGCCGTTCTGCCGCCAGGCCTCGAATACCATCACCGCCACTGCGTTCGAAAGATTCAGGCTGCGATTGCCGGCCGCCATGGGCAGGCGGATGCGCGCCTGCGGCTGCGCACACTCCAGCATTTCCTGAGGCAGGCCGCGGGTTTCCGGGCCGAAGACGAAGGCATCCCCAGGCCGATAGCGTGGTGCGTCGAAACGGGTGGTGCCGCGGGTGCTGACAAAAAACAGCCGGCTGTCCGCGAGCGCCGCCTGGCAATCCCGCCAGTTCTCGTACACGCTCACCTGGGCAAGGTCGTGGTAATCCAGGCCGGCGCGGGCCAGTTGCCGGTCTTCCAGAGTGAAACCGAGCGGCTTCACCAAATGCAGCCTGGAGCCGGTATTCGCCGTCAGGCGGATCGCATTTCCGGTGTTGGGCGGGATTTCCGGCTGGTAAAGTACCACATGAAACACTTGAATCCCTTCGGGAATGAGGGTATTTTTGCAAACAATTAAATACGTTACGTGCTTTTTTCGATAAACAGGTTTAATTATCTTCGTATTTCATGGCACGTCCCGAAAAATTTCGCCTGGGGGAAATCCTCGTCCAGCAGAATCTGCTGAGCCAGGAGCAATTGCAAGCGGCGCTCGACGAACAGAAAAAAACCGGCCGCAAGCTGGGACGGGTTTTCGTCGACAAGGGCTTCGTCACCGAAGAGCAGATTTCCGAGGCGATCGCCCGCCAGATCAACGCGCCCTACATCAACCTCAAGTACTACAACATCAAGCCCGCCATCGTGCGCCTGCTGCCCGAAGCCCAGGCGCGCCGTTTCCGTGCGCTGGTTCTTGAGGAACGCGACGGCGCCCTGCGCGTCGGCTTCGCCGACCCAACCGACCTGTTCGCCTACGACGAGGCGGCGCGCATCCTCAAGCGCGACATCGACATCGCCGTGGTCACCGAATCCCAGCTGCTCGAGACCATCGACCGCGTCTATCAGCGCACCGAGGAAATCAGCGGCCTGGCGAAGGAGCTGACGGCCGAACTCGGCGAGGGCGCGGTCGACCTCGGCGCCCTGGCGCTCACGCCGGGGCTGGAAGAGGCGCCGGTCGTCAAGCTGTTGCAGTCGGTTTTCGAAGCGGCGAATCAGGTGCGCGCCTCGGACATTCATATCGAGCCGCAGGAACGCGCCCTGCTGATCCGCTTCCGCATCGACGGCGTCATGCACGTGCAGACCGAGGCCGACATGAAGATCGCCACGGCGCTGGTGCTGCGCCTGAAGCTCATGTCCGGCCTGGACATTTCGGAAAAGCGACTGCCGCAGGACGGCCGCTTCAACGTCAAGGTCAAGGCCAGCGCCATCGACGTACGCATCTCGACCATGCCGACGCAGTATGGCGAGTCGGTGGTGATGCGACTGCTCAACCAGGGTGCCGGCATGCTTCGCCTCGAGCACCTCGGCATGCCGCAGGGCATCCTGGAGCGCCTGCGCGCAGCCATCCACCGTTCCAGCGGCATGGTGCTGGTCACCGGCCCCACCGGCAGCGGCAAGACCACCACGCTGTACGCGGCCCTGGCCGAGATCAACACCACCGAGAAAAAGATCATCACCGTCGAGGATCCGGTCGAGTACCGCCTGCCCGGCATCAACCAGGTGCAGGTCAACGACAAGATCGAGCTCAGCTTCGAGCGCGTGCTGCGCTCTGCCCTGCGCCAGGACCCCGACGTGATCCTGGTTGGCGAGATGCGCGACCAGGTCACCGCCGAGATCGGCCTGCGCGCCGCCATCACCGGCCACATGGTGCTCTCCACCTTGCACACCAACGATGCCGCCAGCACGCCGATCCGGCTGCTCGACATGGGGGTGCCGCGCTACATGGTGGCGATGTCCCTGCAGATGGTCATCGCCCAGCGCCTGGTGCGCACGCTCTGCGAACATTGCGTGCGGCCGCGCCGTCTCTCTCCGCAGGAGCACGAGTGGCTGCGCGCCGAGATCGGCGGGGAAGCGGATAGGCACGAGTATCGCGAGGGCGCCGGCTGCTCGCACTGCAACGGCACCGGCTATCTCGGCCGTACCGGCATCTACGAGATGCTGGAGATGACGGCGCCGGTGGTCGCGGCGGCCAATAGCGAAGACCCCGCCGAGTTCATCCGCGCCGCGCGCGAGCAGATGGACCGCCATACCCTGCGCCGCGATGCCGTCCGCGCGGTGATCGAGGGCCGCACCACGGTGCGCGAAGCGATGCGCACCACCAGCCAGCACGAGGAGTAGCCGCGCCGTGCCGCATTTCGCCTATGTCGGCCGCAATGCTCAGGGCAACCGCGTCGAGGGCGTCATGGAAAGCCCGACGGGCAGCATCCTCGCCGAACACCTCGCGGAGAGCGGCATTACGCCCATCCGCATCGCCGAATCGGCGGCGCCCGCGGAATCCTTCGAGCGGCAGTTTTCCCGCCTGCTCGACCGGCAGAAGGCCGGCTTCATCGACGTGCTGCTTTTCAGCCGGCAGATGTACACCCTGATGAAGGCCGGCGTGCCGATCATGCGCGCCCTGGCCGGGCTGCAGGAATCGGCGATGAACCGCGGCTTCGCAGCCGTCATCAAGGACCTGCGCGAGGCGCTCGACTCCGGCCGCGAGCTGTCGCAGGCGCTGGCGCGCAACCCGGGCGTGTTCGGCAGCTTCTACGTCGCCATGGTGCGCGTCGGCGAGACGACCGGCCGGCTGGAAGAGATCTTCCTGCAACTCTTCCACCACCTCGAATTCCAGAAGTTCATGAAGGACCAGGTCAAGTCGGCGCTGCGCTACCCTACCTTCGTCGTGCTGGCCATGGCCATCGCCCTGGTCATCATCAACATCTTCGTCATCCCGGCCTTCGCCAAGGTGTTCAAGGGCTTTAACGCCGAGCTGCCCTACATGACCCGGCTCCTCATCGGCTTTTCAGACTTTACCCTGGCCTGGTGGCCGGCCGTGCTCGCCGTGCTCGCCGTCGCCGTGTTCGCCTTCCGCATGTTCGTCAAGACCAGGGACGGCCGCCTGGCCTGGGACCGCTTCAAGCTCCACATACCCATCGCCGGCAAGATCATCCGCAAGGCGACGCTGGCGCGCTTCGCCCGCAGCTTCGCCATGGCCACCCGCAGCGGCGTGCCGATCGTGCAGGGCCTGTCCCTGACCGGCCAGGTCGTCGAGAACGCCTGGATCGAGAAGAAGCTCGAGGACATGCGCATGGGCGTCGAGCGCGGCGAGAGCGTGCTGCGCACCGCCGTCGCGGCGGGCGTGTTCACCCCGGTGGTGCTGCAGATGGTGATGGTCGGCGAGGAATCCGGCTCGCTCGACGACATGATGCTGGAGATCGCCGACATGTACCAGCGCGAGGTGGAATACGAGCTGAAGAACCTCTCCGCGCAGATCGAGCCGATCCTCATCGTCGCGCTGGGCGTCATGGTGCTGATCCTGGCCCTCGGCGTCTTCCTGCCGATGTGGGACCTTGGCAAGGCGGCGATCAAGTGACGGGAGGGCGCCGGTCCGGCCGGCAGCGTGAAGCGCTTTACGGCTTCAGCCTGGTTGAATTGGCCGTGGCGCTGGCGTTGCTGTCAGGCCTGCTGTATTTATTGCTGGATCGTGTGCTCACCATGCAGGAAATGGCGGAGAAAACCGAGGTCGAGGAAACGGTGCGATCCATCGACCATGCACTACGTCTCGAAGCGGCCAGTCGCATGGCGCGCGGGGGAGGACCGAAGCGGTTGCCATTGGAAAAGGAGAATCCGATCAAATGGTTGCAGACACCGCCGCGAAATTACTTGGGAGAGATGGAAAAGCCGCCCGGACATGCCGTACCGGCCTTCTGGTACTTTCATCCCGGCGAACGGCAGCTGATCTACCGGCCCAACCGAGCGGAACATCTGGTGGTCGAGGGGGGCGGCACCAGGGAACTCAGGTTCGCCGTGCGGGGCGACGGAAACCTGCCGCACCCGCGCCTGCTGCCGCTGACTGCATACAAGTGGTTTTGAAAAAACCCCGCAAACCGGTAATAGTTGGCATGCAAGATCGTCGTAATCGGCTATTCTGGCGCCGTACTCATTGCGTAGGAGAAACCCCATGAAAAGGCAAGCCGGCTTCACGCTTATCGAACTGGTCGTCGTCATCGTCATCCTCGGTATTCTGGCGGCGACGGCCCTGCCGCGCTTCACCAACCTGCAGCGCGATGCCCGCATCGCAAAACTCAGGGCGGGGCTGGGTGCGGTTCAGGCTGCCTCCGGAATGATCCACGGCAAGGCGCTTGTGAGACAAGGCCAGGGCGCTGAAACCTGCCCAGTCGGTGGGAATGCCACTGTAACCCCTGCGGGTGGCGGCGCTGTATGTACGGAGAACGGCCCATTGGCAATCACGCTCCTTTATCCGAACGGCACGACCATCATGACGGCGGCGGGCCTGGGCGCGACGGGAGCCGAACGCCTCGCAAACGGCTGGGTGATTACCGGCGGCGCGGCGGGCGGACCGACCACGGTCAGCGTTGAGGGCGCCTTCAACACCACTGCGGCAGGATGCGCTTTCACCTACACGCTGCCGGCGGCCCTTGGCGCGGCGCCGACCATCACCGTGCCGACCGATGCGACGTTGAATGCCAACTGCTGATCGACGTATGGTGGCTTGAACGCGGGCATGCCGGGGGGTATAGGGATGCGTTGATCGATGGTTGGAGCCTGCCTCTCCTCATGATGAAAATCCGGCCTCGCGTTTTTTTGTCTTCGCATCGTGAATGCGGGATGACCGTGATCGAGTTGACCACGGTCATCGTCGTTTTGGGCATCCTGGCTGCCATCGCTCTGCCACGCTTTGTCGGCACGAATGCCTTCGACGCAAGGGGGTTCCGCGATCAACTGGAAAGCAGCCTCCGCCTCGCCCGCCAGGAGGCCATCGCGAAACGACGTGAAGTCTGCGTTGCGATTGCCACGCTTCCGCCAGCCAGCCTGGCGCTCACATACAATCCCACCACCGTATCTGGCGCGGCGTGCACACTGCCAGTGCAGGCACCCGGTTCAGCCGATCCCTACGTTTTGGCCGCTCCGGATGGTGTCGCATTGGTGGCATCGGCTACCGGTTTCCGCTTCAATGGATTGGGCCAGCCGGTTCCCAACAACGCCATTATTTTGACGGTTGCCGGGGTGCTGCCCATCAACGTAGCCGCCGAAACCGGTCATGTCTCGCACTGAACGTATTGCAGCACAACGATCGGGCTGCCGGGGGACATCCCTCGTCGAGGTGATCATGTTCGTCCTCATCGTCGGCATCGCGGCGGGCGGCATCCTCATGGTCTTCGCCAACGCAACGCGGGCCAGTGCCGATCCGCTGATTCGCAAGCAAGCCCTTGCAATTGCCGAATCCCTGATCGAGGAGGTGCGGCTTATGCCGTTTACATTCTGCGACCCCGACGACGCGAATGCGGCCACGGCGACCGGCGCCTTCGTCGGCGTCAATGGATGCGCCGCCATCGTCGAAGCCATGGGGCCGGAAGGAATAGAAACACGCTACGCCGCCCTGACCCCCTTCGATAACGTGAACGATTACAACGGTTTCGCCATGGCGGGCGGCATTCTCGACATCACAGGTACGGCAATTGCCGGACTGGGCGCCTACACTGCCACCGTTGTCGTCACCCCGCTCGCCTTTGGCGGCATTGCCGCGACCGATGCGCTGCAGATCACCGTTACCGTGACCGGTCCGGGCAATATTCCCGTATTCGCACTAGATGGCATCCGCACCCGCTATGCGCCAAATCTGTGATTCCGTGAAAGCACGCGGCTTCACCCTGATCGAGCTGATCGTGGCGATGGTGATAACCGGCATTCTTGCCGCTGCCGCCGCGAT
The DNA here is from genome assembly GCA_008933825.1 of Rhodocyclaceae bacterium. Lineage (GTDB taxonomy): Bacteria > Pseudomonadota > Gammaproteobacteria > Burkholderiales > Rhodocyclaceae > Desulfobacillus. The sequence continues at coordinate 12,068 of WBUF01000015.1, read as the reverse complement.
TTTCCTGCGCGTGCCGATAGCTGGCTATTTCGATGTGGCGCGCCGCGCCGCGCTGACCGACATCGCCGATCTCGCCGTGCGGCGCTTTTCCCGCGATGTGCAGACGGCCCTGCCCAACAGCGTGCGCGTGGCCGGCGCCTGCACCGGGCTGACCCCTTGCTATCTGGAATACCTGGAAGTGCGCACCGGCGGACGTTACCGCGAGGAACCTTCCGGCATCGGTGCGCTGCTCTGCCCCGCCGGCGGCGTTCCCGGATACAACGACGCCCTGACGATCGGCACCGCCGACACCTGCTTCCGCAGCCTCGGCACGGTGCCTGATCTGGCGACCATCGTCACCGGGGGGGCTGGAGACTACCTGGTCGTGTACAACCTCGGGCCGGGATTCGCCGGCGCGGACGCCTACGCCAGCGGCGCCGCAACCGGTGGCAACAAGAGTCGCATTCTGGCGGCCGCCGCTGGGGCGGGCAACGAAGACCGCCTCGATTTTCAGAGCATGGCTTTCTCCTTAATCCCGCCAGACAGACGCTTTCAGGTCGTTTCCGGGCCGGTTACCTATATTTGCGATCCCGCCTCCCAGACCCTGACCAGACAATGGGGCTATGCCATCACGGCAGGCCAGGCAACGCCGCCAGTGGGTGGCAATGGTGCCCTGCTGGCCACCGGGGTGACCGAATGTGGGTTCGCCTACAATCCCAATGTGGTGGCGCAGCGCAACGGCGTCGTTTCCATCCGCCTGCAGCTGACACAGGCCGATCCGGCCGGAACGCCGGAGCGGGTTACCCTGTTCTCGCAGGTTCACGTGAGCAATGTTCCATGAGCGGGGGGCAGCACGGCTTTTCCATCATCACGGCGATCTTCCTGGTCGTCGTGCTGGCCGCGCTAGGCGTCTTTGCCGTGAGCATGTCCCGCGTCCAGCAGCAGACCGCTGCACTCGATGAAATGGGCCTGCGCGCTTACCAGGGCGCCCAGGCCGGCATCGAATGGGGAGGTTGGCAGGTGCTGCGCAACGGCGGCGCCTGCGCGGCGGCGACGAACCTGGCGCTGCCCGGCACCCTTTCGTCATTCACGGTCACCGTGAATTGCGCCTCGACGGCGCATACGGAGGCCGGCAATCCGGTTACGATCTACAGGCTTACCGCCACCGCCTGCAACCAGCCGGCGGCCGGGGCCTGTCCGAACCCGGCCCCGGGGGCGGATTATGTCGAGCGGCAGGTGCAGGGGGCAGTGGAGCGATGATCTCGCGCCGCCTCGCCGTCCTGCCCGGACTGACTTTTCGGGATAAGGCCATGCGACTCATTGCGATCCTTGCCATGTTGTTTCTGACCGGGCAGGCTGCGGCAGCCACCCTGCTTGGGGAATACAGGCTGGAAGAGCTGCAATGGACGGGCGCAGCGAACGAGGTGCGCGACAGCAGCGGCAACAACCGACACGGGCAGGCGATTGGAAGCCCCTTGCCGACCCCGGTTTTCGCTGCCCCGGCCCGGCCCGGCAGGCCCGGCACCTGCACCTACGGCAGTTTTCCGGGGCCGGTGTCCGGCGGCGGCGCACTGAGCATCGGCGGCCTGCCGGTGAGCGTGGCCGCCGGGGCGAAGACCAGCGTGTCCTTCTGGATGTACTGGGACGGCACCAACAGCGTCATGCCGATCGGCTGGTTCCGCCACGACCTCTGGCTGGTCAATGGGCATTTCGGCTTCAACACCGGCAACAGCGACGTCTTCGGCATCAGCTCCGCGGGCCTGGCCAACCGCTGGGCGCACGTGACGGCGATATTCACCAATGGCAACGTGGCGGCGAATGCGCTGTACATCGACGGCGTGGCTCAGGCGCTGACGCAACGCCAGAGCACGCCCGCCAACGGCAATGCCGTGGTCAATGCGACCCTGCGTATCGGCGGCTGGCAGAGCGACACGGGCTATCGCTTCTCGGGGCGCATCGACGAGGTGAAGGTCCATGACGGTGCGCTCACGCCGGCCGAGATCACGGCCCTTTACACCGAGATCCATGTCTGCGCGCCGCGCCTGACGCTCGAGTGGCGGCTGGACGAATGCGCGCTCGGCGCCGCCGCCGGCGAGGTTGCGGACGCCAGCGGCAACGGCAACCACGGCACCCCGCTGGGCGCGGCGAACACGGCTGCCGGCCGCATCTGCAAAGGCGGGCTCTTCAATGGCCTTGCGCCCACCCGCATCAAGTCGGCAAACAACTTCGTCGACGGCATCACCAACGATTTCACGATTGCGTTCTGGGTCAACCCGTCCTCGACGCACCAGATCGACACCCAGTCGGCGAGCGGCGCGGCCGGCACCGGCGGCCAGCGCTATGCGCTCTACCCGGCGCAGGGCACGGATGCCTGGGGCGCCGGGCATGCCGGAGTGGGCGTCTCGGTGGGCAGCAACGGCGTGTCGGTCTACGAGCACGCGGCGAGCTACATGCCGCCGCTCCTGGTCTGGTCCGGCGCGCTGAGCGGCTGGACGCATGTCGCCATCACCTATCAGGCCAGGCAGCCGCGGCTTTACATCAACGGCGCCCTGGCGGCGACCGGCCTGACCAGCACCTACGCCAACGTGCACCCCGGGCTGCGCAGTTCGGGCGGCGCGCTGGCCAACAACGATGGCGGTGTCGGTGGCGGATACTGGGGCTGGTTCAACGGTGGCATCGACGAATTCCGCATCTACGATGGCACGCTCGATGCCGCGCAGGTGGCGAGCATCGCCACGCCCGCGCCGCGCAGTTGCGCGTCCTGCGCGACGCTGGCGCATTACCGGCTGGAAGAGCCGAGCTGGACAGGTGTCGCGGGCGAGGTACAGGATGCGAGCGGCAACGGCCGCCACGGCCAGGCGCTGGGCGCGCCCTTCCCGGCACCGGCGACGATTTCTCCGGCGCGCCCGGGCAGTCCCGGCACCTGCGGCTACGGCAGCTTCAGCGGCGGCGCGCTGAACTTGCCGGTGTCGGCCAACACTGCCCCGGGCGCCAAGACCACCGTGTCCTTCTGGATGTACTGGAACGGCGCCAACAGCGTCATGCCGATCGGCTGGTTCCGCCACGACCTCTGGCTGGTCAACGGCCACTTCGGTTTCAACACGGCCAACAGCGACGTATACGGCATCAGCTCGGCCGGGCTGGCCAATCGCTGGGCGCATGTGTCGGCGGTGTTCACCAACGGCGGCGTCACCGCCAACAAGCTCTACATCGACGGCGTGCCGCAGGCACTGACTTTGCGGCAGAGCACGACCAACCCGAGTATGGCCGTCGTCAATGCCAACCTGCGCGCCAGCGGCTGGCAGTCGGATAACGGCTATCGTTTCCGCAGCCGCATCGACGAGGTGAATGTGTTCGACGGCGAAATGACGCAGAGTCAGGTGCTCGCCCAGTACAACGCTGTCCATCCTTGCGGCGGCGCCGTGGTGCCGGGCAGCTTCAACGCCTTCGAGACGAGTACTCCGCCCGGCATTACGGGCGTCATCCATACCAAGGTCGCGGCGCAGGCCTTCGACTTGGCCGTCGTGGCGCTTAACGCGGCGAAAACCGGTGTCGAGACGCTCTTTACCGGAGATGTGAAAATCGAGTTGCTCGATGCTTCCAACAACAGCGGCGCGCTCGACGCCAACGGCTGCCGGCCGACCTGGACGCCGCTGCCCGGGTTCGTGCCGTCCACGCTGCCCTTCGCCGCACCGGACCTCGGCCGCAAGAATGTCTCGCTTACGGAAAACAACGCCTGGCGGGATGTGCGCGTGCGCATGACCTATCCGGCGGTGGGTGCGCCGCTGGCGATCGGCTGCTCTTCCGACAATTTCGCCATCCGGCCGGCCACACTGGATTTTGCCGCGACCGACAACGACTGGCAGACGGCAGGCCTCCTCCGGGCGCTGAGCAACGCCACCTTCCCCGGCGGCACGGTGCATAAGGCCGGCCGGCCTTTCACCCTTACGGTCACCGGAAGGAATGGCCTGGGCAACGTGACGAGCAACTACGATGGTTCGCCGACGGTGAACATCACCGGCCATTTGCTGCCTGCATTGGCCACATGTCCGACCTGCGCGCTGACGGCGGGGGCATTCAGCGGAGCGGGTGGTACCGTGACATCGAATGCGGCATCCTACAGCGAGGCGGGCGTGATCCAGGCACGCATGTCGGACGACTCATTCGCCGGCGTGGATGCCGTCGACGGCACCAGCGCGGCCGAACTCACAGCCTATTCGGCAAGTTCGACTGTCGGCCGTTTCGTGCCGGACCATTTCGCGATGACGGCCGGCAGCGTCACGGCGGCCTGCCCCGGAGGCGCGCCCGCATTCACTTACATGAGCCAGCCCTTGCAGAGCCTATCGACCACCATCGAGGCGCAAAATGCTTCGGGCGCACGGACTGCTGTCTACAACGAAAACAGCGATCCCAGCTTCGGTTTCCCCCCGGGAAGCTTGGCCACGGTCGCCTGGCAGGCGGAGAATGCCGATAACGGCACCAACCTGTCCGCTCGGCTGAGCGTTCCTGCAGCCAGCCCGCTTTGGGCGGGCGGAGCGTATTCGATAAGCACGCCGGCGGCGGAATTTCGTCGCTTATCCGCACCGGACGATCCTGACGGGCCTTTCGACAGTCTGCAACTGGGGCTTCGCCTGACCGACCCCGATGGCGTGACGCTCGATGGCCTGGACATGGACGCCGGCACAGCCGGCGCCTGCGCACCCTGCAATGCCAAGGCGGTCGGCGCGCCGACCCGGCTGCGCTTCGGGCGCCTGCGCCTGCAAAATGTCCACGGCTCGGAACTGCGCGCCTTGCGCATGCCAGTCAGTGCCGAGTACTGGAACGGCGCGGGCTTTGCAGCGCATACGGCAGACAACTGTTCGCCGCTGGGCGCCGTCACGCTGAATCTGCCCCCCTCGACCTGTACGCTGTCCACGATCGTCGGCGGCCTGGGCGGCGTTTTGTCGAACGGTGTCGCCGCACTCACGCTGGGCGCGCCGAACGTGCGCGGCTGCGTTGATTTGAGAATGGCGACGCCGGTCTGGCTGCGCGGCCGCTGGGACGACAGCCTCGATACCGACGGCAATGCGGCGACGAATTACGATGATCAAGCCGCCGGACGCGCCACCTTCGGCGTATTCCGTGACAGACTGATTTACCGGCGGGAGGTGACGCGCTGATCGGAAAATACCGCGCCCAGAGATTGACAAATCGATTGAAAATCTTTAGTTTCCGTGAGTTATATGGGCTATTTAACGTAAAATGAGAATTTTTGCATCAGGCAAGCGAAGCGGCTGGCTCGCCGTCGCTGGCCGGGGCGACATTGTTGATCTGGCTCATGTTCAGGCTGGCGCGGGCGGGCGGCCCGAAGTCACCCTGTGCGAATCGTTCCGCAGGGCGGGCAGCGAGGCGGACACCCTTGCCCGTCTGCGCAAGCAGTACCGCATCGATCGCTACCGCGTCACCACCAGCCTGCGATTCGGCGAATACCAGTTCCTGCAGGTCGAGCCGCCCGATGTTCCGGCCGAGGACATGAAGGAGGCGATGCGCTGGCGCATCAAGGAGCTGGTCGATTTCCCCGTGGACAAGGCCACGCTGGACATACTCGACGTGCCGGCGGAAGGGGCGGAGGGCGCGCGCACCCGCAGCATGTTCGCCGTCTGCGCGCGGAACGATCTGCTCGGCGCGCGCATTCAGGTGTTGCAGCAGGCGGGCATCGATCTGGAGGCGATCGATGTCCCGGAAACCGTCCAGCGCAACATCGCCGCCTTGTACGAGCCGCCCGGGCGCGGCATCGCCATGCTTGCGTTTTCCGCCGAGGGCGGCTTGCTGACCTTTTCCTGCCGCGGCGAGTTGCATGCCTTCCGGCGGCTCGAGATCACGCTCGACCAGCTGACGAATGCCGACGTGGACGAGCGCCATGCCCTGTTCGATCGCATCGTGCTGGAGTTGCAGCGTTCGCTCGACACCTTCGAGCACCAGTATCACTACGTGAACCTGGCCGAGCTGCTGGTCATGCCGTTGCCGGAGGAGGTGGGGTTGGCTGCCTATCTGGCGCAGAACCTGTACGTCCTGGTGGAGTCGGTCGATCTGGCCAAGGTGATGGATTTCGTCAAGGTTCCGGAATTGCGATCACCAGTACGCCAGGCGCAGTGCTTCCACCTGCTTGGCGCTGCCCTGCGCGGTTTCGAGGTGCGCGCATGACGCAGCAGATCAACCTCTACAACCCCGCGCTGCGCATCCGGCGCGAGTGGCTTACCGGCAAGTGGCTGCTCAACGGCATCGGCATCCTGGCCGTGCTGCTCGGCCTGTATGGTGGCGCCGTGCGCTGGGAGAACCAGAAGCTGGCCGAAGAGGCGAGCCGCAGCGGTGCCGAACTCGGCCAGCGCCAGGCCGAGCTGGCGCGGCTCAACGAGGAGCTCGCCCAGCGCAAGGTGGACAGGGAAACCGAGGCGCTGCTGCTGCGCGCCGAAGCGGCGCTCCAGGGGCGCGAGCGTGTGCGCGAGGCGCTCGAGAGCGGCGCGCTCGGCTCGTCGGAAGGCTTCGCGGAATTCCTGCGCGCCTTTGCCCGCCAGGCGCAGGACGGCCTCTGGATGGTTGCATTGCAGATGGCCGAGGGCGGACGCAACATCACTCTGGAAGGGCGCACGCAGAATCCGGACCGGATTCCCGCCTACATTCGCGGCCTGAACGGCGAGCCGACGCTGCGCGGGCGCTCCTTCGAGGCGATGAACGTGCGGCTGGTGGCTGAAGACGACAAGCCCACTGCGGGCAGCGCCAGGCCGGTTGCGCAGGGTGAGCAGGGTGATCAGGGCGGACAAGGAGATCAGGGGGGCGCGGCGAAGCTGCCGGCCTACCACGAGTTCATGCTGGCCGCTTCGGGAGCAAAAGGCGGGAGCGACGCCCCTGCGGCAGGAGATGCGCGGTGAGCAAGACCTTGGCAGCCTGGCAGACGAAGTTCGACGCGCTTTCGCTGCGCGAGCGGCTGATGGTCGCCGCCGCCGCTTTGGCAGCGGTGTTTTTCCTGGCAGACGCGCTCCTGCTTGGCGGCTGGCAGCGCCAGAATGCCGGGCTGAGGGCTACCCTGGCAGAGCAGCGCGCCGAAACGGAGCGCGCGGCAGCGCAGATCAGGGAGTTGCAGGATCGGGCGGCGAGCCACCCCGATGCCCTGGCCCGCGCGCGCATACGGGAAATCGAGCAGAAGATAGCGGCCATCGATGCCAGCCTGCGGTCCTCTTCGAAACAGCTGGTGCCGCCCGAGCGCATGGCCAGCCTGCTGGAAGATCTGCTCAAGCGCAACAAGCGCCTGCAACTCGTGAAAATGACCACGCTGCCGGCCGCGGAGCTGCTCGGGCGCGATCCGGCCGGCACCTCGCCGGCGGGAATGGCGCAGCCGCCGGAGGCAGGCCAGCCGCAGGTCGGGAGCGGCCAGGCGTCCGGACAGAACAACATCTTCAAGCATGGCGTGGAACTGACCTTGCGCGGCAGCTATTTCGAGATGCTCGATTATCTTGTCCAGGTCGAATCCCTGCCCTGGCAGATGTACTGGGGCCGGCTGCGGCTGGAGGCGCGGGACTACAAGCGGCCCGAGCTGACGCTGACGCTCTATACGCTCAGCCTGGACAAGGCGTGGCTGACTATATGATGAAGACATCCCAGGCCATTGCCGCCACACTTGTCCTGCTGGGCTTGGCCTGTCACGGCGTGGTGCAGGCGCAAGCCATGAAGGATCCGACGCGGCCGCCGGCGCAGTTCCTCGATCCCGCGGATGCGGCCGAAGCGGCGACGCCCCAGGCGTCCGGATTGCAGACGATCAAGCGGACAGGCAAGCGCCGCATGGCGCTGCTGCATGGAGAGTGGGTCGGGCCCGGCGACAGGACGGGCGAAGCGGTGGTGGAGAAGATCGGCGACGACAGGGTCGAGCTGCGCTACCAGGATGGCCGCCTGGAGACGATCGGCATGTATCCGGAAGTCGAGAGGCACGCATCGAAGGCCGCGAAACGCGCGGCCGGAAAATAGAAACAGAGCCAGGAACGAAGCCATGAAAAGAGTGCTTGGATGGATGGTTGCAGCGGTTGTGCTGTCGGGTTGCCACTCGATGTCATCGATCCAGCCCGGAACGGTGCGCGATGCGATCGACGCGAACATGCAGCATGCGACGGAAAATCGCGCCCGGGATGCGTCGCCGGACGCAGTCAATCGCGCCCTGATCCCGCCGCTGACCGGCCCGATCGAGGCGCCGGCCGGCAAGGCGGCCGAGCCGCGCTTCGACCTGTCGGTGAGCAATGCGCCGGCGAGCCAAGTGTTCATGGCCATCGTGTCTGGCACGCGCTACAGCATGCTGGTGAACCCGGAAGTGACCGGGGCGGTTTCGGTGAATCTGAAGGACGTCACCGTGATGGAGGCCCTCGACACCATTCGCGAGCTGTATGGCTACGAGTACCGCGTGCAGGGCACGCGCATTTTCGTGCAGCCGCTGACCATCCAGGCGAAGGTGTTCAAGGTCAATTACCTGACGGCGCAGCGCCTCGGGCGCAGCGACACCCGGGTCGTGTCCGGTTCGATCACCACCTCCGGGCCTGCTGGTGCAGCCGGCGCAACGGGCGCGTCCGCCGCCTCGCCGGCCGCGGCCGGCCCGACGACGCAGCCGGCGGCGGGGACGTCGGTGTCCACCACCAGCCAGGTCGATTTCTGGGGCGAGATCAGCACGGCAATTCGCGCCATCATCGGCGCCGAGGGCGGGCGCAGCGTCGTCATCTCCCCGCAATCGGGCATCATCGTGGTGCGTGCGCTGCCGCGCGAGCTGCGCGAGGTGGAAAATTTCCTGCGCGCCTCCCAGCTGACCATCGAGCGCCAGGTCATGCTCGAGGCGAAGATCGTCGAAGTGGTGCTCTCCGAGCAGTTCCAGGCCGGCGTCAACTGGGGCGCCTTTACCGCCACCGGACGGCACCGTTTCTCTACGGGCGCCAACACCGGCCAGTTCAACACGCAGGCGCCCGGCCTGGGCGTGAATCATCCGGGCGAGATAACCACGCCCTACGACACCAATGCCGGCACCTTCGTGCCGAACACGCTCGGCAACGTGCTGGCGGCGCCGCTGGCCGGCGCGGTCGGGCGCATCGCCGGCGGCCCGCTCGCCGGCGTGCTCGGCCTGGCTTTCCAGACAGGAAGCTTCTCGGCGCTGATCTCGTTCCTGGAGACGCAGGGCTCGGTGCACGTGCTGTCCAGTCCGCGCATCGCGACGGTAAACAACCAGAAGGCGGTGCTCAAGGTCGGCACCGATGATTTCTACGTCACCAATGTCAGCACGACGACCACGGCGAGCGGCTCCAGCACGGTCGTCTCGCCGACCATCACCGTGCAGCCCTTCTTCTCGGGCATCTCGCTCGATGTGACGCCGCAGATCGACGAGGACGACAACATCATCCTGCACATCAGGCCCTCGGTGAGTGTGGTGTCGGAAAGAAACAAGGTGATCAACCTGGGAACGCTCGGCACCTTCCAGCTGCCGCTGGCCTCGAGCAGCATCAACGAGACGGACAGCATCGTCAGGGTGCGCGATGCGAACATCGTCGCCATCGGCGGGCTGATGGAGTACATCCAGTCTGATGACGGCGCCAAGGTGCCGGGCGCCGGCGACGTGCCGGTGGCCGACAGCCTTTTCCGGCAGGGCAAGAAGGGCTTGCAGAAGCGGGAAATCGTCGTCCTGCTCAAGCCGACCGTGATCCGCGGCGACAAGCAATGGGAGCAGGATCTCGTCGAGACGCGCGACCGTCTGCGCGCAATGGAGCGTCCGGCGCCGCGCCCCGCCCAGTAGCATGTACCTCGAGCACTTCGGCCTGCGCGAACTTCCCTTCGGCATCACGCCGGACACCAGCTTCGCCTTCGCCGGGACCGCGCACCAGGAGGCGCTCAACACCCTGCTGATCGCCCTGAAGAGCGGGGAAGGTTTCATCAAGATCACCGGCGAGGTCGGCACGGGCAAGACGCTGCTGTGCCGCCGCCTGCTCGCCACGCTTGGCGACGGCGCAGTCAGCGCCTACCTGCCCAATCCATATCTAGAGCCGCGCACCTTGATGCTGGCCCTGGCCGAAGAGCTTGGCGTCGAACTGGACAAGGATGCCGACCAGTACCACCTGCTCAAGGGGCTGAACCTGGCCCTGCTCGACTTCGCCCGCCAGAACAGGGCCGTCGTAGTCTGCCTCGACGAAGCGCAGGCCTTGCCCATGGAGAGCCTCGAGTCGCTGCGCCTGCTCTCCAATCTGGAAACCGAGAAGCGCAAGTTGCTGCAGCTGGTGCTGTTCGGCCAGCCGGAACTCGACGAGCGCCTGGCCAATCCCTCGGTACGCCAGCTGCGCCAGCGCATTTCCTTCCACTATCGCTTGGGCGGGCTGAAACGGGACGAGATGGAGCATTACCTGGCGCACCGCCTTCGCGTGGCGGGACATCGCGGGCACCGTCTCTTCGCGCCGTCCGCCGCGCGGCTCATACACAAGGCGGCGCTCGGCACGCCGCGCCTGATCAACATACTTGCGCACAAGGCCATGCTGGCCGCCTACGGCGAAGGGCGGCAGGATGTGGTGCCGCGCAACGTGAAGGCGGCGGTGCAGGATACCGAAGGCGCGCGCTGGCCGGCTTGGCAATTATGGTGAACGTGCGCCCGCCAATACACGGAGCCGCACGGTGGCGAACGACCGTCACACCCTTCCTCGGGAAGGGGGTTGGGGGGAAGGGGGTCCAATGAGCCTGATCAACCAGATGCTGCAGGATCTCGATGCGAGGCGGGCAAGCCTGGAGAATGGCGCCGGCGCGACGCAGGAGATTCGCTCCCTGCCGCCGCAGCGCAAACCGTCGCCCCTGTCCGGCCTCATGCTTGCGACGGTGATTGCCTTGCTTTGCGGAGCGGGGCTCTGGTGGTGGTCTGCCGCGCCGGCCAGCCGGTCCGCCTCCGCGCCATCAACCGCACCCATGCATCCTGCACCACCTGCCAGCGCCCCGGCCAGCCCGGCTCCTGTTTCCGCGGTCGATCCCCCGCCTTCTTCCACGCCAACAGCCCCCGTCCAGGAAACTCCCACAGCCGCATCGTCAGAAACGCCGGGGCCCGGGCTCGAGCGTCCCGCAGCGGCCTCCCCATCCCAGCCGGCTTCGTCCGAAGCCGCCAAGGCGGCAAGCGCGCCTTCCGCGGAGCAGGCGCTGCCGATGCGCAAGGAAGCGCCAAAGCCGCGCAGCCCGGAGAGACGGGAAAGCGGCCTCAGGGTGGAGACTGCGCTGAGAGCCGTGCCGGCGTCGGCAGGGACGGCCGGCGAGGACGATGCGCGGATCGAGAAGAAGGCGCGCCTGTCGACGCCGCGCGAACGGGCGGAAAACGAGTACCGGCGCGCCATTGCGATGGTCAATCAGGGGCGGGTGCAGGAGGCCTTGGCCGTCTTGCGCGGCGCCTTGAGCGAAGAGCCCGCACATACCGCATCCCGCCTGGCCCTTTTCGAGCTGTTGGTCGAGCAACGCAGGCTGGACGAGGCGCAGGCGCTGATGCAGGAATCGCTGACCCGCAACCCCTTGCAGCCCCAGCTGGCCGCGAAGCTGGCGCGCCTGCAACTGGAGCGGGACGACGCGGGCGGTGCCGAAGCAACCCTGAGCCATGCTGCGGCCGCTGCCGCGGACAATGCCGAATTCCGCGCCTTCCGTGCTGCCGTCCTGCAGAGACTGACTTTTCATCGCGATGCCGTGCGGGAGTACCAGGCTGCCCTGCGCTTGGCGCCTCGGGCGGGCGTGTGGTGGATGGGACTGGGGATTTCCCTGGAGGCGGAGGGCAAGGCGGGCGAGGCGCGGGAAGCCTTTCAGCGCGCCCGTGCGACGGGTGCGCTGACGCCTGAGCTGACCGTCTTCGTCGAGCAGAGGCTGCGGCAGTTGCAATAGCTCAATCGGGCAGTGTCCGCACTGCCACCCAATTCACGATCCGTGCCGCGCCGTGCAGCTTCAGCGTGCGTGCGAACTCGTTCAGTGTCGCCCCGGTGGTCATGACGTCGTCGATCACCGCGATGCGCTTGCCCGACAGGTCGGCACGGCATTCGAAAGCCTGGCGGATGTTGGCCTGGCGCGCCTTCCAGGGC
>WBUF01000014.1 GCA_008933825.1 Rhodocyclaceae bacterium | reverse complement strand
CTAGCTTACTCGAACCCGATGGAGAATTCAGACATGACCACAGAAGAAAATCCCGACAATGTCCAGCCCCTGTTCGAGGACAAGCGCCTGTCCTTCGACGAGGCCGTCCATTACGTCCTGCAGCGCGGCGCCGCGGCCTTCGCCGTGCATCCGGTATTCGAGGAGGAGGACGACGCACAGCCTTCGGGCGCGCGCGTCTTCGTGCTGGCCGCCGACGGCAAGGGCGGCTGGTTCCTGCGCTTCCTTGCCGGGCGCTTCTTCGCCGGGGCCTATGCCGCCGACGACGTGGTCGAGGCGGCCGATATCCCCGAGCGCGTCAGGGAATTGCGTTTCCTGCCGACGCGCTTCGAGGATTCATGGTTTTCCGACCAGATCCAGGTGCTGATCGGCAAGCTGATGGCGGCCTCGGGCACTGCGGCGCCGCACATGCCAGATTATCAGAATGCGCCACTGAAGCACGCGGCGGCGGAAGCGGTGTTTCCGGTGGCCTTCATCAATGGGAAGACGAGGCAATGAACAGCGGCTCGCGGTCCTCGCCGGCGATGAGCGGGGCCGGCGCCTTCCTGAGCGCGTCCTCCAGCCAGCCGATGTGCTCGGATTCCTCCGCGGCCAGTTCGCGTGCCAGGCGCCTGACTTCCGGATCGTAGCTGGCGGCGATGGCTTGCTCGTAAAGGGCGTGAGCGCGCTTCTCGGCGCCCAGCGCGATGGCGAGCGCGTCGTGCGGCGTCATCAGATGGAAGACGAACTGGTGGTCGACCTGCTCCGCGGGAGCGTCGTCGAGCCAGCTGAATTCCCACGTCCTCAGCGCGGGCAGCGGCATGCCGGCGGTGCGGCGCTCGAGTTCCTCGACGTGCTGCCGCTCGAAGCGCGCCAGCTTGTGGAACAACTCCGCCGCCGACTGGGCGCCGTGGTCCTCCAGGAACTCCGCGAACTGTGCGCTGCGCGCGGCCGCCTCGCGCTCGATGGCGAGGGCGCTGGCATAGCATTCGGCAAGCGTGCCGATCGGTTGGGCGCTGGCCATGGCTGTCTCCTCGAATATTTTTTGGAAGACCAGCCTACGCCCTCGGCGCTCCAAAATAAAGACGCGCCGCAGCAAGCGCGCCGCAGACCGCTTACTTGCCCTCGCCAGGGCTGGCTGCTGCGGCCGGCGGGCGCTTGTTCTGTTCCAGGATCTTGCGCGCCTCGGGGTTGCCTTGTGCGGCGGCCAGTTCCAGCCAGAAGCGGGCCTGAATCGGATCCTTGCCCACGCCGAGGCCGTTTGCCAGCAGGCTGGCGAGCATGTACTGCGCCCGCGCATCGGCCTGTTCGGCGGCCTTGCGCATCCAGGCGGCGCCTTCGGTCTCGTTCTTTTCCATTCCGGCCCGGCCGAACAGCAGCAGTTCGCCGAGCAGCGCCTGCCCGGCCGGGTCCCCGTCCGCAGCCGCCTTGCGCGCCCAACGCCGGCCTTCCGCTTCATCGCGCACTTCGCCTGCATTCAGCAGGGCGATTGCGAGCAGCCCCTCGGCCCGCGGATAACCCTTCTCGGCGGCCGGCTTGAGTCGCTTCAGGGCCTCTGCGGGGGCGCGGTCGATGCCCCGGCCGGTCAGGTAGGCCAGGCCGAGCAGCGCCTCGGCTTCCGGATGTCCTTTCCCGGCCGCCTGCTCCAGCCAGGGGATGGCCTCCCCGGCCTTGCCGGCCTGCAGGAGCGCGCGGGCCAGCCAGACCGCGGCGTTGGCATCGCCCTTCTCGGCCAGCGGCAACCAGTCCTGGCCCTTGAGGGGGGCATGCGGCCTGACGCCGGCGAAGAAGCGGGCGGCATCCTCGGCCAGGCCTGCACGCCGGCTCTCCTCCGCCCCGCGCTCCGACAGCGTGGCGACGAGCACGATGCCATCATCCGCGGGATGCAGGCAGGCGAGCCCGTGCAGGTCAATGAACTGCGCCTTGCCATCCGCCCCCTTGGCGCCGAGATCGCGGGCGAGCTGGCGGTATCCGACACACTTGTCCCCGCGGGCGGCATCCGCGCGAACGTCTTCCGTGAGCACATCGAAGCGCTTTCCGTCGAGTTGCTTCTTCAGGTCGATGCGGATGTTCTCGGCCAGTTCGGCCGCCGTGTGGGCACGCCGCTCGGGCACCTTGCCGCTGGCTATCGCCACAGCGCTGTTGCGATTGTTCTCGGCCGGGCGCACCAGGACCAGTTCGGTATCGGTGCGGCGCACCGGCGCCCAGCCGGGTCCGCCGGGGCGCTCGACGGACATCGGCAGCAGCACGATGCGGCCCGGCCTGTCGTCGGCCGGGGCATGGGTTTGCGCCAGTGCCGGCAGGGTCGCCAGCGCCAGGCCGGAAAGGAGCAGGGTGTGCAGTCCTGCTTTCATGCGGTCAGCAGGCCTTCGGCCCGCAGCGCCGCCTGCACGGCCGGCCGGGCGGCCACGCGCTGCACGTAAGCGGCGAGGACCGGCCAGCGCGACAGGTCGACCTGGACCCATTGCGCCCAATTCAGCACGGTGAACAAATAGCAGTCGGCCACGGTGAAGGCCTGGCCAGTCAAATAGTCGCGGCCCTCGAGCGTCTTCGCCACGAATTCGATGCGGCGGTCGAGCAGCTTGCGTGCCGCTTCCTTCCAGTCCTCCGAGGCCTGCTTGTTGAACAACGGGCTGAAGGTCTTGTGCAGTTCCGAGGTGATGTAGTTCAGCCACTCCATGAGGCGGTAGCGCTCCATGCTGCCGGCGGGCGGCGCAAGCCGCTTCTCGGGAACGCGGTCGGCGATATATTGCACGATGACGGGGCCCTCGGTAAGGAGCTGTCCGTCGTCGAGGAGCAGCGCCGGCACGTAGCCCTTGGGATTGATGTCGCGGTAGTCGCTGCCGTTCTCGATCTTGTGGGAATGCAGGTCCGTCTTCACGAGTTCGAAGGCGAGGCCGGCCTCGCGCAGGGCGATGTGGGGCGAAAGCGAGCATGCCCCCGGGCTGTAGTAGAGCTTCATGTCAGGGTCTCCAGGGTTGGATCGGTCGACAGAGTTTATCGCATGGCCTGAACATTTGAGCATTGAGCGATTTCCCGACCCCGAGGCGGCCATGGTTTTTGGTCTGCGGTCGTGGCACACTGCGCAGCATTCTTTTCCACACACCCAAGGTGCGACATGAAGTCCCGCAAGTTCATCTACGAATTCGAGGAAGGCGATGGCAAGAACAAGATGCTGCTCGGCGGCAAGGGGGCGAACCTGTGCGAGATGACGCAGATCGGCCTCAACGTGCCGCCCGGCTTCACCGTCACCACCGAGGCCTGCCTGGCCTACCTGGAGAAGAACCAGCTGCCCGAGGGCCTGATGGACGACATCAAGGCCCACATGAAGGCGCTGGAGAAGAAGACCGGCAAGGGCTTCGGCAGCGCCGAGAATCCGCTGCTGGTGTCGGTGCGCTCCGGCTCGGCGATGTCCATGCCCGGGATGATGGACACCATCCTCAACCTCGGCCTGAACGAGACTTCGCTGGCGGGGCTCATCGAGCAGACCGCCAATCCGCGCTTCGCCTGGGATGCCTACCGCCGCTTCATCCAGCTCTTCGGCAAGATCGCGCAGGGCATATCCGACGAGGCCTTCGACGAGAAGATGCACGCGGTCAAGAAGAAGTACGGCGCGCTGCAGGACGTCGACCTCTCCGCGGACAACCTCAGGGAGCTGGCCGGCGAGTTTCTCGCCGTGGTGCAGCGCCACACCGGCAGGCCCTTTCCGGCCGACCCCTACGAGCAGCTGGAGATCGCTGTCGGCGCGGTGTTCCGCTCCTGGATGGGCAAGCGCGCCGTAGACTACCGCCGCCAGTTCAGGATCACAAAAGACATGGCCAACGGCACGGCGGTGAATGTGTGCACCATGGTGTTCGGCAACATGGGCAACGACTCCGGCACCGGCGTCGGCTTCACGCGCAACCCCGGCACCGGCGAGAACCTGATCTACGGCGAGTACCTGGTGAATGCCCAGGGCGAGGACGTGGTGGCCGGCATCCGCACGCCGAAGCCCATCGCCGAGATGGAGCACGAGATGCCGGAGATCTACCGCCAGCTGATGGAGCTGCACAACCGGCTGGAGTCGCACTACAAGGAGGTGCAGGACTTCGAATTCACCATCGAGAAGGGACGGCTCTACTGCCTGCAGACGCGCAACGGCAAGATGAACGCCCGCGCCATGGTGCGCACGTCCGTCGAGATGTTCCGCGAGGGGCTGATCTCCAAGGAGCGCGCCATCACCCGCGTCGATCCGGCCATGCTGGAGCAATTGCTGGTGCCGCAGCTCTCGCCCACCTTTCGCGGCAAGTCGCTGGCGCAGGGCCTGCCGGCCTCGCCCGGCGCCGCCTCCGGCAGGATCGTCTTCGACGCCGACACGGCGGAAGCGCGCGGGCGCGCCGGCGAGCGCATCATCCTGGTGCGCGAGGAGACCAAGCCCGAGGACATCCACGGCTTCTTCCAGGCCCAGGGCATTCTCACCAGCCGCGGCGGCAAGACCTCGCACGCTGCAGTGGTGGCGCGCGGCATGGGCAAGCCCTGCGTCTCCGGCTGCGAGGCCATCGTCATCGACGTCGTGGCGCGCCGCGCCGTGATCGGCGCCGCCACCCTGCACGAGGGCGACGTCATCACCATCGACGGCGGCTCGGGCCACGTCTACGCTGGCGAGGTGCCGACGGTCGAGGCGGAAGTCTCGGAGGAAATGTCCGTGCTGCTGGAGTGGGCCGACGAGGCGGCCCGCCTGCAGGTGATGGCCAACGCCGACACGCCGGAGGATGCCGCCCGCGCCCGCGCCTTCGGCGCCATGGGCATCGGCCTGTGCCGCACCGAGCGCATGTTCAACAGCACCGACCGCCTGCCCATCGTCCAGGAGATGATCCTGGCCGAGTCGGCCGAGGAGCGCCAGGCCGCGCTCGACCGGCTGCTGCCGATCCAGCGCAACGACTTCAAGGGCATCTTCAAGGCCATGAAAGGCCTGCCGGTGACGGTGCGCCTGCTCGATCCGCCGATGCACGAGTTCCTGCCCACCGCCGCCCAGCTCGAGCTGGAGATCGCCCATCTGCACCACCTGCGCGACACACTGAAGGGCCTGGAGGAGCTGCCCGAGACGCTCAAGCTGCTCAACCCCAAGCTCTACCAGCAGTACGCCGACGGACTGGTCAAGCTCACCGACGGCATGCACGCCTTCAAGGAGTCGCACCTCGAGGAGGACGTCATCTCGAAGAAGGAGAAGGTGCTGAAGAAGGTGCGCGCGCTCTCCGAGGTGAACCCGATGCTCGGCCATCGCGGCGTGCGCCTCGGCGTTACCTATCCGGAGATCTACTGCATGCAGATCCAGGCTATCCTCGAGGCGGCCGCGCTGTGCGCCAAGGAGGGCGTCCAGGTCTACCCGGAGATCATGGTGCCGCAGGTGGCCACCGTCGAGGAGCTGAGCCGCATCCAGGGGCACGTCCAGCGCCTGCACAAGGTGGTCGAGCTCACGCACGGCATCAACGTGCGCTTCAAGTTCGGCTCGATGCTGGAAGTGGTGCGGGCCTGCATGCGCGCCCACCGCATGGCCGAGATTGCCGAGTTCTTCTCCTTCGGCACCAACGACCTGACCCAGGCCACCTTCTCATTCAGCCGCGAGGACGCCGAGAACAAGTTCCTGCCGGCCTACAACGAGACCGGCATCCTGCAGGACAATCCCTTCGAGGTGCTCGACGTGAAGGGCGTCGGACAGGTGATGAAGATGGCGGTGGAGCGCGGCCGCAAGACCAATCCGGACCTCAAGATCGGCATCTGCGGCGAGCACGGCGGCCATCCGTCCTCGATCCACTTCTGCCACCACATCGGGCTGAACTACGTGTCCTGCTCCGGCCCGCGCGTGCCGATCGCCCGGCTGGCGGCGGCGCAGGCGAAACTGCAGGAAGGGCAGTACGTCGATCCGAGCTGAGGCATGACGCGGAAGCCGCGCAGCGGCCTAACCGCCGTCACCCCTTTCCGCGGGAAAGGGGCGGGGGGCAGGCCGTCAACTTGCGTCGCGCCGCTCTTCGAGCGAGGCGGCGGCGTTGATGCCGTCGAGCAGCGATTTGCCCTTGGGCGTCAGGTGCCAGCGCACGACATTGCGCTCGTCGATCTTGGACTCGATCAGCCCCATCGTCTTCAGCGCCGCCAGGCGCGCGGCGATCTGGTCCTTCGGCAGGGTGGTCCTGGCGGCGAGCCCCGTGTTGGCGCCGTAGATGGCGTTGCCCTCGGCGATGGCGCGCATCAGCTCGATGTCGCCGAAGCTCACCGCGTTGCGCGGCAGCTCGACGACGGAGGCCGGCGCCGGCTCCGGCGCCGCTTCCGGCTCGGCCGGACGCGGGATGACCGGGCCGGAAGCGGCGCGCTCCCCCGCATACTGAAGGTGCTTCACGTCACGCCGCACCTGCTCCACCTGGCGCACCAGGTTGGCGGCGATATTCTCGAAGAAACGCCGCGTCACCACCACGTAGAGCAGGCAGAAGCCGGCGAAGACGAACAGCTCGCTGGATTTCAACCGCGTCGCCTCCAGCAGGTGGCTGGACATCATGTTGAGGAACAGGGGTACGGTCAGCGCAGCGACGACGCCGAGCACCATGTGCTTGCCGGCGCTGCGCCAGGGCGTGCCCGTGTCGCGCTCGTTGAGGAAGAAATTGGCGAGGCCGCCGAGGAGCCCGGTGGCGATCATGATGCCGAGGAGGAGGATCAGGTGGAAGTCGATCCCGCCTGCCACCGCTTGTGCCGCCTGCGATCCGCCCATACGCCCTCCCCGTGTGCGTGATGGACGGATACTATGCCACAAGCCGTGGCGGGAGAACAGATTATTTCGGCTGCGGCGCCTCGCGGCTCAACTGCTTGGCCTGCACCTTGTCGTTGACGAACTGCACGGAAATCACCGTGCTGCCGTCCTTCCAGGTAGCCATGCCGCCGGACAGCCCGCCAATGCTGACGGAACTCGTCTCGGTCGGCTCGCCGAGCACGGCGACGACCTCCTTCTGGGTCATGCCGTTCTGAATGCGCGCGAAGTTCTCGGCGCTGATCTTCGAGCCGCAGGCGGCGGCGATGAGGGCGGAGCAGAGGATGAGCAGGCGCATGGCGGGATGCCTTATTTGGCGAACAGGCGGTCCGGATCGCTGAAGGCCTTGAACTCCAGCGCGTTGCCGAAGGGGTCGCGCAGGAACAGCGTGGCCTGTTCGCCCGGCTGGTCCCTGAAGCGCACGCGCGGCTCGATCAGAAACTCCATGCCGGCGGCACGGAAGCGTTCGGCGAGGCGCTGCCACTCATCCATCGGCAGCACCAGGCCGAAATGGCGCGCCGGCACCTGCATGTCCTCGACCAGGTTGACCGCTTCCTCCCCGGACATGGTCTTCACGAGATGGGCGACCAGCTGGTGGCCGCGGAAATTGAAGTCCACCCATTCGTCGGAGCTGCGTCCCTCGGCGCAGCCGAGGAACTTGCCGTAGAACTGCCGCGCGCGGGCGAGGTCGGTGACGGGAAAAGCCAGGTGAAACGGGGGCAACTCGGCCATAAGCGCCTCCAGCCTGTCGTGGGGCGCACAGTTTGCCACGCGTTCAGGCAGATGTCACCGGCCAGGGAATGACGTAGAACAGCACGGCGAAGAAATGCATTGCGGCGCCGGCCAGCACGAAGCCGTGCCAGATGGCGTGGTTGTAAGGCAGGCGCCGCCACTTGTAGAAGGCCACGCCGGCGGAGTAGGCGAGCCCGCCCGTGGCGAGCAGCACCAGGCCGCCGGTGCCGACATGCTCGATCATGGGCTGGGCCGCCACCACCACGATCCAGCCCATGGCGACGTAGATCGAAACGACCAGCCCGTGCAGCCGGCCGTTGAGGAACAGCCGCAGCGCGATGCCCGACAAAGTCAGTGTCCAGATGACGGCGAACAGCGACCAGCCCCAGGGGCCGCGCAGGTTCACCAGCAGGAAGGGCGTGTAGGTGCCGGCGATGAGCAGGAAAATGGCGGTATGGTCGAGCGTGCGCAGCAGGCGCTTGACGCGCTCGGCCTGGACGCTGTGGTAGAGCGTCGAGGCGGTGAAGCAGAGGATCAGCGCCGCGCCGAAGATGCTGCAGCTCACCACGTGCCAGGCGTCGCCGTAGCGCGCGGCGAAGGCCACCAGCACCGCCAGCCCGGCGATGGCCAGCACGATGCCGACGCCGTGGGTGATGCTGCTGGCGATCTCTTCGCGCAGGGTGTAACGGGGCAGGACGGTCATGCGGGAGCGGCTCCTCCGGGGGACGGGCAA
Organism: Rhodocyclaceae bacterium; assembly: GCA_008933825.1. GTDB lineage: Bacteria > Pseudomonadota > Gammaproteobacteria > Burkholderiales > Rhodocyclaceae > Desulfobacillus. The sequence goes on along the minus strand of WBUF01000014.1, from coordinate 36,713 downwards.
GTATACTCCCGGGAACCAAGCCTGGAATTATTGATCCGGCAATAATGCACTTGAAAAAGCGAAGCCTGCCCCCCTGTTCTGTTCATGGAAACGAAAGACATGAGAACGTTGTCGCCTGAGGCGCGCCACGAGCGCCGCGTGCAGGTCATCCGTCTGCGCAAGGCGGGGATGACCCTTGATGCGATTGCGGCGCAAACGGGCCCGAGCAGGACGGGCGTGTTCAACATCTGCGCCCGTTACGCATCGGGCGGGGCCAAGGCCCTGCGTGACAAGGCGGGCGGGCGCAAGGTGGGCGAGCAGCGGCGCCTGACGGCGGCGCAGGAAGCCCAGATCAGGCGTCTGATCTGCGACAAGACGCCGGATCAGCTGAAGATGCCCTACGCCCTGTGGACGCGCGGCGCGGTGGCCGAGCTGGTCGAGCATCGTTCGCCTGCCGGTGCGCACGATGGGGCTGTACCTGTCGCGCTGGGGCTTTACCCCGCAAAAGCCGATCCGGCGCGCTCAACGCCGACATCCTGATCGACTTCATGCGCCGCCTGGTCAAGGCCGCCTCCGGCCACCTGCGCAGCGTCCAGAAACAACCCGAAAGAATTCGCTCCTACTTCCAGCATGGCCCCGTTCGCTATGCGGCTTGATTCAAGTTCATAGATGCCGGCTCAATAGTTAGCCTTTCCCCACGAATCCTTCAGCGTCACCGCCCGGTTGAACACCGGCGCCCCGTCTTTCGAATCAACCCGGTCCGCCACGAAGTAGCCGTGGCGCTCGAACTGGAAGCGCTCTTCCGGTTTCGCGTTCTTCAGCGCCGGCTCCAGTTGCGCGGCGACGACTGCCTTCGCGCGCGGGTTGATGTCGTCGAGCCAGTCGTGCTCGGCCTTCTCCTCGTGCTGGTGCAGCTTGCCCGTCTCGTCGGCGTCGGTCAGGCGATGGTCGGGGGCGTGGCTCGCCGCGGCGTGGGCCAGCGGACGCTTGCCGGGCACGGGCACGCTGAACAGGCGGTCGTAGAGGCGCACCTCGCATTCGTAGGCGTGCGCCGCGCTGACCCAGTGGATGTTGCCCTTCACCTTGTAGGTGTCGGCGCCGGGCGTGCCGCTCTTCGAATCGGCCATGTACTCGCAATGCACGGCGACGACTTTTCCCGCGGCATCCTTCTCGCAGCCGGTGCATTTCACGACGTAGCCGTAGCGCAGGCGCACGCTGTTGCCGGGAAACAGGCGGAAGTAGCCCTTCGGCGGATTTTCCGTGAAGTCCTCGCGCTCGATCCAGAGTTCCTTCGAGAAGGGCACGGCGCGCTTGCCCAGCTCGGGCTGCTGCGGATGGTTGGGCGCGAAGCACTCCTCGGACTGCCCTTCCGGGTAGTTGTCGATGACGAGCTTGAGCGGGTCGAGCACGGCGATGCGGCGCTCCGCGTGCGCGTTGAGGTCGTCGCGCATGCACTCTTCGAGCACGCCGTAGTCGATCCACGAGTCGGCCTTGGCGACGCCGATGCGCTCGGCGAACAGGCGGAAGCCCTCCGGCGTATAGCCGCGCCGTCGCGCGCCGGCCAGCGTCGGCAGGCGCGGGTCGTCCCAGCCGTCGACGTGCCGCTCCTGCACCAGCTGGATGAGTTTGCGCTTCGACAGCACGACGTAGCTCAGGTTGAGGCGGGCGAACTCGATCTGCTGCGGCAGCGGCTTCGCCAGCAGGCCGCCCTCGGCCAGTTTCTCCAGCAGCCAGTCGTAGAAGGGGCGCTGGTCCTCGAATTCGAGCGTGCAGATGGAGTGGGTGATGCGCTCCAGCGCGTCCTCGATCGGGTGGGCGAAGGTGTACATCGGGTACACGTTCCACCTGTCGCCGGCGCGGTGGTGCGTGGCGTGGCGGATGCGGTAGATGGCCGGGTCGCGCAGGTTGATATTGGGCGAGGCCATGTCGATCTTCGCGCGCAATACGTGGGTGCCGTCGGCGAACTCGCCGGCCTCCATGCGGCGGAAGAGCTCGAGGTTTTCTTCCGCGCTGCGTTCGCGGAAGGGACTGTTTTTCCCCGGCTCGGTGAGCGTGCCGCGATTCGCGCGCATCTCCTCGGCGCTCTGCGAGTCGACATAGGCGTGGCCAGCGCGAATCAGGGTTTGCGCCGCCTCGTACATGAAGTCGAAGTAATCCGAGGCGAAATACTCGTCCCTGCCCCAGTCGAAGCCGAGCCAGTGCACGGCGTCGATGATGGCGTCGACGTACTCCTGCTCCTCCTTCTCCGGGTTGGTGTCGTCGAAGCGCAGGTGGCAGGCGCCGCCGTAGTCGCGCGCCAGGCCGAAGTTGAGGAGAATCGACTTGGCGTGGCCGATGTGCAGGTAGCCGTTCGGCTCAGGCGGAAAACGCGTGCGAATTCTCGCGGCATCGACGGGGGCGCCGGCGTGAACGCTTGCCGGACCGGGCCGGCCGGCCCAGGTCGTGCCGGCGTGCTTGCCGGCGGCGAGGTCGGCCTCGATGATCTGGCGGATGAAATTCGAGATGGGTGCGGCGGGCGCCGCGGCGGGCGCGTTCTTGTCCTTGCTCATGATGCGAGTATTTTACCGCGAGGCCGGGCGCAGCGCGGCGACGATGGCGATGGCGCAGAGCAGGACGAAAGCGATCAGGGACAGCTCGGGCACGGAGAAGCCGAGGAATTTCCAATCCACCCTGGTGCAGTCGCCGTTGGCCTCGAACATCGCCGGCCACCACTTTGCCAGCGGCAGGCCGTTGAGGAAGCGCTCCTCGGGGCTGATGCCGCATTCGGCAGCAAGGGGATTGTAGGTGAGATATACCTGCCAGGCGGCCACCGCCGCGCCGAGCGCCGCCCACAGTCCGAGCAGGCCGGCCCAGAGCCAGCGCAGCGCGCCTGCGGGCCGATGCAGTGCAGCCGCCAGCGCCGTGAGCGAGAACAGGATGAAGAAAATGCGCTGGATCACGCAGAGCGGGCAGGGCAGCAGGCCAAGCCTTTCCTGCAGATGGAAAACGGCAAAGGCGACAAAAGTCAGTCCGCCCAGGCCGGCGGCGAAGTGGACGTGGTGGGATTTCATGGCGCCATTATGGCCTGAAAGCCGGCCTGCCGTCGGCCTCAGCCGAAGCGCCGGGCGACGAGGGCGTCGAGCGAGAGCGGGCCGGCCCCGCGCGCGACGAGGAACAGCAGCACGGCGGCCCACACGCCGTGGGTGGGATAGGCGTCGGGATAGACGAAGACCTGGATCGTCGCCGTCATGGCGAGCAGGGCGAGGGCGGAGAAGCGCGTCGCCAGGCCGAGCAGGAGCAGCACCGGGAAGACGTGCTCGGCGAAGGCGGCCAGCGTCGCCGCCAGCTCGGGCGGCAGGAGCGGCAGGCGGTACTCGTCGCGGAACAGGTCCACGACGGCGTCGGCGAGGCGCGGCAGGCCGAACTGGAACTCGCCGGAGACGATGTCGAGGGTGAAGCCCCGGACCTTGGTCTGGCCGGACTTCCAGAAAATGGCGGCGACGGAAAAGCGGCCGAGCAGGGCGATCCACGCATCGGGCACGCGGCTGCAGAGGTTCGCGGTGCGGCGCACCAGATCGACAGCGGCGTTGTTCATGAGGTTCTCATCGCCGCGATGGCGCCGTGGCGCAGCAGCAGCCCCAGCGTGGCGGGGAGGTCGAAGGGCGCGGCCGCCTGCGCGGCTGCGCCGAGCGCGTCGCCCCGCTGCAGGCGGTAGATGAATGCCGCCGCGCCGGGCTCGACGCGCAGGAGGGCGACGTCCAATCCGTCGCGGACAAGCAGCGCCGCCTCGGCGGCGGCAAAGTCGATCGCGCCGAGCGCGCCGGCCGCGTCCTCGGACTGATGCGCCGCCCACAGCGAGACCACCGGATGTGCCGAGCGCAGCACGCGCAGCGCGGGATGCAGCGTCACGCGCAGGTTCGGCAGCGCGGCCTCGTCGGCGAGCAGTGCGGCCACTTCGGCCAGGGGCAGGGGATCGGCGTCGGCAGCATGCCAGGCCTCGACGCGCAGCCATTCGAGCCGCGCCAGGTCGGCGAGATACGGCAGGCCGGCCGCGGGCGGGAAGTCCGCCACGAAATCGGCGAAGCCTTCGCCGTACCAGGCCAGCACCGGCGAGCGCGGCGGGGATCGGCGCGCGAATTCGCCGGCCATGGCGCGGAAGAAGGCCTCGCCCACCAGCGCCTGCGTCACCGGATGGCTGTCGGCCAGCGCGTCGACCAGCGAGACGACGACGTTGTTGCGATAGACGGCGTAGCGCTTCACCGGGTCGGAGCCGTTCCAGGCCCTCAGCCCGGCCGGGCAGGGCGCGTCCGGCCGCAGCAGCGCGTGGGCAAATGCCAGCTCTGTGCTCATGCTGCCTCCAGGGCAGCCTGGCGCGCCATGACGATCTCGGCCTGGCGCGCCTCGGCGGCGAGCACGGGGAAGGCCGGGAGGTCGTTGTCGCGCTCGATCAGGGTCGGCTGCGGGCCGGCGAGGGTAATCGCGTAGGCATAGAGGTCCCACACCGCCTCCGCCACGGGCGCGCCGTGGCTGTCGATGAGGAGCGGCGCGCCGGCCGCGTCGACATCGTGCGCGTGGCCGGCGAGGTGAATTTCGCCGACCGCCGTCAGCGGCAGGGCGCGCAGGTAGGCGCGCGCGTCGCGGCCGTGATTGACGCAGGCGACGTAGGCGTTGTTGACGTCGAGCAGCAGGCCGCAGCCGGTGCGCCCGACGACTTCCGAGATGAAATCCGTCTCGGCCATCGTCGAGGCCTCGAACTCGACGTAGGTGGCCGGGTTCTCCAGTAGCATGCGCCGGCCGAGGCGCTCCTGCACGCGGTCGATGTGCGCGCAGACGCGGGCCAGCGTGCCGGCGTGGTAGGGCGCCGGCAGCAGGTCGTTGAGGAAGGCGCCGCCGTGGCTGGACCAGGCCAGGTGCTCGGAGAACGACTCCGGCCGGTAGCGCGCCAGCAGCGCCGCCAGGCGGTCGAGGTGGGCCTCGTCGAGCGGGCCCTCGCCGCCGATCGACAGGCCGACGCCATGGATCGAGAGCGGGGTGTCGGCGCGGATGCGCTCGAGATAGTGGTGGAAGGGGCCGCCGGCCACCATGTAGTTCTCGGCATGCACCTCGAAGAAGCCGATGTCGGGGCGCGTGTCGAGGATGTGGCGGAAATGCTCGGGCTTCAGCCCGACGCCGCCGCGCGCCGGAAGCGTGGCGTGGGCCGCCGGCGCGGCGCCTCCCCTGATGGGGCGATGAGGGTTCGCACTCGTCATGAGAGGCGCTCCGCTGCGTCGGTCTCGCTCAGACTTTCTTTTCCTTGAACGCCATGAGCTGGCCGTGGCCGGTCGGCGAGGTCGGCGAGGCGGTCTTCTCGCAGGTGCCCTTCGGCACCATCGACCAGGCGTTGCCCTGGTAGTCGATCTTCGAGGTGCCGGCGCAGGACGTGCCGGCGCCCGCCTTGCAGTCGTTCTTGCCCTTGAGGGCGACGCCGTAGCACTTCTCCTTGTCGGCCATCTTGTCCTGCGCCGCGGCCGGGGCGGCGGCGAGGGACAGGGCGGCGCCGAAGGCGAGGGCGAGGGAAGCGGCGGTCACGGTTTTGTTCATGTCGGTCTCCTGTTGTAAGTTCGGGGTGCAGGGCCGGCCGGAATGGCCGGCCCTTGTCGAAAGAGACCGGCTTGAGGCCCGGTTCCTTACAGGGCGGGAAAAAAGTCAGTCCCGGCGGGACGGCGCAACGGGCGTTCAGCCGCGCCAGCGCACGCGGCTGCGCACCAGCTCGTCCACCCTGCCCAGGGTTTCGGGCGACTGCGTGATGACGGCGTAGTAACCCTGGCCGCCCGGCCGCGCCAGCGCGGTCCAGCCGCCCACCGTCGCCTGCTCGCTCTGCGCCTGCATGCGCCTGGCGGGGATGAGGATGAGCGTGGCAAGTTCGCCTTGCTCGGTCTCGAAAACGATGTGCCAGCCGGTGCCCTCCGGCACCGGGCAGAGCTTCATGAAGCGCACGCGACCGAGGGTGCCCTGCAGCTCGCCGCCGAAGTTGTGCATGACGCTGCGGAACAGCTGCGGATCGGCCAGGCGCGTGCTGGTGAAGGATTCCGGCTCGTGCATGACATGCTCGATGGCCAGCCGCGCGTAGTCCTGCGAGGGAAAGTTCTTCCACTGCTGGAAGCCGAAACCCAGGGTCAGCACCACGGTGGCCGCCATGGCCCACAGGCGCGGCGAGAGGCGGGTCTGCGTCTTGCTGCGCAAGATGACGCGCTCGGCCAGGCCCTCGGGCGCCGGCACGTCGAGCGCGGCGGCCAGGCGCGCCTCGTTCTCATTGATCTCGGCGGCGAAGCCGCGGCAGGCGGCGCAGTCGTTCAGGTGCGCCAGCGCCTCGGCGGAGAGGCGGCGCGGGTCGGCGAGTTTCTCGCGGCGGAAATCCAGGCAGTTCATCGTTGCGCTCTCGTTTCAGTCTCGGTCAGATGCGCGCGCAGCGCCTGCCGCGCGCGGGTGAGGCGGGTCATCACCGCGCCCTCGCTGGTGCCGAGCATCTTGGCGATCTCTTTGCACTCGTAGCCGCCCAGCACCTGCAGCACCAGCGGCTCGCGGTAGGCGGGGGGCAGCGCCTCGACCAGTTGCTCGAGTTCGAGCTGTGCGCCGGTGCGGTCGGAGGAGGGCAGGTCCAGTTCCTGCGGATCGTCGTCCGTGTAGTCGAGGCGCTTGCGCTCGTAGAGGCGGGCGTGCTCGTTCCTCAGGATCGTGATGAGCCAGGGCTTCACGGCTGCGAGGTCCTCCAGGCTGCCCCAGTTCTTCCAAGCGCGGGCGAAGGTCTCCTGCACCAGCTCCTCGGCGACGAAGCGGTCGCGGCAAAGCCACCAGGCATAGCGATAGAGGTCGGCGCTGTAGGCGCGCGCGGCCTGGTCGAACTGGCGCTGGCTGAAGAGGGACATGGCAGTGGTCTCCGCCGGATAAGACCGGCGCAGGCGGCAAAAGCTTACACCGGCTTGCAGCGCAAGCCGCGCGGCGCCGGCCGGGCGCGCTACAATCGCGGGCAAAATCCATGGCAAACATGAACTTGGGATCGTTTCTCGCCGTCGGCGGCGGCGCCGCGCTGGGCGCCTGGGCGCGCTGGGGCCTGGGCGTGGCCCTCAACCCGCTGTTTCCGACCGTGCCGCTCGGCACGCTGGCGGCCAACCTCGTCGGCGGCTACCTGGTCGGCTTCGCCGTGGCGCTGTTCCACCACCACGCCGGCCTCTCGCCCGAATTGAAGCTCTTCCTCATCACCGGCTTCCTCGGCGGCCTGACCACCTTCTCGACCTTCTCCGCCGAGGTGGTGGCGCTGATCGGACGCGCGCAGTACGGCTGGGCGCTGGCGGCGGCGGGCGGGCATCTGTTCGGCTCGCTGGCGATGACGGCATTGGGCATTACCACGTTTATATTCCTGGCGAAATGAAATTCGATGCATCAGCACGCCTGGCCGCGCGGCCGGCGATCGCCTATGACGACGAACTCCCCGTCTGCGCCAAGCGCGGCGAGATCGCCGAGGCCATCCGCAGCAACCAGGTGGTCATCGTCTGCGGCGAGACCGGCTCGGGCAAGACCACGCAGTTGCCAAAGATCTGCCTGGAACTGGGGCGCGGCTCCAACGGATTGATCGGCCACACCCAGCCGCGCCGCATCGCCGCCCGCGCCACCGCCACGCGCATCGCCCAGGAGCTAAAGAGCGAGCTGGGGCGCGCCGTCGGCTTCAAGATCCGCTTCACCGACCGCGTCAGCCCCGACAGCTACATCAAGCTGATGACCGACGGCATCCTGCTCGCCGAGACGCAGGGCGATCCGCAGCTGCGGCAGTACGACACGCTGATCATCGACGAGGCGCACGAGCGCAGCCTCAACATCGACTTCCTGCTGGGGTATCTCAAGCAGCTGCTGCCGAAGCGGCCGGAATTGAAAGTGATAGTGACCTCGGCCACCCTCGACGCAGACCGTTTCTCGAAGCACTTCGACGGCGCGCCCGTGATCGAGGTCTCCGGCCGGCTCTATCCCATCGAGATGCGCTGGCGGCCGCCGGCCGACGATGTGGACGTCGCCGACGCCATCGTCGACGCCGTCGACGAATGCCACCGCAACGGCCCCGGCGACGTGCTGGTGTTCCTGCCCGGCGAGCGCGAGATCCGCGAGGCGGCCGAGGCGCTGAGGAAGCACCATCCCGCATTTGACAACACACGAACCGAACTGCTGCCGCTCTACGCCCGCCAGTCGGCGCAGGAACAGCAGCGCGTCTTCGCGCCGGCCAAGGGCCGCCGCGTCGTGCTCGCCACCAACGTCGCCGAGACCTCGCTCACCGTGCCGGGCATCCGCTACGTCGTCGACGCCGGCCTGGCGCGCGTCAAGCGCTACTCGCACCGCAACAAGGTGGAGATGCTGCAGGTGGAGGACATCGCCCGCTCCGCCGCCAACCAGCGCGCCGGCCGCTGCGGCCGCGTCATGAGCGGGGTGTGCATCCGCCTCTACGGCGAGGACGATTTCGCGAAGCGGCCCGCCTACACCGATCCGGAGATCCTGCGCTCCTCGCTGGCCGGCGTCATCCTGCGCATGAAGTCGCTGCACCTCGGCGAGGTGGAGGCATTTCCCTTCCTCGACCGGCCGCTGCCGCGCATGGTCACCGACGGCTATCAGCTGCTTGCCGAGCTGGGCGCCGTGGAGGATGTGCGTAGGTCGGGCTTCAGCCCGACAGCGGCCGCCGGAGTCGGCCTGAAGGCCGACCTACAGGAGCGGGGCGGTTCCGACAAGGATCTGACGCAGACCGGCCGCGAGCTGGCCAAGCTGCCGCTCGACCCGCGCATCGCCCGCATGATCCTCGCCGCGCGCGACGGCCATTGCCTGCGCGAGATGCTCGTCATCGCCGCCGCGCTGTCGGTGCAGGACCCGCGCGAGCGGCCGCCCGAGCAGGCCGGCGCGGCCGACCAGGCCCACGCCAAATGGCGCGGCGACGAGCAGCAGCAGCGCTCGGAATTCCTCGCCTGGCTGAATCTGTGGAAGGCCTTCGATCAGATCTGGACGCACGAGTCGCAGCGCAAGCAGCGCGACTGGTGCCGCAGGAACTTCCTGAGTTATCTCCGCATGCGCGAGTGGCGCGAGGTGCACGCCCAGCTGCACACGCTCGCCGGGGAACACGGCTGGCGCGAGAACGAAAAGCCGGCGACCTACGAGCAGGTGCACAAGGCCCTGCTGTCGGGCCTCCTCGGCAACCTCGGCCTGAAGAGCGAGGAGGAGGGCGACTATCTCGGCGCGCGCGGCATCCGTTTCTGGCCGCATCCCGGTTCGGCGCTGGCGAAGAAAGCCGGCCGCTGGATCGTCGCCGCCGAGCTGGTGGAGACGACGCGGCTCTATGCGCGCTGCCTGGCGAGGATCGAGCCGGAATGGCTGGAAGAGGTCGGCGCCCACCTGGTGCGGAAGAGCGTCTACGACCCGCACTGGGAGAAGAAGACCGGCCAGGTGCGCGCCTGGGAGCGCGCCACCCTGCACGGCCTGGTGCTCTACGCCAAACGGCCGGTGACCTATAGCCGCGTCGACCCGAAGCTGGCGCGCGAGTTGTTCATCCGCGAAGGCCTGGTGCAGGGCGAGCTACCCGACGAGATGGCGCGCCATGCGCGCTTCTTCCAGCACAACCGGAAACTCGTGCGCGACATCGAGCAGCTCGAACACAAGACGCGCCGGCAGGACGTGCTGGTGGACGAGGAGCTGATCCATGCCTTCTACGACGCCAAGATTCCGGCCGAGGTCGTCGACGTCGCCAGCTTCGAGCGCTGGCGCAAGGACGCCGAGCGTGCCGAGCCGAAGCTGCTCTTCCTCACGCGCGAGCAGCTCATGCGCCACGATGCCGCCGGCGTCACCTCGGAGCGCTTCCCGCCGCAGATGGAGATCCACGGCCAGCGCTATCCGCTCGCCTACCACTTCGAGCCGGGCGCCGAGGACGACGGCGTCACGCTGACCGTGCCGGTGGCGGCGCTCAACCAGGTGCCGGCGGTGCGCTGCGAGTGGCTGGTGCCGGGCCTGCTCGAGCAGAAGGCGGCGCAGTTCGTGAAGACCCTGCCGCAGAAATACCGCCACCGCCTGCAGCCCGTCGACGAGTTCGTCGCCGATTTCGCGGAAGCGGCGCACGCGGTCGACGAGCCCTTCCTGCGCGCGCTGACGCGCGCCGCCGAGGAGAAGATGCAATTGAAGCTGCCGCTCGATGCCTTCCGCGCCGAGATGGTGCCGCCGCACTTCTTCATGAACTTCCGCGCCATCGACGAGCACGGCCGCATGCTGGGGCAGTCGCGCGACCTCGCCGCGCTGCGCAGCCGCTTTGCCGCGAAGATCGAGCAGACCTTCGCCCGCGCCGAAGTGAAGGAGGAAACTGCGGACGCCGCATTGCAGGGACTGACTTCCTGGAGCTTCGGCGCATTGCCGGAAATCATGGAGGTGGATGTCGGCGGACGCAGCGTGATCGGTTTCCCTGCGCTGGTCGACGAAGGCGAGACGGTGGCGCTGCGTGTGCAGGACACGCCGGAGAAGGCCGCCGCCGTGCACCGCAAGGGTTTGCGCCGGCTCTTCGCGCTCGAGTTGCGCGAGCAGGTGAAGTTCGTCGAGAAGTCGCTGCCGCGCGAGCTGGGCCTGCTCTACATGGCCTGGGGCACGGAGGCCGAGCTGAAAAGCCAGATCGTCGCGGCGACGCTGGAGCGCACCTGCATGCTGGCGCCGCTGCCGGCGGACGCCGCGAGCTTCAACAAGCGCAAAGACGAAGCGCGTGCGCGCATCGGTCTGGTGGCGCAGGAGATCGGCCGACAGGTCGGGGCGATCCTCAATGAGCAGGCCGCCCTGCAGAAGAAGCTGGCGACGATCAGGGCACAGCCCGCCGTGGCGGAGGAGATCCGGGCGCAGTGTACGGAACTCCTGCCGAAGGGTTTCGTCGAGGCGACGCCCTTCGAGCGGCTGGCGCACTTCCCGCGCTACCTGAAGGCGGCGTCGCTGCGCATCGACAAGCTGCGCGCCGACCCGGCGCGCGAGGCGCGGCTGGCGCAGGAGTTCGCGGCATTGTATAAACCCTGGGAGCGCGAGCGCCTGGCGCGGCGCAAAAGCGGCGCGCCCGACCCCTGGCTGGAGGACTTCCGCTGGCTGCTGGAGGAGCTGCGCGTCGCGCTGTTCGCGCAGGAGCTGAAGACGCCGATGCCGGTGTCGGTGAAGCGATTGCAGAAGGCCTGGGAGAGTAGGCCGAGATAGGAGTCGTATGACCGAAGTGCTGAAAGCCTACGGACGCGCCCTGAAGAGCCTGCTCACGCCGGGCATCCTCTGGCACCTGCTGTGGCCGACCGTGCTGGCGGTGGTGTTCTGGATTACGGTCGCCTGGATGAGCTGGGACACGGTCGGTGCCAGCGTCGAGCGTCTCTTCGTCGAGGTGAGCTGGCTCAACTGGATCCTGCAGCGCTGGGAGGCCTCCGCGCTGGCCGGCGCGATTTTCGTCAAGGTGGTGCTCGGGCTGCTGCTGATCCCGCTGATCTACGGCACGGCGATGTTCATCGTCGCGGTGTTCGCCCTGCCGTTGATGCTGGAGCGGGTAGCGGCGAAAGACTATCCCGAGCTGGAGCGGCGCGAGGGCGGCACGCTGGCCGGCAGCCTCGGCAACGCCCTGATGGCGGTGGCCGTGTTCCTCGCCGGCTGGGTGGTGACGCTGCCGCTGTGGCTGATACCGGGCATGGGCATCGTGCTGCCGGTGCTGCTCGCCGGCTACCTCAACTACCGCGGCTACAGCTACGACGCACTGTCGGCGCATGCCGGGCCCGACGAAATTGATGGCGTGCTGGCGCGCGAGCGCGGCGGGCTCTACCTCGCCGGCATCGTCGCCGGTCTGCTGGCCTTCGTGCCGGTGCTCAACCTGATCGCGCCGGCCTATGCCGGGCTGGCCTTCATCCACTACTGTCTGGAGGCGCTGCGGCGCGCGCGCAAGACGGCATGAGCATCGGCGCCATCATCATCGGCGACGAAATCCTCTCCGGCAAGCGGCAGGACAAGCATTTCGCCAAGGTCGTCGAACTGCTCGGCGCGCGCGGCATGGCGCTCGACTGGGCGCAGGTCCTCGGCGACGACCGCGTGCGCCTGACCGCCGCGCTCGCCGCGAGCCTGGCCTCCGGCGACATCGTCTTCAGCTTCGGCGGCATCGGCGTGACGCCCGACGACCACACGCGCCAGGCCGTTGCCGCGGCGCTGGGCGTCGATATCGCATTGCATCCCGATGCCGAGCGCGAGATTCGCGCGAGATTCGGCGGGGAAACCACGCCGCAGCGGCTGATGCTCGGCGAGTTTCCCCTCGGCAGCGAAATCATTCCCAACCCCTACAACCGCATTCCCGGCTTCTCGATCCGCAACCACTGGTTCTTCCCCGGCTTCCCGATCATGTCCTGGCCGATGCTGGAATGGGTGCTCGACACGCAACTGGCGCACCTGCACCACGCCGTGGCGCGGGAGGAACAGGCGATCGTCGTCTACGAAGCGCCGGAATCCGCCCTGCTGGACCTGATGAACCGCATCACCCGCGACTACCCGAAGGCGCCGCTGTTCAGCCTGCCCTCCTTCGGCGGCGAGGGGGTGCGGCGGCACATCGAACTGGGCGTGCGCGGCGAGCCGGAGACGGTCAGGCAGGCAATGGCCGAGATCCGCGCCGCAGTGGCGCGGCTCGGCTACGAATGGCAGGAGCGGACATAAAAAAACCCCGGCCGAAGCCGGGGTTCGAATCGCTCCGCTTTGCGCGGGGCGGGAGGAGGACGTAATAGGCTCAGGCAGCCTTGCGGGCCTTGGTCTGGGCGGCGCCGACGGCCTTGACGGTGGCGTTGGTCGCGGCGGCGACGTTGGCCTCGGCGATCTCGGCGACCTGCTTGGCGGCCTTGCTCATCGTGTCGTAGGCCGAGTTGGCGGCGGCGATGGCGGATTTGACCGCGGCAACCGCGACGTCGGAACCGGCCGGGGCCGACTTGGCGGCCTTGTCCAGCGTGGCGGCGACGTTCTTGTTCACTTCGGCGAACTGGGCTTCGACCAGCTTGGAAAACTCTTCCTGTGTCTGGGCGGAGATCTCATACACGCTGCGCGAGTAGGCGACGGCCTTCTCGACGGACGGCTGGGCCAGGGTGGCTTGCAGGGAAATGACTTCCTGCAGGTCCTTGGCGCCGAGCAGGGCCTTGGCGTTGTTCACGCCGTCTTCCAGCACGGCGCGGGCGGTGTTCAGGTTCAGCGCGGCGAAGCGCTCGGCGCTGGCGAAGGCGGTATTGGCCAGGGTCAGCATGGCTTCGACGTTGGCTTTGTTGGCGCTAGCCAGTTGTTCCGGGGTGGTCAGCATTTCTCTCTCCTTGAAATGAAGGCAATTAAAAAAATCGGTTCGACCTCGATATGCTACGTTCCAAACTTGCCTGCTTGTTGCGTTGCAGCATGACTGAATTATAAGGGCACAAATCTGCAAGTCAAGAACTTTTTTGTGCAAAGCACAATTAATTTTTCATGAACAATAACAAATTAATAAACAAATACATAAAAGTTAGTAAGCACTTAACTTTATAATTTCACCAAGATGATTTTGCGGCGATGCAACCAGGCTTTCCAGAATAAATGACCGAAAAAACCAATCCGCAGCCATTGTTTCTGGCCCTGACCCCGGGGCTGTTCGTGCTCCTCTGGAGCACGGGCTTCATCGGCGCAAAACTCGGTCTGCCCTATGCCGAACCGCTGACCTTCCTGTTGCTCCGCTTTGCCTGCGTGATCGCTTTGCTCGGTCTGTTGGCGCTCGTCCTGCGCCGGCCCTGGCCGCTACGGCCGATGCAGTGGCTCCACATCGCTGTTGCGGGCGCCTTGCTGCATGGCGCCTATCTGTCGGGCGTCTTCCTGGCCATCCACCGCGGCATGCCGGCAGGCGTGGTGGCGCTGATCGTCGGCATCCAGCCCCTGCTGACGGCCTTCCTCAGCACTTCCATGGTGGGCGAGCGGGTCAGCGGCCGGCAGTGGGCCGGGCTGGTGCTCGGCTTTGCCGGCGTGACGCTGGTGGTGTGGGAGAAGATGGGACTGGCCGGCATCAGCGCGGCCGGCCTGGCCTTCTCGGCCATGGCGCTGGTCGGCATCACGCTCGGCACGCTGTACCAGAAGCGCTTCTGCGCCGAACTGGACCTGTGGAGCGGCTCGGTGATCCAGTTCGTCGCCGCGGCGCTGACGTTGCTGCCTTTCGCGCTGCTGTTCGAAACGATGCGGGTGACCTGGAGCGGGCCGTTCCTCTTCGCGCTCGGCTGGCTGATTCTCGTGCTCTCGCTGGGGGCGATCTCGCTGCTGCACCTGATCATCCGGCGCGGCGCGGCGACGCGCGTCTCGGCGCTGTTCTATCTCACGCCGCCGACGACGGCGCTGATGGCCTGGCTGGCGTTCGGGGAAAGGATGGGGGTGCCGGCGATCGCCGGCATGGCGATCGCCGCGGTGGGCGTGGCGATCGCGGTGCGGAAGTGAATTACTATCTGTTCTTGAAGTCCGGCTTGCGCTTTTCGACGAAGGCGGCCATGCCTTCCTTCTTGTCCGCCAGTCCGAAGGCGGCGTGGAAGGTGCGCCGCTCGAACAGCATGCCCTCGGCGAGCGGGCTCTCGTAGGCGCGATTGACGCACTCCTTGACCATCATGATCACCGGCAGGGAGAAGCCGGCAATGGTCTCGGCGGCGGCGAGCGCCTCCTCCAGCAGCTTGTCGGCGGGCACCACGCGCGAGACGAGTCCGGCGCGTTCGGCTTCGGCCGCATCCATCATGCGGGACGTCAGGCAGAGGTCCATGGCCTTGGCCTTGCCTACTGCGCGCGGCAGGCGCTGGGTGCCGCCGGCGCCCGGGATGATGCCGAGCTTGATCTCCGGCTGGCCGAATTTCGCCGTGTCGGCGGCGATGATGATGTCGCAGGACATCGCCAGCTCGCAGCCGCCGCCCAGGGCGAAGCCGGCGACCGCGGCGATGACCGGCTTGCGGCAGGTCTTCACGCGCTCCCAGTTGCGGGTGATGTAGTCGGGCTTGTAGACGTCCATGTAATCCCATTGGCTCATGGCGACGATGTCCGCGCCGGCGGCGAAGGCCTTGTCCGAGCCGGTGATGACCATGGCGCCGATGGCCTCGTCGGCCTCGAACCTGCCGAGCGCGTCGCCCAACTCGTCTACCAGGGCGTCGTTGAGGGCGTTCAGCGCCTTCGGGCGGTTGAGGGTGACGAGGCCGACCTTGCCGCGGGTCTCGACCAGGATGTTTTCGTAAGTCATTGCTGCTCCTGTCTGGGATTCGAAAGGTTGGGCGCCAGCTGCAGGCGCACCGGCTGCCCGGGCGCGGCCGCTTCGGCGGGGGACTTGTTCTTCGGCTGGATGACGGCGCGCACGCGGTTGTCGCGGCCTGGCACGACCGTGCCGGCCGGGCCGCTGGTGACCGAGTAGTTTTCCTTGAGACCGTCGTAGACGATGTACTGTCCGCGCACCTCGTCGTCGCCGCTCTTCACCCAGGCGCGGTTGAAGAACCTGGTGACCTCGGTCTTGGCGTCGTGCTCGATGCGTTCGGCCTCGCCCTCGACGTACTCCTCCTTGCCATCGCGCTTGACGCGGAAGCGTGCCAGCTTGCCCGGGCCGGCGGTGGCCACGCCGCTCTGGAAGCCTTCGGCATCCTGCTTCACCACCAGCTTGTCGCTGCGGATCACCAGCGTACCCTGGGCCAGCGTGACGTTGCCGTCGAAGACATGCATCTTGTTGATCTCGTCGACCGTGGCGCGGTCGGCCTCCAGGTTGACCGGCTTGTTGCGGTCGGCCTTTTCGGCGCGGCAGAAGGGCGCAGCGGCGAGCAATGCGATGCAGAGCAGGAATCGGGCGGGCAGGCGGGCGGATGTCATGGGTGTCAGCGTCGTTTCTCGATAGTGCTGTTGACCTGGCTCAACAGCCGGTAGATCCGGGTCTTGTTGTCGGATTCCATGCCGACTCCGCGGATGACCGAGGCGTCCTGGACGATGGTCACGGGAGCGACGGTGCGCGCCACTTCGTCGTCAGGGAAGACCGTGAGGTGGGTGGTGGTAAAGACGATCTCGGGATCCTTGGCCGTTGCCTTGCGCACGCCACGCACGTCGCCGACCAGCGCAACCTCGCCGCCCTGCGGCCCGACCAGGCCCTCGCGGGCGGTGAGGAAGGTGGGGCGCGGCCCCTTGAGGAAGGACATTTGCGGCGCGGTCACCACCGTGGTGTCGTCGTCGGGGTAATGTACCATCTTCCTTGCCACCAGCATGTTCTGCAGCGCGCCGGACGCATCGAAGCGGCGCACGGTGAAGTTCTCGGCGAAATAATCGGGGTCGTGGCGCAGCAGGCTGTCGCTCGGCTGGCTCCTGATCTCGGTCGCCTGCTGCAGCCAGAAGGTCAGCCCGACCAGCAGGGTCATCAGGGCGAGGGGAAGCAGGCTCTGCCCGCTGCGCACTTTCAGGTTCATGCCGGCGCGCTCAGATCACCTTGGCGCGGAACAGGTCGTGGGTGTTCAGTGCACCGACCAGCGCGCCGTTGTCTACCACCAGCACCTGGCTGATCTTGTGCTCTTCCATCATCTGCGCGGACTCGGCGGCGAGCCGGTCGGGGCCGATGCAGCGCGGATTGCGCGTCATCACCTGAGACACTGCGGTGCCTTTCAGGTCGCTCAGCTTCTCCAGGGCGCGGCGCAGGTCGCCGTCGGTGAAAATGCCGGCCACGGCCAGGTTCTGCGCGACGACGGCCGTCATGCCCATGCCGCCGCGCGAGATCGCCAGCACCGCCTCGGCGACCGAGGCATCCTCGCCGACGCGCGGCACCTCCTCGACGCGGCGCATGATGTCGCGCACATGGGTGAGCAGGCGCCGGCCGAGCGCGCCGCCAGGGTGGGAACGGGCGAAATCGGAGGCCGAAAAGCCGCGCGCGTCGAGCAGCGCCACCGCCAGCGCATCGCCCATCGCCAGCGCCGCGGTGGTGCTGGCGGTGGGGGCGAGGTTGAGCGGGCAGGCCTCCTCGGCCACGCCGGCGTCGAGATGCGCGTCGGCTTCGCGCGCCAGCGAGGAAGCCGGGCTGCCGGTGATGGCGATCAGGCGGCCGCCCTGGCGCTTGATGAGCGGCACGATGGTGAGCAGCTCATCGCTCTCGCCGGAATGGGACAGGGCGATCACCACGTCCTCGCGGGCGATCATGCCGAGATCGCCATGGGCCGCCTCGGCGGCATGCACGAAATACGCCGGCGTGCCGGTGCTGGCCAGGGTGGCGGCGATCTTGCGCGCGACGTGGCCGGATTTGCCGACGCCGGAGACGATGACGCGGCCGTGGCAGGCGAGGACCAGCTCCACCGCGCGGGGGAAGGCGGCACCGAGGCGATCCGCCAGGCCGGCGACGGCCTGCGACTCGATGCGAAACACCTCCCTCGCCAGTTCCAGCGCCTTGGCGCCCTGCTTGCCGATGGCCGCGATTTGGTTCATGAATTCAAATTGATTAGACTTGCCCGGAAGTATACAACGAGCCGATCCGCCCCGCCCCATGACCACCCTGCAACTCGTCCTTGTCCTGCTCGCATCCGCGGTGTTCGTGGTCGTGCTGTTCCGTTCGCTCAACCTGCCGCCGGTGCTGGGCTATCTGCTGGTCGGCGCGGCCATCGGGCCGCACGCCCTCGATCTCGTGCCCGACTCGGCGGCGGCGCACCACCTGGCCGAGTTCGGCGTGGTGTTCCTGATGTTCTCCATCGGGCTGGAGTTCTCCCTGCCGCGCCTGTACAGCATGAAGCGCACGGTGTTCGGGCTGGGGCTGGCGCAGGTGGCGGTGACGGTCGCCATCAACGTGCCGGTGGCCCTGCTGGCGGGGCTCTCCTGGCAGGCCGGCATCGCCCTGGGCGGCATACTCGCCATGTCGTCGACGGCGCTGCTGGTCAAGATGCTGGCCGAGCGCATGCAGCTCGAGTCGAAGCACGGCCGCGAGATCATCGGCGTGCTGCTGTTCCAGGACCTGGCGGTGGTGCCGCTGCTGATCGTCGTGCCGGCGCTGTCGCAGTCGCCCGAGGCGATGGCCGGCACGCTGGCGGTGGCGGCGGCGAAGGCCGCCGTCGTGCTTGCCCTGATCCTGTTCTTCGGCCAGCGCCTGATGCGCGGCTGGTTCCTCATCGTGGCGCGGCGCCGCTCCGCCGAGCTGTTCATGCTCAACGTGCTGCTCATCACCCTGGGGCTGGCCTACCTCACCGAGCTGGCCGGCCTGTCGCTGGCGCTGGGCGCCTTCCTCGCCGGCATGCTGATCTCCGAGACCGAGTACCGCTACCAGGTGGAGGAGGACATCAAACCCTTCCGCGATGTCCTGCTCGGCCTGTTCTTCATCACCGTCGGCATGTTCCTCGACGTCGTCGTCGTCGCGCGCGAGCTGCCCTGGGTGGCCGGCCTGCTCGCCCTGCTGCTGGCCGGCAAGTTTGCCCTCGTCGCCGGCGTCTCGCGCGCCTTCGGCGCCGCGCCGGGCACGGCCATGAGGAGCGGCCTGTGGCTGTGCGCCGGCGGCGAATTCGGCTTCGTGCTGATCGCCCACATCCGCGACCTGCCCCTGCTGCCGGCCACCGCCCTGCAGGTGGTAACGGCGGCGCTGGTGCTGTCCATGCTGCTCGCCCCGCTCATCGTGCAGCACAGCGAGAAGGCGGTGATGCGCTTCTGCGCCTCGGAGTGGATGCTGCGCGCGATGGAGCTTACCCAGATCGCGGCGCGCTCCCTCGCCACGGAGAAGCACGCCATCATCTGCGGCTACGGCCGCAGCGGCCAGTACCTGGCGCGCTTCGTCGCGCAGGAAGGCGTCTCCTACGTCGCCCTCGACCTCGACCCGGAGCGCGTGCGCGAGGCCGCCGCCGCCGGCGACACCGTCGTCTATGGGGATGCCGCGCGGCGCGAGGCCCTGGTGGCCGCCGGCCTGATGCGCGCCAGCGCGGTGATCGTCTCCTATGCCGATGCCGATTCCGCCTTGCGCGTGCTGTCCGTGGTGCGCGAGCTGCGCCCCGAACTGCCGGTGGTGGTGCGCGCCGCCGACGAGAGCGACTTCGACCGCCTCTCACGGGCCGGCGCCGCCGAGGTGGTGCCGGAGGTGCTCGAATCGTCGATCATGCTGGCCTCGCACGCGCTGGTGCTGCTCGGCGTGCCGATCACCCGCGTCGTGCGCCGCTTCCGCGAGGTGCGCGAGCAGCGCTACGACCTGATGCGCGGCTTCTTCCACGGCGCCACCGATGCCGCCGACGACCCCGACGAGGCGCGCCAGCCGCGCCTGCACTCCGTCGTGCTCAATCCGGGCGCCTGGGGCATCGGCAAGACCCTTGCCCAACTCGGCCTGGAGCGCTTCGAGATCACCGTCTCGGTCATCCGCCGGCGCGGCATTCGCGGCGTCAGCCCCTCGCCGGAGGCGCGCCTCGAGGCGGGCGACGTGGTGGTGCTGCTGGGCGTGCCGGACGGACTGGCGGCGGGGGAGGAGCGGCTGCTGAAGGGGTGAGCCGGGTGAGCTGGCCGCGAGGGGGAACTGATTGTTAATGCAATGATTGGCATACGATTTCCGTCATTTGGATGAAGTTTGTTTTTTTGAATGAAAAATCGTTGAATATCAATTGACAAAATGAATGTTTCCTTCATTATTTGTAACAATCAAGAACTGAAGGAAACGCTATGACCCCCTTATCCAATCAGCAGCGTCTGCATCTGATCAATACCCAGCAGATCCACGAAGCGCGCATGGCGGCGTATCGCCATGTGCAGGATTACGCTTACGGCATGCGCTGGAAGCGGATTCGCGGGGTCGAGTACCTGTTTCGGCAGCATGATCGCCGCGGCAACGGCAAACTCCTGGGGCGGCGGTCTCCGGAAACGGAAAAAACGCTGGTGCAGTTTCTCGAGGGCAAGGTTCGGGCGCAGGCGCGCCTGGCGGGATTGGATGCGCAGCTTGAAGAGCAGGCGCGCCTGAACAAGGCGTTGCGCCTGGCGCGGGTACCGCGTGTCGTGGCGCGCATCCTGCGGCTGCTGGAAGAGCGGGATCTGCTCGGCGTATTCTCGGTGCTGGGCACGCAGGCGCTGTATGCATATGAGGCCGCCGGCGGCGTGCAGTTCCTACTTGAGTTGCTCGCTTCCGGAGACGTCGACCTCCTCTACGACACGCGCCGGCAACTGACGCTGACCTCGACTCGCCTCGACGGGGAGGGGGTGCTCGGCTTGCTGAAGAAAGCCGATCGCAGCTTCGAACTGGTTCGCAAGCGGGGTTTTCGCGCGGCCAACGCCGGGCAGTTCATGGTCGATCTCATCGTAGCGCCGCGCTCCATGCGCGAACCGGAGCCGATTACCTTTTCGGAGGGCGATCTGGTCGCCTCAGAAGTGCCCGGGCTGCAATGGCTCATCAACGCGCCGAAACTCGACGCCGTTGCCATCGACGAGGACGGTTTTCCTGCACCCATGCGCGTGCCCGACCCAAGGGCGTTCGCCTTGCACAAGGCCTGGCTCTCACAGCAGCCCGAACGCAGTCCGGTCAAGAAACCGCGCGACCTGGCCCAGGCGAGGACTGTGGCCCGGCTTGTGCGGGAATCGATGCCGCATCTGAATTTCGACGAGGCGCTGACCTCGCTGCATGGCGATGTGCGGGCGATGTGGAAGCTGCTCGGCGTCTAGACGCAGCGGCCCGGATTCGCCGCCGTCCTGCGGGGACTGACTTTTGCGGGAGGGGCGAAAATGAAAACCCCGTCGGTTCGCAGCGGGTTTGGGCAGGCGCGGCTGCCGAAGGGATGGTGCGTCGATGTGCCGATTGACTTGCCCACCGAGTTACTATACAAATTGAAAATAATATAGTAACCGGGGATTGCCATGCGGTTTTCCAGTCTCTCTCTCTCGGCGCAAACGGCTTATTCCGAACTGTTCAGCCAGGCGCAAACATTCGAAATGACCAATGCCCTGGCCGGGCTCGTAGGCGCATTCCATAAGCGGGAACTGAAAGGACGCGATTACTGGTATTTCGGCTATCGGGACATCGACCGGAAGCTGCGAATGGTCTATATCGGTCCCGATAACCCGCGTGTTCGTGCCCTGGTGGAAAAGTTCGAGAATGCAAGAAAGGACAAGCCGTTGGCGCCGCCGGCACGCATGGCCATGGCTGCCGGCTGTGTACCGGCTGCGCCCAAGCATTTTCGCATCATCAAGCGGCTGGCCGACTATGGCTTCTTTCGCGCCGGCGGCATTCTCGTCGGCACGCATGCATTTCTCGCCCTCGGCAACATGCTCGGTGTCCGCTGGCAGGATGGCGCAGCCACACTCGATGTGGATTTTGCCCATGCCGGCCGCAACATATCCGTTGCCCTGCCGGCCAATCTCAGAATCGATGTGCATGACGCGCTCGAATCGCTCGAAATGGGGCTGCTGCCGATCGTCCAATTCAATGGCAAGGCGGGCGCGCAGTACCGCAATCCGCAGGACCAGGAACTGCGGCTGGACTTTGTCACCAGCAAGGCGCGCGGACACCGTTTCGTCGTCATGAAGGAGCTCAACCTTGCACTGGAGCCGCTCAAATTCATGGAGTTCTCGCTGGAGCAGACAACCCAGGGATGCGTGTTCTCAAGCCTCGGCGCCTGCGTGGTCAACCTGCCCGCGCCGGAACGCTTTGCAGTCCACAAGCTCATCGTGTTTGGCGAACGGCCGGTCAGCGAACGGGCCAAGGCAACCAAGGACCTGCTCCAGGCCGCGAGTATTGCGAGCTACTTCCTGGCGAACGGGCAAGCCGAAGTGTTCAATTCAGCCTGGCGCGATGCAATAGGGCGCGGCAGGGGTTGGCGGACGCGTGCCGAGCAGGGGCGAAAGGCGATGCTGCGGATTGCCCCCGACGTTGCCGACGAGGCGCTTTGGGCATAGTGGTTTGACGCCGCGGCCAGGATTTGCCGCCGTCCTGCGGGGACTGACTTTTGCGGGGCGAAAAAAGAAACCGGAGTCTGTCCCTGGTTTTCCGCGCCGCCGTGGGCTGGTTTACGCTGCGAGGGACAGCAAATCCTTCGCGTTTTCCAACGGCAAGTAGCCAGCCGCCTTGGCATCCAGGATCGTGATTTCCGCGATTCCGTTTGCCGCGTAGCCGACATTGACGTTCCAGCCATGGGAAACATCCTTGACGATGGGTTCCTTCGAGAATTCGATGTGGAGGATGTCGTCCTGGGCGTCGTATTCGATTCTCATGTTTCATCCTCCAGTTCCCAGTTGATCATGACCGTCTTCACGATCATGGCCGTCTGTTCGACCATGGCAGCGCAGATCAAGTTGTCAGCCCGACCCTGCATGCTCATGAAAACCCACAGGCTTACCTCGTCCCGGCGCTTGATTTCGCCTTCCTCGATGACCCGTTCAAGCGTGTCGGCATCGACTTTTCGGCGCAGCATGCTTTCGCGGGCATGGCGGGTTATCCACACATTCTTGCCGAAGCGCATGCTGAAAAAATCTGCCAATACAATCTCCTGCGGAAAGCATAGGGACTTGCCAGTTCCAGGTCAAGCAAAGCGCTGACCTCGCTGCATGGCGATGTGCGGGCGATGCGGAAGCTGCTGGATGTTTAGACGCCGCGCCCTGGATTTGCCGCCGTCCTGCGGAGACTGACTTTTGCGGGAGCCGGAAAAGGAAAACCGGGGCCTGTCCCCGGTTTTCCGCGAAAAAAAGCCCGCCGAAGCGGGCTTTTTTCAGACACAACGGACGATCAGTTGGCGACACAGATCGTATAGAGTGTTGCGTCGTCTGCAGCCGTCACGTTGTAGAAGGTGGCAGCCGTTGCAAGAGTACCCCCAGCTTGGGCGCCAAGCACTCGTACTGTGCCTGTAGTTGTGTTGCCATCATCAATAGTCGTATCGATTTGACGGGCGAAGCGACCTTGTACGCCGGCGGTGCAGACATAAAAGTTTGCCGGCCACGGGTTCGGAACCACAGTCGATACAGGATCCCCGGTAACCCCGAGAGGACCGCCATCTGCGTTTCGCGGCATATATTCAACATCGCCAGTATTGGTCGTGCCGCTGGCCAGGTTTGCCATGCGAACATGCTGCCAGAAGAAGAAGCTTTCGGTGGCTCCGGCGGAGTTCCAGTCGCCGTTAATCCGGGCATCGCCGTTGCCGTTATTGTCCGCGGGAGAAGCAACGTGTGTATCTGCAATCCTGTCGTCCCCGGGAAGCGCCTTGAATTTGTCCTGATAGGCGTAAATGAAGGTGGAAATCGATCGGATATCGTTCGCGATATTTTTCACCTTCGCACTATTGACCAGTTCCTGTCCCTTCAACACGCCGCCGAGAAGCAGGCCGATAATCACCAGCACGATGGCGATTTCGACCAAGGTGAAACCCATCTGTTTTTGTCTCACGGTATTCTCCTGAGTAAAGTTGCTGCATACGCTACTAAGCAATAAGCGGGCCAGGAAAAAGCCCATATTTTCTGCCAGGATAGTGAATATTTCACAGAAAACCGTCGAAGTTTCGACAATACTGTCGCGATGTCGTCAGATGCTTCCCTGAAAACGCGGGATTCGCCACTCGTCGGGCTGCTCCAAAAGCAGCGGCGCTGGCTTCTGCTCGGCCTGCTCGGCCTGCTGCACCTGCTGCTGCTGGAGGGCATCGGCAGCGGCGTCGGGCGTACCCTGCTGGTCGGCCACATCGGCCTGTTCATCCTCTGGCAGCCCTTCGTGCGGGCGGAGCAGCGCCTGAGCTCCCTCCAGCTTGCGGTGATCGCCGCCATCGTGACGGTTGCGGTGTTGTGGGCCGGCATCTGGACGATGATCTTCTGGACCATGGCGCTGGCCGGCATCGTCGGCGGCAAGGTGTTCTTTTATGCTGCCCGCGGCGCCAAGGTCCTCTATCTGCTCGTCCTGACCTACCTGATCAGCGTCCTGCTGATCCTGCTGGTGCCGCAAGTGCTGCCCGGCCAGTTCGGTCCGCCCCGGGAGTTCCTGTTTCTTGCGCAGTACGCGCTGCCGGCGCTTTTCCTCGTGATGGCCGTGTTGCCGACGGAACAGGAGGCCGAGGAGGACGTGGAGGTGGTCGATTTCGTCTACAGCGCCTTTGTCTTCCTCCTGCTGGCGGTGCTGGTGCTGGGCAGCATCGCCGCCATGCTGCTGCTCAAGCGCGGCTATATCGAATCGCTCGTGGTCACGATCATCACTTTTGGCGCCTTCCTGCTGCTGATGGCCTGGGCCTGGAATCCCCGGCTCGGCTTCGCCGGCCTGGGGATGCTCTTCTCCCGCTACATGCTTTCGCTCGGCCTGCCCTTCGAGCGCTGGCTGCACGAGCTGGCCGACAACATGCAGCGCGAGGATCATCCGGAACAGTTTCTCGCCAGATCGATGGAGGGCATGGTGCGCCTGCCCTGGGTAAACGGCTGCGAATGGCAGGCTTCGGGCAGCGCCGGCAAGTTCGGCCGGCTGGAAGGCCGGCGCAGCCAGTTTCGCCACGGCCGGCTGAGCCTCGACATCCACACCCAGCAGCCGCTCAGTCCGGCGCTGAACTGGCACTTCAACCTGCTGGCGCAACTGCTCGGCGAGTTCCACGAAGCGAAGCTGCGCGCCCAGGAGCTGCAGGACCTCAGCTACGTCAAGGCCATCCACCTGACCGGGGCGCGGCTGACGCACGACGTGAAGAACCTCCTGCAGTCGCTCAATGCGCTCTGCCTGGCGGCGGCGGACGAAGGCGCGACGCCCTCGCCCGAATACCAGGCCCTGCTGCGCCGGCAGCTGCCGGTGATCGCCCAGCGCCTGCAGCAGACCATGGACAAGCTGCGGCGTCCCGAGCAGGAGGGCGCGCAGTTCCTGCCTGCCGGACAGTGGTGGGCCGGCGTGCAGGCCCGTTATGCCGCGACCGACGTGCGCTTCGCGCCGGCACAGATTGACAGCGACCGCAAGCTCCCCGCCACGCTGTTCAACAGCGCGGCGGAGAACCTCATCCAGAACGCGCTGATCAAGAAGCAGGCCGCGCCTGCGCTGCGCATCGATGTCGAATTCGAGGCGGGCGAACGGGTCCGGCTCCGGGTGAGCGACGACGGCGGGGCGATCCCGGCCGAGGTAGTGCGCAACCTGTTTCGCGCGCCGGTCGCCTCCCAGACCGGCCTGGGCATCGGCCTCTACCAGACCGCGCGGCATGCCGAGTTCTACGGCTACGCGCTGGAAGTCAGCGGAAACGAGGCGGGTAGGGTCTGCCTCGAACTTAGGGAATTAACAGAAACCTAGGCGGGCTTGCGGCCGATCAGGCGGTGCACTTCCGTATCGCCTTTGCCCTTCAGGTAGATCGTCTGCGGCTCGTGGAAGTCGAAGCGCTCCTTCAGGCGGCGGTAGGTGGTGGCGTCCGCCTGGATCATGCCCGGCACGCCCTCGCTGGTGATGCGGCTGGCGATGTTCACCGTGTCGCCCC
The DNA here is from genome assembly GCA_008933825.1 of Rhodocyclaceae bacterium. Lineage (GTDB taxonomy): Bacteria > Pseudomonadota > Gammaproteobacteria > Burkholderiales > Rhodocyclaceae > Desulfobacillus. The sequence goes on along the minus strand of WBUF01000014.1, from coordinate 11,367 downwards.
ACAGGTCGTAGATGAACTTCTTCTTGCCCACCACGCCGGCCACCACCGGGCCGGTGCCGATGCCGATGCGCACCTCCAGGTGGGATTCGTTCACCGAGTAGTCGTTGCGCAGCACGTCGCGCATCGCCAGCGCCATGTCGGCGATGGCGTCGGAGTAGTCCGTGTCGCCGTCGTTCAGGCCGCCCGCCACCATGTAGGCGTCGCCGATGGTCTTGATCTTCTCCAGGCCGAACTTTTCCGCCAGCTCGTCGAAGGAGGAGAAGATGCGGTTGAGCATGGCGAACACCTGCGTCGGCGCCATGCCTTCGGCGACGCGGGTGAAATTGACGATGTCGGCGAACATCACCGTGACGTCGGCGAAGCCGTCGGCGATGGTCTGGCTGCTGCTCTTCAACCGCTCGGCGACCGGGCCGGGCAGGATGTTGAGCAGCAGGCGCTCCGAGCGCTCCTGCTCGATCTGCAGCAGGCGATGCGCCTCGTTCAGGCGCGCCTGCGCCCTTTGCTTCTCGACGATGGCGAAGCGCAGCAGCAGGAAGATGATCGTCGCCACCGCGGCGAAGTTGAGGGCGAAGAAGACCACGGCCGTCGTGACGGGAATCTGCGTCCTGCTCCGCATCGCCATGTCGGCCAGGTAGTAGTCGAAGAAGCCCGACATCGCCAGCAGGAAAAGATAGGCGATGAACCAGCCGAAGGCCTCGCGCACGCCGAAGAACAGGATCGCGCCGACCGGCGCCAGCAGGCCCCAGATGGCGATGCCGCTCGAGGTGATGAAGTTGCCGATGCTCCACTGCACGACGAAGGGGAAGAACAGGAACAGCGTGAGCTGGCTGAGGCGGAAAAAGTCGAAATTGCCCCACTTGATGTAGATCGCCAGGTTGGTGGCCAGCAGGATCTGGAAGGCGAAGGGCAGCGTCGAGGAAAGCTGCGGGCCGAGGCTCCAGTAGATGACCAGCCACAGCATCGAGGCGACGCTGGCCAGGCCGGTGGCGAACATCAGCAGCGACTTGTTCAGCCGCTGCTCTTCGCTGTCGTTGGGGTCGATGCCGGCGGTGCGCAACCGGTCGAGGAGGCTGTCTGAGCCGCCCGTCATGCGGGTCTCCGTCTGGATTGCCGAGGCTGGATTGCCCCGTCTTTTGACGAAGTTTCGCAGGATTATGCCGCACTGGCAAGGATGGCGGCATAGCGCATATGGGTGATGCGGGTCAGGGCAGCTTGCCGGCGGCGATCATGCGGTTGACGAGCGTCGAATGCGGCACCCAGATGACGAGGTCGTCGAAATTGGCATCGGGGACCTTGCTGACGAAACGGATGTCGGCATCCGCATTCTCCAGTTCGTCGGCATCCGTCGGGGCGGCATTGGCATTGCCGCCGGTGCTGAAGGCGCCGAACCCGTTGGGGCCGTGCGAGAGAACCAGCGCCGGCACGCTGCCGGCGACGCTCGCTGCGCAGGCATTGTCGGCGCAGGCTTCCATGTCGCCGTTGCTGTTCAGGACGAACCCGGTGCTGCTGTTCGAGAAGCCGGCCGTGACGCGGTAGCGGAAGCGGTTGTTCCAGGCGTCGTTGCGGCCGAGGCCGAGGTCCGTCCATGGCAAGGTGCCCTCCTGGGCCGTGCAGGGCCCAGGGCTCGCGCTGCGATTCTGGATGCCGTCGGGCGGATTGTCCGAGTCGGGGCAGGGCAGGAAGGGCTTGCCATCGCTCGCCGCATGGCTGGCCGCGAAGCCGATGAGCGCTTCCCGGACGTCGGCAAGCGCCCTTTCGGTTTCCTGCCGCGCGCGGATTTCCTGCTGCGCCGAGAGCGGCAGCATGATACCGGCCAGGAGCAGGGCGACGATCATCAGCACGATCGCAATCTCGGTCAGCGTGAAGCCGCGCTGCAAAGTCAGTCTGCGCGGGACGGCGGGTTTTGGGTCGGATCGGGTTATCGGCATGTCCGGCTACTCGAAACCCTAACCGCCGAGTTCAACACAGGCAATCCCCTTTTCACACAGTGCCGCTTCGATGGCATCCCGATCATCGACCAACAGGCTGAGAGTGGCTGACTTCGACTGATTCGGTGCCCTGAGTCAAAGTACTTGGGGCGGCTGGCCGTAAAGTGCGAGAAAGATTCTCGTCGAGCAACAACTTCATCCCGCGACCTTGAGAACGTTCTGCTCCCTGCTGGCAGCATAGGCCAGGCACGCCCGGATGTCGGCAAGTTCCAGTTCGGGGAAGTCATCCACGATCTCGGCTTCGGTCATGCCTTCGGCGAGCATGGCCAGGACGTCATAGACAGTAATGCGCAATCCACGGATGCAGGGGCGCCCCCCTCTTTTTCCGGGTTCGATCGTAATCCGGTCATCCAACGCAGTCACATTCATATCGTCCTCCGCCGAGTCAGCCAATAGATAAGGCAACCGCAACACTCGCCCGCCGCACCAGGCGCGTTCTTCGATGCGGATTATTTATCGAAGGCAAGCATAAACCATCGATTGGCAAAAGTCAGGCTCCGTGGGACGGCGATCAGGGCAACCACGTCGCAAAAAAATCGTCGATGAATATTTCCTGGTCGGTGGTGCGCTGCGAGTTGGTGAAGCCGAGCTGTACCGTTTGCAGGGCGGGACGATAGCACATGTTGTCGTAGCCGCAGGCCTGGCCGGGCGGACAGGGATTGAACTCGCAGGAGAGGCCGCTCGATACGTCGTGCATTATTGCCGTATCGCTCAGCGTTGCAGGATAAGGGGGAGTCAGAATGCTCATCGGGCGCGAGACGTTCTTCAGGGCATTGAGCTGGTCTGCGCTGGGACTGGAATCGATCCAGGCCTCGGTGCGGAACGCGGTGTGGCTCAGGCGCGCGTCTGCGTTGTAGGTACGGCCGGTCGGGGTAAGTTCGATGCGGACGTGATAGATGAAGCTATTGCCTCCCTCCGAGGCTTGCTGGCGGAGGTTCTTGAAGGCGATGCCGGGCGAGACATCCGGATTGCGCGGCGGCAACGGCGGCGTGCCTGCGGCGAGGAATGCCGCGGAGGGAAAGCCATGCACGTTGTCGTCGGAGTCCGGCTGGGTAATGATGTAAATAGGAGGCCCCGGATCGGTTGTTGCGGTTTCGTGCCCCCAATATAGGATGGCAACGTGGCTGTTATGTCCATATGTGACAGTGTAATCAGGGTCGTTCCGGCCGGGATTGGCCGAGCCGATATCGGATTCGCTGAAGCCGCTGTTGCGGCTCTGATCGAATTCGATGCCGATCTTGGGATAGTTGATCTTCGACGTGATGCCGTTATTGCCCGAGTAGCCGAGATGACTGCCTCCCGCGCCGCAGGCGTTGAGGTTGTTGCGCGCGGGGTCGGCGTCGGCGACGGCGAAGGTGAAACCGTTCAGACCGACACTAGAACCTGGGCTGTCGTCGATATCGCGGAACTGGAAGCGAAAATAGACGCGCAGGCCGCCGCTGAGCGGCCGGGCATCGTTCAGCCAGGCGCAGCCGAAGAGATAGTGGGCATCGGCGTCGGCGGTAGTGAGATCGTTTCGGCCGAGGATCAGCCGGCGCAGGCCGGTGTCGTAGGCGACGAGCTGGCCGAGACCCAGTTCGGCCAGCTTCGGCGACTCGACGGTTTTGAATGTGGTGCTGCCGGGAATGCAGCGCACGATGTCCTGTTCCGGCGCCTGGGGCGGGGCGCGGTCGAACAGGATGTCGCCGGTGAACGCGGCACCCGCGGCGGAGAAGTTGGCGAGGTTGGTGCCTTCCAGATAGTTGGCGAAATCGGCCTGCTGGGCCACCGTGGCGCGCTGCTGGGCGCCGCCGCGCTGGCCGGCGAAGATCAATGCACCGGCGCAGGTGTTGTCGCCGTTGACCGAGAAGGCGGCAGTGGGCCTGGCCAGGAAGACCAGGTCCTTGTAGTGATCGTAGTAGCCGAGCGGGGCCTGGCTGGCGTCGTAGCAGGCGTCGTTCGGTATGCGCGCGGCCGTGCCGCTGGCGGGTGGCTGGTCGCGCAGGCAGTTCACCATGCGGTCGAGCAGGGCGTTGATGTCGTTGCGGAAGTAGGTGTTCTTGCGGATGGCCGAGAAGAGCTGGTCGCCGGTCAGCAGCAGGCCGATGTCGTTGGCAACCAGCGTGCAGCCGGCGCCATCGCAGGCATTTGGCAGGAAATTGCCGCCAGAGGCGAACACGCGGCCCTGCGTCGTGAGCGCCTTGCGGCCGGCATCGGTATTGGTGACCGCGCTTGCGTTGTTTGTTCCGGCGAGATAGTTGCTAATGCCGCCGAGTGCCGCTGCGGTGTGAGGGTCGAGATAGTTTCGCGCGTCGTAATTGCCTCCGCATTGCGTGACGTCGTATGTCGCATCCGTGCCCCTGTTCTGCCCCGGCAGCGACGTGCCCGGAGAGAAGATCACTGCCACCGGCCGCTCGTGGGCCGAGGCAAGCACGGCGGCGAGCGAGGCACTGCCATTGGCGACGACGACATCGAGATGGGCCAGCGTGTCCCAGTTCATCGGCGATGTTAGTTGCTGGCGCTGATGGCTGCCGGAGACGGCGTACCATAGGCATTCCCCATTGCCGTCGCGCAGCGGTTCGATACCCAGAGTGCGCCACGGCAGGCGGCCGATAACCGTGGTATTGAGCGCGTTGCCTGAAAAGTTGGCGGCGTCGCAGCCTTCTGCCTTGCACCCGGGGTTGTTGTTGCGATCCGTCCAGTCCGAGGGGTTGTGCCCCAGATCCGGCAGCGGCAGGTAGCCGTACATTCGATTGGCTTGTCCCTGGGCGGCTTGGTCGTCTCGGTAGCGCAGGGCATGACCGATCAGCGCCTCGCGCGCCTGCGCCAACGCCTCCTCGGTGCGCTGCACGCGGCGGGCTTCCATCACCTGTGGAGTCAGGTTGCCGATGAAAAAGGCCAGTCCGACCGCCACCAGGGCGGCAAGGAAGGCGAGCAGGGCGATGCCCCGGCTGTGCCGGATGGCTCGCCGTGCTGCGGGGACTGACTTTTCGCGCCTCATGTGCGGGGGGTGCGGCCGGCGCGGCTACCTGGGCTTGCCCGTTCCGCCCTTGACGACGATGCGCCCCTCGCCGATGCCGCTGCTGGTCTCGCGCGTGCTGCGATTGACGGTCTCGCCGACCTTGAGGGAGGCGGGCTGCTCCTCGCCGGCGACGACGGTGGCCTGGCCCGGGTTGGCGCGGTCGATCCGGATGCGCACGCCGGTCTCGTCTTTTTCGTCCTGCGGGGTGTTGTTGATCCAGGCGGTGCTGCGGCCGCTGCTGCGCTGGACGATGCCGGATACGCCGAGCGTGTCGCCCTCGACGACCTTGGCCTCGGTTTCGCGGATGTTGAGCTGGCGCTGGCGTTCGAGCGCGGCGCGGCGCTCGGGCGTGAGGAACAGGCGGCCGAGCTCTTCGGCGGGGACGGGCGCAGCCGGAATCAGCAGGAGGGCGGCGAGCAGGACGGATGCCGGGCCGAAGCGCGGTCCGCCGGGCAGGCCCCGGGCGGAGTTTGTCGCGAATGCGGAACGGTCCGTCATGCGCCTTTCCTCTCGCGAATGGTGATCCAGTCGATGGCGCATTCGGCGCCGAGTTGCGGGGGCACCGCCTCGGATTGGGCGACGGCGCCCTTGGGCAGGCGTTCGACGTCGCAGCGGCGCGCGCGGATGTAGGCGGGCGCCTGCTCGCGCAGGTCGGCGAGGAAGTTGAGCAGGTCGCCCTCGTGCAGCAGCTTCATGCGCAGTTGCATGGTGCTGGAAAGGAAGTCGTAGTTGGCGCTGGCGATGGGCGCGACAGTGGGATCGAGGGCCTGCTGCGGGGCGATTTCGTACTGGATGTCGTAGAGCTTGCGCCCGCTCCGGATGGCGCGCACACGCTCGACCCAGTCGAGGCGGCGCTCCTCGCCGAAGATGCCGCGGCCCGAAAGCGCGTTGTAGCGGGCGATCTTCTGCTTGATTTCCTGTTCCTCGTCGCGCGCGCGCGCCAGGCGCCCATGGCTTTCGCTGCGCTTGGATTGCGCCACGGCCCTGTTTTTCGTTTCCGCCTTGTGCAGTTCCATGGCGGCATAGACGGCGGCGCCGCCGACGGCGGCCATGAGGATGGCGGCCGCCAGGCTGAACTGGATGCGGCGGAAGTCGTCCTTGGTGAATGCGGCGGCCATGTCACAGCTTCCTGCTGAGGTGGATGACGAACTTCAACTGGGTCGCCGCCTGCTCGGTCTCGCTCGAGCTTTTCAGCGATTTGCCGGATTCGATGTCGAAGGGCATGCGCTGGATGGTGACCCTCAGGCCGGCGTCCCTGCGCAGGGCGTCGGCGAAGGCATTCACCGTTTCCAGCTGGCCGCGCTGGTCGGCGGCCATCGACGCCGGCAGCAGGCCGTGCACGACGGCGGTGGCGTGCATTGCGTTTCCGGAGGCGGCGGGCGCCGGCTTGCGCGCGTCGGCCTGGAAGAGCAGGCCTTCGTCCGGATTGGCGCTGAGCTGCCACTGGATGCGCTCGATGTCGGCTTTCGGGACTTCGCCGAGCGCGCGGCTGACGGCCAGATAGGTGGCTTCGATCGGCGCCGTGCGCTTTTCGAGATCCTCGAAGCGGTTGATCACCGCGCGCAGGCTGTCCGTGCTGGCGGGCATCGGCGGGAAGGTTTTCTGGATGGACTGGTACCGCTGCATGTCGGCCTCGGCCTGCTGCAGCAGGGCCTCGGTGGCGGAGCGGGCCTCGAGGGCATTCACCAGTTCGCGCCCGGCGAACAGCAGGCAGCCGAGCAGGACGAGCGCACCACCCTTGAGCAGCCAGTTGCGCGTTTGCCAGAGGCGGTAGAAGCGGCGCTCCGGCGGCGGGGCGAACTGCTCGCGCGGCGGGTTCTGCGCCAGCAGGTGCAGGTACAGCGATTCGCTGCGGGAATCCTGCGGCAGGGTCTTCAGCTTGAGGAGCCTGCAGACGGCGTGCTGGTCCTGCAGGGTGATCTGCAGTTCCTCCGAGTTCTTGCACTGCTCCAAGAAGATGCCGCTCTGGGCCGGGTGCACCAGGGCGATGACGGGCAGCGGCGCACCGCGCGCCACCAGGCGCTGGCCGAGGAGGTACTGGTGGATCTTCGCGACTTCCGCAGCGCAGCTGGCGGCCATCTCGGCGGCGCCGGCTGCCGCGGCCGGCGACAGCCGGCTGAACTTGAGCTGGCCGTCCTCGTAGAAGCTCTGCCGGATGCCGCCGCGCGTGATCGACACGAGCAGGCAGCGCTTTTTGCCGGCCTGCAGCTTATCGAGCAGGGCGCCGCCGAGCAGGGGCAGGGACCAGATGCCGGCCAGCTGCACCTCGGCGGCGCGCAGGGCGGCGAGCCAGGGCTCGAAGAGCTGCGGGCGCGTCAGGGCGGTGAGCATGAAGCGCTCGTCCTTGCGGCCGGACTTCTCGCGGCCATAGGAGACGGCCGTGGCCAGCGGAGAACCGTAGAAATACTGCCCCAGCTTGCGCGCCAGGAGGGCATTGCGGTCGGCGCCCTGCGTGTAGGGCAGCGTCTCGATCTGGAAGCCTTCGTCGGCGATGTCGGCGAGCATGGAGAAGTTGCTGCCGCGATGCTGCGACAGGTATTCGGCAAAGGCGGCCGCGCCCGACTCGTTCTGCGGGAAATGGCCTTCTTCGCGCAGCACTCCGCCCTGCCACAGCGAGGCGCTGAGGTGGCTGCCGTCCAGATAGAGGAGACGTTGCTGGGGCATCAGATTTTCAGCTTGGTGATGACGTCGTAAATGGGGCCGAGCACCGAGAGCATGACCCAGCCGAGGATGGAGCCGAGGATCAGCGTCATCGCCGGCTCGATCATGGCCTGCACCTTTTCGATGGACTCCTTCACGTCGCGGTTGTAGAAGTAGGAAACGTTGAGCAGCGCGGTGTCCAGGGCGCCGGTGTTCTCGCCGACCCTGAGCATGCGGATCACCAGCGGCGGGAAGAGGCCGATGTTCTGGAAGGCCACCGTGACGTTCTGCCCCTCGGCGATCAGCTGGCCGACGCGCTGCAGGCCGTCCTGGATCACGGTATTGCCGACGACATCCTCGGTGGCGCGGATCGAGTCGATGATGGCGATGCCCGAGGCGTACATCATGGCGAAGACGCTGGCGAAGCGGGACAGGATGATCTTGCGCAGGATCGGCCCGACGACGGGCAGCGCCAGCTTGAACTCGTCGAAGCGGTGGCGGAAGGCGGGATTGGTCTCGACGCCGACCTTGATGCCGATCGCCAGGGCGGCCGGAACGAGCAGGAAGAGATACCAGTACTTCTGCACGAATGCCGAGGTGGCCAGCAGCAGCCGGGTCTGCGTCGGCATGTCCTGCCCCATGTTCTTGATGAAGCCGGCCATCTGCGGCACCAGGTAGACCATCAGGAAGAAGGTCACGCCGAGGACGATGGTGCCGACGAAGGCCGGATACATGAACAGCTTCTTGGTGTGGGAGGCCAGTTCGTCCTCCCATTTCAGCGATTCGTTCAGGCTCTTCAGGACGGCCGGCAGGTTGCCGGTGTTTTCGCCGGCGCGGATCAGGCTGCTGAAGACCTTGTCGAAGACCTTCGGATGCTCGGACATTGCCTGCGAGAGGGTGCGGCCGCCCTCGATCGATTCGATCATGCTGGCGATCACCTCGCGGAAGCGCGGGTGGAAGAGGCTGTCGCGCAGGTCGGCGAGACCGTCCAGGATCGGCACGCCGGCGCGGGTGAGCTGCTCCATGTGAAAGCAGAAATTGATCAGTTCGCGCTTGGGAATCTTGCCGCCGCGCAAAAGTCCGCTCCGGCGCAGCTCGTTGCCGTTGATGAAGTCGAGCTCCAGGCGCTTGAGGCGCATCTCGAGGTCGACCAGGTTGATGGCATCGATCTGCCCATGCACGACGCGGCCGCCGCTGTTCATCGCCTTGTAGGTGAATAGCGCCATGTCACATGCGCTCCGTCAGGTCGACCACGCGGCCGACTTCCTCGATCGAGGTGGAGCCCTCGCGCACCCGCCGCAGGCCGTCCTCGGCCAGGCTGCGGAAGCCCTTGTCCAGCGCCGCCCGTTTCATCTCCCGCATGGTGGCGCGGCGTGCCACCAGCTCGTCGAGGTCGGCATCCAGGCGCAGCAGTTCCATGATGGCCTGGCGGCCGCGGTAGCCCTGGTATTCGCAGTGCTCGCAGCCGCTGGCGCGGTACAGCGTCGGCGGCGTCACGTCCGAGGCGAAGCCGAGCAGGCGCATCTCGTGCGGCTCGGCGCCATACGGCTTCTTGCAGTGCGGGCACAGCTTGCGCACCAGGCGCTGGGCGACGACGCCGATGATGTTGCCGGCCATGATGTCGGGCAGCACGCCGATGTCGAGCAGTCGCGGGATGGCGCCGATGGCCGAGTTGGTGTGCAGGGTGGAATACACCTGGTGGCCGGTCATGGCGGCGCGGAAGGCCATCTCGGCGGTGTCGGCGTCGCGGATCTCGCCGACCAGGATGACGTCGGGGTCCTGCCGCATCATCGAGCGCACGCCGTTGGCGAAGTCGAGCTTGGCCGCTTCGGCCACCGAGGTCTGGCGGATCATGGCCATCGGGTATTCGACCGGATCCTCCAGGGTCATGATGTTGATGCCCTCCTCGTTGATGTGGTTGAGCACCGAGTAGAGGGTGGTGGTCTTGCCGCTGCCGGTCGGCCCCGTGACGAGGATGATGCCCTCGGGGCGGGCGATCATGAGCTTCAACTGGTCGAGCTGGGCGTCATCGAGGCCGACCTGGTCGAGCGGCACGATGCCCTTCTGGCGGTCGAGGATGCGCAGCACGACGTTTTCGCCGTGGATGGTCGGCTGGGCGGAAACGCGGAAGTCGACCGGCCGGCCGCTGATGTTGAGCGAGATGCGGCCGTCCTGCGGCGCGCGCGTCTCGGCGATGTTCATGTTGCTCATCACCTTGATGCGCACGGCCATCGCGGGCCAGTAGGACTTGTGCAGGGCGCGGATCTGCCGCAGCAGGCCGTCGATGCGGTAGCGGATGCGCAGGAAGTTCTGCTCCGGCTCGAAGTGCACGTCGGAGGCGTCGCGCTTGACGGCGTCGGTGAGGATGGCGTCGATGAGGCGCACCACCGGCTGGCTGTATTCGTCGCTGGTGGCGGCCAGGCTGCGCCAGTCGATCTCGCCGGTCTCGATCTCGTGCAGGATGCCGTCGATCGACAGTTCGTGGCCGTAGTACTGGTCGATGGCGCGGGCGATCTCGGACTCGCCGGCCAGCACCGTGTCGATCTGCAAATCGTCGTGGGTCAGCGAGCGCAGCTTGTCGAGCGCGACGATGTCGTTTACGTCGGCGATTGCCACCGTCATGCGGTGCCGGGTGCGGTCGTAGTCGAGCGGCAGCAGGCGGTGGCGCTTGGCAAGTTCCTGCGGCACCAGGCGCAGGGCGGCCGGGTCGATGATGGCGTGGGAGAGGTCGACGCTCTTCTTGCCGAGGCTTTCGCCGAGCGCGTCGCGCAGCGTGGCCTCGGTGATGAAACCGAGGCTGACCAGCAGCTTGCCGACCGGCTGGTTGGACTTCATCTGCTCCAGCAGCGCGATGCGCAGCTGGTCTTCGCTGATGACTCCCTGCGCGATCAGTATCTGGCCGAGCGGCCGTCGATGCGGTGCGGGCGAATTCATCTCCATGGCGCCAGGTCGGGCGCGGGTTATTTTTGCAGTTCACTGACGCGCCCGGCGACCTGGTTCCTGTCGAAGGCGGCAGGGCGCTGGGCGGCGGCGGCGAGCGCCCCCTGATAATACTGCAAGGCGAGCTTGGGTTGGCGCAGCTGGTCCAGGCTGACGGCCAGGTTGAACTGGTAGTCGGGGTTCTCGCTGTCGGCGGCGAAGGCGCGGAAGTAAGACTGCTGGGCATCGTTCCAGCGGCCCTGCCGGGCGTAGAGATTGCCCAGAGCGAAGTTCAGCGCGGGGGATTCGGGCTGCCCGGCCAGCAGGTTCTTCAACCGGCTCTCGGATTGCATCGGGTCGACCTGGCCGCGCAGGCCGATCAGCCCGGCTTGCGCGGCCGCATCCTTCGGATCGGCTTCCAGGGCGCGCAGGAAGAATTCCTCCGCCGCCTCGGGCTGTCCCTGGCTCAGGCTGATGGCGGCCAGGCCGTGCAGGGCGTCGGTGTTCTTCGGCTCGCCCTTCAGAACCTGCCGGTAATCGCGCTGGGCAGTGGCGAGGTCGCCGGACTGGAGGGCCTGGTAGGCGCTGGCCACCTGCGGATTCACCTTCGCCCGGCCCGTCGTGATGCGGATCGGGCTCTCCGGGGGCGGTGCGGCGGATGAGGACGCGGCAGGTGAGGACGCTGCCGGCCTGGTGGCAGGAGTCAGTCGCGGCGGGACGGCGATTGCTTCCTCCTCGTTCTTCGCCGGCACGGCTGGACGGGGGGCCGCGGCGGCTCCAGGCGTCGAACTGGCGGGTGCGACCGCGGCTGGCGCCGGC
>WBUF01000013.1 GCA_008933825.1 Rhodocyclaceae bacterium | reverse complement strand
GACAACGTGACGATCACGGTAAAGCTGATTGCCCCGATTGCCATGGAAGAGGGCCTGCGCTTTGCCATCCGCGAAGGCGGCCGCACCGTCGGCGCCGGCGTCGTGGCCAAGGTGATCGAGTAAGAAACATTCTGGCCGGCGCGAGGCGCGCCGGCCATTGCTCTTTAGGAAATTGATATGCAAAACCAGAAAATCCGCATCCGCCTCAAGGCATTTGATTATCGGCTTATCGATCAGTCGGCCCTTGAGATCGTGGATACGGCCAAGCGTACTGGCGCGGTCGTGCGCGGCCCGGTGCCACTGCCTACCCGTATCGAGCGCTTCAACGTGCTGCGTAGCCCGCACGTAAATAAGACCTCTCGCGACCAATTCGAGATTCGTACTCATCTGCGGCTGATGGATATCATCGATCCGACTGACAAGACGGTGGATGCATTGATGAAACTCGACCTGCCGGCTGGGGTTGATGTAGAAATCAAGCTGCAATAGCAGGTTTGTATTTCGGCCGGAATGGTGGCCGTAGCGTTCCAACGATTGTTGTTCGTGTTAACAAGTCCCGGTCAATCGAAACCGGGGATAGGAGAATAATATGAGTCTGGGCCTTGTCGGACGCAAGGTCGGCATGACGCGTATCTTTACCGATGACGGTGAATCTGTTCCGGTGACGGTGCTCGACGTGTCGAACAATCGCGTCACGCAAATCAAAACTCCGGATACTGACGGGTATGCCGCGGTTCAGGTGACCTACGGCAAGCGCCGCGCGAGTCGCGTGATCAAAGCGGCGGCGGGTCATTTGGCCAAGGCTGGCGTCGAAGCCGGCCATATCCTTAAAGAATTCCGCGTTGCTGAGGGCGAGTTGGCGAGCCTGAAACCAGGCGATGTGATCGCGGCAACCATTTTCCAAGCGGGACAGAGGGTTGACGTGACTGGTACTTCGCAAGGGAAAGGTTTTGCCGGCGTTATCAAGCGTCATAACTTTTCGTCGAACCGCGCCAGCCACGGTAACTCCGTGTCGCACAACAAGCCGGGCTCGATCGGTCAGAATCAGGATCCGGGCCGGGTTTTCCCTGGTAAGCGCATGGCTGGCCACATGGGCGACGTACAGCGCACCACCCAGAACCTCGTCGTGGTCCGCGTCGATGAAGCGCGCCAGCTTCTGCTTGTCAAGGGAGCCGTTCCCGGCAGCCGTGGCGCCGACGTGGTAGTCCGTCCGGCGATCAAGTGCTAAAAGGCGACGCGATGGAACTCAAATTAATCGATGAACAAGGCAAGGCTGCGTCGACCCTGCAGGCTTCCGACGCGCTGTTCGGCCGTGACTACAACGAAGCCCTGGTACACCAGATCGTGATTGCCTACCAGGCCAATGCCCGCTCAGGCAACCGTGCGCAAAAAGATCGCGGTGAGGTTAGCCACACGACCAAGAAACCGTGGCGGCAGAAAGGTACCGGACGTGCCCGCGCCGGGATGTCATCCAGTCCGCTGTGGCGGGGCGGCGGCCGCATTTTCCCAAACCGTCCGGATGAGAATTTCAGCCATAAGGTCAACCGCAAGATGTATCGTGCCGGACTGGCTGCGATTCTCTCGCAGCTTGCCCGGGAGGGTCGTCTGGCCGTTGTCGAAAATTTCTCGATCGATTCGCCGAAGACAAGGTTGTTGGCCGAAAAAATCAAAGGAATGGGTCTGGAGTCCGTACTGCTGATAACCGACAGCCTGGACGAAAACCTCTACCTTTCTTCGCGCAACCTGCCTAACGTGCTTGTGCTTGAGGTCAGCGAAACAGACCCTGTCTCGCTTGTGCGTTTCAAGAACGTGCTGCTGACCAAAGGCGCAGTGGCCAGGATGGAGGAGATACTGGGATGAAAACCTTCAGCCAGGAACGTTTGATGCAGATCCTCGTAGCGCCGCAGATATCGGAGAAGGCAACCTATGTTGCCGACAAGAATGAGCAGGTGATCTTCATCGTTGCGCCGGACGCGACCAAGCCGGAAATCAAGGCTGCGGTCGAGTTGCTATTCAAAGTGCAGGTCGACTCGGTTCAGGTTTCCAACCTGAAGGGCAAGGAGAAGCGCCATGGCCGCTATGTTGGCCGCCGTAATGACGTCAGGAAAGCCTACGTCTGTCTGATGCCCGGCCAAGAAATCAACTTTGCGGCAGGGGAATAAAGATGGCACTCGTCAAAGTCAAACCCACATCTGCCGGTCGCCGCGCAGTCGTGAAGGTTGTTAATCCAGACCTGCACAAGGGTGCACCGGTTGCTGCACTGGTCGAGAAGAAGAACAGCAAGGCCGGTCGCAACAATCATGGCCATATCACCACCCGTCACAAGGGCGGTGGGCACAAGCAGAACTACCGGGTCGTCGACTTCCGCCGCAACAAGGATGGCATTCCGGCCAAGGTCGAACGGATCGAGTATGACCCGAATCGCAGCGCCCATCTGGCACTCCTGTGCTATGCCGACGGAGAGCGCCGTTATATCGTGGCGCCAAAGGGTTTGACGATTGGTGCTCAGCTGCTTAGCGGGTCGGAGGCTCCGATCAAGCCGGGCAATGCTCTGCCGCTGCGCAACATCCCGGTCGGTACCACCATTCACTGCATTGAAATGGTGCCTGGCAAGGGAGCCCAACTGGCACGAGCCGCCGGTACTTCTGTCCAATTACTGGCGCGCGAAGGAAGCTATGCCCAGTTGCGCCTGCGCTCTGGGGAGATCCGTCGGGTGCATGTCGAGTGTCGTGCGACTATCGGCGAAGTCGGCAACGAGGAAAACAATCTGCGCTCGATCGGTAAGGCTGGCGCACAACGCTGGCGTGGTATCCGCCCGACGGTGCGCGGTGTTGCGATGAACCCGATCGACCATCCTCACGGCGGGGGCGAAGGCAAGACCGCTGCCGGCCGCGACCCTGTCAGCCCATGGGGCACGCCGGCAAAGGGTTACCGCACGCGACGCAACAAGCGCACGGACAGCATGATCGTCCAGCGCCGGCACAAGAAATAAGGGGTGAAGCATGGCACGCTCAATTAAGAAAGGCCCATTCGTCGACGCACACCTGGAAAAGAAGGTGGAGGCATCGCGCGCCACCAACGACAAGCGCCCGATCAAGACCTGGTCGCGGCGCTCCACTATCCTGCCGGACTTCGTCGGCCTGACCATTGCCGTGCACAACGGCAAGCAGCATATTCCGGTGTATATCTCCGAGAATATGGTTGGCCACAAGTTAGGCGAATTCGCCCTGACCCGCATGTTCAAGGGCCATACTGCCGGCACCAAAAAAGCCGCGGTCAAGAAGTAAGGAGAGACGATGGAAACCAATGCAATTCTGCGCGGTGTTCGCCTCTCGGCGCAGAAAGGCCGGCTGGTTGCCGACCAGATCCGCGGCTTGCCGGTCGACCAGGCCCTCAATGTCTTGGCGTTCTCGCCGAAGAAGGGCGCCAAGATCATCAAGAAGGTGCTCGAGTCGGCCATCGCCAACGCAGAGCACAACGATGGCGCCGACATCGACATGCTGCAGGTCAAGACAATCCATGTCGAGCGGGGCATGATGCTCAAGCGCTTCATGCCCCGCGCCAAGGGGCGCGGCTTCAAGATTCTCAAGCCGACCTGCCATATCTACGTCACCGTCGGTGACACCCCGGCCAAGAAGGCCGGAAGGAAGTAAGGGAAAACTATGGGACAGAAGATTCATCCGACCGGTTTCCGCCTTTCGGTTACGCGCAACTGGGGTTCGCGTTGGTACGCGAACAGCAAGTCGTTTCCGAAGATGCTCAACGAAGACATCGGGGTGCGTGACTACCTGAAGAAGAAACTGGCGCACGCATCGGTAGGCCGTGTCGTCATCGAGCGTCCTGCCAAGAATGCGCGCATCACGGTGTATTCGGCGCGTCCCGGTGTCGTCATCGGCAAGAAGGGAGAGGATATCGAGCACCTGAAGGCGGACCTGCAGAAAATCATGGGCGTACAGGTGCATGTCAACATCGAGGAAATCCGAAAACCGGAAACCGATGCCCAGTTGATAGCCGATTCCATCGCCCAGCAACTGGAAAAGCGCATCATGTTCCGTCGTGCCATGAAGCGGGCCATGCAGAATGCCATGCGTCTCGGTGCCCAGGGCATCAAGATCATGAGTTCCGGCCGGCTTAATGGCGCTGAAATTGCACGTCGTGAATGGTATCGAGAGGGGCGCGTGCCGCTTCATACCCTTCGGGCGGATATCGATTACGGGACTTCGGAAGCCAAGACCACCTACGGAATCATCGGAATCAAAGTGTGGGTGTTCAAGGGTGAAACCATGGCGCGCAACGAACAGCCTGCGATTGCTCCGGATGCCCAGCCTGCCGAAGAGCCGTCGAAGAAACTGCGCAAAGCACCTGCGCGCCCTGCCGTCAGGGTGGAGAGGGAGGGGGAAGCTAAGCCCGCTGCCAAACCGCGCGCGCAACGCAAGCCCGCAAGCAAGGCTATCGATGCCAAGCCTGAAGCCCCCCCGGCAGGAGATGCAGCCGCGCCGGCCAAGGCGACGGCCAAGCGCGTTCGCAAACCGGCCGCGACCAAGGCGGAAGGTAAGGAGTAAGAAACATGCTGCAACCATCTCGCAGAAAATATCGCAAGGAACACAAGGGCCGCAACAAAGGTATCGCTACACGCGGTACCAAAGTCAGCTTCGGTGAATTTGGGCTCAAAGCCATAGGGAGAGGTCGCATCACGGCGCGCCAGATCGAGGCAGCCCGTCGCGCCATGACTCGCCATATCAAGCGCGGAGGCCGTATCTGGATCCGCATATTTCCGGACAAGCCGATTTCTCAAAAACCGGCAGAGGTTCGGATGGGCAACGGGAAGGGCAATCCGGAATACTACGTCGCCGAAATTCAGCCAGGCAAGGTGATTTACGAAATGGACGGGGTGGACGAAGCCTTGGCCCGCGAGGCCTTCGCGCTTGCTGCGGCCAAGCTGCCGATCGAGACAACCTTTGTCGTGCGCCAGGTGGGATGATCATGAAAGCGAAAGAACTCAGGTCCAAGGACGCGGCTGAATTGAGCAAGGAGTTGCTTGATTTGCGCAAGGCGCAATTCTCGCTGCGTATGCAGGTCGCAACCCAGCAACTGCAAAACACCAGCCAGATCGGCAAGGTGCGCAAGGACATTGCGCGCGTGAAAACCCTTTTGCGTGAAAAGGCGGCGGCAAAATGAGCGAGGCAACCCAGAAAGTACGACGCACCCTCACCGGTCGTGTCGTCAGCGACAAGATGCAGAAGACCGTGACAGTTTTGGTCGAGCGGAGGGTCAAGCATCCGATCGGGAAGATCGTCACTCGATCCCGCAAGTATGCAGCCCATATCGAAGGCCTTGAGGCAGGCGCGGGCGATATCGTGCAGATCGAGGAATGCGCCCCGATTTCGAAGACGAAAGCGTGGCGTGTTACGCGTGTCGTTGAAAAGGCACGGATTGTTTGAGGTTGTTGCCTGTTTACTTTGCCGGCATAAATTGATAAGATATTTCGTTTTTATCCTCCTTCCGCACTTCGGCGCAGACGGAAAATACGCCTGACCGGTCCGCCGGCCAGGGCCAACCCGGACGGGTTCCAAGACTGACCGCGGTGTTATCCGCGATTAAGTTGGAGATCGAAAAATGATTCAAATGCAGACGGTGCTGAATGTGGCCGACAACACTGGCGCACGTTCGGTCATGTGCATCAAGGTGCTGGGCGGCTCCAAGCGCCGCTACGCCGGCATCGGCGATGTAATCAAGGTGAGCATCAAGGATGCCGCTCCGCGCGGTCGCGTCAAGAAGGGCGAGGTCTACAGCGCGGTAGTGGTGCGTACCGCCAAAGGCGTGCGCCGTCCTGACGGTTCGGTTGTCAAGTTTGATGGCAATGCTGCGGTGCTGCTCAATAACAAACTGGAGCCGATCGGCACGCGCATCTTCGGGCCGGTGACGCGTGAACTGCGCACCGAGCGTTTCATGAAGATCGTCTCTCTGGCGCCGGAAGTTCTCTGAGGACTCAGGAAATGCACAAGATTCGCAAGGGGGATAGCGTTATCGTTATCGCTGGCAAGGACAAGGGCAAGCGGGGTGCCGTGTTGCGCCGCTTCGACGACGAGCGGGTGCTTGTCGAAGGCGTCAACAAGGTCAAGCGCCATACGCGGCCGAATCCGGTCAAGGGCCAGCCTGGCGGCATCCTGGAGAAGGAGATGCCAATTCATGTTTCGAACCTGGCGTTAATCAACCCGGCTACCCAAAAGGCGGACCGCGTTGGCTTCAAGG
The DNA here is from genome assembly GCA_008933825.1 of Rhodocyclaceae bacterium. GTDB lineage: Bacteria > Pseudomonadota > Gammaproteobacteria > Burkholderiales > Rhodocyclaceae > Desulfobacillus. The sequence goes on along the minus strand of WBUF01000013.1, from coordinate 41,015 downwards.
CGCTTGAGGATGGTCGCAAGGTGCGCGTGTTCAAGTCGAACGGCGAAGCCGTGGAAGCGTAAGGAAGAAAATATATGGCGCGCTTGCAGGAGTACTACAAACAGACCGTGATGGCGGAGCTGACCAAGCAGTTCGGTTACAAATCGGTCATGGAAGTGCCTCGCATCACCAAGATCACGCTTAATATGGGCGTGGGCGAAGCGGTGGGCGACAAGAAGGTGCTAGATCATGCTGTGGGCGACATGGCCAAGATCGCCGGGCAGAAGCCTGTCACGACCAAGTCCAGGAAGTCGATCGCCGGTTTCAAGATCCGCGAGGGCTACCCGATTGGCTGCATGGTTACGTTGCGTGGTGGCCGCATGTACGAGTTTCTCGATCGGCTGGTCAGCGTTGCGTTGCCCCGCATTCGGGATTTTCGCGGTATCTCCGGTAAGGCTTTTGACGGCCGCGGCAACTACAATCTTGGCGTCAAAGAACAGATCATTTTTCCCGAGATCGAGTACGACAAGATCGATGCCCTGCGCGGCATGAATATCAGCATCACGACAACTGCGAAGACCGATGAGGAAGCCAGGGCGCTCCTCGCCGCCTTCAAATTCCCCTTCAAGAACTGAGGGAGCCATGGCGAAACTTGCACTCAAGAATCGCGAAGCCAAGCGCGCCAAGCAGGTGGCCAAATACGCCGCCAAGCGCGCCGAACTGCTCGCCATCATCAACAATGCCAAGCTTAGTGACGAAGAGCGCATGGCGGCACGGCTGAAATTCCAGCAGTTGCCGCGCAATGCCAGCCCTGTGCGTCAGCGCAATCGTTGCGAGCTGACCGGGCGTCCGCGGGGCTATTTCCGAAAGTTCGGCCTATGCCGCAACAAGCTGCGTGAAGTGGCCATGCGCGGGGAGGTGCCCGGCATGATCAAGGCCAGCTGGTAAGAGGAGATCGAGAATGAGCATGACTGATCCGGTCGCCGATATGCTGACACGCATCCGCAATGCGCAGATGTCACAGAAAGGCTTCGTTGCCATGCCGTCCTCGAAGCTCAAGGTGGCTATCGCTGCCGTGCTGAAGGACGAGGGCTATATAGACGACTATGCCGTGCGCGATGCGGAGGGCAAATCTCAGCTTAACATTGCCCTCAAATACTATGCGGGCCGTCCCGTGATAGAACGCATCGAGCGCATTTCTCGCCCAGGCTTGCGGGTCTACAAGGGGTCGAGCGATCTGCCTCGCGTGATGAACGGTCTCGGTATCGCCATCGTTTCGACTCCGAAAGGCGTCATGACCGACCGTCGCGCGCGCGCCACCAATGTTGGCGGCGAAGTGCTGTGCATCGTGGCGTAAGGAGAAAGCGATGTCACGTATTGCGAAATATCCCGTCGAACTCCCAAAGGGTGTCGAAGTCACGATGTCCACCGGTGAGATCAGCGTCAAGGGCCCGCTCGGTACGCTCAAACAGGTGGTGCATCCGTCCGTCAGCATCGAGCGCGAAGGCGACAAGTTGCTGTGCAAGTCGGCGGCAGGTGCGGACGACGGTAGCGCTCAGTCCGGTACCATGCGCGCCCTGCTGGCGAACATGGTCACGGGCGTTACCAAGGGTTTCGAGAAAAGGCTGACGCTGGTCGGGGTTGGTTACCGCGCTCAGGCGCAGGGCGGCAAGCTCAACCTGACGCTGGGTTTCTCTCACCCGGTGGCGCATGACATGCCGGCCGGCATCAAGGTCGAAACGCCCTCGCAGACGGAAATCGTCATCAAGGGAATCGACAAGCAGGTCGTGGGCCAGGTGGCGGCAGAAGTTCGCGGTTATCGGCCGCCGGAGCCCTACAAGGGCAAGGGCGTGCGTTACGCGGACGAAGTCATCGTTCTCAAGGAAACGAAGAAGAAGTAAGGGTATTGCAAAATGGACAAAAAGCAGGCGCGTTTGCGCAGGGCTCGCAAAACCCGAGCCAAGATTGCCGAACTCAAGACGGTGCGTCTTAGCGTGCATCGCTCCAACGGTCATATCTACGCCCAGATCATCGATGGCAGCGGCGCCAAGGTGCTCGCGTCCGCCTCGACGGTTGAGCCGGATGTGCGAAAGCAGGTGCCAAGCGGCGGGAACATCGGCGCGGCCTCTCTGGTCGGCAAGCTGATTGCCGAGCGGGCCAAGGCCGTCGGCATCGAGACGGTAGCGTTCGACCGATCCGGCTTCATGTACCACGGCCGGGTCAAGGCACTGGCCGAGGCCGCGCGTGAAGGCGGACTCAAGTTTTAAGCGAGGTTAGCAATGGCAAAACCGCAGACGAGAAAACCGCAGGCGTCAGAGGAGCGCGACGACGGCCTGCGCGAGAAGATGGTCTCCATCAACCGTGTCACCAAGGTGGTGAAAGGCGGCCGTATCCTCGGCTTCGCCGCGCTGACCGTTGTCGGGGATGGCGACGGTGGCATTGGCATGGGCAAGGGAAAGTCTCGTGAAGTGCCCGTTGCCGTGCAGAAAGCCATGGAAGAGGCCCGTCGCAAGATGGTGAAGATTTCCCTCAAGAACGGCACTCTGCATCACACCGTGATCGGCGAGCATGGTGCCTCGCGCGTCCTGATGCAGCCCGCTTCGGCCGGCACCGGCATCATCGCCGGCGGGCCGATGCGCGCCGTATTCGAGGTGATGGGCGTGACTGACGTGCTGGCCAAGTGCCTTGGCTCGACCAACCCGTACAACGTGGTGCGTGCGACCCTGGACGGGCTTGCCAAGATGAGTACGCCTGCCGAAGTCGCTGCGAAGCGCGGCAAAGCCGTCGCGGAGATCCAGGGGTAAGCCATGGCCGAAAAGAAAGTCAAAGTCACTCTGCTCAAGGGGCTTATGGGCACCAAGCAGGACCATCGCGCCACGGTGCGCGGCCTCGGGCTCAAGCGTCGCAACCATACGGTGGAACTGATCGACACGCCTGCGGTGCGCGGCATGATCAACAAGGTTGCCTACCTCGTGAAGTGTGAGGGCTGAATGGAACTGAACAAACTCAAACCTGCGTCTGGCGCCAAGCGCACCAGACGCCGCGTCGGACGCGGCATTGGCAGCGGCCTCGGCAAGACGGCCGGCCGCGGCCACAAGGGGCAGACGTCCCGCGCCGGTGGTTTCCACAAGGTCGGCTTCGAGGGCGGTCAGATGCCCCTTGCCCGTCGCCTGCCCAAGCGCGGCTTCACCTCACTGACGCGCGCACTCAACGTTGAGGTGCGCCTGTCCGATCTCGAGAAGCTGCCCGTAGGCGAAGTCGACCTGCTGGTGTTGAAGCAGGCCGGCGTGGTGCCGGGCGACGCCCTGTCTGCAAAGGTGATTTTGTCCGGCAAGCTGGCCAAGAAGGTCTCGCTCAAGGGTGTCGGCGCCAGCAAGGGTGCCAAGGCAGCCATCGAAGCGGCTGGCGGCAGCGTCGTGGCGGAGTAATCGCGGGAAAGATCTTGGCCAACGAAACCACAACCCTGGGCAAGGCCGGCAAGTTCGGCGACCTCAAGCGCCGACTGTTCTTCCTGCTCGGTGCGCTGATCGTCTACCGTGTCGGCGCGCACATTCCCGTACCGGGCATTGACCCGGTGCGGCTGGCCGAGCTTTTTCAGGGCCAGCAGGGCGGCATCCTTGGCATCTTCAATCTGTTCTCCGGCGGCGCGCTCTCCCGCTTCACCATTTTTGCGCTCGGCATCATGCCTTACATCTCGGCTTCGATCATCATGCAGTTGATGACCGTGGCCGTGCCTTCCCTGGAGGTGCTGAAAAAGGAAGGTGAAGCCGGTCGCCGCAAGATTACGCAATACACCCGCTATGGCACGGTACTGCTGGCCTTGGTGCAGGGACTGGGCATCGCCATAGCGCTCGAATCGCAGGCGGGCCTGGTGCTGGACCCGGGCATACTGTTCCGAGTCACCTGCGTGACGACACTGCTGACGGGAACCATGTTTCTCATGTGGCTGGGCGAGCAGATCACGGAACGCGGCCTGGGCAACGGCATTTCGATCATCATCTTTGCCGGTATCATTGCCGGCCTGCCCAGCGCCATCGGCGGCCTGCTCGAACTGGTGCGAACGGGTGCCATGCATGCACTGACGGCGATTTTCATCATTGCCCTGGTATTCTTGGTGACAGGATTCGTCGTTTTTGTCGAGCGCGGCCAGCGCAAGATCCTGGTCAATTATGCCAAGCGCCAGGTCGGCAACAAGATTTATGGCGGTCAAAGCTCGCACCTGCCACTGAAACTGAACATGTCCGGCGTGATCCCGCCGATCTTCGCCTCGTCGATCATCCTCTTTCCGGCCACGGTGGCCGGCTGGTTTGGATCGAGCGAGGGCATGTTCTGGCTGAAGGACATCGCTGCGACGCTGTCTCCCGGTCAGCCGATCTACGTGATGCTGTATGCCGCGGCAATCGTATTTTTCTGCTTCTTCTATACCGCGCTGGTATTCAATTCGAAGGAGACGGCCGACAACCTGAAAAAGAGCGGCGCCTTCGTACCCGGTATCCGGCCGGGAGAGCAGACCGCGCGCTACATTGACAAGATACTGATGCGCCTGACGCTGGCGGGCGCCATCTACATTACGCTGGTTTGCCTGTTGCCGGAATTTCTCATTCTCAAGTGGAATGTTCCATTTTACTTCGGCGGCACCAGTCTGCTGATCATTGTCGTGGTGACCATGGATTTCATGTCGCAGGTGCAGGCCTACATCATGTCGCATCAGTATGAGAGCCTGTTGAAGAAGGCGAATTTCAGGGGGGCGGGTATCCCCGGCAGATAGGGCGCATGGCCAAGGAAGACGTCATCGAAATGCAGGGCGAGGTTCAGGAAAATCTCCCCAACGCAACCTTCAAGGTGAAGCTCGAGAACGGCCACGTGATTCATGCATTCATTTCGGGCAAGATGCGTATGCACTACATACGCATCCTGCCGGGCGACAAGGTGACGGTGCAGATGACGCCCTACGACCTGACCAAGGGCCGCATCACCTTTCGCGCCAAGTAGGGAAGCATTACGGGAGAAACAATATGAAAGTTCTCGCATCGGTCAAGAAGTTGTGCCGCAACTGCAAGGTCATCCGCCGCAATGGCGTGGTCCGCATTATTTGCAAGGACCCTCGCCACAAGCAGCGCCAAGGTTGATCGTGCGTGACGACTCGGCTATAATTTACGGTTTAGCTTTTTCGGGGTGACGAAAGGTCTGATCTATGGCCCGCATCGCTGGGGTAAATATTCCCAACCAACAACACACTGCCATCGCGCTGACCGCGATCTACGGCATTGGACGCACGCGCGCGCAGAAGATCTGCGACGCAGCCGGTATCGCTCACGCAACGAAGATCAAGGATCTGACCGATTCGCAGATGGACAAGCTGCGCGAAGAAGTCGGCAAATTCACCATCGAGGGTGATCTGCGCCGCGAGGTGACGATGAGCATCAAGCGCCTGATGGACCTCGGCTGCTATCGCGGCGTTCGCCATCGCAAGGGTCTTCCCTGCCGCGGCCAGCGTACCCGCACCAACGCCCGCACGCGCAAGGGACCGCGCAAGGCGATTCGCGTGACGAAGTAAGGAAAGATACTGATGGTAACCAAGTCCACCGCCGCGAAGGCGCGCAAGAAGGTCAAGAAGAACGTTGCCGAAGGGATCGCGCACGTTCATGCTTCCTTCAACAACACAATCATCACGATTACCGACCGCCAAGGCAACGCCCTTTCCTGGGCGACATCCGGGGGCGCAGGCTTCAAGGGCTCGCGCAAGAGCACGCCCTTCGCCGCCCAGGTCGCTGCCGAACACGCCGGAAAGGCCGCGCAGGAATGCGGCGTGAAGAATCTCGAGGTGCGCATTACCGGCCCCGGTCCTGGCCGGGAATCGGCCGTGCGCGCGCTTAACGCCATCGGCATGAAGATCACCAGCATCACCGACATCACGCCGATCCCCCACAACGGCTGCCGCCCGCCGAAAAAGCGCCGCGTCTGAGAGCCGGAACGACAGGAGTCAAATCGTGGCCCGCAACCTAGATGCCAAATGCCGCCAGTGCCGCAGGGAAGGTGAAAAGCTTTTCCTGAAAGGCGAGAAGTGCTTTACCGACAAGTGCGCAGTCGAGCGCCGTTCCTATGCCCCCGGCCAGCACGGACAGAAATCCGGCCAGCGCCTGTCCGGCTATGGCGTGCAATTGCGCGAGAAGCAGAAGATCCGTCGCACTTACGGCGTCCTTGAGCGCCAGTTCAGAAAAGTCTATGCCGAAGCCGACCGCCGCAAAGGCCAGACCGGCGAGAACCTCCTGCAACTGCTGGAAAGCCGCCTCGACACCGTTGCCTACCGCATGGGTTTCGGCGCCTCGCGAGCGGAGGCGCGCCAGCTGGTTCGCCACAACGGCGTGCTGGTCAATGGCAAGCGGGTGAACATCCCCTCCTTCGACCTGCGCCCCGGCGATACCGTCGAGCTGGCCGAAAAGGCGCGGGGGCACCTGCGCGTCAAGGCCGCTCTCGATGCCGCCGAGTCACGCGGCTTCCCGGAGTGGATCGAGGTCGATGCCAAGGCAGGCAAGGGTGTGTTCAAGGCCTACCCGGCTCGCACTGAACTGCCGGCGACGATCAACGAAAGCCTGGTCGTCGAATTGTATTCGCGCTAATCCGAGTCTTGCTGACGCAACGAACCTGAAGGGAACCAGATGCAAGCGACTTCGCTGCTGAAACCGCGCATCATCGATGTGCAAACCCTCTCCCCGGTGCATGCGCGCGTCGTCATGGAACCGTTCGAGCGCGGTTATGGCCACACGCTCGGCAACGCCCTGCGCCGCATCCTGCTTTCCTCGATGCCCGGCTCGGCGCCTACCGAGGTAAACATCGAGGGTGTGCTGCACGAGTATTCCACCCTGGACGGCGTGCGCGAGGATGTCGTCGACCTGATCCTCAATCTGAAAGGCGTCGTGCTGAAGATGCACAACCGTGGCGAGGCTATCCTGACGCTGTCCAGGCAGGGAGAGGGGGTCGTTACCGCCAGCGACATCGAGGTTGGCCACGATATCGAGATCATGAATCCCGAGCACGTCATTGCACATGTCGCCCCCGGCGGCAAGCTGGAGATGCAGATCAAGGTCGAGAGCGGTCGCGGCTATGTGCCGGCCAACACCCGGCCAAGCAACAGCGAAACGAAGGGTATCGGCCGCATCATGATAGACGCCTCGTTTAGTCCGGTTCGCCGCGTCGCCTATTCGGTCGAGTCCGCCCGTGTCGAGCAGCGCACCGATCTCGACAAGCTGATCATGGACATCGAGACCAACGGCGCCATCGAGCCGGAGGAAGCCATTCGCTACGCAGCGCGCGTGCTGATGGAGCAGCTCTCCGTCTTTGCCGACCTCGAGGGCACGCCGATCGCCGTCGAGGCGCCGCGTCCCAGCCAGGTCGACCCGATCCTGCTGCGTCCGGTGGACGACCTCGAGTTGACGGTGCGCTCGGCCAACTGCCTGAAGGCCGAGAACATCTATTACATCGGCGACCTGATCCAGCGCACCGAGACGGAATTGCTGAAGACGCCGAATCTCGGCCGCAAGTCGCTCAACGAGATCAAGGAAGTGCTGGCCTCCCGCGGCCTCACGCTTGGCATGAAACTGGAAAACTGGCCCCCGATGGGCCTGGAGAAGCTGTCCTAAACGGCAGCGGATAGCACAAGAGGTATCCCATGCGCCACCGCCACGGCCTTCGCAAACTCAACCGAACCAGCAGCCATCGCCTGGCGATGCTGCGCAACATGACCAACTCCTTGCTGCGTCACGAGACGATCAAGACCACGCTGCCCAAGGCCAAGGAACTGCGCCGCGTTGTCGAGCCCATGATCACGCTGGGCAAGAAGCCTTCGCTGGCCAACCGCCGCCTCGCCTTCAACCGCCTGCGCGACCGCGACATGGTGGTGAAACTGTTCGACGAGCTGGGTCCCCGCTTCGCCAAGCGCAACGGCGGCTATCTGCGCATCCTCAAGTTCGGCTTTCGCCAGGGCGACAACGCCCCGATGGCGCTGGTCGAACTGGTGGATCGCCCGGAGCAGGCTGCCGAGACACCCGCCGCCGGATAAAAGTCAGTCTCTCCAATACGGCGCAGGCCCGCTTCGGCGGGCTTTGTCATATCTGCTGTGGCTGCTAAGCTGCCGCCATGGATATTGCCCAATTTCCGCGTATCTTGTTGGCACGGCTGCCGACGCCGATCGAGCCGCTGCCGCGCCTTTCCGCGCATCTGGACGGACCGAAACTCTATGTCAAGCGCGACGATCTCACCGGACTCGGCCTTGGCGGCAACAAGCTGCGCAAGCTGGAGTTCCTCCTCGGCGAGGCGCGGGCGCAGGACGCCGAGGTGGTGCTGACGGTCGGCGCGCTGCAATCCAATCACGCGCGGCTGACCGCCGCCGCCTGCGCCCGGCTCGGGCTCGATTGTGAGTTGATCCTGCGCCGCGGCAGCCATGCCAGCGAGGCCTATCTTCACAGCGGCAATCTGCTGCTCGACCGCTTGTTCGGTGCGCGCCTGCATGAGTTGCAGGCGCAGGAGAGCCGCGAGGAACGCATGGCGGTACGTGCCGAGATATTACGGGCGGAGGGACAGCGACCGTACTGCATTCCCGTCGGCGGCAGCTGCGGGCTGGGCAATCTCGGCTACGTCGCCTGCGCGAATGAAATTCTCTTGCAGTCGGATGAGATGAACGTGCGCTTCGACGCCGTCGTTGTCACCACCGGCAGCGGCGGCACGCAGGGCGGGCTGGTGGCCGGCATGAAGCTGGCGGACGGCGTGCCGGTGATCGGCATCGCCGTCGAGGGCACGCGTACCGAGCAGGAAGTCCTGGCGGCCGGGCAGGCGGCCGAGGCGTTGCGCCTGCTAGGACAGGAGGAGACGGACATCGAATCGACCGTCGAGGTGCTCGACGAGTTCGTCGGCCCCGGCTACGCGCGACCGAGCGAGTCGATGCGCGAAGCGCTCTCGATGGCGGCGCGCTTCGAAGGCCTCGTGCTCGATCCCGTCTACACCGGCAAGGCCTTTGCCGGATTCATCGCGCTGGCGCGCAGCGGCCGCTACGGCAAGGATCAGTCCCTGCTGTTCGTGCATACCGGCGGCACGCCGGGCCTGTTCGGCTACCCGGAGTCTGTCTAGACGATCATCCCCGCGCCGACCGTATTGTTGCTCGCTTCGTCGATGAGGATGAAGGCGCCGGTGGCGCGGTTCTCGCGGTAGGGGTCGACGAACAGCGGCTGCGCCAGCTTGAAGGTGACGCTGCCGATGTCGTTCATTTCCAGCCGGCCGCCTGCGACGCGCTTCAGTTCGTTGATGTCCTGGCGGTACTCGATGGCCGCCACCAGCGCCTTCGTCTCGCGCGTCGTGTGGCGAACGACGTACTTGCGGGCGGGTTCGAGCGGCGTGTCCGCCAGCCAGCAGACCATCGCCTCGATCAGCTTCGTCGCGTGCGCCGTGCCGGCGGGACTGACTATCATGTCGCCGCGCGAAACATCCACCTCGTCTTCCAGCAGCAGGGTGACCGAGCGTTCGCTCTGCGCCGCTGGCAGGGGCTGGTCGAGCAGGCGGATCTCGCGGACGCGGGTCTTCAGGCCGGAGGGCAGCACCTGCACCTCGTCGCCGACGCGGATTTCGCCGGACTCGACCCGCCCCATATAGCCCCGGAAGTCGTGATGTTCCGCCGTGCGCGGCCGGCAGACGTACTGCACGGGAAAGCGGAGGGGTTCCCCCGGATCGGCGTGCGCGGCCGGGGCCGATTCGAGGATCTCCATCAGCGTCGGCCCGGCGTACCAGGCGAGGCGGTTGCCGCGTGCCACCACCATGTCGCCGTTGAGCGCCGAAAGCGGGACAAAGCGCACGTCGCGGATGCCCAACCTGGCGGCGAAGCGCAGGTAATCCTGGCGGATGCGATCGAAGAATTCCTGCGAGTAATCGATCAGGTCCATCTTGTTGACGGCGACCACCAGGTGTGGAATGCCGACGAGGTGGGCGATGGTCGAATGCCGCCGCGTCTGCGTCAGCACGCCCTTGCGCGCATCGGCCAGGATGATGGCGAGATCGGCGGTGGAGGCCGCCGTCACCATGTTGCGGGTGTACTGCTCGTGGCCGGGCGCGTCGGCGATGATGTACTTGCGCGTGCCGGTCGAGAAGTAACGGTAGGCGACGTCGATGGTGATGCCCTGCTCGCGCTCGGCCTGCAGGCCGTCGGTGAGCAGCGACAGGTCCGCCGCATCGAGGCCGCGTTTTCGCGAGGTGCGCTCGATGGCGTGCAGGGTGTCGGCGAGGATCGACTTGCTGTCGTAGAGCAGGCGGCCGATCAGCGTGCTCTTGCCGTCGTCGACGCTGCCGCAGGTGAGAAAGCGCAGCAGGCCATGGTCCTCGGTCTGCGCTTCGGGCAAGGGTTCGCGGGCGGACATTGCGGGTTCTGGTGCGTTGGTAACGGTTAGGAAAATATAATCCATTGATTGCAAAATGTATTTGCTTACCTAACTGATTCTCTCTGAAAATATGAGAGAAACCGGGGGGTGATGAGGTTTTTATATTGATAAAACCAATTTTACGTTGGCCGGTTAATTCCCCAAAGTAATAAATAATTATTTCTATAGTGCTGTAGATTATAAAGTGCCATGTGCACATGGGTGGTTGGATGATACGGACCGTGACACCAGAATCTTGCAACAAAGAATGCCAACGACGTGATCTGATTGCATAGTGATTGTGGTGCAACAGCAAACAACAACTTCTCGGTTTAGGTTCGGGTCAACGACAGTTCTTCGGCCTGAGCGGATGCTGCAACTAGCCGACGAGGATTTCCGCTTTCGGCCACAAGCGGACCTTCATACCTTCGTCCGAAAGCGCCCCAACCACATCATCTATCCCGGCGCACCCTCGGCGCTGCGGCTGTAAGATGCGGAAATGGTCGTGAACGGCCGGGATTCGGTTCGGCCATCGGCCGTTCGGTACGGTCAAGGAGATAGAGAAGATGCGATCAGCAGAGGAACAGACTGCGTTTGCCGTTCCGGCAGAAAGGCACCCATGAGCCATCCAAGAGCATCCCTTTCTTTCCATGTTATGTCCAAGCCCACTGGGGCGGCCTGTAACATAAATTGCGAGTATTGCTTCTATTTGAAAAAGAGTGCGCTTTACCCCCGCGGGTCCATGGGGACCATGAGCGATGAGGTGCTTGAGGCGCACATCCGTCAGACCTTCGAATCCCAGCCAGGGCCTATGGTGACCCTGGCTTGGCAGGGGGGAGAGCCGACGCTCATGGGACTGGATTTCTTTCGCCGGGCCGTGGCCTTCGAGAAGAGGCTCGCACCACCCGGAGTGCAGGTCGAGCGAACGCTCCAGACCAATGGCCTGCTGCTGGACGATGAATGGTGCCGATTCCTCAAGGACAACGGCTTCCTTGTCGGCTTGAGCCTGGACGGGCCAAGGGAGATGCACGACGCCTTGCGCCGGGACCGCAAGGGCGAAGGCACATTTGACAAAGTGCTGAGTGCCGCGCGCCTTTTGCAGCAATACCAGGTTGAGTTCAACATCCTGGCCACGATTAATGCAGCCAATGGTGACCATCCACTGGAGGTCTACCGTTTCTTTCGGGACGAGGTTAAGGCCGGCTATCTCCAGTTCATCCCCATCGTCGTGCGTGACCAGAACTCGAAGACCGGCGTTACAGAAAGCTCGGTCGGCGCTCTGCAGTTCGGGAAGTTCCTTTCGGCAATCTTTGATGAATGGGTGAGCCGGGACGTGGGAAAGATGTTCGTCCTGAACTTTGATTTTTCCCTGGCGAACTGGTTGGGGGTGCCGTCAAACTGCCTCTTCTCGCCGGAATGCGGCAACGCGCTGGCGCTGGAGCGAAACGGCGACCTCTATTCCTGCGACCATTTCGTCAATCCGGAAAACCTGCTCGGCAATATCATGAAGACGCCGATGAGAGCACTGGTCGATTCCGATAAGCAGCGCCAGTTCGGGCGCGACAAGTTTGCGAAGCTACCGCAGTATTGCCTAGATTGCCCGGTTCTATTCGCCTGCTTCGGTGAATGTCCGAAAAACCGCTTCATCAAGACGCCCGATGGAGAGGAGGGACTGAATTATCTCTGCGCAGGGTATAAGCATTTCTTTATGCACGTCGATCCAAAAATGATGGCTATGGCGAAGCTTTTGCGAGAAGGGCATTTTGCGGACGAGATCATGGGTTCTCCGCAGCCGCAGAAATGACACAATTAGAGCGAAGCAGCTTCTAAACAAAGGAGATTGTGATGAGTGAGGAATCAAAACCAATGACCAATAAACCTAATATCCTGATGATCGTGACCGATCAGGAATATGCCCACCAGCCCATGCCGGCGGATTTTGCCTTGCCCGCCCGGGACCGCATTCGCGCCCGCGGCGTCACGTTCACCAGCCACCACTGCACCACCACCGTGTGCACGCCTTCCCGCTCGGTGATATACACCGGACAGCATACGCCGCACACCCGCATGTTCGACAACACCAATTTCGCCTGGATCGACGACATGAAGGCCGATCCGAAAACCTTGCCCACCATCGGGCATATGCTGCGCGATTTGGGCTACCACACCGTCTATAAGGGCAAGTGGCACCTCTCCGAGTTTCCCACCAAGGGATCCTGTAAGGCTATGGAAGCCTACGGATTCTCTGAGTACCAGGATTCGGGCGATGTGCAAGGCGGGCCTATGGATGGCGTCAAGAAAGATCCGCTGATTGCGGCGGATGCCGTTGAATGGTTAAACAAGCGCGCAACTGAAGTCTCCGCCAACAAGCCTTGGTTCATGAGCGTGAACTTCGTCAATCCCCACGATGTGATGTTCTATGATACCGACGATAAGGATTCGGTCCAGGTTAAGGGCATGTTCCCGATTTTTGGCGCGCCCGATACACCGCTGTACCGCCAGAAATGGCAGACCACCCTGCCGGCCTCCTTCTTTGACGACCTGGAGGGACAGCCGCCGGCCGTTCGCACCTATAAGCACCTGTGTGACGTGTACTATGGCAGGATACCGATGGATCACCGGGACATGTGGCACAACCATGTCAACTACTACCTCAACTGCCATCTCGACGTTGATCGGCACATCGGGGCCGTGCTGGATGCGCTGGATGCGAGCGGCCAGGCCGATAACACGATCGTCATTTTCACGGCGGATCACGGCGAACAGGGCGGTGCCCATCACCTGCGCCAGAAGGGCAGCGTGGCGTTTAAGGAGACCGTCAACGTGCCGCTGGTGATCGCCGATCCGCGCCACCCCGGTGCAAACCGGACGGATGCGGTGGGTTCCCATCTCGACCTGGTGCCCACGATCCTGGCGTTTGCCGGTCTGTCGGAAGCCGAGCGGCGGAAGCGCTACCCGTTCCTGAAAGGCCATGACCTCTCGGGCGTGGTGCACGATCCCGCTTCTGTCGGGCCTCGCGGCAGCCGTGCCAAACCCGGCAAGGGTAGCCTGATGACCTACGATATGATCGCTACCATCGACGCGGAATGGTTTAACCGCAACGCGACCAAGGTGTTCGACGCTGCCGCCGCCCAAGCCGGTCAGGAGTTTCATCGCGGCCAGGAGGCGTTCAAAGGTCTCGTCAAGGAGATTGGCGTGCCGAACCTCGAGAAGCGCGAGATGTTCCGCGGCATCTTCGACGGCCGATACAAGCTGGTCCGCTACTTCGGGATGGGCCACTACAACCTGCCGTCATCGGTCAAGCAGCTTCTGGCCGACAACGACGTCGCCCTCTACGACCTGTTGCTGGATCCCGAGGAAATGGATAACTTGGCCAACCCGGCCAATCCCAAATACAGTGAAGAATTATTGTCGGCCATGAACCAAAAACTCAATGCGCTGATCGATGGGGAGATCGGGGAAGATAAAGCCCTATTCACTCCGCCGAAAGAAGGCCCGCAGAAGTGAATTGGAAATCGTTGGTCCAGCCCCGCGTGTAACGCCTTCAACGGCCAGGTCAAGGGCGTACCGGCAACGTCGGCACGATATAACAACATGAGAAAGGAGCCAAACATGGCAACGCCACCCTCAGTAAACGCACCGGGCGACGCGTCGTTCAACCACGCTGACCGATTGGCCATCATCAATCTCTTCGGAGCGTACGCGCAAAAATCACGACGCGGGCAAGCCCGGCGAGTTCCTGTCCGTGTTCACGGATACGGTGGAACTCACGTACATGAATGGGGACAAGGTCGCTGCTGAGGGGCTGGCGCAAGCCACCCAAGCCATGCAGGGCCGAGTGAAAGCCTTTTCAGCTGCGAAGAACCAGCGCCGGCACGCGCTGACCTCGCATGTCTTCACCAGCCAGACCGACAACGAGGCCCGCGGGAGTCTGTACTTCCAAGTGTTTTCGATCAGTCTCTCGACTAGAGGAATCCAACTGGTTGCCGAACTTTCTAAGCGGCTCGTTCCTTGTGATTATGAGGACATACATGCCTGGCGCGGAGATCGTGGACCAGAGATGGGTGCCGCAGCCTGTCGTTGAGGCGGCTCGATAGGTACCCCCGAAGAGAATGAAGCGCCTGCGTGCCCATAAGCGCGGCCGCTTCCCAGCTAACCGAAATAGACGGGGGAGTCCATCCCATCATTCAAGCGGACCGCGTGACGCGGCCGCTTAACTCCGGCGTTCCTGAGCGTCCGCTTTCCTTGGCCAGCTAGGTCCGCTCAGGGCACAAAGCGGTAATACTTGGCAGCCCGCGGCAACGCCCGCTTTGGCCGAATTCCGGGCTGCTACCATCGTCTCAAACTCGGCCTTATGCGGATATCCGCATAAGGCCGATTATGCGGATCGCTCGATTATGTGGAGCAAGCGGACGAGATACGCGCCAGACATAGGCCAATCCTTTCCGGCGCGTATTACATCCTCCGCATAATCACAGCGTTTTCAGGAAGTCGATCAACGAGTCAGGCGCCCGGTAGCGCCTGATCCTGGCCTCCGGTTCCCGGAGCCTGGCCAAGGCGCGTTCCTTCATTCTCAGATCGGCCTCGATGTAGTGATGCGTCGTAGCCGGGCTCTCGTGGCCCAACCAGAGCGCGATCACGCTGATATCGACGCCGGCCTGCAGCAGATGCATTGCCGTGGTGTGGCGGATCGTGTGGGGTGAGACAGGCCGCCTTGCCAGATCCGGATAGATACCAGCGGCGGCTTGCACCGCGAACGCCAGACGTTTTTCCACGTTCGAGCGTGTCATCGCCGGGCCATTGCGGTTCGGCAGCAACGGAGACGCAGAATCCAGTTGCGGATTCAGCCGCAGCCAGGCCCGAATCGCCTTGAGGGTCGAGCGCCACAGCGGCACGCTGCGCTGCTTGCGGCCCTTGCCGTGCAGATGGACGCAGGCCGCGCCCTCATCGAGCACTACATCGCCGACCTTGACTCCGACGACCTCCGACACTCGCGCACCGGAGTTGTAGAGCAGTAGAAGCAAGACGTGATCGCGCCGGCTCACCCAGGACTCGCCCGGCGTGCCGATTACCGCCAGCATCTCCTCGCGGGAGAGGTAGCCGAACATGGGGCGCTCGAAGCGCTTCGCCGGAACGCCCAGCGCCCGCTCGATCGCCTGCAGCGAGGACACATCCCGGTGGGCGGCGAACTTCAGGAACGAGCGCAGCGCCGCCAGACGCGCATTGCGGCTGCGCACGGAGTTGTGCCGCTGGCGCTCCAGATGGTCGAGGAAGGCCATGAGCAGCTCCGGCGTGATGTCGGCCAGCGCCATCGCCGCCGGCGACCTGCCCAGGCGCGACTGCGCAAAGTCGAGGAACAGCACGAAGGCATCGCGGTAGGCGGCGATGGTCTGCGGGCTGAGCGCCCGCTGCTGGGTCAGATGCTCGGCGAAGTAGGCCTGCACGAGAGCGGCGAAGGACGGTGGCGCCTTGGGTTGCCGGGTCTTATGCATCGTCATCTCCCGGTACGTTGGCGAAACGCTCGAACTTGCCTCCGGCGAGCGCCATCAGTTCGGGCACGGCCGTGAGGTACCAGTACGTGTAGCAGATCTCGGCGTGGCCCAGGTAGGTCGACAGCGCCAGCATCATCTGCTCGACGTCGGTGCCCTCGGCATGCCAGCGCATCACGCGCCGGACGGCAAAGGTATGGCGCAGGTCATGCAGGCGCGGCGCCTCGTGGGCGCCGCGGTTAACCCAGCCCAGGCGGTCGCGCAGTCCGTTGAAGACCCGATGTGCCTGCCGCTCTCCGAGCGGCAGACCCAGCCGCTGGCCGCGACTGCCGATGAAGAACGGGCTGTCGGCCGTAGTCGGGACATGGCGGGCGCGGACACGACGGTAGCGCGCCAGCGCCTCGATGGCGCTCGGGTGCAAGGGCAGCTGACGCGATTTGGCGAACTTGGTCTGCCGCACGGTCAGCAACCCGCGCTTCAGATCGACATCGGCATCGCGCAGGTGAATAGCCTCCGAGACACGCAGGCCGGTTGAGGCCATCAGGCCGAACAGCGTCTCGTAGGTTGCCGGGCGCAGGCTGCCGCGCGGCCCGAGGCTGCGCGCCGCCGCCAACAATTCGACGAGCTCCGCTTCATGGTAGATGTGCGGCGCAACACGCCCAGGCTCGGGACCGAAGACCGACTCGTCCGGCACCTCGGTGTCCGGCTCGAACTGTTTCAGGTAGCGGATGAAGTGCCGCAGCTTCGACAGACGGCGCGCCCAGGTTCCCGGCGAACCCTGGCCGCCCTTGCCCTGGCGCACCCAGTCGGTCATGAGTCCGACGGTCAGCGGACCCCGGTGATGTCGGCTGGCCACGTAGCGGGCAAACCCTGCCAGGAACGTGTCGCGCGAGCGCAACCCGAAGCCGAGGCGGCGACGCTCGGCGAGATAGTCGTCGATTCTGGTCCGCAGGCCGGTGCGTGCGCTCATGATTCGCTCCCCGGCCAAGGCAGCGGCACCCGGGAGAGCCTGGGCGTGTCGAGCTTGGCGTAAATCCGCGTGGTGGTGAGCGAGCGGTGCCGCAGTACGTCGGCCACCTCCTTGAGCGAGCTGCCGTTCTCGACGAGCCGGCAGGCCAAGGTGTGCCGAAGTGCATGGGCGCTGTATTGCGGCAGACCGATGCGTCGGCAGGCGTGCTTGATCACATTCCCGACTGCCGCGGAGGTGATGGGGCGGTCCAGCCCGGCCATTCGCCGGACGAAGATGGCGGGATGATCCGTGGCGGGGCGCTCATGCCGCAGGTAGTCGGCCAGCGCCTGCCCGGTTTCCACCGGTAAAGGCAGGATGTCCTGCCGCAGCGACTTCGTGCCGCGCAGCGTCACCGTGCCGTTTCGCCAATCGATATCGTCAAGATTGAGGTGAGCGATCTCGCCACAGCGCAGTCCCATGTCCAGAGCGCAGCGAACGATGGCGTAGCCGCGTTTTGGCCATCGAAGGCGGCTCGTGAACGAGCCCAACAAGCGCTCAACTTCGTCGGGCTTGAGTGCCCGCGGCAGGAAGGCCAGGTTCCAGCTGACAGGTGCGGTGATGACGGCGGTCAGTGCACCGACCCTGTCGCCGCAGGCGCTGCGATAGCGGAAGTAGCTGCGCAGCGCCGCTGCCAGTTGGGATGCGTTGGAGTGCGTGCGGCGCGCATCGAGCTGACGGGCAAGGAAACGGCGGATGTCGTCGGGCCGGAGCCGGGCAATATCGATAGCGCGCCCTTTGAATTTCTGCCGCAGCAAACGACCTGCGATACGAATCCGGCCCTCGCGAGTTCCTGCCGCCAGTCCTCGAACGTCGCGCAGATGTTCGTCGAAGCGGCGCAGTTCCTCGGTAATGTGATCGGTGCGTGCCGCAGATGGCCGCGCCGAGCGCGCGGTCTGATGCGAAGTGGTGTGTGTCATGACGGTCTCCAGAAGTGGAGCCGTCACTTCAATTGACCGCCGAAATTATGTCGACCTTGAGACCGCCCCGCCCGGCGCAGTGCCCCTTATAGCGCCGCTTGCGCGGCAGCCAGCCCAGCTACTCCACATAATCGAGCGATCCGCATAATCGGCCATTCCAGACGTTCAAGTTTTTCTGTATAAATCCCGACCGTCCGCTTTCCGGCAGTGCAACAATCCTCCGCGGCCACATTTTTTCATTTCCCTGCAGCCGCGGGCTGCCAAGCGATACATTAGATTTCTGTCTGTTCTGAAATTTCCAAGGCGTCATCGACTTCGATGCCGAGATAGCGCACGGTGCTCTCCAGCTTTGAATGACCAAGCAGGATCTGCACTGCCCTGAGATTCTTGGTCCTGCGGTAGATCAATGTGGCCTTGGTACGGCGCAATGAATGCGTGCCGTAGGCTGAAGGATCCAACCCGATGGATGAAACCCAGTCATTCACGATTCGCCAGTATTGCCGTGTCGTGATGTGCGGCGAATCATGCAGCCGGCTCGGGAACAGGTAGTCATCGCCTTTCAGGTTCGCGGCTGCGATCCAGGCAGACAGGGCATCGCGCGTCGGCTCGGTAATCTCAAACTGCACCGGACGCCGTGTCTTCTGCTGTAGAATAATTGCGCGCGGGGTAATCAAGTTGCCATGGCTGACATCCCGCACCCGTAACTGAACGAGGTCGCACCCGCGTAGTTTGCTGTCGATGGCAAGATTGAAGAGTGCAAGCTCCCGCAACCGCTTCGAGAGCTGCAGGCGGACGCGGATTGCCCAGATTTCTTTCAGCTTGAGCGGTGATTTCTGGCCTACCAGCTTCCCCTTGTTCCAGGGAGTCTGCTGGTCACAGACGGCTTGTTGTCGATTCATGTCGATCTCCTTTGATCATGAAGGGAAATCGATTGTTGCACTATGAGAGGTCTAGTTTCGGTACTACCAATATCATCTCACGGCATCGGCGTAATACCTCTGCTGCCACTTTCTCGTGGATAGCCGGGGGAAGCGCATTCTCTGGGCCGCGCAGCTGAGCGATATCCCACGACCCGTCACGTCTCGTCAGCTCTAGGGTCGATCTTCCACCAGGCGATGCGAGCGAAAACAGCCTGGACTGCCCACCCAGGCATGTCCTCCAGTAGCCGCCGGCGCAGTGCTTCATTTGCCGTCCTTCCTCAATCAACTGACTGACCGAAACAAGCGGCGTCACGTCGCATCCAGAGACGCTGAACTTCTCCACCGGGCTATTCCATGCTGCATTTCTGTCCGCTTTGGATGAGATGCACGGATCCTGATGCCATGCGCGCTGGCGTCGAAGCAGAGTGGCCCAGCTTACGTTTCGGGACGGGTGGCCGCGGGTTATACCATCCGCGGACAACCAGTCGGCAATGGACACGAACTCTTCTTCGAGCAAGGGCCGCAGCGGGCGTCCGGTTTTCATGCGATTCTCGATTTCGTGCAGGAATATCCCAGTTAGCCGGACCCAGCGAGGGAAGCCCGTTGTCAGGTTGTGGAATGTCTGCTTGCGGGCATAAGCCTTGATTGCGGCAGACGGAACGGAACGAGTGCCTGTTGCTGCAAAGAACTCCAGGGCCTGCAACTTGGCGGGCAATTTCGCCACGCGTGGCTCGAACAAGGCTCTCACCGCACGTCTTGGCAGCCTGACCAGCAGCTTCCAGCCGGAGGCGGTGAACCGTCCCTTGATTGTGTCGGTATCCGCGCTGTCCAGGCAAGGCAGGTTTCCAGCCGCGTCGAGCGGACTCGCATTTTCTTGAATTTCCATGGTGCCCTGGTCATCGGATGGATCGATGTGGACGTATCCTCCATTTTCTCCCTGGCCCTCACCGTAGTTCCTGAGGAGCGCCCGCCGCAACCCATAGAAAAACGCTTCGTTCGTGATTTCATCTTCTCCGAAGAGCGCTCTCACGATTCTTGGATTTTTCGGCGACACCGCCTGAACGGTCAGCACCCAACCCAGCACGGGTAGCAGAGAATGAAACTCTTCAGAAACACGGGCAGCCAGCGGCAGAGCGCAAACGATCCTGTTGTACTCGGCAACGGTGAAATCAGGGCCATAAGCCAAGCGCGCAAGCCTGGCTGCCGCTGGGTCGAGCAGCCAGCCGACAAACGCGGCCCTCCACGACGATCCGGTCGCCCGTCCGGCAAAGACCTCCTCCAGACGGGACCTGAGCGCCATTGCCGCAGCGCTTCCCGCTGCGCCGTAGCGCTGCAAGGCGAGCCTTACCTGCCAGCCGCAGAACGCCCCCGCCAGTTCGCCCAAATGCGGATCACAAGCCGAGATCCTCCCGAGCCACTTCTCATGGCGCGCCCGGTAAGCCGGCTCGTCAGGCTCGTTCAGCATCCGAGCCCGAACCAGGCCGCTGTCCGGCGATCGCGAAAGACCGAGCAGGCCCCAGATCACCAATTCGCGGCTACCAGCGCGGTCAATGCGACGGAGCGACGTGAAGCCAGTTTCAAACAGCCATTCCGCCAGAATGCCGGCCCCCTGCTCGCCGGGAAGATCAAGCAGCACGGGATGACTTAGCTGGCTCGTATGCCGCATCTTCATCTCTCCTTGAATGAAATCCATGAACTCAATTGAAGCATGTGCATGCGACATGTCATGTCGCATGCACATGCCAGACTCCATCATCAGATTGTTAAGTTCTTGAAGAAGAATGGTGGTGGCATGGCGTGGAGAAATGATTTCAAAAGGACAATGAATCTGACGGGAGTTATTGCACTGGCAATGCTCGTCGGCTTCGGGACAAGCGCCATGGCGCAGACCCGCCAATTGCTGAAGCCCGGTGTGGTGATCAAAACGGCGGCGGTGAAAAAGTGGCAGCGGTGCGATGAAGAAATACACAGCCATTACTGCAATCGGCGCGGCAAGCTGGACTACATGAGGTACTACCTGATTTTTGTTCGGGATCCAAGCGGACAGAGCGAGGTGATGGCGGACTCGCAGACGCCGTTCAGTCCCGGCGAAAAGGTAATCGTGGTTTTCGAGCCTTACGGATACATCTGGATTGCTCCGTCGGCAACACGAGAGTGACACGACCGGATTCCCTTAAAGTCACGACAAGGAGATGGTATGGAAAATATTGGTTCGGATCTGCTTACGGTTTTCTGGATAGCCGCCGCACTGGCAGGAATTGGGCTTCTGGTCGCAGGAGCGGAAAGAAGGGTCGTGGTCTACTACGACGGCACGGACATGGCCGTGACCGGCCTGGCAGTCATCCTTCCGCTGATTGCATGGGGGCTGTTTGAAACCCGCTTGTTCGAGTCGGAAGCATTTAATTGGGCAGTTCGCTGGCTTGTATCCCCGACGCT
Organism: Rhodocyclaceae bacterium; assembly: GCA_008933825.1. GTDB lineage: Bacteria > Pseudomonadota > Gammaproteobacteria > Burkholderiales > Rhodocyclaceae > Desulfobacillus. The sequence continues at coordinate 19,865 of WBUF01000013.1, read as the reverse complement.
GGTTATAGCGGGATTGATTTGCATGATCGCCAATTTCAAGTCGGCTGTCGCGCACAACCGAAGCATTGTCCTCGGCCTGTTGGTCGGGCTGTTCAAGTTCGTCTTCCTCGTTCTTACGATCATCGTGATCATTGGCCAGCTAACGAAGCTGGCCGAAGAAGAAACTTCGTTCGGCGAGAGGGTTATAGCGATCCTGATTGTTGTTGCCTGCGCTCTCGTGTCAAGGGCCATGATCAATGGGCCGGAAGTGCATGCGAGCAAGGGATGGCAACCTGACGATGGCGAACTTTGCTAAGCAAGCGAAGTTATATATTCGCACCCTGATCTTTGAGTGGAAATTGGGATGGTTCGAAAGGAGTATCTCGGTAAAGCTGTTGCCATAACCCTATGTGGAGAATTCTAATTGGAGGATTCAGTTGTGTGTAAGCGTCAATGGGACGATACGATCTAAATTTTTCTCGATCAAGACGTTGGTTTTCATCTTTGGTCACCCAGACTACTCGGTAGTATTTACATAGCAAATCATAGAATTCTGCCTTTCCAATAACACTGTTTCTCATTTTGAATGTGTCCCGGAAGAAGGCGATTGGTGTCCAGTGCTCATAGTGGAGGTGCTGTTTTAATTGTTTCGACAGATTGCTTGGCATTTGACATCGCTCCACCCCAAGAATGTCCGTGCTGATGTTGATACGAGGGAATTCTTTATTGATGACATTTCCAGCAGCTTCCGATATGAAGGGGAAATCCTTCAACGGCCATTCCTTGACCACGGAATTACCCACAAACGCCAGGAATTTGTCGCTGTAACGTTGACTCACTTCTCTCTTGAGATCCGCTAGATATATTTCATGCAAGCGGCTAAGAGCACAGGCAAGATCCATACGTCTTTTTTGGACGTTCCGGAATCTGAGGTGGTGGGTGAGTCCTCCATTTGCACCCGCATCACAAGACGGTTTTGCATTATTTTTAAGAGGGACTGATTTCCCCCACTTATCCCACTGCTCTCGTAGCGGGTATTTTTTCATTGCAGGCTTCCGGGTGTATTAATCATTTAACGCGTTCCTTTACGGGCGCCGCACGATCTTCTTTTCATTCGACCAGCCTACCGGCCCGGTGCGAACATCTTTGCCCTCCATGCCGGCCTCGAAGATGATGACGAATCTGCCTTCGTCATTGCCGGCCGTGACCTTACGGCACTCGATAATTCTTCCGCCAAAATAGGAAGGTTTGTCTTGTGCCTTATGGAAGTAAGCCATCCCTCCAATTAGGCTTGCCGCGGTATCCTCGGCAAGCACCCAACAGCAGGATTCATACATCTGGGAATTTTTATCGATTCGGCTGAAGTTGCCGGCCTTTTCAATGAAATGGATTGAGGCTGGATCGGGCATCTCTACTCCTTAACTAATTCAAGAAATGTGTCTTGGCAGACAGGATGTGCCCAGGCTCGCCGCCCAGCACAGCGTATTCACCAAAGCCATCTGGTCCGGCGTGCTGCAGTTGATCTCCAGCAAGCCCGGACTTGCGACGATGACAGCCAGCGTCCGGGCGCGCGAGATGGCAACGTTCAGGCGGTTGCGGTCAAACAGGAACTCCATGTTGCGCGGCATGTCCTCCGCGCCTGAGGTCGCCATCGAGACGATCACCACCTCGGCTTCCTGCCCCTGAAACTTGTCGACCGTCCCGATGGCGATGTCGCCGGGCAGGACTTCCTTCAGCAATCTCACCTGCGCGTTGTAGGGTGCAACCACCAGGATGTTTTCGGCCTTAATCGGCTGCATCGTTCCACTGCTGACCACGAAGGACTGCTCACGCAGCGATTCAATCAACATTTTGATGCGCTCCGCTTCATGGGGCGAGGCCTGGGCGCAACCCTCATGGAGTATTGGCTCGAAGACGATGCCCGTCTCGCGCAACGCGGGATCCGCGCCAACCTGGAGGACGAGGCGCTGGTTTTCCGTATCGGGATAATGGGTCAGCCGGCCTTCGTAGACCGCATCCGAGATGAAGCGGCAAATGGCCGGGTGCATGCGACGCGAGACATTGAGCAGGATGCCAAGCTCCGGGGGAACGGTAGCGTGCTCGCGCAGCAGGTATTCCAGGGCGGAGAGGCCGGAATTGCCGGGATGGGTGCCTTGCAGCGGCTGACCCAACTGCATCTGGTCGCCCAGCAGGACGATGTTTTTCGCGCAGCAGCCGATGGCGGCAAGGTTGGCGAGGGAAACCTGTCCCGCCTCATCGATGAAGAGATAGTCGTAGCTCTGGTCCGCCTCCTCCCGCGCGAAGGTCCAGGCCGTGCCGCCCACCAGGCGATAGGCCAAATCCAGAGCTTCCTCGGGTTTGGCGACATCCTTGATGAAGCGGCTGTCCCGAAGCGGCGCATCTTCATCGCCCCGGCGCGCGCCGGAGAAGGTCACCCCCGCCTCGATGGCGGCAGTAGTAACCGCATCGAGCAGGTTGGCCACCGCCTTGTGGCTGGTGGCGCACACGCCGACGCGCTTGCCTTGCTGCAGCAGATCGAGGATGGCGCGCGCGCCGGTGTGCGTCTTGCCGGTCCCCGGTGGTCCCTGGATGACGAGATGGCTTTCGCGCAGACGCTGAACGACACCTGATACATCCGCAACATTGGCCTCGCCATTCAGCAGGGCCGTGCCGGGGACAACGCCCTCGACCGCCGGTGGGCGGCGCTCGAGCAGGTTCCAGATTGCCGCGTAATCGCCCGTGGGCTGGTTCGCGTAGCGGCTTGCCGCCAGGCGCAGGATGGCGCCCTGCAGCACGCCGGTGTTTACGCTGTTCGAGGCGGCAATCGACAGCGCCGCAGGCATGCGGCCTTTCCATTTCTTGTCGAGTGTCTGCTTGCCGATGCGAAGCTTGACCGTCCGGGCGTCCGGGTCGATGGCAACAATGGCGCCGATGCTGAGCAGGGTTTTCGTTTCGCGCACGGCGTCGCCCACCTTGAGGCGATGCTCCTGCTGCGGCATCCCGTAGGTGTAAATCAGCGATTGTTTGTCTTTTGTCGGGCCGGCGGCCTCGTCCTGCACGAGACCGCCAATGGCGTCGAGATCGCCTATCAACTCCTCGAGCGTTTTTTCCTGCTGGGCGAACATCTTCCAGAACGACGGCTTGCGTTCGCGCCAGTAGAAATCAAGAAGATGGAGCATCAACTCGGCAGCCTCGCGTCGATGCGGCTCGGCCGCCGCGTCGATCTCCTTGATGACGCTGGCCGTCACCTCAAGCTTCAGGGCTTCGGCGGCCAGTGCCTCAGGCGAGCGTTCCTTTTCTTCCCTGGAGCCGGGTTCGTCTTCCGCAACTACTTCGCGGTACCAGGGAAGCGCAACGCCGTATTCTTGCTGGACTTCCTCTCGCTGCCTCAACAGCCAGTCATGCAGTTTCCAAGTGGAAACGCAGTCCTCCTCGTTGTAGCGCTCGATGTCGTCGAGCCACTGCTGATTTTTGTCCTTGCGCCAGTGCTCGTAATAAACGATGCTCGCCCCGGCGTTCTTGACGTCCGATTGCCGCTCGCCCTTCATGTAGAAGGTTTCCAGGTTCTTGATGGAGTAGCGCGGCTCGGAGGTCATGAGGGCGTTGCGCACCACCGCATACAGGTCGACCAGGCGGTGTTCGCGCAGGATCCGGTCGACCTCCTTCTCGCGCGTTCCATGGAGCTGCATCAGCTTCTGCAAAGCGCGCTTCTCGTAGTCGGCATAGTGGTAGACATGGAGGCCGGGGAAGCGCTCGATGCGCTCTATGACGAAATCGACTAACTGCTCGAAAGCCTGCTTTTCCCCGGCGCGGTCGTGGCCCCAGAAAGGTTTGAACCTGAATTCACCGTTTTCACGGTAGCTCACGCCGAAGAGGTATTCGAGACCGTTTCTTTCGTAGGGGTAGCCCTCCATGTCGAAGTACAGGTCGCCGTCGTCCGGCTTCGGCAGACGGTAGAAGCCGTTGCCCGCGGCCGCGTCGGGCCGCTTCAGGTATACCTCGTCTTTCCCCGTTTTTCGCTTGCGCAGCTGCAGCGCCGCCTGAGTTTGCAGCGTCTCGAAGGCAGCGACTGCGGGAACGGCCTGCATAGTGCTCGCCAGGGCTTCCAGGGTATCGATACCGACGGCGCGTAGCTTGCGGATCTCGTCGGCGCGGATGTTGGCGACCTGGTTCAGGTGATCGGCCTCGAGCCATTTGGCGTTGCAGAGGTCTTCCCATGCGCATAGGCCGCAGTGGCCGCATTTCTCCGGCACGGTCGGCGGACAGCCTGCAACGAACTCGAGGAAGCGCTGCTTGACCGCGCCGATGTAGTGGCGGTAGTCGTCCAGTCGGTAGGTTTTCGTGGAGTTGTCGCCAAGCTCCAGATGGGCATAAGCGGGCGCGACCCCTTGCGCCTCCGCGACCATGTCCGAGTAGAGGGCGATCTGGATCAGGTGCCTTGCCTTGCCGTGGCGCGCCAGCTTGGTGTCGGCTACCTCATAAGAAAACGGCCCTAGCTTCGAAGGCGTGGATACTTTCAGGAGAAAATCGGCATAGCCGCGAAAGGGTCCGCTTTCCAGCGCCGCCTGAAAGATGACATCCGGCCCGGCGCGTAGTGCCTCGTCGGTTAGCTGGTAGCGGTCCGCGGGGGGGATGTCAGCAGGGATCTCGATGACGCGCCTGCCTTCCGCCTTGAGCTTTTCGAGGTAGGCCGTCTCGTGCTCGATGCCGTGATCCTGAAGGATCCTGGTTTCTTCATCATCCTGTTTCCTGGGCAGAGGCGTGTCCAGGTTGAGGAGGCCGAGCGCCGTGATGTGACGGCAGACGATGAAGTCCGCCAGATCTGTGGCCGAAAAATACGTGCGCAGATTGTCGCGATGCATATTCCCAGCTTGTTTTCTGTTGAGATTCGACAGCTCGTACCAGAAGTATCAATAATTCATCGCAATCCTGTTTAGAAGGGCTTACTCGTCCTCATCGAAGCCAAGTTTGGCTATTTCACCCTCATAGTCCTCATTGAAGTAGTACGGTCCTCCATTATTTATCTTGAGCGATATGCGACCAAGACAAAGCTCTTCCTCAGCTTCTGGATCCAGCTCATAGATTTTCTCGTCGCTAAGATCGAGGGGTTTCTTGATCCCGGTTCGCTTTTCAAGGTCTTTAGGGGTTTTCACGCGGTCAGCGATTTCCTGCAAGCGAGGGTAAATAAATTCGGACAAGTACCTCGCCAGAAAGCGACGCTCGTGATCTGTAAGAGGAACGCATGTCGTCAGCCCGTACTGATAGACGTACTCGCTTGGGGATGTTTCATTAGAAATTTGAGCAGTTTTCTTCGGCACAGAAAATCTCCTTGGTCGTTACATCGACTTGATTTGATAAATCTAGCCTCTTGCAATCGGCTGACATTCTCTTGATCGTTTGCGGCACTTCTTCAGATCGGATCGCCTATTTCACTACGGACCCATACCGATGAGTGTGATTTGATTGTTAAGGCAATAAATCATCCACACCGGCATTGGTAAGTTTTTTGATTTCTTTGCGCCCTGTAATTTTGCGGTGAGGAGCATTAATACTTACCGCTTCAAGTTTAGGGAAGGCATCGCAAAGTACCTTGCCGAACTCGCCGTCGTCGAGATCACACGGCAAGTCAAGTGTTCGAATTTCGGAAGCAAGCAAGTCGGTTGGTTCATCGTCAAGATCAATGAATATATCTATGATCTCATCATGGTGCTCCATGCACTCGGTGCCTGTGTATTCATCACCTGCCTTGTTTTTGCCCATGAAGTACATGATTCATCTCCTTTAAAGAGGGTTTAGCGAAATCCAACTAGTCCAGTAGTTACTTCGTTGTTGCAAGAGAGCACGGTTTCCATTTTTCAATTTCGGACTCCAACACCAATTCGTCAAAATTCACCATCGCCCAGTTCGCCAGGCAGTCAGCATCAACGAATTCCTCGCCACTTTTATTCCAGCCATTGAAAAACATGCTCACTCCTTTCAAAAAGCAGATAAGGATAGGATTAACCAATATCGGCAGCATTTCGCGAATATTTAGCTAGGCGTAACCAATCCTCTCCTGAGGCATTCCACATGGGATTCATTATTTGATAGGAACGCGCCTGGCCTCGATGACCTCGATACCAAACCCTCGCAGCCACCACTCGAGCTGGGCGGTATCGACCACAGAGGCGCTTATCTCATAGGCACCGTCCAGTTCTTTCACGTGCTGATCCGCTGATAGCGGCGATTCCAGAAGGTGGGCGCCGGCGCTGCGGCTAATCCTGAACGTCAGACGGATGCGCTGCCCCTCCCCGAAACCGAAGCGGCCGTCATCGTCGTATCTCTGCAGGTCAAACTCTCTTGGGCGCTCAAAGGTTAGGGATGACGCCCGAGCTGAAATGATGCGGTGCACAGCAAGGCTGCGCTCGTTGTCGAAACCACGAAAGCGGCAGACCAGGTAAAGACGCGGCCCCTGCTGGGCCAAGCCGAGCGGCATCACTTCTGCCTCGATCCGCTTGCCCGCGGCATTTCTGTAATTCACACTCAGCCAGCAATTGGCATAAAGGGCGTTGCTGACCTCTTCGAACACGCCGGGCCTGACCTTTGGCGGTAGCAACGGCTGCGTGGTGCTGACCACGCGCACCTTGGAGAGCCATTCCCGCTCCCGCCGTCCGCTTGCCTGCGGGCCAAGGTTGGTGCGGGCCTGTACGAAGAAGGGCTCCATGGATTTCATCAGGCTGGCAGGCAGCAGGTTCCGCAGATGCTGCTCGGCGAGGGTGAGCAGGAGGGACTCCTGCTCGTTGAGCGATGGCAGGGACATGCCCTTCGCCCGCTCCTTCCAGCTGTAGCCGTAGGGCCTGCTGCGGGCATCGCGGTCGATATCGAAGTGCTTGCTGAGCATGTCGAGTTGGCGCTGGATGGTGCGCACGTCGCGCTCCACGCCCATGCTGACGAGCTGCTCGTGCAATTCAGGCGCGGATACCTTGCGTCCACGCGGGATGCGGCGCAGCAATTCGAGCGCCAGCAGGGCGGTTTCAAGTGTATCTGGCCGCTTCGGCATAAGGTTCAGACCGTCAGTAGGATACAGAAATTGCCTTGCATGCTTCTCTCCCTTAATGCCAAAAGGTTATACGCTTCGCATGGCTATTGCAAAAACCCGATGCCTGCCCGGCTGCCCTCCTTGACCGCGCACTCGGATTCGAGCGCGGCGACCAGGTCTTCGGGAGAATCGATTCCACTGAAGCGGCTCCGACGCACGACCGCAGCGAAGTCTCCAGGCGTCAGGTTCGCCAGACGTACGATCTTTTCCAGGGCCCTGTCTCCGGGAAGGCCGATGCACAGGCTGTCGCAGTAGCGGCCCAGCATGGCAATGGCCTGCTCTCGGCCAAGGAAGTCAAACTTGACCTTGAGGTCGAAACGGCGCAGCGCCGCTTGGTCGAGCCCGCCCATAAGGTTGGTAGAGGCTATGAACACCCCCGCGAACGACTCCATCTGCGTCAGCATTTCATTGACCAGGCTGACTTCCCAGCCGCGCTCGGCGCCGCGCCGGTCCTGCAGGAAGCTATCGACTTCGTCGATCAGCAGCAGGGCGCCCTCCCGCTCGGCCTGCCTGAAGGTGCGTGCGATATTCTTTTCGTTCTCGCCAACCCACATGGACATCAGATCGGAAGCGCGCTTGACGAGCAGGGGGACATCGAGCCGGGCGGCAAGCCAGCGGCCGTAGGCGGTCTTGCCTGTGCCAGGGGGGCCATAGAGGCAAAGCCGTCCGGATCGACTTCTTTCCAGGCCGTCCGCGATGCGTGCCAGATCGGCGTCGGAGCGCAGGAAGGCCGGATCGTAGGTGTCCGGCAGGCAGTTGGGATCGTTGGGCCTGATCGGCTGGTGGCCCTGCGCTTCCAAGGTGTTGCCGATCAGCAGCTCGATCGCGCTGCTGGCGCTCGCCGTGCCGATCTCGTCGCGGATGCAGCCGATGACAGCTGCCGCCTTTGACACCACGGCCGGGGCCAGCGCCTCGGAACTGGCGATGCGAGTCACGCCCGTGGCGCCGAGCAAATCGCCACAGGCGTCCCGCACGATGCGCTCACGTTGTTTTCGCGTCGGCATGGGCAGCTCGAAGACCATGTCGAAGCGGCGGATGAAAGCTTTGTCTAGGCTATGGATGGAATTTGAGAGCCATAGCGCCGGAACCGGATTTTCCTCGAGCATGCGGTTCATCCATGCCTTACGGGTTTGCGCCGTGCTTTTGCGACCGATGAAGTTGTTGCCGTCGTTGAAAACGTCCTCGACCTCGTCGAACAGAAGCAACACTCGTTGCTGTCCGAGGAAGCCTTGCGCCGCGCGATATGCGCGCAGGCGGCGCTCGCCGTCCACCGGGTCGCCGTCGCCGTCTTCTCCGGAGACTTCGAACAGATCGCAAGAGAGTTCCTGCGCCAGCACCTTGGCCAGTTGTGTCTTGCCGGTGCCGGGCGCACCGTGGATGAAGATATTCACGCCCTTGCGGCCATTGGCCACGGCATGCCTGATGTACGGGCACAGCAACGACAGCATGGACTGCACATGTCCGAAATCAGACAGGGCAAGGTGCGGCGGTGCGCTGATGGTCACCATGCCACGCAGGAGATTGACAGGGTCGGTGTCGGAAGAATAGATGCTGTCGGCGAAGTGCTCCGACAGCAGATCGAGTTTCCGGCAAAGCGTCGAGGAACCGCCTCGGTCCACGGTGACGAGCCCTGTGCGCGCGAGCACGCCATCCGGGCCAAGGGACACGCGCACCGCCTGCACGGTCAGGTCGAGAATGACCGAGAGGGCGTAGATTACCTTCACGGAAGAAAGATGTCCGAGCAAGTCGCCTGTGTCGTCGAGCAGCCGCTCGTTATGGAGCAGCACGGCGAATTCCAGAATGCGGCAATCCGCCTCGGCCAGTCCGACGAGGCCGCTCAGACGCCTGACGTTGGCGGCGAGTTGCCCTGGCAATTCGGCGCCGCACGCCTTCCGCTCGGCTTCCTGCCAGAGCTTGCGAAGGTCGGCCAGCACACGCCTGGGATCGAACTCACGGGTCGAATCCTCCACCCATGCGCCCAAGCCGAGCAACGTGGCAAGTTGGTCGCTATTGAAGCCGTTTCTGCCAATAAACTCACGATACCCGCCGAGAGGAACGAGCATCCGCAGCAGCCAGAGGCGGATGATATCGGGGACGGCAAGCCCCTGTTGTGCATTCGGGATAGTTGGATGGTTGCGCCTTGCCATAATCGATCTCCTTGTCGTGTGAGATCATTATCGGCAGGCATGCGTCAGAACGTGTCGCATGCCGAGCGGCGCCGGTCATTCCATATATTTACGCGCGACTGCCTCGGCTTCAGTGGCGATAACCGTCTTGAGGAGATCCGGGGCGATTACCTTGACCTGGTTGCCATAGCCGAGAAGCCACCAGACGAGTTGCCTGTTGATCGCCAGCGTCGCGCTGATCCGGATCTTTCCTTCCGGCAGGGCTTCCACCTCCTGGTCCTTGGCCAGTGGTCGCTCGATGATTGCTTCGCCAGCCTCGAGCGTGAAATCCAGCGTTACCATCTTCTTACCAGTGCCACCGAACCCCAGGTTTCCCTCGTCCAGCCATTGGTCCGGATTGAAGTCATCCGGATAGTCGAACTTACTGCCTTGAAGCTCGGCATGAATGATCCGGTTGAGCGCAAAGCGCCGGACGATCCCTTCTCGCGGCAGTCTTGCCACGACATGGACGACCTGGCCTCTTTGCACGATGGCGAGCGGCCAGATGAGATAGCCGGGAACATCGGTGCTGCCGCGATGCCGGTACCGGATACTGACTTCTTCTTCGCCGAGGAGAGCCTTGTAGATGGCTTCCTGTACGTCCGGATTGATCACGGGTGGCAACCTGGGCTGGGTAGGAGGGAGTGTACGCACCTTGTCCAGCCAGTTTCGCCGGCCGACGGGTACGGCGGAATTTTCAAGTTTCCGTCGGCCTTCCCTGAAATGGCCCTGCAGAAAAGTGAGGGTGCTCACTGGCAGCAGGTCGGAAAGATGGCGCTCGAGCAGGCACATCGAAAGGGCCTCGCTTTCCGTCAGTCCCGGCAGGCTGAAAGCCGGAGCATCCTTTGCCCATGCCCAGCCGTATGGCTTCGATCGGTTATCGCAGTAAAGGGGAAACGTGCTGGACAGGTTCTCCAGGTTTCGCTCGATCGTGCGTTTGCCCATATCGAACCCGCATGTCTTGAGACGGCTCTCGATCTCCGAAGCCGTCACCATGACCGGATAACGCGGCAGAGCCTTGAGTATTTCCCACAGGCGTTTCAGCGTATCGCGCGAATCAGCCGGCATTGCATGCTTCCTCTCTATCTGAAACAAGGTTCGTAGCCGAGCACAAAGCGCTCCTGCTCCAGGGTTTCGATGGTGCCCCTGCGTGCCAGGCGCACAGCTGCCATAGCCTCAGCCGGCCTCATGCCGGATTCGATCAGCAGGCAAGCGGCGATTGTTCCCGTCCTGCCCAGGCCGCCCTTGCAGTGGATGAATACTTTGCCGCCATTTGCGAGCGTCGTGACAATGCGGCCTCCGAAGGTTTTCCACCGTTGCAGGAATACTGCGTCTGGCGCGTGCTGATCGACTATGGGAAGGTGAAACCACTCCATTTCGGCACCCCAGACTTTCTCTGGCAGATCCGGCACACTCAGTTCGTCATGCTCGTGCATTTCCATCAGTGTAACGACTGCCGTCGCGCCCCAAGCACGGATAACGTCGATATCCAGGTCGAGATCACGTTCCCAGTTTCCGCTCAGGGCATTGGATTGTAGCTTGCCGGGGCAAAGCGACATGCCGATGCTCCCCCAGCCGGACAGCGGCTGAACTTCATCGATGCGTAACGGGTGACTCAAGCTTGTGTTAGCCATTTCCTGACCTCCATCGGTATTCAGGATTATTGTCGATGGGGGATGCGTCAATATGCGTCGCAAAGGTACAACATGGAGCCCCGCTGCAGGAGACTCATCAGCCAGGAGTTGCAGAATTCTTCACCCCATACGGCACATGACCTGCTGTCACATGATTCGCAGCCGACTCACAGTGCCGCTTCTGGTCGTCGAAGAAGATGTCAGCGCCGAAGGCCCTCAGAAATTCACCTTTGTGACGTCCGCCGAGAAAAAGCGCCTCGTCGATGCGGATGTTCCAGCTGCGCAGGGTGCGGATCACGCGCTCGTGGGCCGGGGCGCCGCGGGCGGTGACAAGGGCAGTGCGGATGGGTGAGGCATTAGCCGGGTATTCGGACTGGATGGCGTGCAACGCTGCAAGGAAGGGCCGGAAGGGGCCACCCGAGAGGGGCTGGTGGCGGGCTTCATCTTCGTTGCGGTTGAAGGCCTCCAGCCCATTGGATGAATAGATGCGCTCGGACTCGTCCGAGAAGAGCACGGCATCGCCATCGAAAGCGATCCTGAGCTGTCCGACATCGCAGTTTGCGGCAGCTGCTGGCAGGATGGTGGCGGCGGCAATGCCGGCTTCCAGGGCCTTTCGGACGTCCTCCGCGTTTGCCGAGAGGAAGAGATGGGCGCCGAAAGCGCCGATGTAGCGGTAAGGGCTCTCCCCGCGTGTGAACACTGCGCGGGTGATGTCCAGCCCATGGTGGCGGATGGAGTTGAAGATGCGCAGCCCAGTGTCAGCGCTATTGCGGGAAATGAGGATGACCTCCACGCGCGGGGCAGCGCCGTTCAGTGCAAGGAGTTTTCGTGCCAAGGGAAAGGCGACGTCGGGAGCGAGCGGTTCATCCTCCTTCTCGATCTGGTGGTGGGAATAGGCCTCCTCGCCTCCCTCCTCGAAGATGCGGTGGCTCTCATCCAAGTCGAATAGTGCGCGTGAGGAGATTGCCACAACAAGACGGAGGTTTTCCGGTGGAGGGTCTCCACCCTTGGTGTTCATGGGCATTTATATTTCCATTTTCTGATGATTCTCCGGATTGGAACGTGATGCGCCAACCGCAATTGCAAGCATCACAATGCTACCCCGAGAACCTATGAAGCAGTACGTGCAGGCGGGCATGCCTACCTACCCGTCCGTCACAAAATATTAGATTCGGGCAACGACAGGGAACCTCGAAACGGCTGTCGTCCCGTTCCGCCGAAGGTATGCGTTCACTGTTGAAGGACGATTCGGCATAGAGTCACGCCTCCCGGATTTGTTCTTGGCGGTACACAATGATCCGACTTCGTGCGACGTAATATGTCGCAAAGAGCGGACGCTAGAAAAATCCCTATCGACTGGCTAGAGAATGTCCGGAATGGCCGAACAGAAGACTGATAGCGCTTCTGCTGATCTTCAGATAAGCCAGAGTTTCATCAGCTGGTCTTGATCAGCCCAAGGAGACGTTACTTGGATGTTATTGCTATAAGTTCTCGTCCCACTTGGCTTAGCAGGCGATCCGGTGTCGCTTGGCCTTTAGGAGTCGAATAGGCGAGTGCGATAAGGGTCAACGGATGCACTCCCAGTATCTCGGCGAGCTCGTTTATCTTGCTGAGCGTCGGGCTCTTGATTCCTCGTTCGAGGGTACTGACGTAGGTTCGGCTCGACAAAGACGAAAAGTCCTCCTGGGTAAGCCCCTTGGCTTTTCGTGCTCGCCTCAACGCCTCTGCAAAGTGATCCTGATACTTCATGCGGTTCCTGTGCGTGGAACCAGCATCTAGCCATTATGAACACGAAAGGACTACAATCTATAGTGTTCATTTGGGGGTATTTCAATGTTTTCAACACTGGAAGGAAGTGAGATAGCTACGCCTCTCGGGCTACGTGACCCTGATGAGCATCATTGGCCCTACGTTGAACTACTGCTTCAAATCCCTTGGTTATTTGTCACAGTCGTTAAAAGGAAAAAGCATTCCAGTTTGCGGCGACAGCTTTTCCTTCTCTACCCCGAGCAGCTTGCAGGAATAGCCTCAGGGCGTTCGGCAGATATTGAAAGCGCCGTACTGGTCACGCCGCCGCATATGAATGGTTCTGATAAGTGGCGATTTGAGGATCTCACCGAGGTATGGCATTGCGTTGATCCAGAAACACCAGAACTATCTGCCTATATATATGTTGTTGCTACAGGAAGAGAATATAGCTCCTCTCTATTAGAGGCTAATCCGCAGAAATTAATACGTGAGCGACAAATATATACAGCAGTGCACTAGAAAGATTGGAGGGATTGTCTACCTGATGAACGTAAGCCTCTTGGTGAGCATGGGAAAGGAGGCAAAGCATAACGCGCACGTTCTGCGCATGCGCTAACTTATTGCATCAGCTTAAGTCGACTCTGGACGTTTTGCCCCAGGAAGCCACTTGACCTGTGGCGCCGCTTGCGCCGCCCGTAACACTCGATTCTCCGTGATCAGAACCTCGTTCTCAGAGGCTAGATTTCTGACCAGCAACTCCAGTCTCTCAATCTCGGCCCTCAGTTCCCGATTCCGATCCCGTGCAGCCTTCAGTTCTTCGTGCTTGGAATCTCTCTGTGCGCGGCTAGAGCGCCCGACAGCCGTCCGGATTTCTTCAGCTATGTGCGGGTAGTGGTTGTGGATGAGTGCAGGCGTGACACCCGCCTCCCGCGCGACGGTGGCCACGCTGACTTTTGTCGCATTCGTGTGTGCCCTGCCGCGCTCGATCCTCAGCATTGCCAAGCGCAGGTCCTTTTCGCGATCCTCTGATCGCTTGCGGGTGGCACCCGTCATGTCACTGCCTCCGCCGCCAGCTTACCTATCTCGGTTTCAGGATCGATGCCCAGCCGTTCCAGCGTCATCCGGCACTTCTCTATCCCGTTCCTGACGCGATTCAGACCGACCTCGCCAATGTCATTGAGATTGAGCAGGGCTTTGAGGTCGCGGTACTGGCGCACATAAACGTGGGCGTGACGCTGGTGGATCACCGCATTGTCGCAATCGGTGCAGCGCAGCTTGTCGATGCCAAGCCCTACGCACCCGCCCTTGTCGGCGGTACACCACGCATGGAGGGCACTGCGCAACGAGACGCTATCTGCTATCGAGCGGATCATCGAGGCATTGTCCTTGAATAGGGTGATGGGATTTGTGCCACGCCACGCCACGATGTTCGTGCCAAATCCCCCGGCGAGCGGCACATCGTCCTTCAACCATTCGCCGACCAGATCCACCTTGATGTCGTCCAGTTCGGCCTCGATCTCCAAATAGAGATCCATGTCCTGTGTGTCGTTCAGCGCGTAGCCGAGCGTCATATCCATCGACCAGTGTTTGAAGTGCTCCTTGAGGTAGCGCAGATCGCCGAACCGGGAGCGTGCCGCATAGTGGGCAAAGGTGAGCCGGAACTGGTGGCTGGCTAGGTTCCACTGCAGCCCGAGGGACAAAGCAAAGTCCTTTAGCGCCTGACCCCACCACTGGTCGGACAACGTCCTGACCTGATTCTTGTGGTGGGACGATTCCCCCAAAAACAGTGCACCGCGGTGTTTCATCGCCTCGGCGATTTCAGAATCCTCAGGGTTCGCCTGCCGGAGACGGCTGATTTCCGCCTCCAGGGAGGCTTGGTAGGGCTCGGCCCATCGTTCCTGCACTTTCAGTGCCTGCACAGCAGCGACCGGGATCATCCATTCGGCGTAGCCCTCGCCGGTCTTGTCGCTGCGGCTTTTCATCCACCAGAAGACGGTTCCGTCATCGTCGGTTGTGGAATAACAGGGGTCGTTCTGGAGATAGGCAAGTTCATGGTTGCGGCAACCCGAGAGGGAGGCCACCACGATGTAACAGGCGGTCCGCAAGGCCAGCAACTGATTATTGAATGCCCGGAGCCCATCGTGCCATCCGGAGTCGGCGAGGAAGCGGTTTTTGCGGGTCTTAATAGGCATTCTTGTCAGGTGTCCGTACTCGACATCGATGCGATCCAGCCCGTCTCGCAGATCAAGCCAGTGATTGCCCTTCTGCACAATGTCCCACGCCGCCTGAAACAGCGCGCAGAAGACGCTATCCGGAATGCGCGGGGTCATACCTTTGTAAGGACCACCGTCCGTCACCCCGGCAAGGCGCTTTGCCGATGTGTCGGGCCACGGGGGAAGCTGCATTGGATCATCGGTCTTCTGGGAAAGCTCGTAGATGGCTTCGACAGCGAAGAAGCGATGTGCGAGCGCGCCTCTTTTGAGGGGCTTTCCATATCGGCTCAAGATAGACTTCTGGGCCTCGACATACTGAATGCAAACGAGGGGTGATACGTCCTGAAGGCGCGCGACTCCGCGGTCGTCCAGCCAAGTTAAAAACACGGTCGCACCTTTAAGCCAATTCACCACGGTTGCGGTGGCAGGCCGTTTTCCGCCGTCGCGCCCGCGTCGCAGGTAACGCCAAGCCATCTGCTTGACGGTGTCAAGAAATTGCCGGGGAATCGGACGGAAGTCGAGCGCGCGCTTCGATTTTGGCTGGTTGGTTGTTCCGCCCGATAGCGGCCAGGTGTTCGCCTCGTACAGAGCAAGCGGCACGCAGCGGCCGTCGATGCGGGCAAAGGACACCACAAAGCGTTCATGGCCGTCCGACGCCATGCCACGCACATCCACCGGTTGAGCCTCATACGCCTCATCGGACATCATGTTGAGCACGCTCAAGCCAGTGATTCCAGATCGCCTATCAGTGAATCCGCCAACCAGAACGGGTGTGGATTCTGTTTGGCGCGGGCACGGGCCGTTTCCACATCGGCCGGCTTGAACTTTTTCTGCTCAATGCCCTGATTGATCACGTCGCGCTCAATCAGACGGGGGATGTGGGCAAGGTGCTTGGACCACTTGCGCTTGTCCATCCGGCTGCGTTCCTTCCAGATCCGTTGCTCGAAGCTTAACAACTTGTAGAGGTCGTCGCCCGTCACAACATAGTTGCGGCAGCGCAGGCAGTTCAGAAAGCTCATGCAGGTTGCTCCGTCCCGCCTGGGGGCGAACTGCCCATTGACTGGGTCAGAACAGTTGGCAACGGGCGTGGACACGACAGTGCCGCTCAGCAGCTGATCGGTGAGCACTTGCCCCATGAACTGCCAGTTTATTTTTGCGTTTTCACTAGGGCGCAGATAGCTGGTGCCCGTGATCTGGGGGGCATGACCCGCAGCAATGGCCGCCGTCACAATGTCGTCATTCAGAATCTCGAACATGCGATTGACGAAGGTCTTGCGCAGTCGCGAGATATTGATGCGGAGCGGCTTGCCTGCGGCGTCCGTCAGGGCGTACGCCTTGACCAGCGCAGCGACATGGTAGCGAACGCCTGTCTCGTTCAGCCCTGTAAGCGCTCCCCGATTGAAATTGTTCTGGCAACGGAAGATCCACACCTGATCTTTCAGGTGATCAGGTGCTTCGGCGCGCAGGGGTTCGCCCAGGGCGATGACCCGCTGGATCAGCGAGGCGACATTGGGGCGGACGGTCGGCGTAAGTTTAATCTCACGGGTAGGCTCGTCTTGCGCAGCGCGAAGGACCACCTTGCTCGTCGAGTTGCCGCGCCGCTTGAAGAGGACCAGAAACTGCATTCCCGCTTTGGGGTGTGACCACAGGCAGTCGGTGGTCATTTCAAGCAATGGCGTGGTGTTGCGACCTGTGTGCAACGCGACCAGAAACAGCGCGGCCGTCAGGAGATATCCGTCCAGAACCGCGTCCGGGTGGAAGAGAGGCAGTACGGCATCCCGAAGTGCTCGAACCAGTGCCTGGCGTTGCGCCTTCGGTAAAGGCTTCGCACCCATTGCGCTTCTACCAGCTCCGGGAAAAGGGTTCCTGGGGAAGGTACGGTCATCGCCCTCTGATATGAGAGTCACCAACCCACGCTTGCCGAGGCAGTCCAGCAAACGCTTGGCAGAAGAATAGTGGTTTCTCTGGGTGATGACAGAGGTGTAGCTATCACGCAGCCAGCCGAGGTAGCCATCGATCACAGAGCGATTGATGTCCTCTAGCCGGAACTCGCGCGCCTCGGCCATGCTGCGGGCTATGAGGTAGTCTAGGAAGTGGGTGGCCGATTTACAAGTGTTATAAATGGTCGTCGGGGTAAGTTTTCTTTCCTCGCCCTCAACGAAGCGCTCGATCTGGCGCTGAAAGGCAAAGGTGATCTGATCGATCCGACAGCTGTAGAAATCCTTGAAGTCGAACGCCCGGTTGCCCCAGACGACTCGCCCAAACTGAATCTTGGTGACGGCGGGGGGAATCTCCATCACCGGAGACTGGATGATCCCGGCGTCACTACGCTCCGTGCCGGTGACGTGCAGCACCTGATCGGACTTTTCAAAGACCTTGCGCTTGGCCATCAGACGGCCACCGCGTCGGCGTAGTCGTTCATCTCATCGTCGTATTCAAGAACGGCCTCATCGGCGCGCTCATTGATGAGGTGTAAATAGATCATGGTGGTCATGATTGACGAATGCCCTAGCTGGTGCTGTAAAAAAGCTAGCGGTTCGAACCGGTTTCTGTCCCGGTTGCGCTGAAGCGCTACCAGCGTGTGGGTAGCATACGTATGTCGCAGCATGTGAGGATGGACGTGGATGCCAACCGACTTGCCGATGTCGCGGACAATGCGCTCCAATCCCTTCCCGTCAGCCGCATAGGGCAGCCCCTCCTGGTTTATGAACAGGGGCAGCGGGTCCGGCGCGTCAAGTTGCCGGCGCTCTCCCCGTACCACGCTCAAGTAGTGGTGCAGTTCGCTCATCAGGCGTCTCGTGATGTAGATCGTTCTGGGCTTGCTGCCCTTCGTCTTCATTCCCGATCCGTCACGGGGATCGAGGTCAATCCTCAGGTTTCTTTCTGGCCTGCCTGCCGCATCAGGGTTAAACACATATGAACGTGGAAAGGTCGCGATTTCCTCGCGGCGTAAGCCTGTGCCCCGCGCAAACTGAATTACGATCTTGTGGTGCGGATTGATGGAGGCAGCCTCCAGTGTGCGTACCTGGCTCAGCGAGAGAAACTTGGGAAGATTGCGATGCCGACGCGGCATTACGTCCCGTACGTCGGTCTTTCCACCGGAACTGTTGGTGTGCGCGAGGAACCCGCTATTTCTGGAAATCCGGCGTGTCTCGTACGCGTAAGGCAATCGCTCGATCCACTTCTGCTTGAGCGCGTAGTCGTAGAACTCGCAGATATAGACTAGGCGCTGGGCCACGGTATTGACCTTGAGCTTGACGTCGTTCAGGCACCACTCCCGATAGCCCGCGACAAGGGTTCGCTCATCGTCCCGGTCCACATCCCGCCAGTCAAGCGAGTTGCTTTCCAAATACGAGAAATAGTCGTATAGCGCCCGCCCTGTGCTCGGCCACGACTTCGCCGAGCCGATTAAGCCTCGAGACAGATACCAGCGCATGAACTCGTTGGCCTCAACGCAACTCTTGCCCGACTCATGAAGTAGGATTGGAAACCCCTGCTTGGGGCGGCCTCCGATGGTGAGCTTGTCGGTGCCCCAGACTAGATGCATCCTTGCTTCCGACCCAGAATGCGATTGATGGCGGCGAGGTGTCGCTCGGCATTCTCCCGCGAAGCAAGCTCCAGATCCTTCGGCGGTTGTAAGCCGAGAATTTTGGCGATGTTGCTGACGTAGGCACGCCGGGATCCGGCCAACCGCATGCAGGCATCCTCAACGGCCGCCACTCCCGCCTGATCTATCAGCCAGCGCAGAACACGCTCGTCTCTTGGGGACTCAACGACGACCGCCAACGACGCCTCCACCTAAGGCCAAATGCAAGTTCGCTGCCTCGGCCGTGCTCGCCCTCAGCAGCAATGCGCCCGCCTGCTGGCGGTCGCACCCGCCCCCTTTCTCATAAACTAAAATCATAGTGCGCATAATAGATAACTAGCTGTCAGGATCATACCTAATTCCTAACTATTTATTAGCGCCAAATCAGAAATAGCCCTCCTTCTTGCGCTGCTCCATCGAGGCTTCGGACGTCTGGTCGTCCAGGCGCGTGGCGCCGCGCTCGGTGATGGTGGTGACCGCCGTTTCGGCGACGATCTTCTCGATCGTGTCGGCAGCGGATTCGACCGGCGCCGTGCAGGTGATGTCGCCGACGGTGCGGAAGCGCACCGTGACCTCTTCCGCCGTTTCGCCAGCCTTCGCCGGCGTGAGCGGCGTCACCGGCACCAGGGCGCCGTTGCGACGCACGATGGGGCGCGTATGGGCGAAGTAGATCGATGGCAGTTCCAGCTTTTCGCGCGAGATGTATTGCCAGACGTCCAGCTCGGTCCAGTTGGAGATCGGGAAGGCGCGGATGTTCTCGCCCGGGTGGATGCGGGCGTTGTACAGATTCCACAACTCGGGCCGCTGGTTCTTCGGGTCCCACTGGCCGAACTCGTCGCGGAAGGAGAAGACCCGCTCCTTGGCGCGTGCCTTCTCCTCGTCGCGTCGCGCGCCGCCGATGCAGGCGTCGAAGGCGAACTCGGCGATGGCCTCCAGCAGGGTTACCGACTGGTGCTTGTTGCGCAACTCGCCGGGCGATTTCAGCACCACCGTGCCGCGCGCCATCGAGTCCTCCACGCTGCGCACGATCAGGCGCTCGCCCAGCTCGGCGGCGCGGCGGTCGCGGAAGGCGATCACCTCGGGGTAGTTGTGGCCGGTGTCGATATGCAGCAATGGAAAGGGAAATCTCCCGGGCCGGAAGGCCTTCTCGGCCAGGCGCAGCAGGCAGATCGAGTCCTTGCCGCCCGAGAACAGCAGCGCCGGGTTGCTGCACTGGCCGGCGACTTCGCGCAGGATGTGGATGGCCTCGGCCTCGAGCCAATCGAGATGGTCGAGGGCAGGCGCGGCGGCGCGAGGCCGCTCCTCAAGCAGCAGATCCGTCATGCCGCCTCCTTCGCGCGCTTGGCCGGATGCAGGCCGCATTCCTTGGTAGCGGGGTCCTCCCACCACCAGCGGCCGGCGCGGACGTCCTCGCCCGCTGCGAGCGCGCGCGTGCAGGGTGCGCAGCCGATGCTGGGGAAG
>WBUF01000086.1 GCA_008933825.1 Rhodocyclaceae bacterium | reverse complement strand
CCGACCGTCGCCAGACCGACCGCCGCCAGGTCGAGCGTCGCGCCGCGGGCGGCGACACCTCCATCCGCGTCGGCATCGAGCGTGTCGACCAGCTCGTCAACCTGGTCGGCGAACTGGTCATCACCCAGGCCATGCTGACCCAGACGGCGAGCAAGGTCGATCCGGTGACGCACGAGCGGCTGCTCGCCGGGCTGGCTCAGCTGGAACGCAACACGCGCGACCTGCAGGAGTCGGTGATGGCCATCCGCATGGTGCCGATCTCGGTCGTCTTCGGCCGCTTCCCGCGCGTGGTGCGCGACATCTCGCAGAAGCTGGGCAAGCAGGTCGAGCTCAAGCTCAATGGCGAGGGCACCGAGCTCGACAAGGGGCTCATCGAGAAGCTCGCCGATCCGCTCACCCATCTGGTGCGCAACAGCCTCGACCACGGCATCGAAACGCCCGAGGCGCGCGCCGCCGCCGGCAAGCCGGCGCAGGGCACGATCACCCTGTCGGCCTCTCACCGCAGCGGCAGCATCGTCATCGAGGTGGGCGACGACGGCGCCGGGCTGAACCGCGGCAGGATCCTCGCCAAGGCACGCGAGCGCGGCCTCGCCGTCTCCGACGCCATGAGCGACCAGGAGGTCTGGCAGCTCATCTTCGAGGCGGGCTTCTCCACTGCCGAGCAGGTCACCGACGTCTCCGGGCGCGGCGTCGGCATGGACGTGGTGAAGAAGAACATCGCGGCGCTGGGCGGCCGCGTCGACATCGAGTCGATGACCGGCGTCGGCACGCGCATGACGGTGCGCCTGCCGCTGACGCTGGCCATCCTCGACGGCATGTCCGTCCAGGTGGGCGAGGAGACCTTCATCCTGCCGCTCAACACCGTCATCGAATCGGTGCAGCCCGAGCGCTCGATGCTGCGCACCCTGGGCCGCACGCGCCAGCTGCTGCAGGTGCGCGGCGAATACCTGCCGGTGGTCGGCCTGGCCGAGGTGTTCGGCCTGCGCGGCCGGGCGGCGCAGCCGGAGCAGGGCATCGTCGTGGTGGTCGAGTCGGAAGGCACCCAGGCGGCGCTGCTGGTGGACGCCCTGGTCGGCCAGCAGCAGGTGGTGATCAAGAGCCTGGAAGCGAACTACCGGCGCGTGCCGGGCGTGTCGGGCGCCACCATCCTCGGCGACGGCCACGTCGCCATGATCCTCGACGTGGCCTCGCTGGTGGACATGGGGCGCAAGGCGCTGCCCGAGGCGGCCTGAACGAGCGAACGAACGGAGCGGCATATGGACATCGCAATGCAAGCGGCAATTACGCGCAACCCGCCGCCGGGCGCGCCGGCGGAGACCGGCTACCGGCAGGAGTTCCTCACCTACCGGCTGGGCGAGGAGGAATACGCCATCGACATCCTCAAGGTGCAGGAGATCCGCGGCTACGACGCGGTGACGCGCATCGCCGGCGCACCGGCCTTCGTCAAGGGCGTCATCAACCTGCGCGGCACCATCGTGCCGATCGTGGACCTGCGCATCAAGTTCGGCCTCGGCAACGCCGAATACACGCCGTTTACGGTGACCATCATCCTCAATGTCGGCGGCAGGATCGTCGGCATCGTGGTCGACAGCGTCTCCGACGTGACCGGCCTGCTGCCCGAGCAGATCCGCCCGGCGCCCGACTTCGCCTCCGGCCTGGACACCGCCTACATCCAGGGCCTGGGCACGCTCGACGAGCGCATGCTGATCGTCGTCGATATCGAGAAACTCATGCTGTCCGGGGAAATGGCCCTGGTCGATGAATCCGCCCCCGAAACCCGCGCGGCCGCATAAAGGAGAAGGACCATGAAGATCAACCTGCCCGTCACCAATAACGAGATCGAGCTGCGCGACGACCAGTACATCGTTTCGAAGACCGACCTGAAGGGCGTCATCACCTACGTCAACAAGGACTTCCTCGACATCAGCGGCTTCAGCGAAGCCGAACTGATCGGCGCCTCGCACAACATCGTGCGACATCCGGACATGCCGCCGGTCGCCTTCCAGGATCTGTGGGACACCCTCAAGGCCGGCCGGCCCTGGCGCGGCCTGGTGAAGAACCGCGCCAAGAACGGCGACTTCTACTGGGTCGAGGCGACCGCCATGCCGCTCAAGGAAGGCGAGCAGACCGTGGGCTACATCTCGCTGCGGCGCAAGGCGACGCGCGCCGAGATCGAGGCGGCGGACGCCGTCTACCGCAGCGTCAAGGAAGGCAAGGCGAAGGGCATCATGGTCGAGCACGGCCAGGTCGTCGGCAACGGCGCGCTGGCCCGGCTCGGGCGCAGGATCCGCGACACCAACGTCGGCAAGAAACTCGGCCTGCTGCTGGCGGCGCTGGTCGTCACGCTGGTCGTGCAGGGCGGCATCGGCCTGTGGGTCATGTCGCGCGACAACGCGGCGCTGGAGCACGCGCGCGAGTCACGCATGCTGCCGGTGCTCAAGCTCGACCGCATCATCTACCTGTTGGGCGAGAACAGCCGACAGGTCATGTTGGCGCTGCAGCACAACCCGGCCAACCCGATGTCCAAGGTGCACGACCATCCGCTGACGGCGCATACCGACGCCATCCCGAAGAATGCCGACGAGATCACCGCGCTGTGGCAGGATTACAAGCCCTTCATCGACAGCGACGAGCACCGCCGCATGGCCGAGACCTACAACACGGCGCGCATGCGCTACGTCGACGAGGGGCTGAAGCCGGCGCGCGCGGCGCTGCTGGCCGGCAAGTACGACGAGGCCAACCGCATCCTGATCGACAAGGTCAATCCGCTCTTCGCCGAGGCCTACAAGCTCTCCAACGAGCTGGTGAAACATCAGACCGACACGGCGCGCAAGGAGCACGAGCGCCAGGTCGCCGATTCCGCCGTGCTGCGCAACCTGACCATCGTGCTGATCCTGCTCATCGGCGCCGCCGTGGCCGTCGTCAGCACGATGCTCCTGCGCAGCATCACGCGCCCGCTGGAAACCGCCATCGGCGTCTTCAAGCGCATCGCCCAGGGGCTCTACGACAACCGCATCGACGTCACGCGCGACGACGAGATCGGCAAGATGATGCAGGCGCTGCAGGCGACCCAGGCGCGCGCCGGCTTCGACATGTCGGAGGCGCGCCGCGTCGCCGACGAGAGCCTGCGCATCAAGATCGGCCTCGACAACGTGGCGACCAACGTCATGATCGCCGACCGCGACAACAACATCATCTACATGAACCAGGCCGTGGCGCGCATGTTCCAGGACGCCCAGGACGACATCCGCAAGGACCTGCCCGGCTTCGACGCCGCCCGGCTGATCGGCACGAACATCGACAGCTTCCACAAGAACCCGGCGCACCAGCGCGAGATGCTGGCGCGCCTGAAAGGCACGCACCGGGCGGCGATCAAGCTGGGCGGGCGCAGCTTCGCCCTGGCGGTGACGCCGGTGGTGAACGAGCGCGGCGAGCGCCTCGGCACCGCCGTGGAGTGGCAGGACCGCACCGCCGAGGTGGCCATCGAGAACGAGGTCGCCGACCTGGTGTCGAGCGCCGCCAGCGGCGACTTCACCAAGCGTCTGGTGACGGAAGGCAAGCAGGGCTTCTTCCGCGAGCTGGCGGGCGGCCTCAACCAGCTGGTCGAGGTGGTGCAGGCGGGCCTCAACGACATCGCCCGCGTGCTCAACGCCATCGCGCGCGGCCAGCTCACCGAGCGCATCGAGGCGGACTACTCGGGTACCTTCGGCCAGCTGAAGGACGACAGCAACACCACGGTGGAGCGCCTGCGCGAGACGGTGCTGCGCATCAAGGAGTCGACGGAAGCCATCAATACCGCGTCGCAGGAAATCGCCGTGGGCAACCAGGACCTCTCCTCGCGCACCGAGGAGCAGGCCTCCAGCCTGGAGGAGACCGCCTCCAGCATGGAGGAGCTCAACGCCACGGTGAAGCAGAACGCCGAGAACGCCCGCCAGGCCAACGACCTGGCGAAGAACTCCAACGAGATCGCCGAGAAGGGCGGCGCCATGGTGAAGCGAGTGGTCGCCACCATGGACGAGATCCAGGGCAGCTCGAAGAAGATCGCCGAGATCGTCGGCGTCATCGACTCGATCGCCTTCCAGACCAACATCCTGGCGCTGAACGCGGCGGTGGAAGCCGCCCGCGCCGGCGAGCAGGGCCGCGGCTTCGCCGTGGTGGCGAGCGAGGTGAGGAACCTCGCCCAGCGAAGCGCCACGGCGGCCAAGGAGATCAAGAACCTGATCGCCGAATCGGTCGAGAAGGTCGATGGCGGTGCCAGGCTGGTGCAGGAGGCGGGCAGCACCATGGACGACGTGGTCACCTCCTTCCAGCTGGTGGCCAACCTGGTGACCGAGATCACCAACGCCTCGCGCGAGCAGAGCTCGGGCATCGAGCAGGTGACCCAGGCCGTGTCGCAGATGGACGAGGTGACGCAGCAGAACGCCGCCCTGGTGGAGGAGGCCGCCGCCGCCGCCGAATCGCTCGAGGAGCAGGCGCGCGCCCTGGTGCAGGCGGTGAGCATGTTCCGCCTCTCGGCCGCCGATGTGCAGGCCGCGCCGGAACCGCCGATCCGCGCGGAGCTGGCGCCGGTGACGCGGATTCCGGCCGCGAAGGACAAGCCGGCCGCACGCAAGGCGAGCGCGCCGCTGCCCAAGGTGCGCAAGGTGGCCGGCGCCGGCGGCGCCGAGCCGGAAGACGAATGGGAGGAGTTCTAGGAATCCTCCCGCCGCGTCCGGGAGACTGACTTTTCCGGGCTCCCGGACCGACGGCCGACTATGCATGCCATGAAAGCCGAAGCCATTCCCCAGCGCGAGTTCGTCTTCACGCCCGCCGATTTCGAGCGTGTGCGCAAGCTCATCTACGACCGCGCCGGCATCGCGCTCTCCGCCGCCAAGCACGACATGGTCTACAGCCGGCTGGCGCGCCGGCTGCGCGCCGGCGGCGACCGCACGTTTGCCGACTATCTGGCGCGGCTCGAGCGCGGCGACGAGCAGGAGTGGGAAACCTTCATTAACTCGCTGACGACCAACCTCACCTCGTTCTTCCGCGAGGCTCACCATTTCGAGCTGTTCGCCAAATACCTGAAGGGCGTGACGGAGCGGCGGCCGATCAAGGTCTGGTGCAGCGCGTCGTCCACCGGAGAGGAGCCCTATTCGATTGCCATGACGGCGGTGGAGGCTTACAACCGCTTCGACATCCCGGTGCAGATCGTCGCCAGCGACCTCGACACCAATGTCCTGGAGCAGGGCCGGCGCGGCGTCTACGCCCTGGAGCGCATCGAGAAGCTGTCGCGCGAGCGGGTGGCGAAGTTCTTTCTCAAGGGCACCGGCTCGCAGGAGGGCTACGCCCGCGTGCGGCCCGAGCTGCAGAAGCTGATCACGTTCACCCGCATCAACCTGCTCGACGCGCGCTGGCCCATCCAGGGGCCGCTGGATGTCATCTTCTGCCGCAACGTAATGATCTATTTCGACAAACCGACGCAATACGCGATCCTCAAGAAGTTCATGCCGCTGCTGCGCGAGGACGGCGTGATGTTCGCCGGGCATTCCGAAAGCTTTCTGCACGCCACCGACCTGTTCCGTTCGCTCGGCAGGACCATGTATGAACGCGCCGACGGCCGCCGCTGAAAGGAGTGCGGGGAACGGCGCCTTCCGCGAGCACCTGGCGGCCAACCGCTATTTCGACCGCAATTTCAATTCCGACGCGGTGAAGATCCTGCCCGGCGAGTATTACGTCACGGCGAGCGAGCTGGTCATCGTCACCGTGCTTGGCTCCTGCGTCTCGGCCTGCATCCGCGACCGCGAGAAGGGCATCGGCGGCATGAACCATTTCATGCTCGCCGACTGCGCCGGCTGCGACGGCCCGCTGAGCGCCTCTGCGCGCTACGGCGCCTTCGCCATGGAAATACTCATCAACCACCTGCTCAAGCTGGGCGCGCGCCGCGACCGCCTGGAGGCGAAGGCGTTCGGCGGCGGACGCGTCATGGCCAGCCTCGCCTCCTCGCAGGTCGGCGACAAGAACGCGCGCTTCGTCCGGCAGTACTTGAAGAACGAGGGCATCCCGCTGCTGGCCGAGGATCTCCTCGACGTTCATCCGCGCAAGGTCTATTTCTTTCCCGGCAGCGGCCGCGTGCTGGTGAAGAGGCTCGTGCGCGTGCACAACGAGACGATCCTGCGGCGCGAGCGCGAGTATGCCGAGAGCCTCAGCCAGGGCAGCGTCAGCGGCGAGATCGAGCTCTTCAGCTGAAGGAGGACAGGTGGCCATACGCGTTCTCATCATCGACGATTCCCCGGTCATGCGCCTGCTGCTGCGCGAGATCATCGACGGCGCCCCCGACATGAAGGTGGCCGGCACCGCCGCCGATCCGATCGAGGCGCGCGAGCTGATCAAGGCGCTCGAGCCGGACGTGCTGACACTGGATGTCGAAATGCCGAAAATGAACGGCGTCGAATTCCTGCGCCGCCTCATGAAGCTGCGGCCGATGCCGGTGGTGATGATCTCCACCCTGACCGAGCAGGGCTCGCAGACGACGCTGGAAGCCCTCGAGCTGGGCGCGGTCGACTTCGTGCCGAAGCCCGCCGGGCACTCGCTGGAGGCCCTGAAGCAGAGCGCCGAGGAGATCCGCGACAAGATCCGCGGCGCCCACGGCGCGCGCGTCAGGACGCTGCGCGCGGAAGCGCCGCCGTCCGCGCCGCCGGCATCCTCGGCGCTGGCC
>WBUF01000085.1 GCA_008933825.1 Rhodocyclaceae bacterium | reverse complement strand
GCCTTCGATGCCGCCGCCGGCATGCTCTCGGGCACGCCGGGCACGGCCGACATCGGCACGCTGTCCCTGGCGCTGACGGCCACCGATCGGGAAGGCGCCACCGCGCAGGTCGCCTTCGACCTGCATGTGGCGCCCATGCCCGGACGCGAGCTCGCCGGCGGCGCGGGCAGCGACGTGCTCACGGGTGGGTCCGGCAACGACGTGCTTGCCGGCGGCGCCGGCGCCGATGCGCTCTACGGCGGCGCCGGCGACGACACCCTGCTCTTGTCGCGGGACGGCGCCTGGAGCGGCGGCTACGTCTGCCGCAATGTAGGCAGCCCCGGCCACCCCGGCAGCGGCCGGCGGGTGGCGATCGCCGGCAAGGCGAGAAGCTTCGATGCCCTGGACGGCGGCGCCGGCGCCGACGCGCTGCGCGGCACCGCCGGCAGCGACATCCTCGTCCTCGACGACGCCTACAGCGCCAGCCCGGACGGCGACCGTGCGCGCTTCGCCGGCATCGAGCTCATCGCCGGGGAAGGCGGCGACGACGTGGTGGATCTGACCAGCACGAGATTCGATTACGGCAACGCGATCCTCGAGGGCGGTGCGGGCGCCGACGTGCTGTGGAGTTCCTCCGGCAACGACGGGCTCATCGGCGGGGCGGGCAACGACAGCCTGGACGGCGGCTGGGGCAACGACCTGCTCATCGGCGGCGCCGGCAACGACAGCCTCAACACCGGCACGGGCGCCGACGTCATCGCCTTCAATCTGGGCGACGGCCAGGACACGATCGCCGCAAGCATCGGTGCGGACAATGTGCTGTCGCTCGGCGGCGGCATCGCCTACGCCGACATCCGGCTGCGCAAGAGCGGCAACCACCTGATGCTCGACATCGGCGCGAACGATCGCATCACGCTGGCGAACTGGTATGCGTCGCCGGACAACCGCGGCGTGCCGACCCTGCAGGTCATCGCCGAAGCGATGGCGGACTTCGATGCCGGCGGCGCCGATCCGTTGCGCGACCATCGCGTGGAGAGCTTCGACTTCGCGGGACTCGCCGAGGCATTCGACGCGGCGCGCGCGGCGACCCCCGGCCTGACCAGCTGGGCCATCGCCGACGCCCTGACGCAGTTCCATCTTTCGGGCAGCGACTCGGCCGCGCTGGGCGGCGACCTTGCGTACCAGTACGGGCGCAGCGGTACGCTGGCGGGCATCGGCCTGACCGCGGCACAGGCGGTGCTCGGCGAGGCGCAGTTCGGCACGCAGGCGCAGGCGCTGCGCCCGCTCGCCGGCCTGCAGGAGGGGGCGGTGAGGCTGGGATGAGGCTGATGGAGAAGCTCGCGCCGCCGCAGGCGGATCCGGCGGAATTCTCCCCGCCGCTGATCCGCCTGCAGGACTCGCCGCCCTCGCCGCTGGGGCGGCGGGTGATCCATGTTCTTCTTGCGCTGCTCGCCGGCCTGCTGGCGTGGTCGGTGCTCGGACAGCTCGACATCGTCGCCGTGGCCGAGGGCAAGCTGGTGCCGGCGAGCTACGTCAAGATCGTGCAGCCGGCCGAGGCCGGCATCGTCCGCGAGATTCTCGTGCGCGAGGGCGAGCCGGTGGCTGGCGGCCAGGTGCTGATGCGCATGGACGCCCGCCTTTCCGAGGCCGACCGCCGTATTCTGGAGACTGACTTTTACCGCAAGACGCTGACGCTCGCCCGCATCGACGCCGAGCTGGGGCAGGTGGCGTTCAAGGCCGAGGCGGGCGTGCCGGCCGGGCTGGTGCGCGAGGCGGAGGCGCAGCTCAGGGCCAACCGTGCAGCGCTGGAGGCGGCTCTGGCGGAAGAGCGGGCGAAGCTGGAGCGCGCGCGCCGCGAGGTGGCCGCAGCGCTGCAGGTGCGCGCCAAACTGGCCGACACCCTGCCGCATTACCGCGCCCAGGACGCCGCCTTCGAGAAGCTGTCGAAGGACGGCTATGCCGGCCCGCTCATGGCCTCCGACAAGCGCCGCGAGCTTATCGAGAAGGAGCAGGAGTTCGCCACCCAGGAGCATGTCATCGAATCGGCGCGCGCGACGATGGCGCAGTCCGAGAAACGTCTGGCGCAGATCGCCGCCGACCACCGCCGCCAGCTCTTCGCCGAGAGGAACGACATTCAGGGGCAGGTGGACCGCCTCGATCAGGAGCGTGCCAAACAGGCACACCGCGAGGGTCTGCTGGAACTGAAGGCCTCGCAGGCCGGCGTGGTGAAGGACATCGCCACGCACACCGCCGGCACGGTGGTGCAGCCCGGCACGGTGCTGCTGACGCTGGTGCCGAAGGACGATGTCCTGCGCGCCGAAGTGTGGGTGTCCAACCTGGACATCGGCTTCGTGCGCCAGGGCCAGCCGGTGAAGGTGAAGCTCGCCGCCTTCCCGTTCCAGAAGTACGGCATGGTCGAGGGCACGGTGGAACATGTCAGCGCGGACGCGGTTGACGGCAACGCACAGGAGCAGCAGAACGGCGCCGCCGGCAAGGGCGTCCGCGCCGCGCCGCTCACCTACCGCGCACTGGTGGCGCTGAAGGCCATGCAGCTCGAACAGGACAACGAGCGCCTGGCCCTCGCCGCCGGCATGCAGGCCACCGCGGAGATCCTCCTCGGCCGCCGCAGCGTGCTCGAATACCTGCTCTCGCCGGTGCAGAAGGCCTGGCACGAGGCGGGGCGGGAGCGGTGAGGTTCAGGGGGCGCCGATTTCGATGCTTTTGAGCGACTTCGCACGCTTGCGCAGCTTGTCGTCGAAGGTGACGAATCGGTCTGCCTCGATGCCGGAAGCAAGATGGAGCGCATCGGCGAAATCCAGTCCCGCTGCGTAGTCTCGCAGCGCGGCCGCAACGCGCGCGCCGTCCTCGGCTGTCACGTTGGGCAGGCCGAGCACGCCGAGCAGGGCTTTCAGGATGATCGGCCGTTCAATCCTGTAGGCGCCTCGGAGCACCCATTCGAGTTCGAGCAGTACGGTCTTGGGCAGGAAGACATCCTCACGCCTGAATAGGGCAGCAGCGCGCTTGCCTTGCTCCGGGTCGTCACCGACAATCAGGCGCACCAGGACATTGGTGTCCACCGCGATCATTTGCGCTTGCCGGCTTCGCGCAGAATTGCCTGCTCCATGTCCTCGAGGGATTTCCGAGGCCCCTTGTAGCCGACACAACCGGCGACATCCTCGAGGCGCGTTGCCGGAAACGGCTTGAGCGGCCGCAGGAGCACGCCGTCACCCACATCTTCCACGGCGAACTCCACGCCGGCCTGCCAGTTGTGGGTCATCCGCACCGATTTCGGCAAGATCACCTGGCCCTTGGAAGAGAGCTTTGTGGTTTCCATGACAAAATAATTGTAAGAAAATAGTAAGACATGATAACGCCGGGGGCGGATTCATGGCAAGCGGATCTTTATATTTCGACCTGCAAGCCAGGTACGTGACGAAAATCACGGACTTTTTCCGCCGGGCCGCCTAGCATTCGTTCCAGCAAGTGAGTTGTTGTCCCTCCTGGCTCAGGGAGGGCGGCAGGATGGTACCGGAATCCCCGGATCGCACAGCGCCTGTAAGCATGGCGGCCGGGCAGGCGGCGGCGGGGATGTCCGGAGGGTAGTACGGAAGGCGCGTGACGAAAGTCCCGCGCCTTTTTATTGTGCGCCCGGCACGGGCGCATTCTTGGAGGTGAAAGTCCTCCTGTAAGTTGATCACAGCGAACGAAGCGAAGCGCAACTGCATGAGGGTGACCGAATGTGGGGAGGAAGCGTGGAGCGAAACTGCGAGCCGATGGACAAGAACCGGATAGAAGGCGTGGCCGAGCAGGGCGAGCGGGCAATATTCCGCGAAGCTCTCGTGATCAAGGCGAGGTGGCGTAAATCCGGCGGTTGTGCAGTGAAGGAATGCGTTCTTACCCGGGGAGATCTCGCCTCATGGCTGAAAGGCTGACGTGGAGACACGGAGCGAGAAGTCAGCAGAGGCCGTAGTAGCTGCCAGTAGGGGGCGAAGGGCCGAACGAGGAGAAGTGTTCGAGACCATGTCGATGTTGAACGCACTGCGTCAGAAGTCTGCGAGAGCAGAGCGGGCAGGTGGTGCGCGCGGTGAAGCCGGGCGCGATTCTGTCAGCGACGAAGCGGGAGACCCGCGACGGGACACCGAGAGCACAGGGTCAGGGTTGCCGCAAGCGGCACTGACGAGGGAGAACCTGCGGCAAGCGTGGAAACGAGTCAAAGCCAACAAAGGGGCGGCGGGCGTGGATGGTCTGGACATTGAACAGACTGGACGCCACCTCGTCACGGCGTGGCCGACGATACGCGACCAACTACTGCGGGGGACGTACCGGCCCAGTCCGGTACGACGGGTAACGATCCCGAAGCCGGACGGTGGCGAGCGCGAGCTGGGCATCCCGACGGTCACGGATCGGCTGATCCAGCAAGCGCTGCTGCAAGTGCTGCAACCGATACTGGACCCCACATTCAGCAAACATAGCTACGGCTTTCGGCCGGGACGGCGAGCCCACGACGCGATACTGGCGGCGCAGGGCTACATCCAGACGGGGCGAAAGATTGTGGTCGATGTCGATCTGGAGAAATTCTTTGATCGCGTCAATCACGACATCCTCATTGACCGCCTGCGGAAACGCATCGACGATGCCGGAATCATTTGGCTGATCCGGGCGTATCTGAACAGCGGCATCATGAGCGACGGTGTGGTGCAGGAGCGATACCAAGACACGCCGCAAGGTGGGCCGTTGAGCCCGCTACTGGCCAATGTGATGCTGGATGAAGTGGATAAGGTACTGGAGAAGCATGGTCATTGCTTTGCGCGCTATGCCGACGACTGCAATGTGTATGTGCGTAGTCAGAAGGCGGGCGAGCGGGTGATGGCATTGCTGCGCAAGTGCTACGGCAAACTACGACTCAAGGTTAATGAGACCAAGAGCGCGGTGGCCAGCGTCAATGGACGAAAGTTCTTGGGCTACAGTTTCTGGTTTGCCAAAGAGGGTGTAAAGCGTCGGGTGGCCGACAAGCCGATGGCGACGTTCAAGCAACGGGTGAGGCAACTGACCCGACGCTCGGGCGGGTGCAGCATGGCGGAGGTCATCGACAAGCTCAAGCCTTATCTACTGGGATGGAAAGCCTACTATGGGCTGGCACAAACGCCGCGAGTCTGGCAATCGCTGGACGAATGGTTGCGGCACCGGCTGCGGGCGATCCAACTCAAGCACTGGAAACGGGGTAGCACGATCTACCGGGAACTCATCACCCTGGGCGCGGCCGAGCATGTGGCAACGCGGGTGGCAAGCAATTCCCGCTGCTGGTGGCGCAATAGCGCGGGAGACCTCCACCGGGTTCTCACCATTGCCTATTTCGACAAACTTGGCGTGCCCCGGCTCTCATGACCTCAACTCCTCGAACCGCCCGGTGCGGACCCGCATGCCGGGTGGTGTGGGAGGGGATCGGTCAGGTATCCTGACCGCCCCTATCCCGATTGTCCTTCTTCCAGCTGCCGACGTCGGCGGCGCCGGCGGGGTCGAACCACTTCAGCTTGTCGTGTAGCTTGACCACCTCGCCGACGATGATCAGGGTGGGTGGCTTGAGCTGGGCTTCCTCCGCCAGCCGGGGCAGGGTGTCGAGGGTGCCGATGAGGACGCGCTGGCGATTGGTGGTGCCCTGCTGCACGATGGCCGCCGGCGTGGCGTCGGGCAGGCCGTGGGCGACGAGTTCCCTGCACAGCACCGGCAGGCCGTGCAGGCCCATGTAGAAGACGACGGTCTGCTGCGGCCGCGCGAGGCCGCTCCAGTCGAGGTCCATCGTGCCGTCCTTGAGGTGGCCGGTGACGAAGACGCAGGCGTGGGCATAGTCGCGGTGGGTGAGCGGGATGCCCGAGTAGGAGGCGACGCCGGCCGCCGCGGTGATGCCTGGCACCACTTCGAAGGAGATGCCGTGGACGGAGAGCGTCTCGATCTCCTCGCCGCCGCGGCCGAAGATGAAGGGGTCGCCGCCCTTCAGGCGCAGCACGCGCCGGCCTTCCTTGGCCAGCTTCACCAGCAGGGCATTGATCTCCTCCTGGCGCAGGGTGTGGTCGTTGCGCTGTTTGCCGACATAGATGCGGCTGGCGTCGCGCCGGCACAGTTCGACGATGGCCGGCGAGACGAGGTTGTCGTGCACCACCACGTCGGCCTGCTGCATCAGCTTCAGCGCGCGGAAGGTGAGGAGGTCCGGGTTGCCGGGGCCGGCGCCGACGAGGTAGACCTCGCCGCGCGGCGGCGCGTCCTGCGATGCCGCGAGCTGCTCGTCGAAATACTTTTCCGCTTCCGTGCTCTTGCCGGCCAGCACCAGATCGGCGAAAGTCCCGCCGAGCATTTTCTCCCAGAAGATGCGCCGCTGCGCCGGATTGGCGAAATGCCGCTTGACGCGCTCGCGCAGGCCGTGGGCCAGCTGCGCCAGGCGGCCGTA
Source organism: Rhodocyclaceae bacterium (assembly GCA_008933825.1). GTDB lineage: Bacteria > Pseudomonadota > Gammaproteobacteria > Burkholderiales > Rhodocyclaceae > Desulfobacillus. Next base: position 349 of record WBUF01000085.1, on the reverse strand, counting down.
GGTGGCCGGCAGCATCGTCTCCAGTTTCGCCCGCATCAGGCGCGAGAGCACCGGCGAGGCGCCGCCGGTCGACACCGCGACGACCATCGGCGATCGGTCGACGATGGAGGGGAAGATGAAGCTGCACAGCGCGGGGGCGTCGACCACGTTCACCGGGATGTTGCGTGTTTTCGCCGCCTGCGACACGGCGGCATTCGCCGCAGGGTCGTCGGTGGCGGCGACGATCACGGTCGCGCCGGCGGCATGGGCCTCCTCGAAGCGCGCCGCGATGTGCTCGATGCGGCCGGCGGCCTTCTCCGCGGCGAGGGTTTCGCCCAGTGCCGGGGCGACGACGGCGACGCGCGCGCCG
>WBUF01000084.1 GCA_008933825.1 Rhodocyclaceae bacterium | reverse complement strand
GCTATCCGCCGCTGGCGCGCGAGCGCGGCTGGTCGGGCACGGCGGAAATCGAGGTGGATGTCCCGCGCGAGGGCGCGCCGCGGCAGGTCGTGCTGGCGCGATCGAGCGGCCACGACATCCTCGACCGCGCGGCGCTGGCCATGATGTCGCGCGCCGCTGCCGCCGCCGCGCTGCCGGATTCGCTGCGCGGGCGGGCCTTCGCCGTGCGCCTGCCGGTGGTGTTCGACCTGGACGAGGCGCCCCCGCCGTAACTATCTGGGGGGATAGACGAGGTCCCCGGCGTGGAAGCCGTAGCGGCCCGCCCGCCGGTCCTCGAAATAGTGCTTCAGGGTGAGGCCGATGCTGCGGAAGGCGATCTCCTGCCAGGGGATGTCGGCTTCGCCGAAGAGCTGCACCTCGAGCGATTCGTGGCCGGGCGCGAAGTCGAGGTCGAGCAGGCGCGCGCGGTAGAGGATGTGCACCTGGTTGATGTGCGGCACGTTGATGAAGCTGAACATCTCGCCGATCTCCACCCGCGCGCAGGCCTCCTCGAGGGTTTCCCGCGCGGCCGCCTCGGCGGCGGTCTCGGCGTTTTCCATGAAGCCGGCCGGCAGGGTCCACAGGCCGGCGCGCGGCTCGATGGCGCGGCGGCAGAGCAGGAGCCTGCCTTCCCACTCCGGAATGGCGCCGACCACCATCTTCGGGTTCTGGTAATGGATGGCGCCGCAGCGTTCGCAGACATGGCGCGGCAGGTTGTCGCCTGCCGGCACCTTCAGGCTGACGGGCGCGCCGCAGTGGCTGCAGAAATTCATCGCCGCATTCTAACCCGCATCGAGCCCTAAAGTTTCCTGCGGGCATGCCGTTACCCAAGCTAGTCGAACACCCATTATTGATGGATTTCAAGGCCCTGCGCTCCGTCCGACATGGTCTGGGGAAGGGGGTAAACCATGACACCGAACGACATACCCAGGTTCGAGCAACTCAAGGCTTCCGGCCAGTTGCCCTCCCCCAAGGGGGTTGCGCTGGCCATTCTCCGCCTGACGCAGAAGGAAGACGCCTCGATGGCGGAGATGGCGCGCATCATCAAGTCCGATCCGGCCTTCGTCGGCCGGGTCATCAAGGCCGCCAATTCGGCCAAGGCCAGTCCCGGCCGCCCCGTCGTCTCGGTGCAGGAGTCCCTCGTCGTGCTCGGCATGCCGGCGGTGCGCAACCTAGCCCTCGGCCTGTCCCTGCTCTCCCAGTACCGCCAGGGCAACTGCGAGGACTTCGACTACAAGCGCTTCTGGTCGGCTTCGCTGGCCGGCGGCATCGCGCTGCAGGGACTGTCCCGGCATGTCCGCGCCATCCAGCCCGAGGAAGCCTTTTCGCTCGGCCTGCTGGCGCGCATCGGCGAGCTGGCCATGGCCACCCTGTACAGCGAGGAGTATGCGCGCCTGCTGCGCGCCACGGCACGGTCCGGCTACCGCGAGCTGGCGCGCCTCGAGCGCGAGACGTTTGCCATCACCCACTGCGAACTGACCGCAGCGATGCTGGCCGACTGGGGGATGCCGCCGGTCTTCGCCGCCATCGCGCGGCGGCTGGAGGACGGCGACGGACACGGCTTCGCCGAGGGCAGCCGTGAAGAGCGGCTCCTCCGCCTGCTGGTCATGGCGCGGGCGATCGCGGATCTGTGCCTGGCCGGCGAGCGCGAGCGCATGACGCATCGGACGCGCGTCTCCGGGCTCGGCGACCTGCTGGGCATCGACGCGGAGGAGCTGGGCGGCCTGTGCGACCGGGTCGTGGCCGAATGGCGCGACTGGGCGGGAATGCTGAATGTCGTGTCGCAGCCCCTGCCGCCGTTCGACGAGATGGCGGCCGGCGCCGTCGCGGCCGGGCAGGCCGTGGCGACGGAAGGCTTGCCGGCGATGCGCCTGATGCTGGTGGACGCCGATCCGGCGATCCGCCAGGCCCTGCACGAGCTGCGGGACGCGGCCGGCCTGAAGATCGGCGAAGCCGACGGGGCCGCGGCGCTGCGGCTGGCGCTGCAGGACGAGCCGCAGATGCTGGTGGTGGCCGGCGAGGCCGGACTGGCCCTCGTCCGCGCCCTGCGCGAGACCCGTCCCGGACGGGCGATCTACATCATCGTCCTGACGCCGTCCGGCGACGAGCAGCACTGCGTCGAGGCGCTCGATGCCGGCGCCGACGACATCCTGGCGATGCCGCCCAGCCCGCGGCTGCTGCTGGCGCGCCTGCGCGCCGGCCGGCGGGTGATCGAGCTGCAACAGGAGATCGAGCGCGACCGCGAAGAGCTGCGCCGCTACGCCGCCGAACTGAGCGTCACCAACCGGCGCCTGCAGGAAATGGCGCTGACCGACGTCCTCACCGGCCTGCCCAACCGGCGCTATGCCATGGAGCGCATCGAGCAGGAGTGGGCCGGCGCCGTCCGCGGCAACCGGCCGCTGGCCTGCATGATCGTCGACCTCGACGAGCTGAAGCAGGTGAACGACATCTACGGCCACGACATGGGCGACGAGTTCCTCGCCCAGACGTCGGCGGCCATCAGGCGCGCGCTGCGCGCCCAGGACGTGATCTGCCGCACCGGCGGCGACGAGTTCCTGGTGATCTGCCCGGACAGCGAGCTGGACGCGGCGCTGGCCTGCGCCGAGCGCGTCCGGCGCGAGGTCGAGGCAAAGCCGGTCGAGGCCGGCCAGCTGCGCATCCGCGGCACCCTCAGCATCGGCGTGGCGGCGCGCCTGCAGGACATGGAGGATGCCGACGCCCTCATCAAGCAGGCCGACCAGGGCGTCTATCTGGCGAAGCAGCGCGGCCGCAACCGCGCCGTCACGGTACAGGGCGGCAGCCGTGCCGGCGCCTGAAGCGGTCGCAAGGAGCATCGGGAAAATGGAACGGATCGACAACAACATGCTGCTGCGCAAGCAGCCGATCAGCATGCTGGTCGTGGACGACTCCGAGGACGACGCCTTCCTGCTCTATTCGGAGATGGCCTCGCGCGGCGCCAAGGTCGATTACCGGCGCGTGGACAACGCCCCGCAGATGCGCGAGGCGCTCGAAGCCGCCGAGTGGGACATCATCATCTGCGACCACTCCATGCCCGGCTTCGACGCGCTGAGCGCGCTGGACATCCTGAAGCGCAGCGGCAAGGACATCCCCTTCATCATCTACTCCGGCCACATCAGCGACCAGACCGCCTACTCGGCGATGGGCGAGGGCGTGAACGACTACATCCAGAAGGGCAATTTCGCGCGGCTGCTCCCCGTCATCGAGCGCGAGCTGAAGGGCGCGGCGGCGCGCAGCGCGGTTCGGCAGGCCGACACGCGCATCATGGAGCTGGCGTATTTCGACAAGCTGTCCGCGCTTCCCAACCACAACTATTTCTGCATGCGCGTCAACGAGCACATCGCCGAGTGCGAACGGCTCGGCAAGGCGCCCTGCGGCACGCTGCTGTACATCGACCTGGACCGCTTCCTGCGCATCAACAGCTCCTTCGGCTACGAGGCCGGCAACGACATCCTGCGGCAGACCTCCGCCCGGCTGAAGGAATGCGTCGCCGAGTCGGGCGCCATCCTGGCCCGCTTCGGCGGCGACGAGTTCGGCATTTTCTACCCTGGCCTGACGGACCGGCTCGCCGTGCAGAACTTCGCCGAGTGGCTGAAGCAGGCCTTCGATGCCCCGTTCATGCATGCCGGCATCGAGCTCTACCTGACCTGCTCGATCGGCCTTGCCCTGGTCCCGGACGACGGCCGCGAGGTGTACGACCTGCTCATGAACGCCGAGACCGCGATGGCGAATGCCAAGCGGGGCGGCGGCAACGGCCACCGCTTCTACGTGCGCGAGATGAACGCCACCTCGGCCGAGCGCATCGCCATGGAGAGCGAACTGCGCCACGCCATCGAGCGCGACGAGCTGTTCCTGCAGTTCCAGCCCTGCATCGACGCCGGCACGCTGAGGACCATCGGCGCCGAGGCGCTGGTGCGCTGGCGCCATCCCGAGCGCGGCCTGATTCCGCCCGACCGCTTCATCCCGATCGCCGACGAATCCGGACTGATCGTGGATATCGGCGAATGGGTGCTGCGCCAGTCCTGCCGCCAGGCGAAGGCCTGGCACGAGCTCGGCCACGCCGACATATCGATCTCGGTAAACGTCTCCGCCGTGCAGTTCGGCCAGCCGCGCCTGCTGGAAGTGGTCAGCCGGGCGCTCGCCGAAACCGGCCTGCCGCCGCAGGCGCTGACGCTGGAGATCACCGAGTCGGCGGTGATGCACGATGCCGAACAGGCGGCCGGCATGCTGCGGGCGCTCAAGCACATGGGCGTGCGGCTTTCCATCGACGATTTCGGCACGGGCTATTCCTCGCTGTCCTACCTGAAGCGATTCCCGATCGACATTCTCAAGATCGACAAATCCTTCATCCGCGCGCTCGGCATCAACGAGGAGGACGGCGCCATCGTGCATACCATCATGGCGCTGGCGAAGAGCCTGCGCCTGACCACCATCGCCGAGGGCGTGGAGACCCCGCAGCAGGTCGAACTGCTGCAGAAGGAACAATGCGACCGCTTCCAGGGCTTCCATTTCAGCCGCCCGGTGGATCACGCGGTGATGACCGAACGGCTGCAGGAGGAACAGCGCAAGGCCTGCGCGACCCTGCATTAGGGCCCGAGCGGGCCCTAATGCATTGAAAGCGCAGGGGCAATTATTTTCGAAACAACCCTAAAGTTTTTCCGGCAGGCGCCGTAAACAAAAGATAAGAAGGCGAGCATCCGCGCGTGTAGGACGGATTCCTACACGCGTTGCCGTCTATTTCGTACGAAAAATACGGACGACGGCCGATTTTGTCGTCCGTGCGCCGGCGGCAGAATGCGTTCAACCAGGGCGCCAGGGGGCGCCTTGCATGAACGGAGGAGCGCCAGGATGAACAACACGGACGTCTACAACGAGATCAAGGAACTTAACCTGTCCTACCTGATGCTGGCCCAGCAGCTGATCCGCGCCGACCGCGAAACGGCGCAGTACCGGCTCGGCATCGGCGCCGACGTCGCCGAGGTGATCGAGCGCCTGACGCCCGGGCAGATTCTCAAGATGGCCGGCGCCAACATGGCCCTGTGCCGATTCCGCTTCGACGACAAGCTGCTGCTCGGCCTGCTCACCACCCACGAGCGCGACCGCGGCACCTCGCACACCCATGCGGCGATCCTCGCTTCCGCCCGGCCGATCGAAGCGATTGCCTGAGCCGGCCGCCATGAAGAACAAGAGCGTCGTCACCGAAGCCCGGGAAATCCAGCTGGCCGCCGACCTGATACGGCTCGGCGCCCGCCTGCAACTGCTGGAAGCCGAAACCCATCTGTCGCGCGAGCGCCTGCTCAAGCTCTACAAGGAAGTCAAGGGCGTCTCGCCGCCGAAGGGCATGCTGCCGTTCTCGACCGACTGGTTCCTCGCCTGGCAGCCGAACGTGCATGCCTCGCTGTTCATGTCCTTTCACCGGTTCATGCTGGACAACACCGGACTGAGCGGGCTCGATGCCGTCGTCAAGGCCTATCGCCTGTATCTCGATCATGTCGAACTGCATGGCATGGAGTGCGTGCTCTCGCTCACGCGGGCCTGGACCCTGGTGCGCTTTTTCGATGCCGGCATGCTGCAGATGGCGCAGTGCGCAGGCTGCGGCGGCCATTTCGTCGCCCATGCCCTCGACCTGACGCAAGGCTACGTCTGCGGCCTGTGCCACGTCCCGGCCCGCGCGGGCAAGACCAAGCGCAACGCGGAGGCCCTCGCCGCCGCAGTCTGATCAAGGTCTGACCTCCTCCTTGTTTCGCAAGGAGACTCCAGCCGCCCGGCCTCTCCATTCCGGGCGGTTTTTTTTGCTCAAGTTCAAGCCGGTCACGCCGATATCTCCTACATGCCTGTCAAGCCCATCGTCACCCGCGCAAATAACATGGCCAATAAAAACAGAAAGATGCAAACATGTTCGTGATCGTCGGCTACATCATTGTCCTCGGCGCCGTGTTCGGCGGTTTCGTCATGGCCGGCGGCCATGTCGCCTCGCTCTTCCAGCCGGTCGAACTCATCATGATCGGCGGCTCGGCGCTGGGCGCCTTCTTCGTCGCCAACTCGCCGAAGACCGTCAAGGCGACCCTGAAGGCCCTGCCCAGCCTGCTGAAGGGCTCCAAATTCTCCAAGGCGCTCTACATCGACCTGCTCTCGATGCTCTACGAGATCCTCGCCAAGGTGCGCAAGGAGGGCCTGATGTCCATCGAGTCCGACGTCGAGAACCCCGAAGCCAGCCCGATCTTCTCGAAATACCCGGCCATCCAGCACGACCACCATGCCATGGAGTTCATGACCGACTACCTGCGCATGATGGTCGGCGGCAACCTGAATGCCTTCGAGATCGAGAACCTGATGGACAACGAGATCGAGACCCACCACCACGAGGGCGAGGTGCCGATCCATGCGCTGTCCAAGCTCGCCGACGGCCTGCCCGCCTTCGGCATCGTCGCCGCCGTGATGGGCGTGGTGCACACCATGGAGTCGGTCGGCATTCCTCCGGCAGAGCTGGGCAAGCTGATCGCCGCCGCCCTGGTCGGCACCTTCCTCGGCATCCTGCTCTCCTACGGCTTCGTCGCGCCGCTCGCCTCGCTGCTCGAGCAGAAGCTGCACGAGTCGACCAAGCTGTTCCAGTGCATGAAGGTCACGCTGCTCGCCAGCATGAACGGCTATGCGCCGCAGGTGGCGGTCGAGTTCGGCCGCAAGGTGCTGTATTCCACCGAGCGCCCCGGCTTCAGCGAACTGGAGGACGAGGTCAAGTCGCGCAAGGGCAAGTAGCCCGGCGCCGCCGTCTTCCGCAGACTGACTTTTCTCCGGCCCAACGGCACAGACCGGCAACCATGGAACGCAGCCAGGAGATGGAGCGGGCGCAGCCCGCGAACGACCGTCACCCCCGCCCGCGGGGGAGACGGCGGGGTTTCGCAAAGCAATGCTTTGCGCCGCCGGAGCGGGCCCGCTGTGCAAAGCGGGCCCTGGAACAGGGCCGGGGGGTGGGCGCGCCGTTCGACGGGCCGCCCCGAGGAC
>WBUF01000083.1 GCA_008933825.1 Rhodocyclaceae bacterium | reverse complement strand
GTCCGCCGCAAGCTCATCCGCTTCATGGCGATCAATCTGGGGCTCCTGTTCCTCGCCCTTATGGCGGTGGCGGTGGCCATTGTCTACCGCGCCGGCCGCAACGAGGAGCCGCCGGCGCCGGCCGTCGTCGCCAAGCCGGCGCCAAAGCCAGCGAAGCCGGGGCCGATCCCGGTGCGTCCGCTCAACGTCAAGACCGACTGCAGCTTCCGCGACGAGACCGGCTACCACGGCGCGCTCAAGCTGGACGTGGCGGAGGCGAAGGTGAACGCCTTCGAGGCGAGGGTCAACATCCCGCGCCGCGGCGCCTGCCGCTTCGCCCTGAAGGACTTCCGCCAGACCAAGGAACTGCCCGCCATCGAGCTGAGCCAGGCCAAGGGCCGCTGCATCGTGCGCGTGTGGGAACAGGGCGAGCGCGTCACCGTCGCCTTCCAGCAGTGCGAAAAAATGTGCTCGGGCAATTCCTACAGCTACCTCTGGCCGATCCTCAACGACCGGCAAAAAGGTTCCTGCGCCTGATCCCGGAAAGCGACATGCTGCGCAAACTTCTGCTCCTCTCGCTCGCGGCCTTCCTCGGCGCCTGCGCGATTCCCGAGCGGGTGACGTCGATCCCGGCCCGCCCGCTCACCGTGAAGACGGACTGCAGCTACCGCGACGAAACCGGCGGCAGCGGGCTGCTCAGGCTGGACGTAGCCGCCGGGCGCGTGCGCGCCCTCGAAGCCAGGGCGAACTTCCCGCAGCACGGCAGCTGCCGCTTCGTTCTCAGGGATTTCCGCCAGACGAAGGAGATGCCCGCCGTCGAGCTGACCCAGAACAACGGCGGCTGCATCGTGCGCATGTGGGAGCAGGGCACGCGCGTCACCGTCGCCTTCCAGCAGTGCGAGCGGATGTGCTCGGGCAGCGCCTGGGACCAGCTGCTGCCGATGATCTACGACCGGCGTGACGGCACCTGCGCCTGAAAATGAAAGAAACCCCATGAGCCTCGCCAACTGGGAAATCGTCATCGGGCTGGAAACCCACGCCCAGCTCAACACCGCCTCGAAGATCTTCTCCGGCGCATCGACCGCCTTCGGCGCGGCGCCGAACACGCAGGCCTGCGCGGTGGACATCGCCCTGCCCGGCGTGCTGCCGGTGCTCAATCGCGGCGCCGTCGAGCGCGCCATCCGCTTCGGCCTGGCCGTCGGCGGTACGATCGCACCGCGCTCGGTGTTCGCGCGCAAGAATTACTTCTACCCCGACCTGCCCAAGGGCTACCAGATCAGCCAGTACGAGCTGCCGGTGGTCGCCGGCGGCGGCCTGACGATCAGAGTCAGTGCCGGCGACACGGCGAAGGAGAAATTCGTCCGCCTCACGCGCGCCCACCTCGAGGAGGACGCCGGCAAGTCGCTCCATGAGCTAAGTGGCTCGCACGTGGCGCTCGGCCACGGCAAGTCCGGCATCGACCTCAACCGCGCCGGCACGCCGCTGCTGGAGATCGTCTCCGAGCCGGACATGCGCAGCGCCGAGGAGGCCGTCGCCTACGCCAAGGCCCTGCACGCCCTGGTGCGCTGGATCGACATCTGCGACGGCAACATGCAGGAAGGCTCCTTCCGCTGCGACGCCAACGTCTCGGTGCGGCCGAAGGGCTCCGACGTGCTGGGCACCCGGCGCGAGATCAAGAACCTCAACTCCTTCCGCTTCCTGCAAGCCGCCATCGAGTACGAGGCGCGCTGGCAGGTCGAGACGCTGGAGGACGGCGGCCGCATCGAGCAGGCCACCGTGCTGTTCGACCCGGCCAGCGGCGAGACGCGCGCCATGCGCTCGAAGGAGGAGGCGCACGACTATCGCTATTTCCCCGATCCCGACCTGCTGCCGCTGGAGATTTCCCCGGCCTGGATCGACGCGGTGAAGGCCGCCCTGCCCGAGCTGCCGGAAGCCATGAGGGCGCGCTTCGAGCGCGACTACGGACTCTCCGCCTACGACGCCGCCACGCTCACCGCCGCGCGCGAGACGGCGGCCTATTTCGAGCAGGCCGTGGCCGCGGCCGGCGCCGGCAATGCCAAACTCTGCGCCAACTGGGTGATGGGCGAACTGGCCGCCCGCCTGAACCGCGAGGAAAAGGACATCGCCGCTTCCCCGGTCGCAGCGGTGCAACTCGCCGGCCTGGTGGCGCGCATCGCCGACGACACCATTTCGGGCAAGATCGCCAAGGAAGTTTTCGACGCCCTGTGGAGCGGCGATGGCGAGAACGCCGACGCCGTCATCGAAGCGAAGGGGCTGAAGCAGATATCCGACACCGGCGCCCTGGAGAGGATCATCGACGAAGTGCTCGCCGCCAGCCCGAAGTCGGTGGAGGAATTCCGCGCCGGCAAGGAGAAGGCCTTCAACGCCCTCGTCGGCCAGGCCATGAAAGCCACCCGGGGCAAGGCCAACCCGCAGCAGGTAAACGACCTGCTCAGGAAAAAACTAGCCGGTTGACACCGAAACCGCGATGAGCAGCTGCGCCGTCCAGTAGGTTGCCAGCGTGATGGCGCGGGCGGAATGGAAATGCCTGCGGAAACGGTCCAGCGCCAGCACCGAATCCGACAGCACGAAGAAACCCGCGCCGATTGCGGCGGCCAGCGCAATGTCGCTGCCGATCGCATGCCAGCGGCCGGCCGCCTGGCCCGCCATGGCAACGATGACCAGCACATAGACGGTGACCGGAGCGCGCAGCGCGGGCTTCAGCCCCGGCCAGATCGACGCCAGCACCGCAGTACCCGCAAGAACGAAGGGCAGCCACAAGAGGGGCGCCGCGCCGAAAGGCACGCCGACGGAAAAGGCCCCGATGTAGCAAAGGTGGGCCACCAGGAAGCTCGCCAGGCCGGCGACGAAGCGGTCGCGCGGCAACATCAGGAAGACATCGCCGGCGGTGGAAAACAACAGGCCGGCGGCCACCGCCCACTGGTAGTATGAGGGGCCGGCCGGCGTCCGGGACAGCGCCAGCGCCAGGATCAGCAGCGTGGCGAGCGGCTTGAAAACATACACCTGCCAGCGGCTGGATGCATCGAGATAGTGGGCGCGGATCGCCAACACCGCGGCGAGAATGGCCGCCGCGCCCAGGAACGGCTGGATGGCCGGCATCCCTCAGCGCGGCCGGCCGTCGGCCGCCGCCTTCTTCTGCGTCAGCTCGCGGTAGCGCAGCTTGTCCTCGCCGTAGCGGGTTCTGACGGTGTCGATTTCCTTCTGCTTGGCCTCGACGGCCTCCTGCTGCGCCTTCATTTCGGCATCGTTGTCGCGAATCTGCGTCCGCAGGGGAGCCGGCATGGTCTTCTTCTTGAAGAACTCCGCCTCGTTGTCGAGCATTTGCCGCTGCTCCGCCAGTTCGGCCAGCTTGTCCTGGGAAGCCTTGATGGCCTTCTGGATGTCCGCAATGGCGCGATCACGCGCAACGTCAATATCCTGCTCGGAGGAGTAGGTGGCCAGCAGGGCGCGGTTCTTGCGGTCCTGCTCCTGACGCCGCGCTGCCTCTTCCCTGGCCTTGTTGGCCTCCGCCTCCCGTTGCGCACGCTGCTCGGCCGTAAGCGGCGCCTCGACATGCCGGACGACAACCCCCTGCGCATTGATCTCCCGGTAGGCCCTGCCGTAGCATTCCCTCGGCAGCACATCCGAACACACCTGCCGGGCGCCGTCTCCTGTGCAGCAAAAGGTGACGCGTCCCTGCGCCGCGGCCGAAACGGGCAGAATCGCGGGAAGGAGGAGCATGGCCGAGCGCAGCCATTGCATCATGTCGTTATCCCGTATTGTTGTCTGTATCGGAGCACTGCTTGCAAATTCTGCGCCAATTCAGGCCGGCCGCCAAGATAGGCCAGCAAGTTGTCCAGGTTCGCCACCGCAACGACCGGCATGCCAAAGGTCTGCTGCACCTCCTGGACGGCGGACAGTTCGCCCTGGCCGCGTTCCATGCGGTCCAGCGCAATGACCACGCCGCCGGGGACGGCGCCGGCGGCGCGGATCAGCTCAACGGACTCGCGCACCGAGGTACCGGCGGAAATCACGTCGTCGATGATGAGCACGCGACCGGCCAACGGCGCGCCGATCAGGCTGCCCCCCTCTCCATGATCCTTGGCCTCCTTGCGATTGAAGCAATACGGCAGATTGCGCCCTTTTTGGGCCAGCGCGATGGCGGTGCCGGCCACCAGCGGGATGCCCTTGTAGGCCGGACCGAACAGCATGTCGCAGGGAATGCCCGAGGCGAGGATGGCACGGGCATAGAACCCGCTCAGCCGGTCGAGCGAAGCGCCGTCGTTGAACAGGCCGGCATTGAAGAAATACGGGCTCCGGCGCCCGGCCTTGGTCATGAACTCGCCGAATCGCAGCACACCGGCGTCGACCGCAAAGGCAATGAACTCGCCGCTAAAATCCATGGTTTCGAGGCCCCCAGACAGTGCTGCGTATCATAACCCTGAACCTGAACGGCATCCGCTCGGCCGCCCGCAAGGGTTTTTTCGGCTGGCTGGAGCAACAGGCGGCCGACATCGTCTGCCTGCAGGAACTCAAGGCCCAGGCCGGCGACCTGCCTGCCGGCTTGCGCGATCCGGCAGGTTTTCGCGGCTATTTCCATCACGCGGCGAAGAAAGGCTACAGCGGCGTCGGTCTCTACAGCCGCCGGCCGCCGCAGCGGGTGATCGAGGGCTTCGGTGTTGCCGAGTTCGATGCCGAGGGACGCTACATCGAGGCGGTATACGACAGGCTGTCCGTCGTCTCGGTGTATCTGCCATCCGGTTCCTCTTCGCCCGAACGGCAGGAAGCGAAGTTCCGCTTCCTCGATCGCTTCCTGCCCCATCTGTCGCAGCTGCGGCGCTCGGGGCGCGAGGTTTTGCTGTGCGGCGACTGGAACATCGCCCACCGCGAAATCGACCTGAAGAACTGGAAGGGCAATCTGAAGCACTCCGGTTTCCTGCCGGAGGAACGCGCCTGGATGGATGGGCTGTTCGGCCCTCTCGGTTTCGTCGATGTGTATCGCCGCCTGCATCCGGATGCGGAAGGCGAGGCCTATACCTGGTGGTCGAACCGCGGCCAGGCACGCGCCAAAAACGTCGGCTGGCGCATCGACTACCAGGTCGCCACGCCCGGCCTGGCCGCCACCGCCCGCGAGGCCGCGGTATACACCGGGGCCTGGTTCTCCGATCACGCGCCGCTCTGCATCGACTACGCATTTGATCCGGATATTTGCCATTGCCGGTGAAAATCGGTAGCCTAGAAATCGAACGGCAACCATTAATGCGGAGAGTACAGCCATGTCCGAAATGACCGAAGTCAACAAGCAGAAGCTCATCGCCGACCTCAAGGTCGTCGTCGCCGACGCCGAGGAAATCCTCAAGGCCACCGCCGGCCAGGCCGGCGAGAAAATGGCCGATTTGCGCGCCAGGCTGCAGGATCACCTGACCAGCGCCCGCCACAACCTGGCCGAGGCGCAGGCTGCCGTCATCGAGCGCACCCGCCAGGTCGCCCGCGCCACCGACGACTATGTGCACGACAACCCGTGGCGCTCGATCGGCATTGCCGCCGGCATCGGGTTCGTCATCGGCCTGCTGATCGGCCGCCGCTGATTCGATCCTGAATCATGGCGCCCGCACCGGGCAGCCTGGGTTCGCGCCTGCGCGGCACCATCGCCGGCGCGCTGGGCATCCTGCAGACGCGGCTGGAGCTGCTTGCCACCGAGTTTCAGGAAGAAAAGCTTCGCCTCGGCTCGCTGCTCGGCTATGCCGCGGCGGCGTTCTTCTTCCTCGGCTTCGGCGCCGTGATGCTGGCGCTGTTCCTCACCGTGCTGCTGTGGGACAGCCATCGCCTGCTGGCGCTGGGCGTGTTTGCCGCCCTGTTCCTCGCCATCGGACTGAGCGCGGCGCTGGTCGCCTTGCGCATCGCGCGCCAGGGATCGCGCCTGTTTGCAGCCAGCATCGCCGAGCTGGCTCAGGACCGCGAGATGCTGAAGCCCGAACATGACGCCGAAGCGCGTTGAACTGGCGCTCAAGAAGCAGCGCCTGCAGCTGCAGGCGGCCGCCCAGCGGATCATGATCCTGCAGGCGATCGAATCGGCCTCGCCTGCGTTCGGCGCGGCGGACAAGGTCGGCGAAGCCTGGCGCTGGGCCAAGACCCACCCGGAATGGCTGGCCGGCATCGGCGTCGCCCTCCTGATCGCTCGCCCGCGCGCCTTCTTCCGCTGGGCGAGGCGCGGTTTCTTCGCCTGGCGAGCCCTGCGCACCCTGCGCGGCACGATCGACTCCATCCTGCCTGCCCGCTGACCGCCATGCCGCCGCAGTTGCCGCGTGGCGAGCCCAGACCCGCCGCCCGTTTCCGCCCGGCCTTCGTCCAGCAGATTCTCGAGGCGCAGCGGCGGGAGCGCGAGCATCTCCTGCGCGAAGTGCTCAAGGCCAGGGGGCTGATGCCGCTGCTGATGAGGCAGCGCAACGGTGGCCGCTGGACGTCCGACGAGCGCAAGGAGTTGCGGGAACGGCTGAACGCCCTGTCGCAGATATCGCCCTATCTTGTCGCCATGGCGGTGCCCGGCTCCCTCCTGATGCTGCCGATGCTGGCCTGGTGGCTGGATCGTCGGCGCGGCCGGCGTTAGCTTGTCCCGGCTTCGCGCCGCGCCTGCGCATCGAGCATCCGCCGTACCCACGGCAGCAGCAGATAGGCGGGAAAGGCCAGAAAGAAGGTCAGCAGGAAGTATGGCGCGTAGCCCATGGCCTGGGCGCCGAGGCCACCGGCCCAGCCCGCCACCGAGCGCGAGGCGGCGAACACCGAGGAGAGCAGGGCATACTCGGCCGCGCTGTGCTCGCGCCGCACGATGGCCATGAGGAAGGCGAGGAAGGCCGCCGTGCCCAGGCCGCCAGTGAAGGATTCCAGCGCGCTGGCCGCGTAGATCAGGGCGCGATGCTCCGGCAGGGGCACGCCGCCGAGCGGGATGGCCCAGGCGGCAAGGGCGTAGGCGAGGTTGGAGACGGCCTGCGCCAGGCCGAGCACCCAGAGGGCCTTGAAGATGCCGGCGCGGTCGGCATACCAGCCGCCGGCCAGCCCGCCGGCGATCGACAGCACCAGGCCGATGTTCACCGATACCAGGCCGATCTCCGCGGCAGAAAAACCGGCATCCACCCAGAAGGGCTTGACCATGAAGCCCATCGAAGCATCGCCCAGCTTGAAGATCAGCACGAAAGTCAGCACCGGCAGGACGCCGGGACGCTGCATCATGTCGGCGAGCGCGCCGAACAGCGCGCCGGCCGGCGCCTCTCCTG
>WBUF01000012.1 GCA_008933825.1 Rhodocyclaceae bacterium | reverse complement strand
CGCCTCGCCGGCGGCATGGCGCAGGCCAGCCCGCGCGCGTTGAGCGCAGCTGCGAGTGCCAGCCAGTCCGCCTCCGGCCACAGCTTGTCGGCGCGGCTGCTGGCGGTGAGCAGCACGCAGTACGGCTGCGCCGGAAGCCAGGGCGCGGCCAGCGGCACCGCGGCGATGCCGTAGTCGAGCGGCAGGTTCGGTTCGTAGCCGAACGCGGCGGCGGCGAGCCAGCGGTTGCGTTCCACCGCATGCAGGTTCTTCGGAATGACATAGGCGGCGTCGTAGAAGCGCGCGGCGAGCGGCTCGCGCGCCGCCTCGGCGGCATAGCCGGCGCGCTTGCCGCGCGCCTGGCGGGCGAGCAGGGCGCTCTTGATCAGGCCCTGCGTGTCGAGCACCAGGTCGTAGGCTTCGGCGCGAACGGCATCGCGGTAGGCGCGCAACTCGCGCCAGGTGGCGGCCGACAGCAGCGCGCGTCGCCAGCGCCGCACCGCCACCGGAATCACCCGGCTCACGGCCGGATGCAGGCGCGGGATGTCGGCGAAGCCTTCCTCCACCACCCAGTCGATGCGCGCCTGCGGAAAGCGCGCGCGGATGTCGCTCGCCACCGGCAGGTTGTGCACGACGTCGCCGAGGGAGGAGGTCTTGACGAGGAGGATTTTCATGGGCGGAGAATTATACCCCGTCAATAAGTTATGCTAGACTTAGTTATTGGACTTAGTCCATAGAGGCGCATATGGGAACCGTAGTTAACGTACACGACGCAAAGACGCACTTCTCGAAGTTGCTGGAACGCGCTCATGCCGGCGAGGAAATCGTGTTGGCGAAAGCCGGCAAACCCTACGCCAAACTGGTGCCGCTGACCAGCGAAAAGCCGCGCCGTCAGCCGGGGATTTTGAAAGGCTGGGTCATACCGGATTCGTTTTTCGACCCCCTTCCCGAAGAAGAGCTGAAGCTCTGGGAGGAAGGCTGGCCGGGTGATCCGTTGAACGAAAAACCGGAAAAATGAGACTGTTGCTGGACACCCATGCTTTCCTGTGGTGGCTGATTGATGACAGCCGCCTGTCCAGGATGGCTCGGGAAACCATCATGTCTGCGGACAATGCCGTGTATGTCAGCGCCGTGACCGGTTGGGAAGTGGCAACCAAACATCGCCTGGGGAAGCTTCCCGAAGCCGACGCCGTCATTGCGCGGCTGCCGGAAATTACGGTCAGGGCTGGAATCGAGACCCTGCCGCTGGAATTCTCGCATGGCGTGCGATCTGGCAACTATCTAAACAACCACGGTGACCCCTTCGACCGCATGCTTGCCGCCCAGGCCGAGATCGAGGGCCTGACCCTGGTCACCCGCGATCCGGTCTTCCGGGATTTCCCTATCAAAGTGCTTTGGTAACCCTCGAATCATGAAAGTCCTCATCACCGGCGCCGCCGGCTTCATCGGCATGCACGTCGCCCAGCGCCTGCTCGCGCGCGGCGACGAGGTCGTCGGCATCGACAACCTGAACGACTATTACGACGTCCGCCTGAAAGAGGCGCGCCTTGCGCAGCTCGATGGCCGGCCGGGCTTCCGCTTCGTCCGCCTCGACATCGCCGACACCGCCGGCGTCGCCGCCCTCTTCGACAAGGAAGGCTTCGACGGCGTCATCAACCTCGCGGCGCAGGCCGGCGTGCGCTATTCGCTGCTCAATCCCCACGCCTACGCCCAGACCAACCTGGTCGGCTTCGTCAATCTGCTCGAGGGCTGCCGCCACGGCGGGGTGAAGCACTTTGTCTACGCCAGCAGCTCCAGCGTGTACGGCGGCAACACGAAAATGCCGTTCTCCGAACACGACAGCGTCGACCATCCGGTCAGCCTGTACGCCGCCAGCAAGAAATCCAACGAGCTGATGGCCCACAGCTACAGCCATCTCTTTCGCATGCCCACCACCGGCCTGCGCTTCTTCACGGTCTATGGCCCCTGGGGGCGGCCGGACATGGCGCTGTTCCTCTTCATCAAGGCGATGTTCGAGAACCGGCCGATCGACGTCTTCAACCACGGCCGCATGCAGCGCGACTTCACCTACATCGACGACATCGCCGAGGGCGTGGTGCGCGTGCTCGACCGCCCGGCCGCGCCCGATGCCGCCTTCGACAAGGACCGCCCCGACCCGGCCACCAGCTGGGCGCCCTACCGCGTCTACAACATCGGCAACCACCAGCCGATCGAACTGATGGCCTATATCGAAGCCCTGGAGAAGGCCATCGGCCGTCAGGCCGAGAAGAACTTCCTGCCCCTGCAGGCCGGCGACGTGCCGGCCACCTACGCCGACACCGCGGAACTGCGCGCCGCCACCGGCTTTGCCCCCGCCACGCCAGTGGGCGAGGGCGTGCGCCGCTTCGTCGAATGGTATCGCGGCTATTACGGCCTGTAGGTCGGCGTTCAGGCCGACAATGCCGTCTGGAAATGTGACATCATTTCACTCATGCGATTGACACAAACGCAGATCTCGGCCATTCGCGCTATCGTCCTTGAACAGGCGGGAGAGGAAGCTACCGTGCGACTGTTCGGTTCGCGTCTCGACGACGCGGCCAAGGGAGGCGATGTGGATCTATTGGTTGAAGTACCCCATTCCGTCGCGGATCCGGCGCCGCTCGCTGCCCGCATCGCCGGACGGATCAGTCGCACCATGGCAGGACGCAAGGTGGACGTGGTGCTGGCCGCTCCCAATCTCCTGAGAGGCCGTGAAAATATTCCCGCCATCCAGCAAATGCATGATATGCGAATGGTATAATGCGGGGCATTGGACGTTTGGAGTGAAGTTGCCATGACCGGAAGCCGAGCGCGGGTGCTGTTGCCGAATCGGGGGCAGATGGAATTTCGGGCGAGCGATCTGGAATCGCTGCTGCCGGAAGGGCATCGGGCGCGATTGGTATGGGGATACGTCGAACGGCAAGACCTGAAGGCGTTCTACGCGGGCATTCGGGTGGTGGAAGGCGGTACGGGGCGGGCGGCGATTGCGCCGGAAATACTGCTGGCGCTGTGGCTGTACGCGACGCTCGATGGCGTGGGCAGTGCGCGGCAGATCGCGCGACTGACGCAAGAGCACGATGCCTACCGCTGGCTGTGCGGCGGGGTGCAGGTGAATTACCACACGGTGTCGGACTTCCGGAAGGATCACGGCAAGGGGCTGGACGAACTGCTGTCGGCGAGCATCGCCAGTCTGATGGCGGCGGGGGCGGTGAAGCTCAAGCAGGTGGCGCAGGACGGAATCAGGGTACGCGCCAGCGCGGGGGCGGGTTCGTTCCGACGCCGCGAGAAGCTGGAGACGTATCTGGAGGCGGCCCGCGCCGAAGTAGCCCGGCTGAAAGCCGAGATGGACACCGATCCGGCGCGCGGCCAACGGGCGCGCGAGGCGGCCAGGGTGCGGGCGGCGGCCGAGCGCGAAGCGCGCTTGGAGCGGGCGCTGGCCCGGCTGCCGGAGATCGAGGCGATCAAGCAGCGGCAAGGCAAGACGCCGGAAGAGGCGCGGGCGTCGATGACCGATGCCGAGGCGACGGTGATGAAGATGGGCGATGGCGGGTTCCGTCCGGCGTACAACCCGCAACTGGCGACCGATGCCGACTCGCTGGTGATCGTAGGTGTGGATGTCGCCACGGTGGGCAGCGACCAGGGGCAGATGGTGCCGATGGTGGAACAGATCGAGAAGCGCTGTGGCGAGGCGGCGGAGTCCTGGCTGGTGGATGGCGGCTTCGTCGGCCACGAGCAGATCGAGCAGGCCAGTCGAAGCACGGTGGTCTATGGGCCGGTGCCGGAGCCGAAGGACAAGACGGTCGATCCGCATCAGCCCAAGGCCACCGACAGCGAGGCGGTCGCCACCTGGCGGCAACGGATGGGTACGGACGAGGCGAAAGCGATTTACAAGAAGCGGGCGGCCAGCGCCGAATGCGTCAATGCCATGAGCCGCAACCGTGGCTTGCAGCAGTTCCGGGTACGGGGATTGGCGAAGGTCAAGTGCGTGATGCTGCTGTTTGCCCTGGCGCACAACCTGATGCGCATGGCCGCCCTTGCGCCGGACTTGCTGGGTATAGGGACAGGTGCGTCCCCCGTCGTCGGAATCGCGGCTTGAGGACAGGGGACATGCGGAAAAACGCCCGACAAGCCACTCAGGAAGCGAGGTAACGATGCTCCGTGCATGTTTCGCCCATCTTGGCGCATCTCTCAACACTCCCGCGACTACCCAGTCGCGCGGGCGAAAGATTCACAGACTCTGAGCGGGCTCTGCGGCCGCAAACCCCATTTCAGCCTGGCCGTCGTTTAGAACAGGACCGTCATCACTCTGGAGGCAATTATGCGAAAGGTCCTGTCGATTCTTGTATGCATGATTTGGCTGGCTGGCGCCCCGCTGGCCGGCGCCGGGCAGCTCGCCGAAGTGGAAATCGTCGATTCCTCGACCGGACTTCGGCTGGAATCCTGGCATCACGAGGGGCGACGATATGTCGTCGGCAAGCCCGGCGGGCGTTACGCCGTGCGACTCGCCAACCGCAGCAACGGCAGGGTGCTGGCCGTGCTGTCCGTGGACGGCGTGAATGCCATCACCGGCGAGACGGCCTCTGCCGGACAGTCCGGCTATGTGCTCGCGCCGCGGCAGTCGACGGTCGTGCGCGGCTGGCGCAAGAGCCTCGAAGACGTGGCGGCCTTCCATTTCACCGCACTGCCGGATGCCTATGCCGCGCGCACCGGCCGACCCGACCATGTCGGCGTCGTCGGCGTGGCGCTGTTCAGGGAATACGTCGCGCCGCAGCCGGCGCCGCTGCAGAAGCAGGCGCCGGCCACGGCGGCGGATGCCGCCGGCGGAGTACGAGAACGGTCGGAGGGCGAGCGACTCGGCACCGGCCATGGCGAGCGGCTGCACGATCCGGCCCGCTATGCGGATTTCCGCCGCGCCGACGAAAGGCCGGCCGGGATCGTTTCGATCTATTACGACTCGCGCGAGAACCTGTTGGCGCGCGGCATCATCCCGCGCCAGCCGCATCGGGCGCATCCCCAGCCGTTTCCGGCAGGTTTCGTACCGGACCCGTCGTGAGCTCAGTCCGGACAGGTCAGTGAGATGACTTCGTGATGGACGCCATGTTCGATCGGCATTCCGGCGACATAGGTGAGCCGGCGGCCTTCCAGCTCGAACGGCACGCGCTTGCCCGGACGTAGCGCGCCGGGCGCCGCGATGACCGCAGCCGCGCCGCCGAGCGATGGCACCTGCGGCAGCACGATGGCCCGTACAGGCGGCCTTGGTGCAGCAGCGCCGCCTCCCCAGGTGATCGTGGTCGGCACGGCGCAAGGCGCGTATTTCTGCAGGCCGAGCTCGGTGCGGCGGGCGTCGCCGCTGACAAGCCGCCGCACCAGGCAGATATGCGTCTGGCCCCGATCCGGCGAGCGCACGCCGGCCAGCATGCCGACGGCAAGGGTGCCGCTGTCGCCGCTCAAGTAGTCCAGCGCGAAGCCGGTCGGGCTTTCGTTGGCGACCGACCATTCGCTGAGCTCGACGGTGCCGGCTTCTGGTGGGTGCGGTGCGGCGTCGCCGCGCCGCCGCCGCGGAGGGGCGCCCGAGAGCAGGGTCCAGAGATCGTCGAGACCGGTGGCCAGTTCGACCCTTGGCTTGAAGTGCTGGCGGGGGAAGCGGCGCACGGGGGGCGCGCTCCAGAGCGTCAGCAGGCCCTTCATCATGGCGAGGTAGTTCGGCCGGTGCGCGACGCTGGGCAGGCCGACTTTCGAGGGCAGCACGCCGCGTTCGATCGCATCGATCTGGCCGTGCATTCTCTTCAGCAGGGGGCCGCAGTCAAGCAGCAGGTCGCCGCCCTGAGCCTCGATCTGATGCCATTTGCGCAGGGAGCGTCCGGGGCCTTCCTCGTTGCGCCGGATGAGGAAGCATCCCTCGGCAGACGCCGCGTTGCTCCAGGGCGCCTGGCTCGCCAGATCGCGCAGTTCGGCCAATCCGGCATGGCGCTCCAGATAGAAGCGTATCCGGTCGAGTTCGCCCGGGGCCAGCTGCGCCGGCTCGGCGAGCGCCAGCAGGAGGGTCTTCAGATATTGGTGGCGGATCGCGATTGCGTCTTCCGCCGCGTTGCCGTCGAGCCTGGCACTTCGCGCCATCCGGTAGAGCCGGTGCAGGCTGCGCCAGGCGGACTTCGAACCCGGCGCGTAGGCGCGATGGGCCAGCAGCAGGCGCCGGCGCTCCAGGTCCATGGCGTTGCGCAGGGCGTGGCGCAACAGGTCGCCATTGCCCCAGCGAAGCCAGCCGACCAGCAGCTTCTCGGCGACCGCGCGATAGGATTGCGCATGGCATTTGAGCAGGTTGTTGCCCGCCACTACCTGGCCTCGCAGCGCTGTCGACAGGGGGTGGTGCGCCCGGTCGAGATCGGCCTCGACGGATCCGGCGATGCGCCGGGTTTCTTCGGCAAGGATGTCGAGCATCCGCATGCGAAGGCGCAGGCCCGGCGCGGCGGCGAGGCGCTGCAACTGCTCCTTGATGGCAGCGGCGGCTTCCGCGGGAGGCATCCCGGCATGCGCCGTCAGCCAGGCTCGCAACATCTCCGGGTGCAGCCCGGCGGCGAAGGACTGGCCGCCTTCAGGCAAGAGGGATATCAGAAAATGGTAAGGGAACACGCCGGGTTCCTGTGGGTTGCGGCAGCCGCCTCCAAAATAAAAGGATGGCATAAGAATGCGGCGGCTGCCAGTCCCTGTCCCGCCCGCTGCGATCGGATGCCGCAATGCAGCAGGCGGAAGGGGACACACCGGCTGCCGTGCCGAGGGAAACCGGCGGAGTAGGCGTCAGCCGGCAATGGCCGGGCTGCGCGGGGGGACGGCCTGCTCCGGCCTCGGGGAGGCCGTCGGGGGGGCGGCGTAGGGCATCAGCGCAAACACCTCGCAGCCCGGGCATTGCTCGATGGGTTTGCTGACCCACAGGCGCAGCGGACCGTTGCGCTGCTGCAGATAGACAGACACGCCGGGCCGGATACTCTGCGCCGGGGCGATCAGTGCCGGGCCGTCGCCGGCCGAGGGCAGCTTGGGCAGGACGATGACGCGCACTGCCCTGGCTTGCGTACGACCCTGCTTGTCCGTGCTTTCCAGCGAGACCATGGTCGGCATGCCACCGGGCGCCAGGTTCTGCAGGCCGAGTTCCAGGCTCTGCAGGTCTCCGGTGACGACCCGGCGCGTCAGGCAGACATGTACCGCGCTCTGGTCGCGCGGGCGCAGACCGACGACTTCGCCGACGCGCACCGGCGCGGCATTGCCGGCGACGTACTGCAGCGAAAACCCGCCCGGGCTTTCGTTGCCGATAGCCCATTCGCTGGTATCGACCTTCACGGGCAGTTCGTCGGTGCGGCGGCGGTTGGCCGGCCCGGTGAGGTAGGTCCACAGCGCGTCGAAGCCGACGACGAGGTCCACGCGCGGCTTGAACTTCTGCCGGCTGAAGCGGCGCATGGGCGGTGCGCTCCACAGGCGGTGCAGGTTGCGCATCAGCGCCATGTAGCCCGGCTGGCGCGCCGCCAGCGGCAGGCCGAGGCGGGCCGGCTCGAGCCCTTTTTCGATGCCGCCGATCTGGCCCTGCAGCTTGGCGAGCAGGCGGCTGCAGCGCAGGACGAGATCGCCTTGCTCGACGGGCGCGCCGCCCGCCCGCAGCAGCGAACGGCCGGCGCGCGCTTCCTTCGGCTTGATGAGGAAGCAGGCATCGATGGGCTCGCCCTTTTTCGCGGAGGCAGCGCCTTCGATCTGGGCGTACTTGGCATGGCGCGAGACGTAGAAGCGCACTCTCTCCAGTTCACCCGGCGCCAGCTTGGTCGGCTCGGCGAAGTCCATCAGCAGGGCGTTCACGTAAACCTGCTCGGCGCTGGCGTGGGCGCCCGACGGCTTCACCGTCGCGAAACCGTTGTCGCGGGCGATGCGGTAGAGGCGGTGCAGTTCGCTCCAGGCCGACTTCGAGCCGCGCGCGTAGACCCGGTAGGCGAGGTCGAGGCGCTGCGCCTGGAATTCCATGGCGCGCACGGTGGCCAGGCGCAGCGGCTTGGCGAAGCCGAAGCCGATCCATTTGTGGCCGAGCTCGTCGGCAATGCCGGCATAGCAGGCCGCCATCGTCTTCAGCAGCGCATTGATGGCGAGGAACATCAGCTGCACCTCCTGCTCCAGCGGCAGGTGGCTGGCCGCGAGCTGTTTCTCCGCCTCGCGCACCAGGCGATAGGCGATGTCGAGCGAGGCCTCGAAGAGCTTCAGGCGCGTGCGGCTGTTGGCGGCGCGGAAACGCAGCCACTCGTTCATCAGCGCCTGGGCGGCAACGCCGGGACGTTCGGCGGGGAGTGTGGCGAGCCAGGCCTGGAAACGATCGGGATCGAGCGGATCCGCGCTGCCCTTGGCGGGCAGGAGTTCGTTCAGTTTCATGGCCCAAGGATGTCATAAGCGATTCCGGTTCGCCAGTGCACAAATGCACGGTACGCGCCCGTTCGTCGCGCGCTGACCGCCGCTCGTTTCCTGAAACGCGAGCGGCTTCGCAGCATCGTTCAAGGCCTGGGCATCGCTGCTACGAGTCATGGAAACCTGGTTACCGCTAAGCAAGCCCTTCCGGCAACCGCAAGTAGGGCAGTTTGCTATATATCTAAATCGATTACTCGCAAGCCATTGTTATTCATGCTGCCAGCAATATGCTTTATGCGGGCATGAAACTTGTAAGAAGCCATCCGATGTAAAGCTCGCCGGAAATTCTACGGTGCGAACAAGAAGATCGTTGTTGGAGGGCCCCCGGCGCAGCCGCGGGCAGGGATTGGCTAACGGAAGGATCGAGGACATGAGCGAAACCTTTATTGAAGAAGCAACCGAAGCTGCCGCCGAGGTGGCAGGCCGGCTCCGCATCGACCGGCGCGAGTTTCTGCAGTTCTGCGCCGCCACGGCGACCACCCTGGGCTTGTCCTCCGGTGCAGAAGCGGCGATCGCCAAGGCGGTCGAAAAGGCCAAGCGGCCCTCGGTGATCTGGCTGCACTTCCAGGAATGCACGGGCTGCTCGGAGTCGCTGCTGCGCGCCGAGCACCCGACGCTCGAAAAACTCATCCTCGACGTCATTTCGCTCGATTACCACGAAACGCTGATGGCCGCCGCCGGCCACCAGGCGGAAGCCGCGCGCAAGGCCGCCATGAAGGCCAACAAGGGCAAGTACATCCTGGTCGTCGAAGGGGCCATTCCGACCAAGCAAAACGGCATCTATTGCAAGATCGGAGGCCATACCGCGATCGACATGCTGAAGGAGTGCGCGGCCGATGCCGCGGCGGTGATTGCCATCGGCTCCTGCGCCTCCTGGGGCGGCATGCCCTCGACGATTCCCTCGATTTCCGGCGCCGATTCCAGCCCGACCGGCTCGTCCGGCGTGGCCGACGTGCTCGGCAAGCCGGTGGTGACGATTCCCGGCTGCCCGCCCAACCCCTACAACTTCCTCGCTACGGCGGTGCACTTTCTCACCTTCGGCAAACTGCCCGATGTAGACCAGCTCGGGCGGCCGAAATTCGCCTACGGCCGCATCATCCACGAGCACTGCGAGCGCCGCGCCCATTTCGACGCCGGCCGCTTCGCCCTGGCCTTCGGCGACGAGGGCCACCGCAAGGGCTACTGCCTTTACAAGCTCGGCTGCAAGGGCCCGGAGACCTACGCCAACTGCTCGACCATCGGCTTCGGCGACGTCGGCGAGTCGAACTGGCCGGTGGCCTGCGGCCACCCCTGCATCGGCTGCTCGGAGAAGGGCGTCGGCTTCACCAAGCCGATCCACATGACCGCGCAACTGAAGGGCATGAGCCCGCCGGCCTCCTACCCGGGCATCGTCGAGCAGCAGGGCAAGTCGAGCTTCGCTTCCGCCGCCGCCCTGGCGGCCATCGCCGGCGCGGCGGCCGGTGGCGCGGCGATGCTGGCGAAGAACCTCGGCAAGCAGGACGAAGCCCAGGCGCAGAAGAAAGGCGAGTGACCATGGACCGGCGCACATTCTTCAAGGCATCGCTCGCCGGCGGCACCGCCCTTGCCACGGGAGCGGCGAGCTGTCCGGCGCAGGCGCGCGACACCCATCCGATGCCGGCCGAGGCGGTCGGGCTGCTCTTCGATTCCATCCTCTGCGTCGGCTGCAAGGCCTGCGTGGCCGCCTGCAAGGAGGCCAACGGCATGCCGCTGGAGTTCTCGACGGCGGACCAGTACTGGGACACACCGCTCGACATCTCCGGCAAGACGCTCAACGTCATCAAGGCCTACCGCGACGGCAAGATGGAGGCGAAGGACCGCGAGGAAAACGGCTTCGCCTTCATCAAGAAGTCGTGCATGCACTGCGTCGATCCTTCCTGCGTCTCGGCCTGCCCGGTCTCGGCCATGCAGAAGGACCCGAAGAACGGCATCGTGACCTACGACAAGGACGCCTGCATCGGCTGCCGCTACTGCGTCGCGGCCTGTCCCTTCGGCGTGCCGCGCTTCACCTACGACAAGGCCGTGCCGCAGATTTCCAAGTGCCAGCTCTGCGTGCACCGTCACAAGGATGGCAAGTACGCCGCCTGCGCCGAAGTCTGCCCCACCGGCGCCACGCTCTACGGCAAGGTCTCGGTCCTGCGCGAGGAAGCGAAGCGGCGCCTGGCCATGAAGCCCGGCGAGAAGACGCAGTTCCCGCGCGGCCATCTGCGTGCGGCGGAGGAGAAGGCCCTGCAGGGCGCGCCAGAAGGCAGGGGCGAAATGCGCCGCCAGGGCTGGACTGACGACGGCAACCAGAACTATCCAGGCGTGGCGGGGCAGTACCTGCAGCATATCTACGGCGAGAAGGAGTTCGGCGGCACGCAGATGCTGATGCTCTCCGGCGTGCCCTTCCAGAAGCTGGGCTACCCGGACCTGCCGCCGCGTTCCGACGCAGCGACGTCCGAGACCCTGCAGCACACGCTCTACGGCGGCCTCATCGCGCCGATCGCCGTGCTGGGGGCGCTGACTTTTGTCGCCCGCCGCAACGTCAAGCCCGAAGACGGGGAGGGAGGCCAGCATGGCTGATCATTCGCACGCACACGCGCCGCGCCCGCTCGGCGGCAGCGCATTCACGCCCTTCACGCTGCTGCTCGGCGTGCTGGCGGCGATCGCCGGCGTCATCCTGGTGTATCGCTTCTTCTACGGCCTCGGCGCCGTGACCAACCTCAACGACGGTTATCCCTGGGGCATCTGGATTGCCTACGACGTGGTGGTCGGCTCGGCCTTCGCCTGCGGCGGCTATTCGATGGCGCTGCTGGTCTACATCTTCAACAAGGGGCAGTACCATCCGCTGGTGCGGCCGGCCCTGCTGGCGAGCCTGTTCGGCTATACGCTGGCCGGCGTCTCGGTCATCTTCGACCTCGGCCGCTGGTGGAACTTCTGGCATATCTTCTGGCCCGGCTACGCCCAGGTGAACTCGGTGATGTTCGAGGTGGCGGTGTGCATCTCGGCCTACATCGTGGTGATGTGGATCGAGTTCTCGCCAGCCTTCCTCGAGAAGTGGGGCATGAAGGACGCGAAGCGGAAGCTCAACAAGCTGCTGTTTTTCTTCATCGCCCTGGGCGTGCTGCTGCCCTCGATGCACCAGTCCTCGCTGGGCTCGCTGCTGGTGATCTTCGGCCAGCAGATCCATCCGCTCTGGCAGTCCGGCATGCTGCTGCCGGTCACCTACCTGCTGACGGCCATCCTGCTCGGCTTCGCCGTGGTGATCTTCGAGGCGACGCTATCCTCGACCGGCTTCAAGCGCCAGCTGGAAACCCCGGTGCTGACGCCGCTGGCGAAAATCATGTACTGGACGCTGGCCGCCTATGTCGTCCTGCGCGTGATCGACGTGGTCATGCGCGGCGCGCTCGGCACGGCCTTCGCCGCCACCTGGCAGGCGTTCTGGTTCTGGGTGGAAATGGCCTGCTTCATCGTGCCGCTGGCGACGCTGGCTTCGGAGAACGCGCGCCGTCGCGCTTCCTGCCTCTTCGTCGGCGCCGTGCTGCTGATGCTGGGCGGCTTCCTGCTGCGCATCAACGGCTTCCTCGTCGGCTACATGACGGGCGAGGGCTGGAGCTACTTCCCATCGCTCGCCGAGCTGATGGTCACCATCGGCCTCATCGCCTTCGAGATACTGGCCTACATCGTCATCGTCAGAAACTACCCCGTGCTGCCCGCCGCGCAGCCGGCCACGCGCTAAAGGAGAGGTAAAAAATGGGACAACGCATAACGATCGATCCGATTACCCGCATCGAGGGCCACCTGCGCATCGACTGCGAGGTCGACGGCGGCAAGGTTTCGAAGGCCTGGTCGTCGGGCCAGATGTGGCGCGGCGTCGAACTCATCCTGCTCGGCCGCGACCCGCGCGACGCCTGGGCCATCACCCAGCGCATCTGCGGCGTGTGCACCACGGTGCATGCCATCACCTCGGTGCGCGCGGTGGAGAACGCCCTGCAGCTGGAGGTGCCGCTCAACGCCCAGTACATCCGCAACCTGATCATCCTGGCGCACGCGGTGCACGACCACATCGTGCATTTCTACCATCTCTCGGCTCTCGACTGGGTGGACGTCGTATCCGCCTTGAAGGCCGACCCGGACGCCACCTCGAAGCTGGCCGAGAGCCTCTCCTCCTGGAGCGGCAACGGAAAGTTCGAGATGCGCGCCGTCAAGGAGCGCCTGAAGGGTTTCGTCGACGGCGGCCAGCTCGGCATCTTCACCAACGGCTACTGGGGCCACCCGGCGATGAAGCTGCCGCCGGAAGTGAACCTCCTTGCCGTGGCGCACTACCTGCAGGCGCTCGACGTGCAGCGCAAGGCCAACAAGATCGTTTCCATCCTCGGTTCGAAGACGCCGCACATCCAGAACGTCGCCGTCGGCGGCGTTTCCAACGCCATTTCCACTGACAGTTATTCCACGCTCGGCGTCGAGCGCCTGCTCGCCATCAAGGGCTGGATCGACGAGCTGGCCGACTTCGTCAAGAACGTCTATCTCGTCGACGTTGCCGCGGTGGGCGCCTTCTACGCCGACTGGACCAGGTACGGCGCCGGCGTCACCAACTACCTCGCCGCGCCGGACATCCCGCTCGATACCAAGGGCACCCAGTTCGCCCTGCCCGGCGGCTATATCGCCAACAAGGACCTTGGCTCGTTCAAGCCGATCAAGACCTTCAACGACGACTACTGGGTCAAGGGCGTCGAGGAGAGCGCCAAGCACTCCTGGTACGAGGGCTCCAAGGCGCTGCATCCCTACAAGGGCGAGACCAAGCCGCAGTACACCGACTTCAAGGAGGACGGCAAGTACTCCTGGCTGAAGTCGCCGACCTTCTACGGCAAGCCGGCGCAAGTGGGCCCGCTTGCGCGCGTGCTGTGCATGCTCGCCGCCGGCCACGAGCCGACCAAGAAGTACGCCACCGCGGCGCTCGACACCGTCTCGGCGCTGGCCAAGACCAAGGTCGGGCTGGAGGCCATGCACTCCACCATCGGCCGCCACGCCGCCCGGGCGGTGTCCTGCGCTGTGCAGGTCGACATGCTCGCTGACCAGTGGCAGCTGCTGGTGAACAACATCGGCAAGGGCGATGTCGCCACCTTCAACAAGCCCGTCTTCCCGAAGGGCGAGATCATGGGCCAGGGTTTCCACGAGGCGCCGCGCGGCCTGCTCTCGCACTGGGTCGTCATCGACGACGGCAAGATCAAGAACTACCAGTGCGTGGTGCCTTCGACCTGGAACGCCTGCCCGAGGAACGAGAAGGACGAGCCGGGGCCCTACGAAGCCTCCATCGCCGGCAACCCGATCGCCGACCCGGAGCGCCCGCTCGAGGTGCTGCGCACGGTGCACTCCTTCGACCCGTGCATCGCCTGCGCCATCCATGTCACCGACACGGAGAGCGGCAGTGCGATCGCGGTAAGCGCGAAGTAAAGCCAGGTAAGCCCATGCCGTCCGGGCTTGCTACACTGCGGGGGCGGGCGGCAGTCCGCCCCCATGTTTTTGGAGCTTCCTTGAGAACCGTCATCCTCGGCATCGGCAACACCATCCTCAGCGACGAGGGCGTCGGCGTGCACGCCGCAGAGGCGCTGCGCGCCGCCTACGCGCTGCCCGAGGGCGTCGAGGTCATCGACGGCGGCACCGCCGGCATGGAGCTGCTCGATCCGCTCTCCGGCGTTGACCTGCTGGTCGTGCTCGATGCGGTCAAGGCGAAGCGCGCACCTGGCACGGTGATTCTCCTCACCGGCAAGGAAGTGCCGGTGTTCTTCCGCGGCAAGCTCTCGCCGCACCAGGTCAGCATCTGCGACGTGCTGGCCAGTCTCGAATTCGCCGGCAACCCGCCGAAGGATCTGGTGCTGGTCGGCTGCGAGCCGCTCAGCCTGGAGCTGGGCACGGAGCTCACGCCCACCGTGGCGGAGAAAGTGCCGGTGATGGTCGCCACCGCCGTCGAGCAGCTCGCCGTGCGCGGCATTCACCTCGAACCCGCAGGTCGGGCTTCAGCCCGACAGCAGCAGACGTTGTCGACCTGAAGGCCGGCCTACTTACTATGTGTCTGGCCATTCCCTCGCGCGTTCTCGAGATCGACGACCTGATGGCAGTGGTCGACACTGCCGGAGAGCAGCGCAAGGTCAGCCTGATTCTCATGCACGAGGACGTCGCCGTCGGCGACTACGTGCTCATCCAGCACGGCCAGTTTGCCTATGAGCGCGTCGACGCCGCGCGCGCGCGCGAGGCGCTGGCGCTGATGCAGGAAGTCTTCGGCCAGGGCGCTGCCGATGTCCGCGCCTGGTAGCGTCCTGCGCATTCACTCCGAAAATCCCGCCCCGCTGATCGAGGCCGCCTTCCGCCGCATCCAGGCGGAGACGATGGCCGACGTGCCCATCCTCAACCCCTCGCTCGCTGTCGAGGCGGTCGGTTTCGGACGATGGCAGGAGCACTGGCTCGGCATCATCGTCACGCCCTGGTTCATGAACCTGGTGCTGGCGCCGGGCGCGGCCGAAACCTGGCGGAGCGTGGCGCCGGGCCAGCGCCTGTTCCGCAAGTTCCCTTCCGGCGATTTCGCCTTTCTCGGCAGCGTTGAACCCGAGGTCGGCGAATTCCAGTCCTGCTCGCTGTTCTCGCCCATGGGCCAGTTCTCCGACCAGGCCGGCGCGCGCGAGGTGGCCCGCGCCGCGTTCGAAGCGTTGCAGCGCGATCCTGCCGCTGTGCCGCAGGCGCCGGCAAAAGAAGCCTTCGAGGATCCGAAACGGGCCGCGCGGGAACGGCCGATGAGCAAGCGGGAATTCCTCGGCGCCGTGTTCCGCCGCGGTTAAGCGGCAATCGCCTCGCCCCAGTAGTGGTAGGAGGCGAAGCGCGGGCCGGGGATGTACATGGCCTGCACCTGCGGGTCGAAGCCGGCTTCTTTCAGGATGGCCGGGATGTCGCGGCCGAGCTGGCAGCCGCCCGAGAATCTTCCCCACACCGGCTGCAGGCGCGCCTGCCACTTGCGCACGCGCTCGTCCGGCGCGCGGCCGTGTTCCGAGAACAGCAGCCGCCCGCCCGGCGCCAGCACGCGCCGCACCTCGCGCAGTGCCGCGACGGGATCTGGGATGGTGCACAGCGTGTAGGTGCTGACCACGGTGTCGAAGGCATGGTCGGCCAGCGGCAGCCGCTCGGCGCCGATGCCGACGATCTCCACCGGCAGCTGCGCCGCGCGACTGCGCGAGAGCGCCAGCCGGTGCATGCGCAGCGAGGGCTCCACGCCGACGATGCCGCTTACGCGGCTCGTGTCGTAGAAGGGCAGGTTGAGTCCCGTGCCGAGGCCGATTTCCAGCACGCGCCCCTGTGCCTGCGGGATCACCTTCATGCGCTGCCTGCCGACCGACCGCATGCCGCAGGCCAGTTCGATCAGCCAGGGCAGCACGTTGCGCTCGTACCAGTTGCCGTGATGCATTCGAGTCCCGTTTGCGGATTGACAGGGCGCAGTATAGCTGCCGCCGCGCACGCGCAGGCCGGCTTCAAGTATGATCCATGCCGAGTTCGGTCCGGCCGGTGCTGCAAGGCGACAGCGCCGCCCTTGCGGCGGCGGACCTGGCAGCCTGTGCGGATTCGTCATTCCTGGTAGCGGAGTTGTCGTGCCTCCGACCGCTGGCAGGAAACGCGCAAAGGCAACATTTCACAGAGGAGCGGGCATGCTTCGCAAATTGATCGTGGCAATCGGAATTTCCCTGGCGGCCCTGGGTGTGGCGGCCCAGACTGCCAACCCCAGGTGCAATCCCGATCCGGTCTTCGAACGTTATTCGCGGGGCGTGCTGTCGAACTGCGAAAAATCCTCTTTCAAACAGCTCAGACTGGTCACGGGACGCAATCCCGACACGGGAGAAAGCGCCGTTGTCGGCAAGGAGGGGCAATACTGGGCCAGCTACTATTCAATCGCGAAAAACAAAACTGGCGAATTGCCATCGACGCTGGAACTGCAGCGCAACTATGAAAACGCCGTCACCCAGGGCGGCGGCAAGGTGTTGTGGAAGGATACGCACCCGGCATCGATGGGGAACCTGACCTTCCAGTTGGGCAAGGGGGGCAATGAGTACTGGGGCAGTGTTTATTGCGATGATGGCAATGCCCAGGGTTGTGGCCGGGTCGTGGTCGAAGTGGTCGCGCTCAAGGCCATGGTTCAGGATGTCGTCCTCTCCGCCGAGCAAATCGCGAAAGACATGAGCGCCGCCGGCAAGGTGGCGGTCTACGGCATCTATTTCGATACGGACAAGGCGACGATCAAGCCGGAGTCCCAGCCAACCATGATCGAAATGGCCAAATGGATGGGAAGCAACGGTTCCGCCAAGGTCTACATCGTCGGCCACACCGACATGCAAGGGGCGGCGGACCACAACCTGAAGCTGTCCAAGGCACGTGCCGCCGCAGTCGTCGAGGCGCTCATCAAACAGCAAGGCATCAAACCCGACCGGCTGGGCAGCGAGGGTGTGGGCCCGTATGCCCCGGTAGCCAGCAACGCCAGCGAGGCCGGTCGCGCCAAGAACCGTCGTGTCGAAATGGTCCTGCGCTGAATCCCTGTCCGTCACTTTTCAAGGAGTCCGTTCCATGCGCCATTTGTCGATGCTGGCCGTCTGGGCCGTTTGTGCGACTGTGTCCGCCAGTGCATTGGCTGCCCCTGAGATGCAGCCTGGCCTGTGGGAGATCACCACGAAAATGAACGTGCCCGGCCTGCCCGCGGAGACGCCGCCGCAGACTTTCCGTCATTGTTATCGTGCCGAAGACGTCAAGGACCCGAAGAAAACAGTTCCTCAGGACAGGGATTGCAAGGCGGATTCTGTGGCGCAGCATGGCAACACCGTCACCTGGCGCGTCAGCTGCCGCATCGAGGGCGAGGTCATGTCCGGCCAGGGGGCCCTGACCTATGCCGGCCAGTCCTACAGCGGCAGGGCGCAGTTGTCCGGGAAGGTCGAGGGTGAGCCGATGCAGGTGAACGTCGCCTACGCCGGCAAACGTGTAGGGGAGTGCAAGTAGCCCCCGCTTGCCGCGGACCTGGAGCCGGTTGATTCGGCTGCGCGGCCGTCGAAGTCACCTCCGGCAGGCATGGCTCGCAAGCTGTCCTGCGCCGTCCTGCGCGGACTGACTTTCCCCGCAGCGCAAGCGGCGCTTACAACGCCCGGCTGCGGCCGAAGTTCATGTGCCGGGGAGAGCCTACCGTGCCGTGTAGCCGCCGTCGATCACCAGCTCGCTGCCCGTGACGAATCGGGCCTCTTCGGAGGCGAGGTAGAGGATGCCATGGGCGACGTCGTCGGGCTCGCCCAGCGTGCCGAGCGGATGCATCTTGGCCATCGCGGCGCGAACCGCCTCCGGCGCGACGCCGGGAACCTGCGCGCCGGCTTCGAGCATCGGCGTCCAGATGAAGCCGGGATGCACCGAGTTGACGCGGATGCGGTCCTCGGCGAAGGCCAGTGCGTCGGTCTTGCTCATGATGCGGATGGCGCCCTTCGAAGCGTGGTAGGCGGCGACGTTGTGCGAGCCGACGATGCCGTAGACCGATGAGAGGTTGACGATGCTGCCGCCGCCGGCACGGCGCAGCAGCGGCACGGCGTGCTTGGTGCACAGGAAGACGCCCTTGGCGTTGGTGGCCATCACCCGGTCCCAGTCGGCCTCGCTGGTTTCCTCGGCGGTGCCGTTGGCGCCGGTGATGCCGGCGTTGTTCACCAGGATGTCGAGGCGGCCGAATTCCTTGCCGGCCTCGGCGACCACGGCGGCGACCTCGGCCTCGACGGAGACGTCCAGCTTCCAGGCGCGCGCCCTGCCGCCGCCCGCGCGGATCTGCTCGGCGACGGTCTCGGCCGCCTGTGCGTCGATGTCGGTCACCGCTACTGCCGCGCCTTCGCGTGACAGCAGCAGCGACGTGGCGCGGCCGATGCCCTGGCCGGCCCCCGTGACGAGGGCGACCTTGTTCTCTACGCGTCCCATGGAGCTCCCCTATTGCAGAATCGTTGCGCCCATTCTATGCCCGGAGCGCGCCGGCCGGATTTGACCGAACGCAAGGTTTACCCGGAGTACTGCCCGGGAAACTGATCGGCCAGCTTCGCTGCGGCCTTGCGCAGGGCCGGCACGCAGCTGGCGGCCTGCTTCAGGGTCATGCGGGTGGTGGGGGCGTGTACGGCCAGCGCCGCCGGCACGAGGCGCGTCGCGCTTTCCACCGGCACGGCGACGCACACCGTGCCGTCGAGATATTCCTCGTTGTCGGTGGCGAGCCGCTCTCGGCGGATCCGCTTCAGCGCCTCTTCCAGGTCGCTCCGGCGCGTGATGGTGTTGGCGGTGTGGTAGGAATAGGAGAGCACATCCAGGATGCGGCGGCGTTCACGCGCCGGCAGCAGCGACAGCAGCAGCTTGCCGCTGGCGCTGGCATGCGCCGGCACGCGCGAGCCGGGCTGGAAGTGCAGGCGCAGCGGCCAGGCCGCCTCGACACGGTCCAGATAGACCACTTCGGCGCCGTCGAGCAGCGTCAGGTTGCAGGTCTCGCCGATCTCGGCGACCAGCGCCTTGAGAATGGCGTGGCGCGGCGCGCGCCAGGCGACGTTGGTCAGCGCGGCCAGCCCGAGGGAGGCCAGACGCGGCCCGGGCGCGTAGCGCTTGCCCTCGGCCTCGCGCGACAGCAACCCGGCGCCCTCCAGCAGATGGGCGATACGGTGCACGGTTGGTTTGGGCAGTCCCGTCGCCTGCATGAGCTCGGCCAGCCCGAGCGGCCCGTCGCTGGCGGCGATGGCCTCCAGGGTGGCAATTGCGCGAAGCGTGGCCGAGTTTTTTTGCTCGTCGATGCTATCAGCCATAAATTGAAAAAATGAAACGTAAGGTCTCATTATTGCCAGAAAAGAGGGCTTATGCAATGATTCCCCAACAACAAGACGAGGAGGCGGCATGGCCGGCAGCTTTCGGGCAGCGAAACCGCAGCGCATGACGCCGAGCGAGGCGCTGGTGGAGACCCTCGTCGCCCAGGGCGTGCGCGAAGTGTTCGGCATCGTCGGCTCGGCCTACATGGACGCCCTCGATCTTTTCCCGGCGGCCGGCATCCGCTTCATTCCCACGGTGCACGAGCAGGGCGCGGCGCACATGGCCGACGGCTACGCGCGCGTCTCCGGCCGCCACGGCGTCTGCATCGCACAGAACGGGCCGGGCGTCACCAACTTCGTCACCGCGGTGGCCGCTGCCTACTGGGCGCACAGTCCGGTGGTGGTCATCACGCCGGAGACCGGCAGCACCACCATGGGCCTGGGCGGTTTCCAGGAGACCGACCAACTGCCGATCTTCTCGAAGATCACCAAATTCCAGGCCCACGTCGGCGGACCGCAGCGCATGGCCGAACTGGCCGCGCGCTGCTTCGACCGCGCCCTGCTGGAGATGGGGCCGGTCCAGCTCAACATCCCGCGCGACCATTTCTACGGCGAGGCCGACTACGACATCGCCGCGCCGATCCGCATCGAGCGCGGCGCCGGCGGCGAGCGGAGCCTCGACGAAGCGGCCAGCCTGCTCGCCGCGGCGAAATTTCCGGTGATCGTCTCCGGCGGCGGCGTGGTGCTGGCCGACGGCGTGCCGGCCTGCGTCAAGCTGGCCGAGTTGCTAGACGCGCCGGTGGTGACGAGCTACCTGCACAACGACGCCTTTCCGGCGGCGCATCCCCTGTGGTGCGGCCCGCTCGGCTACCAGGGCGCGAAGGCCGCCATGAAGCTGATCGCGCAGGCCGACGTGGTGCTGGCGCTGGGCACGCGGCTCGGCCCCTTCGGCACGCTGCCGCAGCACGGCCTCGACTACTGGCCGAAGCAGGCGCAGATCATCCAGGTCGACGCCGACGCGAAGATGCTCGGACTGGTGAAAAAAATTTCCGTTGGTCTGTGCGCCGATGCGAAGGCCGCCGCCGAGGCGCTCTGCGCGCGGCTGGCATCGCGCGAGCTGGCCTGCAGCGCCGATCGCAAGGCCCGCCGCGAGACGATCGCGCAGGAAAAGGCCGCCTGGGAAGCAGAACTCGACGCCTGGCCGCAGGAACGCGACTCGTGGAGCCTTGAGGTGGCGAAAGACAGCCCGGCCATGCACCCGCGCCAGATGCTGCGCGAACTCGAAAAGGCCATGCCCGCCGACGCCATGGTGTCCACCGACATCGGCAACATCTGCTCGGTCTCGAACAGCTACCTGCGCTTCGACCGCCCGCGCAGCTTCTTCGCGGCGATGAGCTTCGGCAACTGCGGCTACGCCTTCCCGGCGGTCATCGGGGCGAAAGTGGCGGCGCCTGAACGGCCGGCCGTGGCCTACGTCGGCGACGGCGCCTGGGGCATGAGCTTCGGCGAACTCCTCACCTGCGTGCGCGAGAATATCCCGGTGACGGCGGTGGTGTTCCACAACCGGCAGTGGGGCGCCGAGAAGAAGAACCAGGTGGATTTCTACGGCAACCGCTTCGTCGGCTCCAACCTGGAGAACCCGAGCTTCGCCGCCATCGCCCGCGCCATGGGCGCCGAGGGCGTGGTGGTGGACAGGCTGGCCGACGTTGGCCCGGCCCTGGCCGCCGCCTGCGCGGCGCAGCAGGAAGGGAAAACTACCTTGCTGGAGATGATGGTGACGCGCGAACTGGGCGACCCCTTCCGCCGCGACGCACTGAGGAAGCCGGTGCGGCTGCTGGAAAAATACAAGAACTGCATGTGAGGAGACTGTCATGGCGGAAATCAGCGGCGGCGAGGTGATCGCCCGCATGTTGCAGAAGGAAGGCGTCGAGAAGGTCTTCGGCATCATCGACGGCACCTATTTCGGTTTCTATTCGTCCCTGCACCGGCTCGGCATCGAGATCGTCACGCCGCGCCACGAGAGCTGCGCCGCGCACATGGCCGGCACCTACGCGCGGCTGACCGGCAAGCTCGGCGTCTGCATGGCCAGCAACGGGCCGGGCGTGGCCAACCTCCTGCCCGGCCTGGTGGTGGAACAGGCCGACGGCAACCGCGTGCTGGCCATCACCAGCGCGCGCCGGCCGAGCATCATGTACCCGGACCGCGGCGGCAGCTACCAGTGTTTCGACCAGAGCGGCGTCATCGGCCGGATCGCCAAATGGAGCTCGGCGGTGTCGTCGTTCGAGCGCGTGCCCGAGCTGGTGAGGAAGGCCCTGCGCAAGAGCTGGGAAGGACGGCCCGGCGTGGTGCACGTCGACGTGCCCGAGACCATCATGAACGGCAAGGTGAAGG
This sequence comes from Rhodocyclaceae bacterium, assembly GCA_008933825.1. Taxonomy (GTDB): domain Bacteria; phylum Pseudomonadota; class Gammaproteobacteria; order Burkholderiales; family Rhodocyclaceae; genus Desulfobacillus. The sequence continues at coordinate 33,962 of WBUF01000012.1, read as the reverse complement.
CCGACGTCGCCTTCTGGGAACCGCAGCAGTATCGTCACATGGCGCCCGTGACGCCGACGGCGGAGCAGGTCGCCCGCGCGGCGCAGCTGCTGGTCGAAGCCTCCGCGCCGATGATCCACGCCGGCAGCGGCATCATCCATGCCGGCGCCTATGATGCGCTGCGCCGCGTGGCCGAGCTGCTGCATGCGCCGCTGACGACCAGCTGGGCGGCGCGCGGCCTGCTGAACGAGACCTCGCCGCTGGCCATCACCATGCCGCACGTCAAGCTCAACCACACCGTGCGCAACGAGGCCGACGTGGCGCTGATCATCGGCACCCGCCTCGGCGAGACCGACTGGTGGGGCAAGCCGCCCTACTGGCGTCATCCTTCGGAACAGAAAACCATCCAGGTGGACATCGACGGCGACATGCTGGGCCTCAACAAGCCGGCCGACCTCGCCATCCTCGCCGATGCGAAGCGCTTCCTCGAACTGCTCGGCGACGAGCTGGAGCGGCGCCAGGGCGAGATTCGGCTCGACGGCCGCCGCGCCCGCGTCGCCGGCTATGGCAGAACGATGCAGGAGGAGCGCGAGGGCTGGAAGAAGGCCCTGTCGGATATGGCGGTACCGATGCATCCGGCCCACATCGCCGCGGTATGCCGCGAGGTGTTCCCCGAGGATTCGGTGCTGGTGGCCGACGGCGGCAACGCCACCATCTGGGCCATGTTCTACCACCAGGTGACGGTGCCGAACACGGTGATTTCGACCTTCAAGTTCGGCATGCTCGGCGCCGGCACCTCGCAGGCGGTGGCGGCGGCGATCGCGCGGCCGGGCAAGCCGGTGTGCTGCATCATCGGCGACGGCGCCATGGGCTTCCATTCGCAGGAAGTCGAGACGGCGGTGAGGAACAAGGCGCAGGTGATCTACATCGTGCTGGCTGACCGCCAGTGGGGCATGGTCAAGATGAACCAGCAGTTCATGCTGCGGCCGTTCAAGACCATGCTCTTCAAGCACCTCGATCCGGACGAGACCATCAAGGCCGACCTGGGCGAGATCGAGTTCGACAAGCTGGGCGAGGCTATGGGCGCGTTCGGCGCGCGCGTGTCCGACCCGCGGGAGCTGAAACCGGCGCTGCAAAGGGCGATCCAGTCGGGCAGGTGCGCAGTGATCCATGTGGATGTCGATCCGGTCAAGCACATGTGGGCGCCGGGGCTGATCCACTTCAAGAAGATGCACGAGGAACCGAAGGGCTGATTCATCCCCCTCTCCCGCTGGCGGGAGAGGCAGCAAATCGAGGAGGGGCGCATGAACGAGATGGATCTGGTCCGGCTGAACTTCAACCCGCAGTCGCTGTGGGCCTTGAACTTCATCATCGGCCTGGTGATGTTCGGCGTGGCGCTCGACCTCAAGGTCGCCGATTTCAAGGCGGTGCTGGTGATGCCCAAGCCGGTGCTGATCGGGCTGGCCGGGCAGTTCGTGCTGCTGCCGGCCTTCAGCTTCCTGCTGGTGCTGGCGATCCGCCCCTCGCCCAGCGTGGCGCTCGGCATGATGCTGGTGGCCGCCTGCCCGGGCGGCAACATTTCCAACTTCCTCACCCACTACGCGCGCGGCAACACGGCGCTCTCCATCACCATGACGGCGATCTCGACGGCGGTGGCGATCGTCATGACGCCGTTCAACCTGTCGCTGTGGGGCGGGCTGCATCCCGAGGCGAGCGGTATCCTGAAGGCGGTGTCGCTCGACCCCGTGGAGATGCTGCTGGCGGTGTTCCTGCTGCTCGGCCTGCCGATGGCCGCCGGCATGTGGGTCGGTTACCGCTTTCCGCGCTTCGTCGAGCGCGCGCACAAGCCGGTGAAGATATTTTCGCTGGCGGTCTTCGGCCTGTTCGTCGTCGGCGCGCTGGCGGCGAACTGGCAGTACTTCCTGAAATACGTCGGCTTCGTGGTGTTCGCGGTGTTCCTGCACAACGGCCTGGCGCTGCTCACCGGCTACTTCGCCGCGAAGTTTGCCGGCCTGCCCGAGCGCGACCGCCGCGCGGTGTCCATCGAAGTCGGCATCCAGAACTCGGCGCTCGGCCTGATCCTCATCTTCAACTTCTTCGACGGCCTCGGCGGCATGGCCATCGTCACCGCCTGGTGGGGCATCTGGCACATCGTTTCCGGCCTGACCGTGGCGACGCTCTGGTCGCGCATTGCGCCGCCTATCCCCCGCCCCCTTTCCCGGGGAAAGGGGTGACGATGGTTCGCCGCTTCGCGGCTCCATGTGCCACGCTGCGCCAGGCTCGGGGCGGCCCTTCGCCTGCCGCGGCATGAACGCGCCCTCGGTCCTCGTCACCGGCGCCGGCGGCTACCTCGGCGCGCAATTGGTCGCCGCCCTGGCGGCGGGGAAAATAGAAGTCAGCCGCGTCGTGGCGGCCGACGTGCGCGAGGTGCCGCGGGAGAAACGCCTGCCCGGCATCGACTACGTGCAGGCCGACGTGCGCTCGCCCACGCTGATCAAGCTCTTCGACCGGTTCAAGGTGGAGGTGGTGGTGCATCTCGCCTCCATCGTCACGCCGGGCCGGGACAGCAACCGCCAGTTCGAGTATTCCGTCGACGTGCAGGGCACCGAGAACGTGCTGATCGCCTGCACGACCACCGGCGTGAAGAAGATCGTTGTCAGCTCCAGCGGCGCGGCCTACGGCTACCATCCGGACAATCCCGCCTGGATCACGGAGGACTGGCCTGTGCGTGGCAACGAGGCCTTCGCCTATGCCTGGCACAAGCGCCTGGTGGAGGAAATGCTGGCGCGCTGGCGCAGCGAGCACCCGGAGCTGAAGCAGCTGGTGTTCCGCATCGGCACCATCCTCGGCGAGACGGTGAAGAACCAGATCACCGACCTCCTCGAGAAGCCGCGCCTGATCGCCATCCGCGGATCGGACAGCCCCTTCGTCTTCATCTGGGACCAGGACGTGGTCGGCTGCCTGCTGCACGCGATCGCCAGCGACAAGGCAGGCATCTACAACGTCGCCAGCGACGGCGTGATGACCATTCACGAGATCGCCGCGAAGCTGGGCAAGCGCTGCCTGGTGCTGCCGCCCGGGCTGCTGCGCCTGGCCTTGCGCGTGCTGAAGGCGCTTGGCCTGACGCAGTACGGGCCGGAGCAACTGGACTTCCTGCGCTACCGGCCGGTGCTCGACAATACGCGGCTGAAGTCGGAGTTCGGCTACGTTCCGCAGCTCAGCTCGGCGCAGGTGTTCGACCTGTATCGGCGCTCGCACCGTCATGGCGCGTGACTTCGCCGGCAAGACGGTGGTGGTCACCGGCGCCGCCGGCGGGCTCGGCCGCGCCCTGGCGCTGCGCTTTGCCGCCGCCGGCGCGAGGATCGTGGCGCTGGACCGCGATGCCGCCGTGCTGGCGGGACTGACTTTCCTCGATGGCGTCGAAGCCCTCTGCATCGCCTGCGACGTGTCGAGCGAGGCGGATTGCCGGCGGGCGGTGGCCGAGGCGCGGCGCGCCTTCGGCGGCGTCGACCTGCTCATCAACAATGCCGGCATCACCCACCGCAGCGCCTTCGCGCGCACCGAGCCGGCGGTGATCCGTCGTGTCATGGAGGTCAATTATTTCGGTGCGCTGCATTGCACGCACGCGGTGCTGGAGGATCTGCTGGCGCGGCGCGGCATGGTGATCGCCGTCTCCAGCGTGGCCGGCTTCGCACCGTTGATCGCACGCACCGGCTATGCCGCCAGCAAGCACGCGCTGCACGGCTTCTTCGACAGCCTGCGCACGGAAATCGAGCCGCTGGGCGTGAAGGTGCTGCTGGTCTGCCCATCCTTCATCCAGACCGGCATAGAGCAGCATGCCCTGTCGGGAGACGGCACGCCGGCGCGGCACGCGCAGTCCGTCGTCGGCAGCCGGTCGACGCCGGAGGCGATGGCGGAGAAGATCTTCCGGGCGGCGCAGGCCGAGCGGCGCCTGCTGCTGCCCGACCGCGTCTCGCGGCTGTCCTGGTGGGTGTCGCGCCTCATGCCGCGCTTCTACGAGCGGCAGATGGTGAAGATGCTCGGAAAGGAAATGCGCGGCTAATGTAAGTGCGCCGGCGCCTGGGGCAGGTCCTCGGGCAGCTCGGCGTGGGCGGTCTCGCCCTCCGGCGTCGGGTACATCGGCATGCCGCAATCGTCGCAGAACTCCAGCGGGAAGCGCTGATCGAGCACGGCCACGCTGCCGATGCCGGTCTCTTCCAGCACCGCCTCGATCTGGCCGATGCTGTCGGTCGACTCGTCCTCCGCCCCGAGCAGGGGCCACACCACGCCGTGCACCACCTGGCTCGAATCGGCCCGGGTGAAGCCGATGCGGTATTCCTCCAGTCTTTCCTCGTGGAAGGGCGCCACCACGGCGCGCAGCTGTTGCGGCCTGGCGTTGAGCACGGTCTGCAGGTAAGCCACCGCCGAGCGCAGCGCGTAGATGCGCAGGCCCTGGTCGGCGTTGCGGCAGGCGGCATGGAACACGTCCGGCAGCAGCGGCTCCAGCGCGCAGCCTGTGAACAGCGGCTGCAGGGCGCTGCCGCCCTGGGCGCTCCACCGCGCCGCCGCCTGCTCGCGCGAGCCGTCCTCTTCCTGCCAGCGGAACAGCGCCTGCCCGCGCGGCGCCAGCGCGGCGCCGATCAGGTAGCGCGTGTCCGAGATGAAGCGCGTGGTTTCCGGCAGCTGGCGCGGGTCGATGCGCGCGTCCTTGTCCTCCGCCGCGGCCTTGGCGAGCTGGTTGGCCAGGCGCCAGGTCTCGACGAAGCCGCGCGGGAGCTGGTCCGGGCTGTAGAGGAAGTCCGCCAGGGCGAGACGTGTGCCGGCCGCCAGCACGTGCGCCTGCAGCTGGGTGCGCGCGGCGGCGAGCGCCCCGCCGGGCAGGGGGCCGGAGGGAATGGTGAAGCGCGACCAGGCCAGCAGCGGGGCGGCGAACATCGCCACGTCGAATTCGCCGGGGCCTGTGCCGAGCACGCCGCCCTCGGCGCGCGACTCGATCAGGTCGGCGAGCGCGTCGTAGGCGCGGCCGTTGGCGCCGAGCAGGTGGTCGAGGGCGTGGTTGAGGGTCTCCTCGTTGCCGGTGCGCAGGAGCCGGTCGATGGCCTCGTCGAGGCGGCGCTCCCAGAAGGCGTCCTCGATACGGCTGCCGGATGCGGCGAGGCCGGCGGCGAGGCGGGCGAGTTGCTCGGCATCGCGGTTGAGGGCGCCCCGGCGGGCGAAGCGGCTTCGTTTCATGGCGTGATTCTCGCAAGCGGGAGCCGAATTCTACCCGCTTGGGCGGACCCAGGCGAACCGCGTTAAGTGACAATATACTTGACAACATGACAGCAATACTGTCAAATAGGCGGCATGCGGGACAATACATCGCAGGCGCAAGCCCATGCCCAGCCCCTGCAGCAGGCGATCCTGGCGGTGCGGCGGCTGTTTCACGCGCTGGCCGGCCTCGGCCAGGCCGCGCCCGGCGCCACGGCGAGCCAGCGGGCGGTGCTGGAGGTCCTGCATGAACGCGGCCCGCGCACGGTGCCGCAGGTGGCGCGCGAACAGGGCGTCAGTCGCCAGCACGTCCAGGTGCTGGCGAACGGCCTGCTCGGCGCCGGCCTGGTCGAATCGGTTGAAAACCCCGATCACCAGCGCTCGCCGCTGCTGCGGTTGAGCATTGCCGGCCTGAAGGCCGTCGAGGCCGCGCGCCGGCGCGAGCAGCACCAGCTGGCCGATCTTGCCCGGCTGATTCCCGGCGCCGACCTGAAGGTGACGCTGAGAACCCTGAATGCGATCGAGTCCGGTCTGGGCCGGCGCGCGTCACGCGCCGGCTCGCGTGCGTGAGTTGGCAACTGCGGAAGGAGATGGACGATGCGGAAATACGGAAACATGCTGGGGGTGCTGCTGGTCGGGCTGGCGCTGCTGCTGGGCGCTGCCCTGGTGATCCGGCAGGCGTGGCACTGGACGATCCCCGGGGTGTTCGGCCTCGGGCCGATCGCCTTCAAGCACGTGCTGGGCCTGCTGCTGCTCAGTCTGGCTTCGGCCGGGCTGCTGCGCCTCGGCCGCCAGCATTTCACGGGTCGCTGGTAGTAGCCGGTTCACCCCGCCCCGGCGGGGCGGGGTGCTTTCTTCCGCCGTTCTGCTCCGAGACCGGGCGGCACTAAACCAGGAGCGCCGGCAGCCAGGTTGTTATTGCCGGGACGAAGAACACCAGCGCTAGCGTCGCGAGGCTGATGACGAGGTAGGGCACGACCGCCTGGAAGATATGCTTCATCGTGACCTGGGGCGGGGCGACGCCGCGCATCGTCATGAGCAGCAGGCCATGGGGTGGCATCAGCAGGCCGAGCTGCATGCAGATCAGAAAGAGCATGCCGAACCAGACGAGGTCGAGGTTGAGCGACTGCACGATGGGCATGAAGATCGGCAGGGTGATCATCATCATGCTGATCTGGTCCACGAATACGCCGAGAAAGATCAGCATCAGCATCATGCCGACGACGATCTGCGTCGCCGACAGGTCGTGGCCGGTGACCATCTGCACCAGTCCGTTGGTTGCCCCCGAGAAGCTCAGTATCTGGGAGAAGGTGGTGGCGCCGACGATGATGAACAGCAGCATGCCGGATATCGCGACGGCGCCCTTCAGCGACTTCAGAAGATTGCCGACGGTAAGCGAGCGATAGATCCCCGCCAGCACGATGGTGGCGAGCGCCCCGATGGCGGCGGACTCGGTGGGCGTCGCCCAGCCGGCTGCCATTGCGCCGACCACGATGACGAAGATCGAAACCATCGGCACCACGTATTTCACGAACGGCCGGAACCTGTCCCAGCCCCGGTGGCCGGGCAATTCGGCATCAGGCGCGAGGGACGGATTCATCTTTGCCTGCGCCACGATGTAGATGACGAAAGCCGCGCTCATGATCAGGCCCGGCACGATCCCGCCGATCAGCAGCTTGGAGATCGATATGCCGGAAAGGCTGCCAAACAGGACCGTGAGGGCCGAGGGCGGGATCAGCATGTCGACGGCACCGATGGCCATGATGGGCCCGGTTGCCATGGTCGGATGGTAGCCGCGCTGCAGCATGGCCGGCAGCATCAGGCTGCCAAGCATGGCAGTGGTGGCGATGGTGGAGCCGGAGATCGCCGAGAACACCGTGCCGGCCACCACCGCGACGACCGCCAGGCGCCCGGGCAGGCGCTTGATCATGTGCTCGATGCCCTCGATAACCTTGAAGGCGAGCCCCGTGTGGAAGAGCACCTCGCCCATCAGCACGAACAGCGGAATCGGCGTCAGCGAGAAGCTCTGCACGGAGACGATGCTGTTGCGCGCCAGCTGCATGAGCCCGGGTTCGCCGCCGAGGAACAGCACGGCGCCGACCAGGTTGGCGGCAAGGAAGGTGAACGCGACCGGAAGGCCGAGGAAGAGCAGCAGAGTCGATCCGCCCAGCAGCAACAGTGCGCTTGCTTCCCAGGACATGTCGGCTTTCGTCAGGAAGCGGAAACGGCGTCCTTGCGCGGGACGCGCTCCCCCTCGTACAGGCGCTGCATGCGGAAGACGAATTCCGCCGCGAGCAGGGCGAATGCAACTGGCAGAGGGACCAGCAGCCACCATTCCGGGAACACGAGAGTCTTGATGACGAGCGAGCCCCGTTCGGCGCTTTCCAGGGCGATGCGTACGCCGTACACCATCAGCACCAGCGATATCAGCAGGCCGGACAGATCAACGAACCATTCGAGCCGCCAGCCGTTGCGCGCGGAAACGGCCTGCAGCAGCAGGTCGACCCGCACGTGCGCGCCCTGGCGCAGCAGCCAAGGCACGGTCAGCATCGTCATCAGATAAAGGGCGTACTCGCTCGTCTCGTTCGACCAGGCGATGCCGGATGCAAAGAGGTTGCGCAGCAGCACGTCGGCGCAGGTGATGAGTATGACCGCGAACAGAATCGCGCAAGCCGTCAGCGCGAGCGCGTCCAGGATGCGTCCGTAGAGCGCTGACAGCTGCTTCATGATGGCGGCCGGGCCGGCTGCCGCCTACGCCACCGGGGCGTCGGCGGCGGCAATGGTCAGCGGGTGATCAGCGACTTGAGCTTCGGACCGTGCTGCGGGCTTTGCTTGACCGCGCTCGCCCAGCCGACTTCATAGGCGCGCGCCACGAACGACGCCCTGTCCTGTTCGCCGAAGTCGATGACCTGGATGCCGGCGGCGGCCTGCCGCTTCGCCTCCCCGGCATTGTGCGCCGGCATCTCGGCGCTCAGTCCCTCCATCCAGACGCCCATCCTGGTCAGGAATTCGCGCTGCTTGTCGTTCAGCTTGTTCCAGGCGTTGTTGCTGACCAGTACGCCGACCTCGACATTGTAGAAGCAGGCGCTGACGCGGTACTTCGTCTTCTCGTGCCAGCCGAGATCGAAGATGCCGGAAATCGGCCAGCCGTAGCCGTCGACGACGCCGCGATCGAGAGCGGTGTAGACCTCGCCCGGCGCCGTCTGCACGATGGTGGCGCCCAGGGCCTGGAAGAAGTCGCGATACACCGGAGTGATGCGCAGCTTGAGCCCGGTCAGATCGGGCTTGTCGATCTTCTTGTTCAGATACAGGCAGAACGGCATGTGGTCCATCGAGCGCGCCAGGTACTGGACGTTCATCTTCTCGGACCACAGCTTGTTGATGTAGTCATAGGCGCCATTCTTGCGCATTTCGGCTGCGCTTATGGTGTTCAGCTTCAGCGCGTCCGCTTCAGGGAGCAGGGTGGTGTAGAAGGCGCCGGTGACGTTTGCCACGTCCACCACGCCGCTCTTGACGGCATTCCCGACCTCGAACGGAGGAACCGCCTTCGGTCCGCCGATGTAATTGATCTGCACGAGTCCCTTGCCTTCGGCATTGACCTTCTGCACGAAACGCTCGAAGTTCTTCGAGAACGTCGTGCCCTCGGCGAAGGAACTGACAGCGCGCAGCGTGACCTCCTGCGCATGCGCCGCACCGGCGCCCAGTATTTCGACGAAGCAGGCGGAAGCGGCGAGGATGCGCAGGAGAATCAGGGCGTGGCCGCCTCGGGTCGGGCGCGTTTGCATCGGAAGGATTCCTTTCGTGTGGATTGTTGTTATTTAAATGATTAGTTCAGGCAATCATTCGATTGCGACTCTAGAGTGGGGCATTGCGCTTGTCAACCGAGCGACACCGGGCAATGCAATCGCGACCAAGATGCGGCCGAGCATGCCCGCATGCCGACATCGGTCGAGGCGAAGTTCGCCATGCCCATGCTGAACACAAGGTTTTGTCCGGCAAGGCAGTTGCGAACAGGCCCTAGCTGCGACGCGTGCCTGCAGCCGGCCGCGATCCGGCGCGGAAGCCCCCCGGCTTTTTCTCGTGGCCGGCTCTGCGGCCGCGGCCGGTTTCAGGCTTGCCGTATCCGCCGGCCGGCCGCGGCGCATTGGCGCGGCGCTTGTCGCCGAAGCCTTCGGGGCGGGCCGGCCGGGCCTTCGGCTCGAGGCCGGGGATGACGCCCACGCGGATCGACTGCGCGGTGTAGCGCTCGATGTCGCGGATCTGCCGTTTCTCGAAATGCGCCGCCAGGCTGATGGCGATGCCCTCGCGCCCGGCGCGGCCGGTACGGCCAATGCGGTGCACGTAGTCCTCGGCCTGGCGCGGCAGGTCGAAGTTGATGACGTGGCTGATGCCCGGCACGTCGATGCCGCGCGCGGCGACGTCGGTCGCCACCAGCACGCGGGTGCGGCCCTGGCGCAGCCCCTGCAGGGTGCGGTTGCGGTCGCGCTGGCTCATGTCGCCGTGCAGCGCCTCGGCGGCGAAGCCTTCGCCGCGCAGCTGCACGGCGAGGTCGTCGGCGGATTTCTTGGTCGAGGTGAACACCACCGCCTGCGAGAGATCGACGTCGCGCAGCAGGTGGTCGAGCAGGCGCGACTTGTGCAAGAAGTCGTCGGCGAAATGGATGCGCTGCGCGATCTTCGCCTTGAGTTCCGGCGCCGTCTCGATTTCGATGCGGCGGGCGTTTTTCGTCACGCGGCTGGCGAGGCGGCCGACGACGCCTTCCAGCGTGGCCGAGAAGAGCAGCGTCTGGCGCGTCGCCGGCGTGCGGGCGACGATGGCCTCGATGTCGTCGATGAAGCCCATGTCGAGCATGCGGTCCGCCTCGTCGAGGATCAGCGTCTCCAGGCGCGAGAAATCGATGCGGCCGCGCTCGATGTGGTCGATCAGGCGGCCCGGCGTGGCGACGACGACGTCGACCGGCTGCGACAGCAGCTTGGCCTGGACGTGGAAGGGCGCGCCGCCGACGACGGCGACGGTGCGCAGGCGCTTGAGGAACTTGCCGTAGGTGTCGGCGGCCTTGGTCACCTGCTGCGCCAGTTCGCGCGTCGGCACCAGCACCAGCACGCGCGGGCCGCGACCGGGCAGTTTCGAGGGCTCCGTCAGGCGGTGCAGGCAGGGCAGCATGAAGGCCGCCGTCTTGCCGCTGCCGGTCTGCGAGGAGACGAGGAGGTCCGTGCCTTCCAGCGTGGCAGGGACGGCCTGTGCCTGCACGGCGGTGGGCTGGGTGTAGCCGCTGGCCTCGACGGCCTTGACGACGAACGGGTTCAAACCGAGCTGGGCAAACGCCATGGCTCTTTCCTTTTCAGATAAATGATGGGCGTCACGTTCGGGTGACGCGAGATCACCGGCAACAACTCAGGCCGATCGGAAAGGAAAGGCGGACGAGATCGCGGACGGAGACTGTGTGTGGAATACAGTCACGTGAGCCCGGACTTGAAACTGGCGGGCTGGAGAACTACTGCCTGCTGCATTGCACGGCGCGCATTATACAGGGTTGGCGTCCCTACGCCAGCAGCGCGAGCAGCGCCTCCCCGAAATTCTCCAGCTTGCGCGCACCGATGCCGCTGACGTGGCGCAGGTCCTCGTGCGTCTGCGGGCGCTCTCGCACGAGTTCGAGCAGGGTGCTGTCGTGCAGGATGACGTAGGCGGGCACGCCGTGTTCCTTCGCCGTCGCTGCGCGCCAGGCGCGCAGGCGCTCGAAGCGGGCGTGCTCGTCAGCCGTGAGCTCGGCGTCGATCCTGCGGCTCTTCGCCGGCGCGGCCTTCTTCCGCTTCGGCGCGCGGCGCAGCGGCACTTCCTGCGTGCCCTTCAGCACCGGTCGGCTGGCGGCGGTGAGCACCAGCGCGCCGTGCGTGTGGTCGACTTCGAGCAGGCCGAGCGCCGCCATCTGGCGGAAGATGCCGCGCCATTCGCGCTCGGCGATGTCGGCGCCGATGCCCCAGGTGGACAGCCGGTCGTGGCCCCACTGGCGCACGCGCTCGTCCTCGCGGCCCAGCAGCACATCGATGACGTGGCCGGCGCCGAAGCGCTGTCCGGTGCGGTAGACGCAGGACAGCGCCTTCCTCACCGCCTCGGTGCCGTCCCAGGTCTGCGGCGGATCGAGACAGGTGTCGCAGTTGCCGCAGGGGCCGGAATCCTCGCCGAAGTAGGCGAGCAGGCGCTGGCGGCGGCAGGCGGCGGTTTCGCACAGGCCGAGCAGGGCGTCGAGCTTGGCGGACGCCACGCGCTTGTGGCGTTCGTCGGCCGGGGACTCGGCGATCATGCGCCGCTGCTGCACGACATCGGGGAGGCCGTAGGCCATCCAGGCGTCGGCCGGCAGGCCGTCGCGCCCGGCACGCCCGGTCTCCTGGTAGTAGCCCTCTATGCTCTTCGGCAGGTCGAGGTGGGCGACGAAGCGCACATCGGGCTTGTCGATGCCCATGCCGAAGGCGATGGTCGCCGCCATCACGATCCCGTCCTCGCGCAGGAAGGCGTCCTGGTTGCGCGCGCGCTCGGGCGAATCCATGCCGGCGTGGTAGGGCAGGGCGCGGATTCCGGAGGCCGAGAGAAAGGCGGCGGTCTCCTCGACCTTGCGCCGCGACAGGCAGTAGACGATGCCGGCCTCGCCTTCGTGCTCGGCGCGCAGGAAGGCCAGCAGCTGGGCGCGGGCGTTGGCTTTCTCGACGATGCGGTAGCGGATGTTCGGACGGTCGAAGCTGGAAATGAAAATGCGCGCCTGCTCCAGGCGCAGGTTGGCGACGATTTCCTTGCGCGTCGTTTCGTCGGCAGTGGCGGTGAGCGCGATGCGCGGCACCGCCGGCCAGCGCTCGTGCAGGAAACCGAGCCTGAGATACTCCGGGCGGAAGTCGTGGCCCCATTGCGAGACGCAGTGCGCCTCGTCGATGGCGAACAGGGCGAAGCCGTGGCGCTCGGCTTTCGACAGCTGCCAGGCGAAGTGGGGCGAGAGCAGGCGCTCGGGCGAGACGTAGAGCAGGTCGAGTCCGCCCTGCGTGAAGTCGCGCTCGGCACGGTCGGCCTCGAGAACGTCCTGGCCGGCATGGATGCAGGCGGCGCGCACGCCATATTCCTGGAGCGCCGCGACCTGGTCGCGCATCAGGGCGATCAGCGGCGAGACCACCAGCGCCGTGCCCGGCCGCAGCAGGGCCGGAATCTGGTAGCACAGCGACTTGCCGCCGCCGGTGGGCATCAGCACCAGGGCGTCGCCGCCGCCCGCAACGCGGTCGATGATCTCCGCCTGCGCGCCGCGGAAGGCGGGGTAGCCGAAGGTGTCGTTGAGGATGGCGAGGGCGGGGCTCATTCTTTGCGCATACTGAAACTCACCTTGGTTCTCCTGTCGCCGCTCCGGCGCCTTCCGTGAAAAACTTCCTCAACCCCCAATGCGGGCGATGATATGATGTTTATCAAAATGACATGACGCCGCGCCGTCTCTGCCTCCTCCTGCGAAGAGGCTGGCCGGCGCGCCGGCGGACGGCCGACAGGGGTTTGCTTGACCATGAAGAACTACGTCTATCGTACCGAGTCGCTCGCTCGGCTGCTCAAGGCAAAGGAGCCGTTCTTGCGCCTCGAGCGCCAGTTCGGCCCGCCCTTCGATTATCCGCAGAAAATGCTGGAGACGGTGCGCAAGCAGCTGCCGGCCAGCCGCGCCGTCTACCGCCTCGAGTGCCAGACCCGCGCGCCGCAGCCCAACGGCGCCGACATCGTCGTCCTGCGCATCCCGGCCCGCAATGCGCTGTTCGCCGAGGTGACGCGCATCGCGGACGAGCGCAACCTTGCCTCCGGAGTGATCTACTTCGGCGTGGACGACGCCGTGAGCCCGACCAACCGCGTGAGCCCGCGCCTGGCCATTCCCTTCGAGAAGGTGGATGTGCAGGTGGACGGCCGCTGGCTGCCGCTGACGCGCGAGATACTGGCCAGTCTCACCGCCTAAGCGCATTCGAGCAATGCCGCCGCCCCTGCCGGAGCGGCGATGCGAAAGCCGAGCCGCGCAGATTTCTTCGCCAGGACCAGCAGCGCCTTGTCCTTGCTGACGAGCAGGTCGGCGCGCGCCGCCAGGGCCAACTCGAGGAACTTCTGGTCGTCTGCGTCGCGGCACTGCGGCAGCGGCGGCAGAGCGCCTCCGGCCGCCTCGCAGGGCCGGGCGAGGGCGTCGTATTCGTCGAGGATGCGGCGGACTTCATCGTCGCCCATTTTGAACCGGGCGTAGCCCAGCACGTGAGCCAGTTCGGCGCGCGTCTCCGCGCTGGCGAAACAGGCGGCACGGCCGTCCGCCAGGGCGCGGCGCAGCGGCGCCACTGCGGGATCGCCGAAGTGCAGCAGGTCGAGCACGACGTTGGTGTCGAGGACCAGGCGCAGCGCAGGGCGGCGCTTCATCGGACGCCCAGTCCCTTGCAGACGCGTTCCGCCAGCGCGAGGCAGGCGGTGAGCCCCGGCGACTCGATGCCGAAGAGATTCACCAGGCCCGGCACGCCGTGCGCCGCCTCGGATTGCACGAGGAAATCCGCAGCGGGGTCGTTCGGCCCGGCCAGCTTGGGCCGGATGCCTGCGTAAGCCGGCTGCAGGGCGCCGTCGGCCAGCCCCGGCCAGTACTGGCGCACCTCGGCGTAGAAGGCATCGGCGCGGCGCGGATCGACCGTGCAGTCGAGGGCATCCACCCATTCCACGTCGGGGCCGAAGCGCGCCTGGCCGCCAAGGTCGAGCGTCAGGTGCACGCCCAGGCCGCCCGGCTCGGGCAGGGGGTAGACCAGGCGCGAGAAGGGCGCGCGGCCGGCCAGCGCGAAATAGTTGCCGCGGGCGAAATACTGTTTCGGCACGTGGCGCACATCGAGGCCGGCGATCGTCGCGGCGAGCTTTGCAGCATGCAGTCCGGCGCTGTTGATGAGGATGTCGCATTCGAGGCGCATCGGTTCCGCGCCGCCGACTTCGAGCACGAAGCCGTCGCCGCGCGCCTCGGCGCGCAGCAGCGGGCTCTTCAGGGCCAGCGCTGCGCCGTGCGCCTCGGCCTCGCCCTGCAGCGCCAGCATCAGGCCGTGGCTGTCGACGATGCCGGTCGACGGCGAGAGCAGCGCCGCGCTGGCGGACAACTGCGGCTCCAGCGCGCGCGCTTCTGCCGCCGTGAGGGGCCGGAGGTCCTCGACGCCGTTCTGCGCAGACTGACTTTTCAGCGCGGCGAGTTTTTCCGCCTGCGCGGCCGAGGTGGCGACGATGAGCTTGCCGCAGCGGCGGTGGGCGACGCGGTGTTGCTCGCAAAAGGCGTAAAGCAGCCGGTTGCCCTCGACGCACAGCTGCGCCTTGAGCGAGCCGGGCGGGTAGTAGAGGCCGGCGTGGACCACCTCGCTGTTGCGCGAGCTGGTTTCCTGGCCGATGGCATCGTGGGTTTCGAGGATGACGGTCTCGATGCCGCGCAGCGCCAGCGCCCGCGCGCAGGCGAGGCCGACGACGCCGGCGCCGACGACGACCGCGCCGATCTTTTCGCTCATTCGGGCAGCTCCAGCAGGGTGGCGACCTGCGCCGGATTCGGATGGTCCTGGAAGGGCACGACGCCGAGCAGCGGCGCGGGCAGGCGCGCGCGCAGCGTGTCGACGTTCTCCGCGACGCAGGCCATGGCCGGGTCGACCTGGTTGGCGACCCAGCCGGCGAGCGGCAGGCCGCGCGCGCGGATCGCTTCCGCGGTCAGCAGCGCGTGGTTGAGGCAGCCCAGGCGCAGGCCGACCACCAGGATCAGCGGCAGGCCGAGCCGCGCGGCGAGGTCGGCGCCGTCGTGCGTGTCGCCGAGCGGCACGCGGAAGCCGCCGGCGCCCTCGACGATCAGGAAATCCGCCCGGCCGCGCAGCTCGCCGAAACAGCGCGCGATGCGTTCGAGGTCGATGGCCGTGCCGTCGCGCCGCGCGGCGAGGTGCGGCGAGAGCGGCTCGCGCAGCAGGTAGGGGTTGATGAGCTCGCGCGGCGCGGCGACGTTGCCCGCGGCGACCAGCGCATCGACGTCCTCGTCACCGCCGGCCGCCACCGGCTTCATGCCCAGCGCGCGCAATCCCTGCGCGGCGGCGGCGCGCAGCAGGGCCGCGGCAATCAGCGTCTTGCCGACCTCGGTGTCGGTGCCGGTCAGAAAATTGGCTTGGCTCATGCGAAAAAAACCTGGTTTAACCACAGAGACACAGAGACACAGAGGAAACCCATAAAACTGCTTTTCTCTGTGCCTCTGTGTCTCTGTGGTGAATGGTTTTGCTTCATTCCAATTCTTTCAGGGTGTCAACGAGCCGCGCCACCTGCGCTTCGGTATGCGCGGCGGAAAGCGTGATGCGCAGCCGCGCACTGCCGGCCGGCACGGTGGGCGGGCGGATGCCCGGCACCCACAGGCCGCGCTCGTAGAGCCGGGCGGCAACGTCCATGGTCTCGGCGTTGCCGCCGATCACCAGCGGCTGGATGGCCGTCTGCGAGGGCAGCAGGGTCCAGCGCTTCGGCTTGAGTGACGCGCGCAACTGGGCGATGCGGGCGGCGAGGTTGGCGCGTCGCGCGTCGCCCTGCTCGATGAGGTCGATGGCCGTCAGCAGGGCGTGGGCGACGAGCGCCGGCTCGGCAGTGCTGAAGATGTAGGTGCGCGCCTTCTGCAGTATCCACTCGACGGCGTTTTCCGATCCGGCGACGAAGGCGCCGGCGCCGCCGGCCGCCTTGCCCAGCGTGCCCATCACCAGCAGTCGCGGCGAGGCGAGCTTGAAATGCGCCGCGGCTCCGCGCCCCTGCGGCCCGAGCAGGCCGAAGCCGTGGGCGTCGTCCACCAGCAGCCAGGCCTGGTGGCGCTCGGCCAGTTCAAGGATCTCCGGCAGCGGCGCGAGGTCGCCGTCCATGCTGAACACCGCATCCGTGATGATCAGCTTGCGTTTCGCGCGCGAGGCGGCGAGCGCGGCGGCGAGCGACGAGAGGTCGCAGTGCGGATAGACGTTGCACTCGGCGCGGCTCAAGCGCGCGGCGTCGATGAGCGAGGCGTGGTTGAGCCGGTCGGAGAAGATGGCGTCGCCGCGCCCGGCGAGCGCCGGCACCGTGCCGAGGTTGGCGAGGTAGCCGGTGGAGAAGAGCAGCGCCCGTTCGAATCCTGTGAATTCGGCGAGGCGTTGCTCCAGTGCCACGTGCGGCGCCTGGTGGCCGCTGACCAGCGGCGAAGCGCCGGAACCGAGGCCGTACAGGCGCGCGCCTTCCTGCGCTGCGGAAGCGAGCGCCGGGTCATTGGCGAGGCCGAGGTAGTCGTTGCTGCAGAAGGCCAGCATGGGCTTGCCGTCGACGACCAGCTCCGGCGCGCAGGGCGACTCGACGACGCGCCGCCGGCGCCGCAGCGCCTGCGCGTCGAGCGCGGCGAGCTCGTCCGTAAAGTCAGTCATTGCAGGACGGCGTCCAGGGCAGCTTGCGTGCCTTCGACAAGCAGCGCGATCTCCTCGCCGCCGAGGATGTAGGGCGGCATGAAGTACACCGTGTTGCCGAGCGGGCGCAGCAGCAGGCCGCGCGCCATCGCCTCATGATGGAAGCGGCGGGCGAAGAGCGGGTCGTCGGTCTTCGCGTCGAAGGCCCAGATCAGGCCGGTGCGGCGGAAATGTGCGAGGCGCACATCGGCGGCGAGCGGCGCGGCGGCCGCATCGATCTGCGCGGCGAGGCGGCGGTTGGCCTCAAGGACGTTCTCGGTCTCGAATATCTCCAGCGTCGCCAGTGCGGCGCGGCAGGCGAGCGGGTTGCCGGTGTAGGAGTGCGAATGCAAAAAGCCGCGCGCCGTGCTGTCGTCCCAGAAGGCGGCGTAGACGGCGTCGGTGGTCATCACCACCGAGAGCGGCAGCGTGCCGCCGGTGATGCCCTTCGACAGGCAGAGGAAGTCGGGCACGATCCCGGCCTGCTCGTGCGCAAAGAACGTGCCGCTGCGGCCGCAGCCGACGGCGATCTCGTCGGCGATGAGGTGCACGCCGTAGTGGTCGCAGAGATTGCGCGCGCGGCGCAGGTATTCGGGGTCGTGCATGGCCATGCCGGTGGCGCATTGCACCAGCGGCTCGACGATGAGCGCCGCCACCTCGTGGTGGTTTTCCGCCAGGCAGGCCTCCAGCGCGACGGCGGCCGCCACCGCTGTATCGCGCGACGTCTGCCCCTCGCCGGCCAGGCGCCCGTCGGGACTCGGCACGGTGTCGCCGGCGCGCAGCAGCGGCGCGTAGGCGTCGCGGAAGAGGGCGACGTCGGTCACCGCCAGCGCGCCGAGCGTCTCGCCGTGGTAGCTGCCGGCGAGGCTCACGAAGCGGTTCTTGCCGGGCTGCCCCGTGTTGCGCCAGTAGTGGAAGCTCATCTTCAGGGCGATCTCCACCGCCGAGGCGCCGTCGGAGGCGTAGAAGCAGTGGCCCAGCTCGTGGCCGGTGAGGGCGGAGAGCTTTTCCGAGAGCGCCACCACCGGCTCGTGGGTGAAGCCGGCCAGCATGACGTGGTCGAGCGTGTCGAGCTGCGCGCGCAGCGCGGCGACGATGCGCGGGTGGCTATGGCCGAAGAGGTTGGTCCACCACGAGCTGACGGCATCCAGATAGCGGCGGCCGTCGAAATCCTCCAGCCAGGCGCCTTCGGCGCGGCGGATCGGCACGAGCGGCAGGGTCTCGTGCAGCTTCATCTGGGTGCACGGGTGCCAGACGGCGGCGAGGCTGCGGCGGAGGAGGTCGTCGTTGTTCATGGTGAATCGCGATTTTACGCGAGCGTTCGAGGGGCCGTGTCTTCGCGGCGACAAAATCGGTAAACTAGCGGGCCTTGCGGGGCGCCGGGAGACGCCGCCGCGTATTTCGAGAGGAACGATTATGGCTTTCAGGAAAATCGGCGTCGTCGGCGCCGGCACCATGGGTAACGGCATCGCCCAGGCCTTCGCCCAGGCGGGCTTCGAGGTGGTCATGAGCGACGTGGCGCAGGCCGCGCTCGACCGCGCCATGGCTACCATCGCCGGCAGCTACGACCGCCTCATCAAGAAGGAGAAGATGACGGCCGAGCAGAAGGCCGCGGCACTCGGGCGCATCCGGACGGCGACCGAGCTCGCCGCGCTGAAGGATGCGGACCTCGTCATCGAGGCCGCCACCGAGAACCTCGAGCTGAAGCTGAAGATCTTCAGGCAGCTCGACGAACTGGCGAAGGCCGACGCCGTCATCGCCAGCAACACCTCGTCGATCTCCATCACCAAGCTCGCCGCGTCGACGAAGCGCGCCGACAAGGTGATCGGCATGCACTTCTTCAACCCGGTGCCGCTGATGGCGCTGGTCGAGCTGATCCGCGGCCTGCAGACCTCCGACGCCACCTACGCGGCGGTCGAGGAAGCCTCGAAGGCCGTCGGCAAGACGCCGGTGCAGGTGAGGAACAGCCCGGGCTTCGTGGTGAACCGCATGCTCTGCCCGATGATCAACGAGGCGATCTTCGCCCTGGGCGAGGGCCTCGCCACCGCAGCCCAGATCGACGAGGCGATGAAACTCGGCGCCAACCACCCGATCGGCCCGCTCGCCCTGTGCGACATGATCGGCCTCGACGTGCAGCTGGCGGTGATGAACGTGCTCTTCGAGGGCTTCAAGGACCCGAAGTACCGCCCGGCGCCGCTGCTGGTCGAGATGGTCGAGGCGGGCTACCTCGGGCGCAAGACGGGCCGCGGCTTTTTCACCTACTCGTAGCCGGCCCCTCACTCAACCCTCTCCCCGGCGGGGGGAGGGCGTCCTCAAAATGTCCCGCCTCATCCTCGCCCCCATGGAGGGCCTCGCCGACGACATCCTGCGTGGGGTGCTGACGCGCGCCGGGCGCTACGACTGGTGCGTGACGGAATTCGTGCGCGTCACCGGCACCCTGCTGCCGCGGAAGAGCTTCACCCGCGTCAGCCCGGAGCTCCTCGCCGGCGCGCGCACCGCCGCCGGCACGCCGGTGCGGGTGCAGCTGATGGGCTCGGATCCGGCGTGCCTCGCCGAGAATGCGGCGCGCCTGGCCGAACTCGCGCCGGCCGGCATCGACCTCAACTTCGGCTGCCCGGCGCCGCTGGTAAACCGCCACCGCGGCGGTGCTGCGCTGCTCGACGAGCCGGAGCTGCTCCACCGCATTGCCGCCGCCGTGCGCAGCGCCGTGTCGCCGGGGCTGACTGTCAGCGCCAAGATGCGCCTGGGCATCGACGACACGGCGCGCGCCCTCGACTGCGCGCGGGCGCTGGCGGACGGCGGCGCGCAGGAGCTGGTGGTGCATGCCCGCACCAAGGCCGACGGCTACCGGCCGCAGGTGCGCTGGGAGTGGGTGGCGCGCTTGCGCGAAGCGGTGGCCGTGCCGGTGATCGCCAACGGCGAGGTGTGGCACGTCGCCGGCTGGCGCGCCATCCGCGCGGCGACCGGCTGTGCGGACGTCATGCTCGGCCGCGGCGCGGTGGCCGATCCCTTCCTCGCCGAACGCATCCGCGGTGCGCGCGCCGAGCATGTTTGCGAGTCCGACTGGCGCGAACTGCAGCCTTACCTCGCCGACTTCTGGGCGCAGGTGCAGGAGAAGGTGGCGCCGCGCCACGCGCCGGGACGCCTCAAGCAGTGGCTCGGCCTGCTGCGGCGGAACTATGCCGGGGCAGAGGCGCTCTGGCGCCGCGTGCGCGCGCTGAACGACGTCGGCGCGATCGGCGCCGCGCTCGAAGTCGAGCGTCGCGCCGCCGCGCCCGCCCTGGCGGCCTGAAATGGCCGCCAACCCCTGCACCGCCTGCGGCGCCTGCTGCGCCGCCTACCGCGTCGATTTCCACCGCCTCGACCTCGATACCGCGCCGGGCGGCGCCGTGCCGGCGGCACTGACTTTTCCGCTGACTGCGAACCTGGTGAGGATGCGCGGCACCGACGACTTTCCGCCGCGCTGCGTGGCGCTGGCAGGCGAGATCGGCCGCGAAGTGCGCTGCGCGATCTATGGAAACAGGCCCGGCCCCTGCCACGAGCTGGAGCCCGGCTCGGATGCCTGCAACCGGGCGCGGCGGCGGCACGGTATGGCTGCTATCCTTGCGTCATCATGAAATGCCTGCTGGTCACTGCGCACCCCCTTGCCGGCAGCCTCTGCGGCCATCTTGCCGAGTGCGCGGCGCAGGCGCTCGCCGCCACCGGCCACGAGGTGCTCCACGAGGATCTCTACGCGCAGGGCTTTTCGCCGGCGCTCAGTGCCGCTGAGCGGCGCAGCTATTACACGGCGCACTTCGACGATGCGGCCGTCGCGCAACAGGCCGCGCGGCTGCGCGAAGCCGAGGTGCTGGTGCTGGTGTTTCCCACCTGGTGGTTCGGTTTTCCGGCGATCCTCAAGGGCTGGTTCGACCGCGTCTGGGGGCCCGGCATCGCCTACGACCATGCCGACGACCTCGGCGCCATCCGGCCGCGCCTGACACGCCTGCGCTACGCGCTGGCCGTGACCACGCTCGGCTCGCCCTGGTGGGTCGATTGGTTCATCCTGCGCCGGCCGGTGCGCCGGGTGCTGAAGACGGCGCTGCTCGGCACCTGCGCGCCGGCCTGCCGCTTCGAGATGCTGTCGCTGTACAGGAGCGAGAAGCTTGCCCCGGAGACTGTCACTGCTTTTGCCCGCAGGATCGCGCGGACGATACGCCATTGGGATTGAACGCCCGAGGCGAGGACTTACCCTTTCTTTTCCACGAAGCGCACGCCTTGCAGGCCTTTGAAGTGCGCATCGCTGGTCACCAGTTCTGCCTGAAGCATGCGGCTGGTTGCATAGATGATGGCATCGGCGGCGGCGAGGCGATGAGCGCGGGACAAGTCCGCGGCGTAGAGGGCGATTTCGCTCGTCAGCGGAACGATCCGGCTGGCCTGTGTGGTGGCGATGATTTCGTTGGCTGCCGCTTCGTCGAGGGTGTGCGCGAGCCACTTGTAGAATTCGAACTGCACCAGGGTGGGCACGATCAGTTCATCGGGACGGCCGATCAGAGGCTGGTAGAGTCGCCCGATCGGCGTGTCGGCCAGCGCCTCGATCCAGCCGCAGCTGTCGACGACGATCATTTGGCCTTGCGACGCTTCGGCGTCAAACGCGGATAACGATCAAGCCTGTCGGTTCGATCACGGTAATTCGAGGTGTCGGCCCCGCGGGCGATGCCGAAAAACTCGTCGATAGTGCGCAGCGGAACGATTTGCAGGGAATTGCCCTTGCGCAGGAAAGTGAATTTCTGTCCCGGTTTGAGGTGCATTTCCTCGCGGATTTCCTTGGGGATGGAAATCTGGAACTTGCTGGATAGGGTGGTCGTGCTCATTTCTTACTCCATCTGTATCGATGCATGAAACGTAAGATACCAGCCGTTCCGGCGGACTGCAAGGCAATGCCCGTCGTTTTCTTCGGCGCCTGCGACCGCCACAACCTGGGCGACCTGCTGTTTCCGCATGTCGCGGCGGCGCTGCTGGCGCCGCGCGAGGTTGTCGTCGCCGGGCTGGCCGAGCGCGATCTGACGGCGTGCGGCGGCCATCGCGTTTGCGCCGTCGGCGAGGTGCTGCGGGAGTGGCCCGGCGCGACCGTGATCCATGCCGGCGGCGAACTGCTGACTTGCGATGCCTGGGAGGCGGCGGCGATGCTGCTGTCGCCGCAGGAGGCGCCGGGCGTGATCGCACGCTATGACGGTAAGGCGGAGCGCTTCGACTGGGCGCGTTCGTATCTTGGCCGCGCCGACCGTGCGCCCTACTGTCTCGGCAAAAGTCAGCCTGCGCAGGACGGCGCGCGCATCTTCCTCGGCGTCGGCGGCGTCGACCTCGATCGTCGCGATGCGATCCTCCGCGAGGAGGTGCTGGCCAAGCTGCGCGCGGCGGACTGGGTCGGCGTGCGCGACCGGGCGACGCTGGGTCATCTCGCCGCCGCCGGCATTGCGGCGACGCTGATGCCCGATGCGGCGGTGCTGACGGCGGAACTTTTCGGAGATCGCATCCGGGCGCGAACCGGGACAGGCGAGGTCGCTGGCGTGCGAGACGCCTTTCCGCAGGGTTATCTGGCCGTGCAGTTCGCCGCCGCGCTCGGCGACGATGCGACGCTGGCGCGCATCGCCGATGGGCTGGCGCGGGCGGCAGCGGGGCGGGGCCTCGCCTTCTTCCGCGCCGGCGCGGCGCCCTGGCACGACGATCTCGATGTCTATCGACGGCTGGCGGTGCGCCTGCCCGAGGCGCGCGTGTTCGAATCCCTCGACATCTGGGACCTCTGCGCCCTGATCGCATCGAGCGCCGGCTTTGCCGGCAGCAGCCTGCACGGGCACATCGTGGCGGAGGCCTTCGACGTGCCGGTCCTGGAGGGGGTTCTGCCGACCGGGGAGAAGGTGGCGGCCTGGCGCGAGACCTGGGCGGGTGAGGACGTCGTCGCCGCGTGCCGCGCGGCCTTCGGCGAGTGGCACGCGCGGATACGGCAGGCCGGATTCAGGCGGCTTTTTTCAGAGCGGCAATAGTCCACAGCGCGCCGGCCAGATCCATCGCACCGAACAGCGCGAGCATGGGATTGGCGAGGCCGAGCAGCGCGAAAGCCGTCAGGGCGAGCAGGACGTTCGGCGCGATCAGCAGAACGGCGCCGAGGGCAAACAGATAGCCGGCGAAAGCCTTTATGGAGAACGCTGCGTTGTTCATCGGAATCTCCTTTTGGTTCTTGCCGCTCACCAATGCGCCGGCAAGCGGCGCGCGATGACGATGCGCGAGCGGTCCTTGCGAATGTAGCCACCGTCGGCGAGATCGGCAAGGATGCGGTTGACCATCTCGCGCGAGGCGCCGATGCGCTGGGCGATGTCCTTCTGCGTCGGGCAGTCGTCGATGACCAGCGCGCCGTCCTTCTCCTCGGCGAGTTCGAGCAGCAGGCGGGCGACGCGGCCGTAGACGTCGATCCAGGCCAGGCTGCGCACGTTTTCCGTCAGTGCGCGCACGCGGTGGGCGAGCTTGCGGATCATGTGCAGGGCGAACTCGGGCTGTTCCGCCAGGAAGGCGGTCAGGCCGGCGTGACGGATCACGGCGCAGCGGCAGTCCTCCAGCGCCATCACCGAGGCCGAGCGCGGGCCGCCGTCGAGCGCCACCTCGCCGAAATATTCGCCGGGGCCGATGCGGTTCAATTCGATCTCGCGGCCGTCCTCGTCCGAGATGTAGACCTTGGCGCGGCCGGAGAGCAGCACGAACAGGCAGTCGCTCTCGTCGCCCTCGGTGACGATGATGGCGTTCCGGGGATATGGCCGCGCGGCGGTGCCGGCGGCGAGCCGCTCCAGCAGCGGCGGCGGCAGCGCTTCGATGGCGTTCGGCTTCATGCCTTCCTCCCCCGGTCACGAAGAACACTCATTCATTTTGGCGCAGGCGGCGTGCCATGCCAAGGGAATTGCATGTGACGTGCATCACACCGGCAGCGTGAGGCCATTCATTTGCCGAATGGAGAGGCGGGACTATCTTTGTGGCACGGGACGAAACGGCGGTAGTCCCCTTCACAACATTAGGAGGAGGTATCCATGAATGCGTTCATGAAAATCACGAGGTGGGCGGCAATCGGCGGTCAGGTGGCATTCGTTCTCGGTGTCGTCGCAGCAGGCAACGCCATCGCCGCCATTCCAACGGAGGGCACGTATGACTTCACATCCTGCTGGTCGGGCGTGGCCAACCAGATTGAGTTCGGCAAGGAATATACGGCATTGAGCTATGAGATGACTGGAAGCACCCGCAGCAACCCACCGGGCGGTCTGTTCGACCAGAACAGTTTTCGCTGCGTCGGCTCAAATGCCAGCCTGAATGGCAGGCGCTCCAGCATGCTAACGTGCGAGACGGTTGATCCGGATGGCGACAAGCGACTTATCTATTTCTCGGTGCAGGGTGACCAAGTGATCCGCGAGAACGTCACAGGTACTGGCAAATACGAAGGCATGGTGGCCAGCGGCACTGTCAAGATGCTACCGCCCTTTCCGACCGTCAAGCCTGGGACCTTCCAGGCTTGCAACCACCAGACAGGTACCTACAAGCTGAAATAGCAGAGCGGTTCGCGACGTTGGCACTGAAATCGGCGCACCGCTGGTCTATGATCGAACCAAGGCCACACAATGAGGATGGCATGTGCGAACGGAAGCCAGGCCACCGATGAACCGCCGCGAAACCCTCGCTGCCCTGCTTGCGCTCGGAGCCGCGCCCTGGGGCCGGTGTGCCGGCGCCCAGGCGGTGCGCCGCATCGGCTATCTGAAGCTGGGCCCGTTGGCCGGTGACGGGGCGGATCACCGCAGCGCGTTTGTGCAGGGCCTGCGCGAGTTGGGATATGTCGAAGGCAGGAATCTGGCGATCGAGTACAGAAGCGCCGAGGGCAGGCCGGAACGGCTTGCGGAGGCGGCGGGAGCGCTGGTGCGCGCCAAGGTGACGCTGATCGTGACCGACATCAATCTGGAAACCCGCGCAGCAAGGCAGGCGGCCGGCAGCCTGCCGATCGTCATGGTTGTCGGTACCGATGTGGTCGCGGAGGGATTCGTCGCCAGTCTGGCGAATCCGGGCGGCAACATCACCGGACTGACCTGGGACGTCGGCTTCGAGGTGATCACCAAGCGCTTCGAACTCTTGAGGGAAGCGGCGCCAAAGGCGACGCGCATCGCCGTGCTGTGGGATCCGGAGCGCAGCTCGCCCAACCTGGGGCGGATGATCGAGCGGGGCGGCGAGGCAGTGGGTGCTGCCCTGGTGTGGACCGATGCAGGGCGAGGGCTGGAGGCGGCTTTTGCCGAAGCGCGACGCGGCGGCGCCCAGGCGCTGTTCACGGGCGGAGCCCGGCTTTTTCCCCAACGCCGACGGGTGGTCGAACTGGCGGCTCTGCATCGCCTGCCGGATGCGCACTACGACAGTGCTTTCGTCGAGGCCGGAGGCTTGATGTCCTATGCGCCAAATCTCGTTTCGATGTACCGCCGCGCCGCGACCTATGTCGGCAGGATTCTGGAAGGCGCGAAACCGGCTGATTTGCCCATCGAGCAACCCACGAAAATCGAACTTGTTCTCAATCTGAAAACCGCCAGAATGCTCGGCCTGGCCATTCCCCAGTCGCTGCTGATCCGCGCCGACCGGGTGATCGAGTAAGGGCGAGCAATGCAGGCGCGCGAGCCGTTCCTGACGACGGAAACCGCCGCCCCGGTCCGCGGCGGGCGGCTGTTTCGCCGCTATTTCGCCCTGATCCTGGCGCTGGTCTGCGGCGCGCTGCTCGTCTCCAGCGCTATCGGGCTCTACTTTTCCTATCAGGAGAACAAGGCGGCGCTGGCCAGTCTGCAGCAGGAGAAGGCGGTGGCGGCGGCGGCGCGCATCGAGCAGTTCGTGCGCGAGATCGAACGCCAGCTCGTCTTCGCCGCGCTGACGCAGCTGGGCGAGCAGGGCGATGACCAGCGCCGCCTGGAGTTTCTCAAGCTGTTGCGCCTGCTTCCCGCCGTGACCGACCTGGCGCGCATCGACGCGGATGGGCACGAGCGTCTCGCCGTCTCGCGCCTGGCGATGGACGTCGTCGACTCCGGCCGCGATCGCTCCCGCGAACCGGCCTTCGTGCAAGCGCCGCCGGGCCGTAGCTGGTTCAGCCCGGTGTATTTCCGCAGCGGCTCCGAGCCCTATCTGACCATCGCCGTGCGCGGCGGCGGCGTGCACCCGGCGCTGACTTTGGCAGAAGTCAATCTCAAGTTCGTCTGGGACGTCGTCTCGCGCATCCGCATCGGCACGAAGGGCAAGGCCTATGTGGTCGATGCCGGCGGCAATCTGGTGGCCGACCCGGACATTGCCCGCGTGCTCGCCCGCAGCGATCTCTCCGGCCTGGCCCACGTGGCGGCGGCGCTGAATAACGCGTGGGGCGATGCGCCTGCCATGCAGTCGGCGGACTTGGCCGGCCGCGAGGTGCTCACCGCCCGGGCGGGGATCGACCCGCTCGGCTGGACGGTGTTCGTCGAGCAGCCGGTGGCGGAGGTGTATGCCACGCTGGACGCCTCGGTCTGGCGCAGCGTGGTCCTGCTGTTGGGCGGACTGCTGCTCTCGGCGCTGGCGGCGCTGTTCCTGGCGCGCGGCATGGTGCGGCCGATCCGCCGCCTGCAGGAAGGCGCGCAGAGGATCGGCGCGGGCGAGCTGGGCGGGCGCATCGAGGTGCATTCCGGCGACGAGCTGCAGGCGCTGGCCGAGCAGTTCAACCGCATGTCGGCGCGGCTGGGCGAGCTGTACGCGAGCCTGGAACGCAAGGTCGACGAGCGCACCCGGGAGCTGAACGAGAAAAGCCGCCAGCTCGAAGTCGCCAATCGCCACAAGTCGGAGTTTCTCGCCAGCATGTCGCACGAGCTGAGGACGCCGCTCAACGCCATCATCGGCTTTTCGGAAGCGCTGTTGGAGCGCATCTTCGGCGGGATGAACCCGAAGCAGGAAGATTATCTGAAGGACATCCACGAATCGGGGCGGCACCTGCTTTCGCTCATCAACGACATCCTCGACCTGTCCAAGGTCGAGGCGGGACGCATGGAGCTGGAGCCGGCGCCCTTCGGCCTACCTGCGCTCCTGGAGGCAACGCTGGCACTGGTCCGCGAGCGTGCGCTGCGCCACGACATCCGCCTGTCGCTGGAGGTCGCGCCGGAGGTCGGCGAAATCGTCGCCGACGAGCGCAAGGTGAAGCAGATCGTGGTGAACCTGCTCTCCAACGCGGTGAAATTCACGCCGGACGGAGGCAGCGTGACGCTGTCCGCCTGCCGCACGGTGGAGGGCGTCGAGGTGGCGGTGAGTGACACCGGCGTCGGCATCGCCGCAGAGGACCAGGCCGCGGTGTTCGAGGAATTCCGCCAGGTCGGCCGCGACTATCTGAGCAAGCACGAGGGCACGGGCCTTGGGCTGGCCCTGGCGAAGCGCTTCGTCGAGCTGCACGGCGGGCGCATCGCGGTGGCGAGCGCTCCCGGCTGCGGCGCCACCTTTACTTTTACCCTGCCGCTGCGATCATGAAACGCATACTCCTCGTCGAGGACAACGACAAGAACCTGAAGCTGCTGCGCGACGTGCTGCAGGCGGACGGCTACGGCACGCTCGAGGCCATGAGCGCCGGCGACGGCATCGCGCTGGCCATAAGCGAGCGGCCGGACCTGATCCTGATGGACATCCAGCTGCCGGACATGAACGGCGCGGCGGCGCTGCGGCGCCTGCGGGCGGACGCGGCGACGGCGGCGATCCCGGTGCTCGCGGTGACGGCCTCGGTGATGCAGAACGAGCGCAACAGCATCGTCGCTGCCGGCTTCGACGGCTTCCTCGGCAAGCCTTTCGCCCTGCGCGAGCTGCTCGATCTGGTGCGCCGCACGCTGGAGGCTACGGCGCCATGAATGTCCGGGCGCGCATCCTGGTGGTGGACGACACGGCGCAGAACCTCAAGCTGCTGGCCGACCTGCTGGAAGCGGAAGGCTACGCGGCGACGACGGCGGCGAGCGGCGAAGAAGCGCTGGAGCGGATCGCCGAAACGGCGCCGGACCTGGTGCTGCTCGACATCATGATGCCGGGCCTGAATGGCTACGACGTATGCCGGCGCCTGCGCGCCGACGCCGCGACGGTGCTGCTGCCGGTGGTGCTGGTGACTTCGCTCGATCCGCAGCAGGAGCGCGTGCGCGGCATCGAGGCGGGCGCCGACGATTTTCTCTCCAAGCCGATCCACAAGCCGGAGTTGCTGGCGCGTGTGCGCTCGCTGCTGCGCATCAAGACATTGCAGGACGAGGTGAAGCAGCAGGCGGCGCGCCTGGCGGAGTGGAATGCCACACTGGAAGAGCGTGTGCGCGAGCAGCTCGGGCAGATCGAGCGGCTGGGACGATTGAAGCGCTTTTTCTCGCCGAAGTTGGCCGAGGCCCTCGTCGCCGGCGGCGGCGAGGAGCTGTTGCGCACGCACCGGCGCGAGATCGTCGTCGTCTTCCTCGACCTGCGCGGCTTCACCGCCTTCACCGACGCGGCCGAACCGGAGGAAGTGATGGCGCTGCTGCGCGATTACCACGAAGCGATGGGCCGGCTGATCTGGGCCCATGGCGGCACGCTGGAGCACTTCGCCGGCGACGGCATGATGGTCTTCTTCAACGACCCGGTGCCGGTGGCGCGGCCGGCGGAAAGCGCGGCGCGCATGGCGCTGGCCATGCAGGCGGCCTTCGTTCCGCTGGGGCTGCGCTGGCGCGGCCTGGGTCACGAGCTGGCGCTCGGCATCGGCATGGCCCAGGGTCACGCCACGCTCGGCGCCATCGGCTTCGAGGGACGCTGGGACTATGCGGCCATCGGCCGCGTCACCAACCTCGCGGCGCGGCTGTGCTGCGAATCCGCGGGCGGCCGGATCCTCATGGACGGCAAGGCGCGGGAGGCGATCGGGGCCATAGCTACCGTCGAGTCGGCCGGGCCCCTGCAGCTCAAGGGTTTCCCGCGGCCAATACCGGGCTTCGTGCTGAAGGGTCTGGAAGGCTCGGAGGACGAGCGGTGAAAGCGCGTGTTCCTGCAATCCTGCAGGGGGTCCTGCTTGCCGCCGCCTGGACTTCCGTTCCGGCGCAGACTGCGAATAAACACGCGCGCGTGGCGACCTTGTGGACCACCACCCGCGCCCTGGCCCAGCCCTATATCGAGGAGGACGAGGGAGGCCTGAAAGAGCTGTACTGGCCGGCCGGAAAAACCTGACGATCGAACATTTCTGCACGGAAGCCGAGGCGGAGCGCCTGCCATTGGGATTTCTTCAGTGCGTCCCTATCTGGCGAGCCTGTTCGCCAGCGTCCGGGCGCTGACGATGCGCGTGCCGCCGTGGCTTTTCAGGGCCAGCAGGTGGCTCTTGTCGCCCGTGACCAGGTAATCGGCCCGGGCAGCTTCGCAGAGCGCCAGCAGGTAGTCGTCGGCCGGGTCGGGCGAGCGGCTGACGCGGGGCAGGGTATCGATCATCATGGCCAGGCGGCGAAGGTCGTTGACCATGCGGCCGATCTCGCTGGCCTTGAGCCGCGCCTGGAAAAACGGCCGGCGCACCACTCGGCGCAGTTCCTCGATTGGCCTATCGGTGGACACGAGGTCGAAACGGCTATGCCGCCATTGCTCGTAGAGCCGGTCGGGCGGGGTGCCGCGCACCATCAGGGCGGAGAGCAGGATGTTGGTGTCGAGAACGACGCGCATCAGCGTGTCGTGTCATACGAGGCGCGCACTTCGCGCACGGCCTCCTCGATCATCGCCTCCATCGTCTCGGCGGAAACATCCTGGTTGCGATCCTTGATGCCCTGGACCGTGCGGTCGAGCATGCGCCAGCGCACCGCGTCCTCGACGAACTTCGAAAGATCGCCTTTCTTCATGCCTTGGGCACCGAGAAATCCGCGCAGCGAAAGATCGGTTTCAGGGGATACCTTGATGGTCCAGCGGACGGTTTCGGCCATGGCTTATCCTCATAAGCATCTATACGCTCAAATCCTAGCACTGTCCCCTGGCGTGATCAAGCAAGGTGGGGCTGACTGAAAGCGGCTGATTTGTAAGCAAGAGTTTTGGAATACATAAAAACCCTGAATGCTGCGGCGTGCCTTGATGGGCTACACTCCCGCCGGTACGGGCCGCCGGCCCGTTTTTTTGCGTCCATGCCGTCATGAAGAAGATCCGCAGCCTCCTCGTCGCCAACCGCTCTGAGATCGCCATCCGCGTCATGCGCGCGGCTTCCGAAATGGGCATCCGCACGGTGGCCGTCTATTCCAACGAGGACCGCTTCGCGCTGCACCGCTTCAAGGCCGACGAGTCCTATCTGGTCGGCGCCGGCAAGAAGCCGATCCAGGCCTACCTCGACATCGACGACATCATCCGCGTCGCCAAGGAGGCCCACGTCGATGCCATCCACCCCGGCTACGGCTTCCTCTCCGAGAACCCGGACTTCGCCGAGGCGTGCGCCGCGGCCGGCATCGTCTTCATCGGCCCGAAGCCGGAAGTGATGCGCCTGCTCGGCAACAAGGTCTCGGCGCGCGAGCTGGCGGAAAAGGCCGGGGTGCCGGTGGTGCCGGCGACCGGGGCGCTGCCGCACGACCTGGCGGGCGCGCAGAAACTGGCGGCGGCGGTCGGCTATCCGCTCATGCTCAAGGCGAGCTGGGGCGGCGGCGGACGCGGCATGCGCGTGGTGGAAACGGAAGCCGACCTCGGCCCGGCCATGGAAGTGGCGCGGCGCGAGGCCAAGGCCGCCTTCGGCAACGACGAGGTGTACCTCGAGAAGCTGGTGCGACGCGCGCGCCACGTAGAGGTGCAGGTGATCGGCGACACCCACGGCAGCCTGGTGCATGCCTTCGAGCGCGACTGCTCGGTGCAGCGGCGCAACCAGAAAGTCGTCGAGCGCGCCCCGGCGCCCTACCTGGAGGCATCGCGCCGCGCCGAGCTGTGCGGCGCCGCGCTGAAGCTCGCCCGCGCGGCGAACTACACCCACGCCGGCACCGTCGAGTTCCTCATGGATGCCGACACCAATGCCTTCTACTTCATCGAGGTCAACCCGCGCATCCAGGTCGAGCACACCGTCACCGAGGAGGTGACCGGGGTCGACATCGTCAAGGCGCAGATCCGCATCTCCGAGGGTGCGCGGATCGGTGACGCCGATGCCTACGTGCCGCGCCAGGAAGACATCAAGCTGCACGGCCACGCCCTGCAGTGCCGCGTCACCACCGAGGACCCGGAGAACGGCTTCACGCCTGACTACGGCCGCATCAGCGTGTATCGCAGCGCGGCCGGCTTCGGCCTGCGCCTCGACGGCGGCACGGCCTACGGCGGCGCGGTGATCACGCCCTACTACGACTCGCTGCTGGTGAAGGTGACGGCCTGGGGCCACACGCCCGACGAGGCCATCGCCCGCATGGACCGCGCGCTGCGCGAGTTCCGCATCCGCGGCGTGGCGAGCAACCTGCAGTTCCTCGAGAACGTCATCGACCATCCGCTGTTCCGCTCCGGCGAGTGCACCACGCGCTTCATCGACACCACGCCGGAACTGTTCAGCTTCCAGCGCCGGCGCGACCGCGGCAGCAAGCTGCTGAAGTTCCTCGGCGAGGTGGCGGTGAACGGCAACCCGGAGATGAAAGGGCGCGCCCTGCCGCACTTGCCGCTTTCAAAACCGCTGAAACCGCGCTGCGACCTGACGCAGGCGCCGCCGCCCGGCACGCGCGACCGGCTGAAGCAGCTTGGCGCCGACAAGTTCGCCGAGTGGATGAAGGGCCAGCAGCGCGTGCTGCTCACCGACACGACCATGCGCGACGCCCACCAGTCGCTCTTCGCTACGCGCATGCGCACACACGACCTGCTGGAGATCGCGCCGCACTACGCGCGCATGCTGCCCGACCTCTTCAGCCTGGAGTGCTGGGGCGGGGCGACCTTCGACGTGGCGTTGCGCTTCCTGAAGGAAGACCCCTGGGCGCGCATGGCGTCGTTGCGCGCCGCCATTCCCAACGTGCTGTTCCAGATGCTGCTGCGCGCCTCGAATGCGGTGGGCTACACCAACTATTCCGACAACGTCGTGCGCTACTTCGTGCAGCAGGCGGCGAAGGAGGGTGTCGACGTCTTCCGCGTCTTCGACTCGCTCAACTGGGTGGACAACATGCGCGTGGCGATGGACGCGGTGCGCGAGTCCGGCGCCCTGTGCGAGGCGGCGATCTGCTACACCGGCGACCTGTTCGATCCGGCGCGGCCGAAATACGACCTGAAGTACTACGTCAACCTGGCCAAGCAGCTGGAGCGCGCCGGCGCCCACGTCCTCGGCATCAAGGACATGGCCGGCGTCTGCCGCCCGCGTGCAGCGCGCGAGCTGGTGCATGCGCTCAAGCAGGAGGTCGGCCTGCCGATTCATTTTCACACCCACGACACCAGCGGCATCGCCGCGGCCAGCGTGCTGGCGGCGGTGGAGGCGGGCGTCGACGCCGTCGACGGCGCACTCGATGCCATGAGCGGCCTCACCTCGCAGCCCAACCTCGGCTCGATCGCCGCCGCCCTGCAAGGCTCGCCGCGCGATCCCGGCGTCGACCTCGACGCCATGCAGGCGATCTCACTTTACTGGGAGGGCGTGCGCCGCGCCTACGCGCCCTTCGAGGCCGACATCCGCTCCGGCACCGCCGACGTCTACCGCCACGAGATGCCGGGCGGGCAGTACACCAACCTGCGCGAGCAGGCCCGCGCCATAGGCATCGAGCACCGCTGGGCCGAGGTGTCGAAGGCCTACGCCGAGGTGAACCTGCTCTTCGGCGACATCGTCAAGGTGACGCCGACCTCCAAGGTGGTGGGCGACATGGCGCTGTTCATGGTCGCCAACGACCTCACGCCCGAGCAGGTGACGGACCCGCAGCGCGAGGTCGCCTTCCCCGATTCGGTGGTCTCGCTCATGAAGGGCGAACTGGGCTACCCGCCCGACGGCTTCCCGGCCGAACTGCAAAAGAAGGTGCTGAGGGGCGAAGCGCCGCTGCCGGGCCGTGCCGGCGACTTCCTGCCGGCGGTGGACCTCGATGCGAAGCGCGCGGAAGCCGAGGCCGCGGTGAACCGCAAGGTGAGCGACACCGACCTCGCCTCGTATCTCATGTACCCGAAGGTGTTCAAGGACTACGCGGCGCACCGCAGCCACTACGGCGACGTCTCCGTGCTGCCGACGCCGGCCTTTTTCTACGGGCTTGCCGAGCGCGAGGAGATCACTATCGAGATCGAGCGCGGCAAGACGCTCATCGTCAGCCAGCAGGGCATGAGCGGGCCGGACGAGGAGGGCCACGTCAAGGTGGCCTTCGAGCTGAACGGCCAGCCGCGCACGGCGCGCATCCCGAAGGCCGGCATGGCGGCGCTGAAGCAGCACCCGCGCGCCGAGGAAGGCAATATGCGCCACGTCGGCGCGCCGATGCCCGGCACGGTGGTCACCGTCGCCGTGCAGGCCGGGCAGAAGGTCGGCAAGGGCGATCCGCTGCTGTCGATCGAGGCGATGAAGATGGAATCCATGCTCGCCGCCGAGCGCGACGGCGTGGTCGCCGCCATCCACGTCAAGCCGGGCGAGGCGGTGAACGCCAAGGACCTGCTGATCGAGTACGCCTGAGGGGCGCGCGCCGTTCGGCGGAGATGGCTTAGAATTCCGCCATGGTCCATCCGCGCATCTTCGACCGCCGCAGCCTGCTGGTGCTGCTGGCCGCGCTCTTGTTCGCCGGCTTCTTCGCCATTGCCCTGATCGGCTATTTCGTCTCGAAACAGGCCATCAGCGAGGCCATCATCGAGCAGGACCTGCCGCTCACCTCCAGCAACATCTATTCGGAAATCCAGAAGGACCTGGTGCGGCCGGTGCTGATCTCCTCGACCATGGCGCATGACACCTTCCTGCGCGACTGGGTGCTGCGCGGCGAGCGGAACGCGGATGAGCTGTCGCGCTTCCTGATGGAGGTGCGGCAGCGCTATGGCGCCTTCAGCAGCTTCTTCGTCTCCGAGAAGAGCGGCTTCTACTATACCGGCGAGGGCATCCTCAAGCGCGTGCGCCCCGACGAGCCGCGCGATGCCTGGTACTACCGGGTGCGCGACCTGAAGGAAGACTACGAGATCAATGTCGACATCGACATGGCCAATGCCGACGCGCTGACGATCTTCATCAACTATCGCGTTTTCGACTACCAGGGCAGGTATATCGGCGCCACCGGCATCGGCCTCACCGCCGATGCGGTCAGCCGCATCGTCGCCGAATACCAGGAGCGCTTTCGGCGCACGATCTATTTCGTCGAGCCCGCCGGCCGCGTTGTCCGCTTCGGCGCCGGGCGGGCCGGGCTGGGC
>WBUF01000082.1 GCA_008933825.1 Rhodocyclaceae bacterium | reverse complement strand
TAAACGAGACGGTAAAAAAATACGCGTCATCATGCCGCTGGAACTTCAAGTACACAACGACGCCGCCCCGCTCAGCGTGGTAGACGTCTTGCCACACCTTATGGTTACGTTCGGTTGTCATTGACTTGAAAAAGTCTTTTCTGGTCAGCGAACGAACAACCTTAAGCGCATCCTCCAGGCTCCACCCGAGGTCGTACAGAACGCATTTTCTGGCAGTGTTCGTAAGTCTTAGCGACCGAACGTCAACCATCTGCGCCTGTATATCCTCAAGCCTGTAATGCGCTTTCCTCTTCTCCATTATCCCCTATTAGGGTAATTGGTCAACATGCTATGCGCCCCCCAACCCGTCATCCCGGCGAACGCCGGAATCCAGGCGGTAAAACACTGGATACCGGCTTCCGCCGGTATAACGATGCGGCGGCCTGCGCCACTACGCCCCAACCGCCGTCCTGCGCACACTGACTTTTCACACCCGCCCGAACGTATCCTCGATCCGCACGATATCGTCCTCCCCCAGATATGCCCCCGACTGCACCTCGATGATCTCCAACTCCACCTTGCCGGGGTTTTCCAGCCGGTGCTGCATGCCGATCGGGATATAGGTCGATTCGTTTTCGGAGACCAGCAGCGTCTCCTCCCCGCGCGTCACCTTCGCCGTGCCGCGCACCACCACCCAATGCTCGGCGCGGTGGTGATGCATCTGCAGCGACAGCGACGCCCCCGGCTTCACCACGATGCGCTTCACCTGAAAGCGCTCGCCGCAATCCACCGAGTCATACCAGCCCCAGGGCCGATGCACCTTGCGATGCGCCTGCACCTGCGCGCGGCCGTCCGCCTTCAGGCGCGCCACGACGTGCTTCACCTCCTGCGTGCGATCCTTGTGCGCCACCATCACCGCGTCGGGGGTCTCCACCACCACCAGGTTCTCCACTCCCACGCAGGCCACCATGCGGCCGTCGGCATAGGCCAGCGTGCCGCGCGAATCGTGCAGCAGCACGTCGCCGCGCGCCACGTTGCCCTCCGCATCCTTCTCCAGCACCTGCCACAGCGCATCCCACGCCCCCACGTCCGACCAGCCCGCCGCCATCGGCACCACCATCGCCGCGATACCGCCCTCCGCATCGCCGGGCAGTTTCTCCATCACCGCGTAGTCGATCGAATCCGCCGGACAGGCCAGGAACGCCGCCTTGTCCACGCGCAGGAACACATCGTCGCGCCGGCTGCCGGCAAAAGCCTGCTCGCACGCCGCCAGGATGTCCGGGCGATGGCGCGCCAGCGCCGCCAGCCACACGCTCGCCCGCAGCATGAAGATCCCGCTGTTCCAGGAATACGCCCCGCTCGCCACATACGCTTCCGCCGTGGCGCGATCCGGTTTTTCCACGAAGGCCAGCAGCCTCCGCGACCCGCCCGCGCCCACCGCCTCGCCGGCGCGGATGTAGCCATAGCCCGTCTCGGCGCGCTCCGGCACGATGCCGAAAGCCACCACCGCCCCCGCGGCCGCCCGCGCCGCCCCTTCCGCCATCGCCCGCTGGAAAGCCGCCCGATCCGTCACCACATGATCGGCCGGCATCACCAGCAGCACAGGATCCTCCGCCCGAACCGCCAGCGCCGCCAGCGCCAGCGCCGGCGCCGTGTTCCGGCCCGCCGGCTCCAGGATCAGCATCGCGGCCGGCCTTCCGGCCAGACGAAGCTGCTCGGCCGTGATGAATCGGTATTCCTCGTTGCACACCACCAGCGGCGCCGCTACCTTGCCCGCGGCGAATCCGTCCAGCCGTCGCGCCGTGTCCTGCAACAGAGAAAGCTCCCCGGTCAAGGGCAGCAGCTGCTTCGGATGCTGCTCGCGGGAGAGCGGCCACAGGCGCGTGCCCGAGCCGCCGGAAAGAATTACGGGTTGGATCATCATGAAAAGTCAGTCTCCGTAAGACGGCATCACAACCGCCACACCCGCAGCCCCGCCGCCGCCAGCGCCGCCCGGTCGAACTGCGCCTTCACATCCACGAAGCAGCCGCCCTTCACCAGCTTCCTCTGGAAATCCTCCGCCCCCAGCGCCAGGAAGGCCCGGTGCGCCACGGCGGCGACGATGGCATCGGCGCGCGGCAGCGCCTCCCACGGCAGCAGGCGCACGCCGTACTCCTGCAGCGCCTCTTCCGCGCCGGCCTCCGGGTCGTGCACGAACACCTCCACCCCGTAGCTCTTCAGCTCGCTGATGACATCGGCCACCTTGCTGTTCCTCAGATCGGCGCAGTTCTCCTTGAAGGTCAGCCCCAGGATGTTCACCTTGGCCCCCTTGACGTAGCTGCCGGCGGCGATCATCTGCTTCACCGTCTGCTCGGCGATGTACTTGCCCATGCCGTCGTTGATGCGCCGCCCGGCCAGGATCACCTGCGGCTGGTAGCCCAGCATCTCGGCCTTGTGGGTCAGGTAATACGGATCCACCCCGATGCAGTGGCCGCCCACCAGGCCCGGCCTGAACTTGAGGAAGTTCCACTTGGTGCCGGCCGCCGCCAGCACCTCGCTGGTGTCGATGCCGACCTTGTCGAAGATGATCGCCAGCTCGTTCATCAGCGCGATGTTCAGATCGCGCTGGGTGTTCTCGATCACCTTGCAGGCTTCCGCCGCCTTGATGCTGGAGGCGCGATGCACCCCCGGCGCGACGATGGTCTCGTACAAGGCCGCCACCTTCTCCAGCGTCGCCGGGGTGTCGCCCGCCACCACCTTCACCACGTTCGTCAGCCTGTGCTCGCGGTCGCCCGGGTTGATCCGCTCGGGCGAATAGCCGACGAAGAAATCGCGCTGCCACTTCATGCCCGAGGCCCGCTCCAGCACCGGAATGCACACCTCTTCCGTGGCGCCCGGATAGACCGTCGACTCATAAACGACGATGGCGCCCTTCTTCATGTGCCGCCCGGCCGCCTCGCTGGCGCCCACCAGCGGGCCGAAATCCGGGCGATGCGCCTCGTCCACCGGCGTGGGCACCGCCACCAGAATGAAATCCGCCTCGGCAAGCACTTTCGGATCGTCCGAATACACGGCATGCCGGGCGGCGGCCATGTCCGCATCCGGAATCTCGCGCGAAGGATCCTGCCCGGCGCGGCACGCCGCGACCTTGGCCCGGTCGATATCGAACCCGATGGTGCGCGCCTGCTTGCCGAACTCGATGACGAGCGGCAGGCCGACATAGCCGAGGCCAATGACTGCAACGACTGCTGACATGAAGTATCTCCCTGGAATGATTTACTTCGAATTCAGTTCCGCGAACAGGATGTCGACGATCCGTTCCGCCGCCTTGCCATCCCACAGCAGCGGCCGTCGCCCCTGCTTGCCTTCGCCGCGCAGCACCTTCTTCGCTTCGGCGACGATGCGTGCCGGATCGGTGCCGACGAGCACGTTCGAGCCTTCATCCACGGTAATCGGGCGCTCGGTGTTCTCGCGGATCGTGATGCACGGCACGCCCAGTGCCGTGGTTTCCTCCTGCAGGCCGCCGCTGTCGGTTAGTGCCACCGTGGCGTCTTTCCACAGATAGAGGAAAGGCATGTAGGCCTGCGGGCCCAGCAGCGTGATGTTCGGCCCGAGATCGATGCCGAACTTCTCCATGTTGTTGCGCGTGCGCGGATGCACCGGGAAGATCAGCGGCAACTCAACTGCAATCTCCTTCAGCGCGCCGGCGATCTTCGTCATCATCTCGGCGTTGTCGACGTTGCTCGGCCGGTGCAGCGTGACCACGCCATAGCGGCCGGCCTTGGCCAGTGCGGCCTTCTTGAGGGCATCCGTCTCGAAGCCGGACGTATCGGCATGCGCGAGCTTTTCCGCCTGGTAGAGCACGTTATCCACCATCACATGGCCAACATCGTGAATCGCCGAATCCGGTTTGCCTTCGCGCTTCAGGTGTGCCGTGCCACTCGGCTCGGTGACGAAGAACCAGTCGGAGATGCTATCCGTCACCAGCCGGTTGATCTCCTCCGGCATGCTCATGTCGCCGCTGCGCAACCCGGCCTCGACGTGCGCTACCGGAATGCACAGCTTCTTGGCAACGATCGAACAGGCCAGCGTCGAATTCACATCGCCGACCACCAGCACCGCATCCGGCCGGTGTGCCTGGCAATACTCCTCGAAGGCCACCATGATCTTGCCTGTCTGCTGCGCATGCGAACCGCCACCTGCGGCCATGAAAACATCCGGCTCGGGAATGCCCAGTTCCTCGAAGAACACGTCGTTCATCTCGCGGTCGTAATGCTGGCCGGTGTGGATGATCTTGTACGAAAGCCCGCCATGCGCCTGGATGGCGCGCACGATCGGCGCGATCTTCATGAAGTTGGGCCGGGCACCGGCAACGAGATAAATCATTTTCATGGCTTGCGGGCACCCTGTGTCACTTCGGCCAGTAACGGTCGACCAGTTCCTTCGTATTGCGGATATTCCCCCGGCTCGACGCCCCAAATACGATCGACTCAATGTTCGGTTGCTGGCACACCCACTCGATTGCCTCCTTGGGCGCAATGGCACCGGAGGCATAGACCGACATGGCTATGGCACGGAATTTCTTCGTCTTCAGTGCCTGCTCATAGGCCTCGAAACCGCCGCACATGCGGAAACCGATCTTGTTGATGTTCGAGCAAACGATCGGGTTTTCGATGCCCTGCTCTTCAAGTACGTCGAGCAGCATCGGCATGTTCATGGTGATGAAGCCCGGCTCGGCGTTGTAACGCTTCTTCACGTGGTCGGCGAAGATGCGGAAGGCCTCCTTGAAACCGAGGCCGAGCAGCAGGTCGACGACCACGTTCTGCAGGAAGATGACCGGCGTGCTGAGCCCGGTGAACATCTTCATCTCGGCGTCCACCAACAAGGTGGTGATGCCTTCGATATCCTTCTTCGCCAGCGACATGCCACCGCGCAGTGCGGCGTTGATCAGGCCCTCGTCCGGCATGAAGCGCTTGAGCGCGCCAATCATGCCGTCTTCCGTTACCGCGTTGGCGTATTTGTGCGCATACGGCATGCACGGATAGAAGTGGAAATCCTTGTAGCGCTCCGGGTCGGCGCGCATGTGGTCGCACACCAGCGCGATGCGGTCGTGCGTGGTGCACATGAAGGTCTTCACACCCTCGTCGTAGGCGTTATCGAGAACATCGATAACGGCCTGGATATCCTGAAAGCGCATCGACTGTGCGCGGGCCTTTTCTTCCGACATGTGGTTCACGCCGAAGAACTGGTTATCACCAAACAGCAAGCGGTCCATTTTCAAATAGCTCCGATTTGAATTCGTTAATTCGTTGGGTAAGGGGATGAACGCTCAGCGCCCGAAGAGCGAGGTCATCAACCCTTTCTTCTGCTTGGCCACGACCGGCTGTGCCGCGCCGCTGGCGAACGATGCGCCCTGCTCCGCATCGGCGATCATCATCGAGATCACCTTGTCGGTCTCTGTGGCGCTGGCGAAGGAGTTCACGTTTTCACCGCCCTTGCCGGCCTCGATGCAGCGCACGAAGTAATCGAGCTGTGCCGAATATTCCTCACCGCGCAGATAGAACCAGACCGGCTCGGTCAGATCCGTCGTGTAGCGGACGGTCCAGCCCTTCTGGAAACCGGGAAGCGACTCCGGCACTTCGCGCAGATACACCTGGCACTCCTGCCGGTCGGCATAGATGCGGCCGTTGGTGCCCCAGATGGTGATCTTGGTGCTCATCTTGCGGTACGACTCGTCGCTCCAGTTCACCGAAATCTGGGCGCTCTGGCCGCCTTCGTAATACAGCGTGCCGAACACCTCGTCGTCGGTTTCCTGCGAGAAGATACTGTTCAGCACCGAGCCGCCTACCGAAGTGGGCATGCCGAGATACCAGTTCACCAGATTGAGCGGGTGCGCCGCGTAGTCATAGAGGCAACCACCGCCGTGCGCGCGCTGCGTGCGCCACGTGCCGCCCTTTGGCTTCAGCACCACTGGGCCATAGGCTTCGGCCAGCACGTGCGTCACTTCGCCAATGGCCCCAGCATCGAGCAGGCGCTTCACTTCCTGGAAGGCGCCGACGAATCGATAGTGATAGCCCACTTGGCTGACCAGCCCCTTCTCGGCGGCGATACGGGTCACTTCCTCGCCCTCTGCGGTGTCGAGGCAGAACGGCTTCTCGCAGAAGACGTGCAGGCCCTTGTCGAGGGCCGCCTTCACCATCTGGGCGTGCATGCTGGAAGGCGTGGCGATGATGATCGCGTCCAGCTCGACTTCGCGCAGCATGGCCTCGAAATCGGTATAGGTCTTCACTCCGGTGTACTTGTTGAGCACATCGAGCACATAGCCCGTGGTGTCGCAGACCGCAGCGACATCCACCCCGGGGTGAGCATTGATCATGGCATGGTGGGACAGGCCCATCTTGCCCAGGCCAACTACGGCTAAGCGAATCATTGATTCCCAATAAGAAAAAAAGAAAAAACTATCGATTCAAAATTGTGTTCTTGACGAGTTCGTAGGCAGCCTTGCCCCTTTCGAGAACCTCGCGATTCGGTGGCTGGTGAGAGGCCGACTTCAGGAAGTCCAGCGCCTGCGTGGCAGTCAGTTCCGGCATGTGGGCGAATGCCCCCACTTGCAGCAGGTAGCGATCGACATCAAGCAGTTCGTCCTGGTAAACCGAAATTGTCGGAATACCGAGCACCGCCATTTCCCGTGTCATCGTGCCGCCGGCGCCGATGAACAGATCGCAATCCGGGGCGATGTCCGCGATATCCAGCGCCGTCGTGATGACGCGAATGCCCTCAAACATTGCCGACTGATAGTGCTTGCCCTGCTCCTTGCCGCGCGGCAACAGCACGATGTCGACATGATCCTTCATGCCAAGCAGCAGTTCGTCGAGGAAGTTCCTGCTGCCCTTGTAATACTGTGCGGTCCAAGGTTCCGGGCGGATATAGACAACGGGGCGTCGCTTGCCCTCTGGCCTTTGAACTGCGGATGCCTGCAGGCGTTGGTCGAGCTCCCACAGATACAGGCCTTCCTTGACGCCGGGGTAATGGATCACCTTCTTCGGGTTTGCATGTTGTTTCTTGAGTTTTTCCATGCTCAGAAACTCGGGGACCATGATCGTGTTGGCGCAGATGAAGGCCGGGATATTGCCCATCGCATGCTCGTTGTCGTTCATGTAGATGCAACGCACGCCGAGGAGGCGCGACACGACAGGCGAGTGAAACGAGCTTTGCGAGATCGCAACGTCGATCTTCTTGTCAGCAAGATAGTTGCGAAGCTGCATCACACGAACAGGAAAACCGAATACCTTTGCCGAGAACTTCCCGCCGTAGTGAACGCCAACCACCTCGTACTTGAAACCATGGAGATCAAGAAGATCGATGGTGTTTGCCAGTGGGCGGCAGGTAATCACTACCTCGTGTTCACGCTCAAGGTCGCGGATCATCGCCGCGAACATGTTGATGTGCGGCGAGTTGGAGAGTTCGAACCAGATTTTCAACGTCTTCCAGCCTTTGACAAAATGACACTATGCTAGTGTAGTGTCTCACTAATGGTTATACATTTAGGGCGCTACCGGCGACGGGGCCGATGCTTCGCGGGCGCGCTGGATCTTGCGCAGAATCTCTTCACCTTTGGCCTTCCAGACGTAGCGCTTCGGATGCAGGTTGCGTTCGGCAAGGTAGGCAAGGATGGTGTCGGCCAATTCCTTTACGGA
>WBUF01000113.1 GCA_008933825.1 Rhodocyclaceae bacterium | reverse complement strand
CGATACAGCGCGCGAAGTTCGCGTAGTGTCCCACGAAAACCGTGACCTTCAAGGTTGAGGCGCAGGGCGTCGATGTCACGTACCGCGGAAGGACGATCCCACTCCTTGATGATCTCGGCCCATGTTTGTTGGATCGCTACCGGCGACTGCGCCATCAGCCGTTGGTATTCGTTAAGAAGAAACTCTGCTCGTTGCTCAACACCGATGCCGTTTTGCAACATGACGGATTCTCTGGCAAGGATGTCTTGCGCATGGGTCCATGCAATGGGATGAAGCGTGAACAGGTCAGCGCCGGTGGTGCGGGTCATAGTTGATCCCAAGCTTTGGTGACGATGTCTCGAATGGCGTCTTCATCAAGACGGATGTAGTGTTGTTGCAGCATGCCCTTGGCCGAGTGTCCGGTGACCATGCCGATCACGGACTCCGGAACACCAAATCGGATCGACGTTGAAGCAAAGCTGCGTCGGGCAACGTGAGTGGTGAGGAGCTCGTGTTTTGCTTTGACCTCTTCAACGCGTTGACCGCCTCGATAGGAAGACACCGTTACTGGCTGATCGAATCCTGCCAGCTTGCCCAGTTCCTTGAGATACTGGTTTTGCTTGACGTCGGAAGCGAACTCAAACAGACGCGACGGATATCGTTCCAACAACGTAGCGAGCGGACGGGTGATCGGAATGATGCATTTGGTATCGGTCTTTTGCGTGACGAATCGAATGATGCCCGCCCCCTCATCAAAGTGGCGGGGTTCTAGACGACACAGGTCGCCATAGCGCATGCCGGTGTAGACCTGAAGTAAGAAGTGATCGCGGACACGTGCGAGGCGTGGGTTGTCAGTGAGATCGAGATCACGGATCGTGCGGATCTCGTCGATGCTCAAGGCAATGGAGTCGCCGTTGCGTTTGTCGCGATAGAAGCTCTCGTAAGCCGTGGTGTTGTGATAACCTTGTTGACGTGCCCACTTCATAAAGGTCTTGATGACTTTGATGTAGTTGGACACTGATGCGTCAGTGAGATTACGAGTAGAAGAGAGCCATTGTGTGTAGTCGACATAGAAGTCCAGGTCGATGCGATCGTATTCGAGACGCCGACGTTTAGACTTTTCCCAATCAGTGAGTGAGGTCAACGTGAGTTGGTACATCTGCAATGACCTAACACTTGGCCGCTTCATGGTGACGAGACCAGAAGAACTACGAAGCGTGTAGGTCTTGATGAATTTGTTGAAGTCGTTGACGAATCCGCCGGTGTCGGTGAATTCGGCGTCCGGATTGAGGAAGGTCAGGATGGCGGCTCGAAACGACTCGACATCAAATTGTTTCTTGGATGATGCTTGCAGTTGATGGTGATAACGGTCAACGATGAATGCTTCGATAGACTTCAAACGTCGGGCGTTGACATTGACGTGAGGGTCCGTGGATTTGACGGTTTGACGGTCAACATTCCAATGTTTGGGTTTGAGAGAAATTCCCGAACTACATCGCAGTCGTTGGCCAAAAACTGCCACATTGATCATCACAGCACTGCCAGATGGCGGTGGTTTGTTCAGATAGAAT
>WBUF01000081.1 GCA_008933825.1 Rhodocyclaceae bacterium | reverse complement strand
CCCGTCTCTCTTCCGCTTCCAGCGCGATCCGCTCTCTCGCCATGACACGCTCCCCAAAGCACCCCGTGCTTCGAGTATAGGCGAATTCGATAAAATGTAAAGGCATTAATGAGACACTACACTAGCTAACGGTTATCACTGAGAGACGCTAATGATTATTGCGAAGAATTTTATTTAAAGCATGAAACTGGTTGTTACGCCAA
Source organism: Rhodocyclaceae bacterium (assembly GCA_008933825.1). Lineage (GTDB taxonomy): Bacteria > Pseudomonadota > Gammaproteobacteria > Burkholderiales > Rhodocyclaceae > Desulfobacillus. Next base: position 7,622 of record WBUF01000081.1, on the reverse strand, counting down.
TCCATTAATCTCTTTTCTGCTAGTGATAGTGATCTGTTTGCATATTCAGACATATTTATTACTGCGTTACGGCAGCCATCCACAATACTTTTGGGGTCGCTAGTTTCAACAAGTACCGCGCCATCACCAAACATCTTGGTCAAAAGCTTAGTGTTCGAGGTTACAAGCGGTCGGCCAAAACTAAGTGCCTCATTGCACACACTCAATTGAACGCCTTCCTCTCTTGTCAGCCCCATTACAACATCCGCTTCGCAAAGCAGATCATTGAAAACATCAAGAGGTAAAAAGCCTGGTAGGACTACATTTCGCGGAAGGTTTTCAATGTTGTGACCGTTCTTTCGCGCATGAACGGGACGACCGGTGATGATAAAGGTGAATTCCGGTTCGAGACGTGCAGCCGCGAATACCTCGTTAATAGGCTCATCCGCAGCAAAGGAGCCAGGAAATAGCACCCAAGGCTTGGGCGCCTTTACAAGCCTTGCAGCTAGACCTACAGATTGGCGCGCCATGCCAGTGACAGGGACATCTTCGAGCACAAGAACCTTCTGAATTGGCCAGCCGAGTACTCTTGCTTTTTCGTGCATGTCATCATTGTGTACTAGTATGGCGTCGCAGCGTTTGAGAGACCAAAGCGCTAGCGGGAACCTACTCCAGGGATGGCGGAGTTGTGCATTGTGACAGTCCGCAACGATCTTGACCTTCTTTCTCGCTAGTAATCGATATATCAGCGCTGCCCATAGTGCGGGTACTTGCGGCAACTGTACCCACACGACATCCGGGGAAGAAACCTTGAGGCGCGATACGCTGGAATATAGCAGACGTAGATAGATAAAGGCCTTCTGAAATCTGCCGCACTTGGGGACGGGCATGAACCAACAATCGAACCCAACGATGTTACTCATCGATTCCTGTCGGCGCTGGAATGTCGTCCAGGCGAGGTGAACTTGGTGTAGCGATCGAGACGGTAAACTTTCATTCATGAGAAATATGCCTTTGCCCGGAAACAACCTGCTTTACAAGATTGTGCAATTCACCTGTGAAAATGGCGCTGACTCTCGATGCAAATGCGCGCGTACGGCGTAGCGTGCCATCCAGATCAGGATTAATCGGAATATCCCCAAGGTCCGGCGCACAGAGATCGATAATGGCCTCCTGAATGCCAGTTTCGGCTTCATGCTCAGATGCGCGAATAAGAAACCCATAGAAGTAATCGCTGTTGACTGGATGTATCGAGGCTGGGGCTATCAGGTCGAGCGACTGCTCTATCGAAGACAGCCATCCTGCAAGGCGTTGGTCGCGATAGAATAAATCGCGCCAGTCAGCAGCAGGCTGCATGTGCTGAAGGCGCCATGCTGCCCAGTTCCTGACGCCTAAACCCGATTCCCGGGTATTACAGTAAGTTCGAAACCGTTTAAGCAGTTTCTCTGGGCGATCATGGATTTCCTGCAAATCAAGGCCTGCAAGTTGGCGGTGGAAGTATTTTCTGCCTATCTCCCAGCAGCCGGATCGAACCAGGTAGTCTGCGCCGAGGCTCTCAAAGGCGCCATGTGAATAGAAGTAACGGTCGCCATCGATTACAGTTGCATCGGTGTGCTGATCGTACTGCTGGCGTCTTGCGTCACTATATGCGCTGCCCTTTATAAACCTGTGCTGTATACCATGGCGCTCGACAATTGCTTCTGGAATACACCTGTCAGCCAGACTGATTCGCGGATGCCACATGGTCATAGCCGAAAACGGCGTACAGGCGGAACGCAATATCGCGTAATTTGTTCGAGAATCCAGCCCCGCAGTTAATGACAGCACAATGCGGCAATCATTCCGGCTTCTGTGGATTTGACGAACCACATTCGTGAGCCCTCGGATAATGCATGCCGCAATTTCCTTTGTATTCGTTATAGAAGGTAACTCGAGACGATCAAGGAACACAATGCGCCTTGAAGACAAAAAATAAGCCTGATCAGGCAGGAGTTTTCTTATGGATTGGTATTTGGTTGCGGGCAATGGATACCAATTGAAGCCGTGCCAGCTGATTACTCGTGTATCTGACAAAGGCGGATTGCGGAGCGCCTTGAGAAGAGCAAGACTGCTGGATAGCATGATTGACTTCTCTTGCTCAAGGATGAACACGCCGAGCAGCCCCGCAGCGTCCGTAACAATCGAATTCGGACTAATAAGCAGCCAACGCCCAGTCCAATTCCTAACGATTGTATGAATCGAATCCTCTGCGGAGGTCGCAATTTCTCTGGCGAGAAGCTCGGAATCATTGCCTATGACCGAGTATGCGTGACCTATGAGATGCCACTGATTTCCAAGCTTGTCGATAAATTGGCAAACCTTTAGATCGGGACAATGATAGAGATACATGCCTCTGCCAACTTCAAGAGTCTTCCATTCGGCAGGAATCGGCAACTCAGCATCTGTCAAGAGGAACTGTCTTCTGTAGCGCACCTCGCCTTCCGTGGATATCGAGGATGGCCAAATATTGGTAGATTTATTTTGCATAACCACGATATTCGAATGCTGTGAATTCAATGAATGCAGCCTTCGGCGTGGCCCAAGTGACATCGTTTCCGCCAAAGAATGATTCAAAGATGAAGCCGTCGCTGAAGACGTCTTCCCTGTCACGTATCAACAGACTATTTTGATCGATTACGAGCTTGCCATCGAGTGTCAGGTGCATTACGCCATCTGCCATCGTCGGATCATTTAGCCGAATGGATTCGGTGACTGTGTGCCACTCTCCCTTGCTGAAATGAAAACTTCCTCTTCCAATGGAGGTGCCGTAGTAATTGGTGGGGCGTGGCGTTGTTCTCAGATAGGCATAGATTTCTCCGGCACCCAGCTCACGCCACATCAGGCGGGCTGTATAACCATTGATACCGCGCGGCAGTCGAGGATAGGTATGAGCAACTCCCCCCGCAAGGCCGGGGAGCTTGCCGCCACGAACGAAGTCGAAATCATTAGAAAATCTCAGCCTGTAGGTCAGAGTCGCGCATGTGGCCGCGCTTCCATCGAACAGAATCGCAAATCCTGTTCCTCCAACCGGCAGGCCTTGTGCAATCATGCTGCCGGGATCGTAAGTGCCAGCAGGGAAATGGACCCTGAGGACAGTATTCCCTGTTTCTCCGACAACATAACTCGTCAGGTTTTTCTTTCCCCAAGCACTGAATAATGTCCCCCAGGTCGTTGGGTTGCCTGTCTTTCGCGTGATTTCGCGAAAGCCGTGCTCTAGGCATATGTTCGCCTGAACTCCCGCGATAACAAAAGAGAAACCACAGGCGAGGCAAATTTTTAAAATGAAAATCTTCATTTCGCCAGGCGCCTTGATACGTATGCCACGCAAGGCCTCATTCGGAATATGCTTTTCCAGAGTTGAGCTGTCTCTCGGTGTCAGACGGCTCCGACCAAAACAGACTAATACCCCAGAGCACAGTGATTACCGAGGGCATGGCGCCCACGATACCGGCTTCGGTAATGCCGCAAACAACTACAAGAGTGAATATCGCATCTCTGTACGAGGACTTGCGGCGCAAGAACTGCTTCGCCTGAAGCAGCCAGATAAACAATATGAGTGCTGTGCCTATGACCCCGGTAGTGACAAGGCTCTGCAATACCGTGTTATGCAGCGTGTTGGTTGTCCAGCCGTACATCGTGAAATACTCTTTGGGCATGAATTCGCGGGTTGCCGCGTACCCGTGCCCGTAGACGGGGCTCTGCTGGAATTTCCTCCATCCGTATGTCCAAATATATGTGCGACCTGTCAAGGTGGTGACCTCCCCTACAGTTCCGCCGCGCGATATGGCCTGCGCGCCCTGCTCGGGAGAAACGATGTCGTACGCGACGAGAGGGGTGATAATCAACGCGGCAAAGAAACTAGTAGCAATTAGAGTCAATCTTCGCTTTGTGCTCAAAGAGGCCCAAATGCTAAGCGCTGCCGCGATCATTGCCGTGCGGCTTTGCGACAGAACCAGCGCTGCAATTCCGATGAGATAAGGGGCCAAGCCTTTGACGGAAACCTTTTTTGATAATTGATGTTGAAGCCACATAAATAGAAGAAGTAGCCCCCCAATTCGACCGAGATTGTTTGGCGAACCGGCGAATCCGGAATATCTGACATCACCCATCCCTGTTCCCGCTAGCAAGTAAACAGCTATGCGAGTAATTGATAAAATTAAAAAAATAGTTAATGCGACGCTGATCACCTTGATTAACTGTTCCTGCTCAAGCATCACTGTCACCAGCGCACATATTGCGACTACGCTTAATAGCGCAACACCGGCACCGAAGGAATACAAAGGTGTGCTTGACCAGATGGATGAAAGCATTGCGAATAGTGCATAGATGGTGAGCAGAAGAGGCTTTGTCTTAAACAGCACTGATTTGATCTTCACGAAATGGAAGATGGCAATCAGAAGGCCGCCGCCCCACATCATCAGCTTGGCAAGCGATTGCATATCCAGTGTTCCGGCTTCCGTCCCTGATGCCCGCAATGATGCGTCGGCAAGAAATATGAGCAGTCCGAAATAAATGGCGATCGCCTTTCGGTTTCCCTGGATGCCGAGAAAAACTAAGGTGCTGTATGCGGACACAAATCCAAGAACAACAAGAAGCACCGCAACTGTCAGAAAGCTACGGGCCGAGAAGAAAGAAACAACTAGGCCTATGAATACGGAAATAGTGGCGGCGGCGAAAATAGGAATGAGGGGGCTTACACCCGTCGTCCCTTTACTCATCGTATTTCCCCCAGGGTTTTTTCGCGGATCAGGAAATAGTGCGTTGCGACCGCATTGGTGGCCCAGCCGACAAGTAAAGCGAGACCAGCCCCACCTACCGCCCACATCGGTATCGCTGCTGCGGCTACAGCCATGCCGAGAAGCGCTGAAAGTGCGCGGGCTTTGAAAAGCTGTGCAGGTTTTCTTAGTATGAAAAGCCCTGTTTCAGAAGGTTGTGAAACGAGCATTGCTGCGTATATTGCAAGCCACAGGATCAGCACTTCCATATTTCCGTCATATTTTCCTGCATATATGAAACTTAATACTGGCACACCGAACAGGGCGGCCAAAAGCAGATAGCTTCCACCAAACAACAGAAGAATCCGGCGGGTTTGAGACAATGCGGCGAAAAGACCTTGGTACTTGCGCTCTGCCCATTCTCGACTGGCTTTTGGCTTATCTACGTTGTCGATGGCTGCTAGAAGCGTGTTGAGCGGCTGAACTAGGTTTCTGATCGCGGTAAGCACAGCTACTGCCGCTGGACCAGCAGCAAATCCCAAAATGATTGGAATCGCTATCACATAAGCGCTAAAGGCGAAATGAGAGAATAGGGCCCACTTGGAAAAAACAGATAAATGCAGCCTCTGATTTTGCTGTAAATCATGGTTATCAAATTCAGACACAGATTGTCTGACTATGACTAGCCCGGCCGCTGAGGCAAGGAGAGCCCCACTGGCATATGCAAATGCAGCTGCCAAGGTAGTTTGACCGTATTGTGTGACAAAAAATACAGCTAGTGCAGTAACCCCCGCGTATATCCAAGAGAGGTGTACAAGTACTGAACTTCGTCCGATCTGAATAAGTGTTCTTCGAATGAACTCGTAATAGAAATGTGGTGCCAAGACAGCAAGAAGTCCTGTAAGCGCAGTGTTTATCCAATGCTCTGCGACCAGACACGATCCGACTAAGATGGCGAAGCTACATAGCAGGAGCGCCTTTGCGGTCAGTAGATGCATCTCCTTAAGCCAGAAGCGGAAATTCGCCTTGCTCGCATCCTCGCCAGGGGAAAAGGTGATCATCGGAATAGTAATGAGGGCTCGCTGAAATCCCTGTGAAAAGTGGAAAAGGGCTATGGTGATGCTGAAAACGCCCCATGCTTCCTTCGATAGAGTTCTCGCAAAGAACAGCATTGCAAGAAAAGTTGTAGCCGAGATTATCGCTTGCTCGATAAAGGATAAAGCCCGCGTACTGCTTAGGTGTCTCACGTATTTAGTTCTCAAGATTCTGAGTTTATCGTTAGCTTGCGGTGTGTGCGGCGCGACGTCCGTGCTGTAAAGCAGGAAGAGGAGTTGCGTTTGAGAAGTCTTGAAAGTGGGTACACAGGCGGAAGAAACCCCAATACTTAATTTTCAATATTCTCGTTGGCCGGCTAATTTGACTCGATCCGTAGATTTCATTGATGCAATCATTTCACGCAGGAAACTTTCCTGCAGTGCAAAGGCGTTCTTGTCATCGCGATCAATAGAGGATGCACGAACCAATATCCCGTCGGGCACCTTACCGGTGATGCCGTACTTGATCTGCGTGAGTTTTCGTTTGAGGCCGACGTTGACAATCTCGTCACCGACGGTGATCCAGTAGGTAATCGGTTCGATGCGGTTATTCAGCGTCGCGATCAGGTGCTTGACCGGTAGAACCCCGTTCTCAATGGCAATTTGTCCCAAGATCGCCTTGTTTATCTGGAAGCCCTGGGCTGGGTAGCAAACTTCGGGAAGATGAACTTGTGTGGTTCCCTTTTGGTCACCACTATAAGCAATCGACAGCATGACGCGCTGGCCGCGGCTGTTCACGTAGGTGCGGGCGAGGGTCTGGTTGTAGATCTTGTCGAGCTTGGCCTGCACGTCGGGCGCGGGCAGCACGGGGGCGATGGAGGTGTCGATGCGCCAGTCGCCGAACTGCTTGGGGATCATGGCTTCGAGGTCGACTTTCGGGCCGGCGTCGGCGAGCTTGTGCGTGGGGCGCAGGGCGACGGCGGCGGCGCTGGCGGCGAACATGAGGGCGGCGACGAGGAGCCCGGAGCGCAGAAGCGGGCTCATATCGCCGTCCTGGGGAGACTGACTTTTGTTTCGCGCGCGGTTTGGCGGCGGTTGATGACGTACTGGATCAGGCCGTCGAGCGCCATGATGAGGACGAGGGCGGTGAGGAACAGCACCATGCCGGCGAAGCCGTGCAGGAAGCCCTGCCCCGCTTCGTCGCCGAAGTGGTAGGTGATGAGCGAGAGGGTCATCACGCGGATGGTGTTGGCGGTGAGCGAGATGGGGATGATGAGGATGGCCAGCGCGGTGTTGCGGCCCCAGGATTCGTGCCGGGTGAGGTGCAGGTAGAAGAGGCCCATGGCTTCGAGCGAGAACAGGGTGTGCAGCCCGGCGCAGGCGTCGGCCACCAGCAGCTGGTACTGGCCGAGGTAGAGGATGACGCCGTTTCTTGAGATGGGATAGCCGGCGGCGTAGAGGAGGTGCTCGGTGGCCCAGGAGACGAAGGTCTTCATGGGCAGGGTGAGCATGTCGACGATGGGGCCGGGCAGCGGGATCATGAAGAGGAGGAAGAAGATCGGGAACCAGCAGGCCTTGAGCGCGCGGGTGCCGCGCTGCATGAGCAGCAGCGCCGGCAGGATCCACAGCAGCGAGCCGAGCTCGAAGAGGATGATGTCTTGGGAGCGGCCGAGGATGTAGAAAAGCAGGCCGAAGACGAAGAGCGGCCAGGCGAGGGCGCGGCGCGGATCGACGGGGGCGTCCTGGATGGCGTTGCGCAGGCTCCAGAAGAGGTAGAGGCAGACGGCGAGGATGATGGGGCCGTGCATCTGCTCGTCGCTCTTCCACAGGCCCATGAAGAGGTCGACGAAGGTCG
>WBUF01000080.1 GCA_008933825.1 Rhodocyclaceae bacterium | reverse complement strand
AACAACAATTGTTTTTATTGAATTTTTTCGAGCAATTGGCGCTCTGACGATACGTTTCCGGATTTGTTTTCGCGGATTTTCTGTTTTCTGTTCATCAAGCCTCGACGTTCACGTTTCATGAACATGAATATTTTTTGAACGTCCACCTTGACGCCAGAGGGTGTTTCGTTCAAGAATTTCATGTGTTCACAATTCGTGAACGTTAAATTAATATGAACATGACCGACAATCCAGCCCTCACTCAGCCCTGGCTACAGATTCCGCAGAATCTGCCGGAAAATCAGCTTGCGCTGATCCAGGCCGCACAGGAAATGCTCGCCCGGACGGCCGGGCCCATCCTGGCCCGGGCGCTGGGCGCGGAACATCTTCGCTATCTCGCTGTTCCCTGCGATACCCTCGATGCCGTGGCCGTGGCGCGGATCATCCACCAATGGCCGGAGCAACGGCAGCCTGCCCTGCTGGTTGCGCCGCATGTCGCCCCGGCCCGGGCGGAGCGTCTGCGGGAGGCGGGGATCCCCTTCATCGATGCCGCCGGCAACGCCTACCTCGAAGCCCGCGGTGTTTATGTCAATATCATTGGGCGCGATGCGCCGCCCGGGCTGGCGACGGCCCCGCCTAAGAAGATCCGCGCCTTCGCCGGCACCGGCCTGCAAGTGCTGTTCGTCCTGCTGTGCCAGCCGGAGTACGCCAACAAGCCGTATCGGGAAATCGCCCGCGCGGCGGGGGTGGCCCTGGGCACCGTCGGCTGGGTGCTGGCCGACCTGAAGGGGCTCGATTACCTTCGCGTGAAGGGGCGCGGCCGCAAGACGCTGCGCCGCCGGGGGGAGTTGTTCGACCAGTGGGTGACGCAGTACCTGCGGCAGTTCAGGCCGCGGCTCAAGACCCGCCGCTTCCGCGCTGCCAATCCGGACTGGTGGCAGGACATCGACATCCGCGACTACGGGGTCTGCTGGGGCGGGGACGTGGCCGCGGCCAAGCTGACGGGTTACCTCAAGCCGGCGCAAATCACGCTGTGGTGCCATCGCGACCCGGCGCCGCTGTTGCAGGCACTGCGCATGCGGGCCGATCCGGCCGGCGACATCGAACTGATCGAAGCCTTCTGGCATTTCGCGCCGGATGCCGAAACCGCCCCGCCCCTGCTGGTGTATGCCGACTTGCTGGGGACCGGCGATCCGCGCGCCATCGAAACGGCGAAACTGATTCACGAGAACCACCTTGCCCGCCTTGTCGCTGAAGATTGATCCTGTGCAGCGCATCGCGCTGCAGGCCGTCGACGCGGCGGCGCGAGCCGCCCGGGCGGATTGGTTTGTCGCCGGCGCCACGGCGCGCGACTGGCTGCTGCAGGATATCCATGGCATCGAAACGCTGCGTGCCACGAAGGATGTCGACTTCGGCATCGCGGTGCGCGATTGGGATGCCTTTCGCCGGATCAGGGAAACCATTTCGGCCGGCGGTGAATTCGCGCAGGACCCGCGCGCCGACCATCGGCTGAATCACCGCCAGGTAGCCGGATTCCATATCGACCTGGTGCCCTTCGGTCCGCTGGCTGGAGCGGATGGCGAGATCGCCTGGCCGCCGGACCGAAGCATTGTCATGAACGTGACCGGATTTGACGAGGCTTTCGATGCCGCGGTTCAGGTTGCCATCGACGAGGGTTTCGTCGTGCGGGTGGCATCTCTGCCCGGACTGATGCTGATGAAGCTCTTTGCCTGGCGCGATCGCCGGCACGAGGCGATGCACAAGGATGCCTGGGATTTGCGCCTGCTGCTTACCCAGTACGAGCGGGCGGGAAATGCAGACAGGATATTCGACGAAGGCGCAATGAAGGCCGAGGGTTTTGACGCCGCCTGCGCCGCAGCCCGGCTGCTTGGCCGGGATGTGGCAGGTTTGTTGCGACCGCGTTCGCGCGCCGCGCTGCTGTCGCTGCTCGACGCGGAACTAAATGACCCGGATTCGTCCGAGCTGGTGGAACAGCTTGCGCACGCGAGTGCGGCCGGTCGTCCGACCCAGGGCGACCTTGATGGAGGCCTGCGCGTCGCGGAAGTCTTGAAATGGCTGTCGTGCTTCCGTGCCGGTCTGGATGATTGAAATCAATGTGACGGAGATCCGAACATGAAAATCCGCGCCGCCATCCTCGACGAGATGGGCCGCCCCGGCCCCTATGCGCAGTCGCGCCCGGTCGCCATCGAGACCATCGAGCTCGATTCGCCCGGGCCGGGCGAGGTGCTGGTGAGGATCACCGCCGCCGGCCTCTGCCATTCCGACCTCTCCATCATCAACGGCGACCGGCCTCGCGTGATGCCGATGGTGCTCGGCCACGAGGCCGCCGGCATCGTCGAGGAATGCGGGCCGGGCGTCACCGATCTCCGGCGTGGCGACAGCGTCGCGCTGGTGTTCGTGCCGAGCTGCGGGCATTGCGTGCCCTGCATGGAGGGCCGTCCCGCCCTGTGCGAGCCGGGCGCGGCGGCCAACGGCGCCGGCACGCTGCTCGGCGGCGGCCGCCGCCTGCACCGCGCCGACGGTTCGGCTCTCAACCACCAGGTCGGCGTCTCCTGCTTCGCCGAGTACGCCGTGGTCTCGCGCGGCACGCTGGTGAAGGTCGATCCGGACTTGCCGGCGGACGTCGCCGCGGTGTTCGGCTGCGCCGTGCTGACCGGCGTCGGCGCGGCGATCAACTCGGCGCGCATCCCGCTCGGCGCCACGGTGGCCATCGTCGGGCTCGGCGGCGTCGGCCTCGCCGCGCTGCTCGGCGCGCATGCCGCCGGCGCGCGCCAGATCGTCGCCATCGACCGCCTTGACGACAAGCTCGAGCGTGCCTACGCGCTCGGCGCGACCCATGCCTTCAGTGCCAGCGATCCGGATATCGTCGCGCAGGTGAAGGCGGCCACGCAGGGCGGCGTCGAGTACGCCATCGAGGCGGCGAGCTCGGTGGACGCGCTGGAGATGGCCTACAAGATCACGCGGCGTGGCGGCACCACGGTGACCTGCAGCCTGCCGCATCCCGACCACCGCTTCGCTCTGCAGGCGGTGAACCTGGTGGCGGAGGAAAGGACGATCAAGGGGTGCTACCTGGGTTCGGCGGTGCCGGCGCGCGACATCCCGCACTACATCGCGCTCTACCACGCCGGCAAGCTGCCGGTGGACAGGCTGATCACTTCCAGGATTTCCCTCGACGACATCAACGCCGGCTTCGACCGCCTCGCAGCGGGCGAGGCGGTGCGCCAGGTGATCGTGTTTCAGGACGGACGGTGAGCGGCGCCGGGATTCAAGGCCGGAACAGCGGAAACAGCGGTTTCAACGATTTGCGCTGATCCGGAACCAGCAGCCACAGGGATACGATCTCGCCCTGGGACTTGCGACCGCCTTCTGCTTCTTCGGCCAGGAGGTCCTGGCGAAAGGCGGCTTCATCGGGCCACCGGGCCAGGAACTTTCCCAGCCGCGCGGCAAATTCCGAGGCCGGATCCAGCTGGGGCCTGAGCGCTGCCAGCCCATCCCGCTTGCCGGCAAGCTGCCGGGCGCTGCGCTGTGCCAGCGCAGCGAGCTTTTCCGGAGTCATGCCGCGCTTGTATCGGGCATCCAGATACTCCTGGCCGAGTTCCTTCATTTCTCCGAGCAGGGCGCCGGCGCTTTCCAGCACCTTGGGCGGGTTGCCCGGTGCAACGTCGTCAGCGTGAAGCCACCCCGGGGAGAGGCAGGACGCCAGTCCCAGAACCCGCAGCAAAGCCCACCCCCCGCGCTTCATTTCGTGCTCCTTTCCCGCCGGCTCGCCGCTTGCCCGCGGCCCCCCTGGCCCGGCTTGACCCATTGTCCGGCAACGCGCCGCTCCCAGTTGCGGCCATCCCGGCTGCGCCATGTGCCCTCGGTGGCGCAACAACCGCCGGCGCCGAGGGCCATGCGGCCCAATTCGACCGTGATGTGTTCGCTGTCGGCGGATGCCGTCTGCACCTGGCAGGCCGATAGCATGGGATAGAAGTCCGTTTCCAGCACCTTCTCGCGGCCGCCGTCCGGCGCCACGAAGAATACCGCGCAGTCATCGAGTGCAAGATGGACTGGGGTGCCGCCGATCGCGGCATGGTAATGGACGGCCGGGTCCGGCCTGGCCGCAGGCGGGTCGTCCGCCTGACAGGCCGTCAACTGCGGCACGGCCAGGCATAGAGCGCCCCTGTTCAATGAGCGCATCGCGGAGAAGTCCTCATCCGTCATATCGACGGCCCTTCGTCATGCGTCTCAGGGTTCACTCTTCCAGGCAAAGCTGCCGTCGGGGCGGATGTAGCCGGACATCCGGCCCAGGGAGACGTGGGCCAGGCCCTTCGAGAACGGCCGCGCGTGGCTGAAGCGGGCCTCGATGACGAGCTTGCCGTCCTTGTCGATGAAGCCGTATCGGCCGCCCCGCTTCACCACGGCCAAACCCTCGCTGAAGGGGTAGGCGCGCTCGGCCTCGAGGCGCAGCACCACGTTGCCCTGCTTGTCGATGTACTGGGTTTGCCCGCCCAGCTTCACCAGCGCGAGACCGTCGGAGAACGCCTCCGCCGTGTCGTATTTCGCCGGCACGGCAAGCTTGCCGGTCTTGTCCACGAAGCCGTACTTGCCGTCCACCCAGACGCGGGCCAGACCGTTCCTGAATTCGTCGGCCTGGTCGAAACGGGGCGGGACCGCCAGCTGTCCTGCCGTGGTCACGAATCCCTGCTTGCGTCCGGACCAGATGCGCACCATGCCCTCGGACTGGATGCCGATGAAATCCGTGCCGTCCGGAGTGATGTCGCGGCCCTCGCGGTTGAACAGGCGGGGCGGCTTGCCCTTGCTTTCGACGCGCGCCACGCCGCCGGAGTGGGGCAGCACCTTGTCGTGGGCGGCGGGTACCACCCACTTGCCGCCGCGATCGATGAGGCCGTATTTGACGGCGCCCCAGGCATCCTCGACCCCGGCGATGGCAAGGCCATCCACGAAGCCCTCCGCGCGGGCGAAGGCGGGCGCGATCGCCGTCTTGTGCTGGGCGTCCACGTAACCGTACTTCATCCTGCCCTGCGCGTCCTTCATCGGCATCGGCGCAAGGCCCTCGGCGAAGGGCTGGTCGAGCGCATCCTGGGGCGGAATCACCATGCTGCCCCGATAGTCCAGATAGGCGACGCGGTGGGATTTGCGCACGAGAATCAACGGGTCGCCCGGTTTCAGCTCCTCGAATTCGGGCGGCACAATGACCTTGCCGTGGGCGTCGATGAGCCCCAGCAGATCCCCTGCGCGAATCGGATGCACGGGCGGCGGCTCGGCGAATGCGGCTGCGGCCACCGATCCGGCAAGCAGAGCGAGCACCGCGAGTCGGGCGCGGCGGATCGGGACGGGTTCAGTCATGGCGGGTCTCGGTGGGCATGGCGCCGAGCGGTTCCTGCAGCGCGGCCGCGGGACGCCCGGCCGGCGTATGAAAACGTGCCGCCTCGCCGATGGCCGAATCCGGATCGGCAAAGGACCCGACGGTGGCCCTGGCCTTGACCAGCGAGGCTGCCCAGGCACCGTCCATGCGTTCCAGGGCAAAAAGCAAAAGAACCATTGTCGAGTCGGAACGATCGTGTCGATTGCACTGATAATGCCGCAAGAGCCTGATTGCAATCAACCGATGGCGCGAATGCCAAAAGCAAGTTCGCTCTTGTCGTTCATTCATCTCGTGCGTGCGTGCGTTCGTCCGCTTGGCCCGATTGTGCGCAGACCGCTGACATGGCGAAAGACATGCGCTGCGCCATTCTTGACGCAATCCCCCATTGTTTGTGAGGCAACTTATTCCATTTCTATTTCATTAATGTAATAATGGCCGCACATTCCTTGTTTAGGGAGGTGTGGCGATGGCACGTCTTGCGAGTGGTGCGGAGGTACTGAAGCAAGCCAGGAACGCGGTGGCGAAAGCGAACAGTGCGGGCGAATTGCGGCAAGCCCAGGCCGTGTTGTTGCCGCTGGAATTCGGGTTGTCGCTGGAACAGACAGCCGAAGCGATTGGCGTGTCCGTTGGCTGGGCTTGCCAGTTGCGCCGACGCTTCATTCGGGACGGCGGGCGAGGGGAAGCCGGCCGGGCCAAGCCTGGCGGTCGCCGCCGAGAGAACATGACGCGGGAAGAAGAGGCCGAGTTTCTGGCGCCCTTCTTCGAACAAGCCAAGACGGGTGGCATCCTCGTCGTGGGCGAAATCAAGCAGGCGCTGGACCAACGTCTGGGCCGCCGGGTTGCCCTGGCCTCGGCCTACAATCTTTTGCACCGGCACGGTTGGCGCAAACTGGCACCGGACAAACGACACCCTCGGGCCGACGTGGCGGCTCAGGAAGACTGGAAAAAAAACTCCCCAACATCCTCGCCGAAATCGACCAGGCGTGGCCGGGCGAAGGGCCGCTCCGGCTGATGTTTCAGGACGAGGCGCGCTTTGGCCGGATCTCCGATACGCGGCGCTGCTGGTGCCCCAAGCCGATTCGTCCGCTGTGTCAGGCGATGGTGACGCAAGAGTACACCTACGCCTATGCCGCCGTTTCCGTGGCCGACGGCGATCTCGATACCTTGATCCTGCCTCACGTCAATGGCGACTGCATGCAAGTCTTCCTCGACGAGGTGGCCGCTCGCCATCCGCGGGAGCGTATCGTAATGGTGCTCGACGGCGCCGGCTGGCACCAGAGCGAGTCGCTCCAGCTGCCCGACAATCTCCGGCTGCTGACGCTTCCGCCCTACTCACCGGAACTCAACCCGGTCGAGCATCTCTGGGATGATCTGCGTGAGAAGTCCTTCCACAACCGCGTCTTCGAGAGCATCGACGCGCTCGAACTCCATCTGTCCGACAGCCTTCGCGAAATGGAGATCGATCACCAACGGGTCCGCTCCATTGTCGCCTGGCCTTGGATTATTAATTCATTGATGAAATAGAAATGGAATTAAAGCGCGTGCAGGCGGTCCCCGCGGGCGAAGCCGGCCAACGGTTTCCCGATTTCCTTCCCCAGCGCCAGCACCTTGAACAGCTCGCCCATCTCGGCCGGGCTGATGAGCTTCTGTACGCCGCTGGCGAGCGCGGCGTAGGCGGCGGCGCCGTCGGCCTGGCGCGCTTCGAGCAGCCGGGCCAGGCCGCAGTTGAGCAGGAACTGCGCCTGGCTGGCGTAGCCGAGCACCTCGAGGCCGGCATCGTGGCCGGCTTCGGCGGCGGCGGTGAAGTCGACATGGGCGGTGAGGTCGTTGAGGCCGGGCAGCCAGAACGGGTCGCCGTGGGCGTGGTGGCGGTAGTGGCACATCAGCGTGCCCTCGGCGCGCTGCGGGTGGTAATACTCGCGCTGCGGGAAGCCGTAGTCGATCAGCAGCAGGGCGCCGTGCCGCAGGATGCGGCCCCACTCGGCGATCCAGGCGCGCGCGGCGAGGGCGATCTCGGAGACGTAGGGCGGCTGTACAAAAGTCAGTCCCTGCGACACGGCGAGGAGCGCCCCTTCGGCCGGCCGTTCGCGCCAGGCGAAACCGCCGTCGGCCAGCGCCACGCCGCGTTCGAAAATGCCGTCCTCGCGCCAGGCGACGATATTCACCGGCAGGGCGTCGAGCAGTTCGTTGGCGACGACCGCGCCGCTGAACTGCTCCGGCAGGGCGTCCAGCCAGCCGACCCGCGCCGCCAACTGCGGTGCGGCGGCGAGCGTCTCCTGCTGGCGCGCGCGCAGCTCGCCGGAGAGTTCGAGGATCTCGTAGCGTTCGGGCAGGGCGCCGCGCCGCTCGAGTTCGCGCAGCAGGCCGAGCGCCAGGGCGCCGCTGCCGGCGCCGGCTTCCAGGACGCGCGGCGCGCTTGCCGCCAGGACCGGTTCGAGCTGGGCGGCCAGCGCCTCGGCGAAGAGGGGCGAGAGCTCGGACGCGGTGACGAAATCGCCCGCGGCCCCGAACT
>WBUF01000112.1 GCA_008933825.1 Rhodocyclaceae bacterium | reverse complement strand
AACCTCACCTATGCCACCGGTGGCAGCTACCGCGTGGAAGCCACGGTGAACTCGGGATCCTGCGGCCTGCAGTCATGGTATAAATCGTTCATCGTAGCGTTCCAGAATGACGTTGCGATGTCGCAGATCCGCTCGCCACAGCCAGTACCAAAGAAGAACCCGCTGAACGTAACCACACCGCTGTCGTGTCAGATTCAGAACGTTGGTCTTGATGACGTGACCGAGGTGGACCTGACGGTTGTTATCCGTACCTATCCCGGTGGGCAGAAGGTCTATGAAGGCAGCACCACCTGGGAAGGAGTTCTTGAAACCGGAGCACGCGCCAGTGTGGACTTCACGGGCGCCCCGTTTGTGCCGACGGCTGTGGGACGCTATAGCGCCGAGTACTGTGCCACTCTTAAAAATGCGTACGATCTCCAGACCGGCAACGACTGTCTGCCACTTGCCGGCCAGACCCACATCTTTGAAGTCAACTACAACCAGGAGGGTGCTGCCGACGCCATTACGATACCGGCCTCCGGCAAGGAATACTACGCCAACCGTCCGTTTCAGCCAGCCGGCCAGATCCGCAACAACGGTATTCTTGACGGCTCGAACTGGCCGGTGCTGATGGAGATTTTCCGTCTGCCGGGCATGCAGAAAGTGTACAGCGAGCAGATTGTCCTACAGTCGGTTGACGCTACGGCACCGCAGAACTTTGCCACGGCGGTATTTCCGCTGTTCACGCCCGACCAGGGTGGCAGCTACCGTGCCTGTATGACGCTGAAGACCAACGACCCCGAGCCTGCAAATGACCAGGTGTGCTATGACTTTACGGTTCAGGGCAACATGGAGGGCAAGTACACCATTGGTATGCTGAATCTTACCAAGAGTAATAACTACGCAACAATTGAGCTTGCGGTTGATGACCTGTACCGCCGTGGCGTGTCGGGTCCTGTTACCTTTGAGCTTACCGACGAATCGTACACACTTAACAGTAATGTGAACACCGGTGGTGTAGCTCTTGACCTGACGGGCTACATCTCGGGCATGAGCGGCACCAACACGGTCACGTTCCGTCCATCGCTGGAGCGGAGCCTGACGCGCGGCTCAATAGAGATCACGCTGAACTCCACCAACGGCATCGGCGTTCTGTTTGGCCAGAACCTTTCGCCCACCAACCAGCAGGCGTTGGGGCGTGAGTTCCCAACGGTGCGCGCCTACTCGAACTCGGCGGGCAACTTCATCTTTGACGGCGGCTCGCAGAAGTCCATCCGCATAACCTTAAATGCCACGACACCGTTCCGTGCCCCGTTCTATCTGGGCGACGGCTCGCAGTCCATCAAGCTCCGCAACATGATCATCGGCAATGCTGCAGGCACCTCGCCGAGCTATGCCAACTCGCTGCCGCGGGTGTTGTTTACTAACGGACAGTTCACCTTTGAAGCCGACCAACGTTCTATAGGTGGCGTCAGCTACACCTACTCGGGTGGTATCGTTGACCGTAACAAGGTACCGGTGGGCATCACGGGCAACAACTCTGAGCGTCTGGACACCACAGCCGGCAGCGGCAACGAATACAGCGGCAACGAGATCAGCGGCTTTGGCTACGGTATCGTCTCCTTAGGTATCGGCACGCTGCTCAAGGGCG
>WBUF01000011.1 GCA_008933825.1 Rhodocyclaceae bacterium | reverse complement strand
GGCGGGCAGCGCCGCGGCAAGGGCGGCGAGCAGGGCGGCGGGGATGCGGCATTTCATTTTCATCTTGGCTCCTTTCCGATGCCATTCTACAGGCGAAAAAAAGCCACCCGCGCGGGTGGCTTTTTCCCGGGGCGAATGTTGCTCAGTGGCCGGCGGCCTTCTTGTCGAAGAACTGCTCGTCTTCCGTCGAGCCCTTGAGCGCGGCGGTGGAGGCCTCGCGCTCGATGGTGGTGGTGACGGCGTCGAAATAGCCGGTGCCGACCTCGCGCTGGTGCTTGACGGCGGTGAAGCCCTTCTCGGCGGCGGCGAACTCGGCCTCCTGCAGTTCGACGAAGGCGCTCATCTGGTTGCGGGCATAGCCGTGCGCCAGGTTGAACATCGAGTAGTTGAGGCTGTGGAAACCGGCCAGGGTGATGAACTGGAACTTGTAGCCCATGGCGCCGAGCTCCTTCTGGAACTTGGCGATGGTGGCGTCGTCGAGGTTCTTCTTCCAGTTGAAGGAGGGCGAGCAGTTGTAGGCGAGCAGCTTGCCGGGGAACTGCTTGTGGATCGCCTCGGCGAATTTCTTGGCGAAGGCGAGATCGGGCTTGCCGGTTTCGCACCACACCAGGTCGGCCCAGGGGGCGTAGGCGAGGCCGCGCGAGATGGCCTGGTCGAGGCCCGGCTTGGTCTTGTAGAAGCCCTCGACGGTGCGCTCGCCGGTGCAGAAGGGCTTGTCGTTGGGGTCCACGTCGGAGGTCAGCAGGTCGGCGGCTTCCGCGTCGGTGCGGGCGACGACCAGGGTCGGCACGCCCATCACGTCTGCGGCCAGGCGCGCGGCGACCAGCTTGGCGACGGCTTCGCGCGAGGGTACGAGCACCTTGCCGCCCATGTGGCCGCACTTCTTGACGGCGGCGAGCTGATCCTCGAAATGCACGCCGGCTGCACCGGCCTCGATCATGGCCTTCATCAGCTCGAAGGCATTGAGCACGCCGCCGAAGCCGGCCTCGGCGTCGGCAACGATCGGAGCAAAGTAATCAAGATAGCCTTCATCGCCGGGACGCTTGCCCTCGGACCACTGGATCTGGTCGCAGCGCTGAAAGGTGTTGTTGATGCGCTTGACCACCATCGGCACGGAATTGGCCGGATAGAGCGACTGGTCCGGATACATTTCGCCGGCGATGTTGGCGTCGCCGGCGACCTGCCAACCGGAGAGGTAGATGGCCTTCAGGCCGGCCTTGACCTGCTGCATGGCCTGGTTGCCGGTGAGCGCGCCCAGGGCATTGACGAAGGGCTCGTTGCTCACCAGGGTCCACAGCTTCTCGGCGCCGCGGCGGGCCAGGGTGTGCTCGATCTGCAGGGAGCCGCGCAGGCGGACGACGTCTTCTGCACTGTAGCCGCGCTTGATGTTCTTCCAGCGGGGGTTCTCGGCCCAGTCCTTTTTCAGCTTGGCGATTTCGAGTTCGTTGTTCATTCGGGTCCTCTTCCGGAGCTTGGGGTTGAAAAAGGCCCTTCGGCGAGGCCGCAGGGCAAGTGTTTCAGGGCCGAAGTATAGTGAGAATTTTGCGAAGCAACAACAGAAAAAGTAGTCTTATATATAATTAATTAACACAAGTAAAACATAAGGTAACAAGATATTTATCGCATTGCAAAATGCTGTTCATTCCGTGAAATGAAATGCTTGCTGCCGTGCAGCAAAAACTCTGTCCGTGCAGGACGGCGCCTCAGATCAAGGGGGTGGGGGAGACCATCACACCATCCTCGTCCGCGTAGAGGTAATGGTCCGGCGTGAAGGTGACGCCGCCGAAGCTGAGCGGAAGATTGGCTTCGCCGACATTTTTCTTGATGCTCTTCAGCGGATGGGTGTCGAGCGCCAGGACGCCGATGTCCATCTCGCCGATGGCGCCGGAATCGCGGATGCAGCCGTAGACCACGATGCCGGCCCAGCCGTTCTTGACGCCGAGCGCGGCGAGCTGGTCGCCGACCAGCGCACAACGCAGGCTGCCGCCGCCGTCGATGACCAGCACGCGACCCCTGCCTTCGGCTTCCAGTGCCTTGCGCACCAGCGAGTTGTCCTCGAACAGCTTCAGCGTCGCAATGCGGCCGTGGAAGGCTTCGCGGCCGCCGTAGGAATTGAGCATCGGATCGAGCACGCGCAGTTCGCCGGCGCGCACGCGATCTTCGTATTTGTCGCACAGATCGGCGGTGTGGTAATCCATCCTGGCGCTCCCGAAAAAAGAAAACGGCGGCATTGTAGCCGCCGCCGGAAGGTGCGTGGGGCGGTCAGACGACGGGCTCGGCGACCTCGTCGAAAACGAGCTTTACCTTGCCTTCGCCGTCGAGGTCGATGGTGACGCGGCCGCCGCTCGCCAGGCGGCCGAAGAGCAGTTCGTCGGCCAGCGCGGCGCGGATGGTGTCCTGGATCAGGCGTGCCATCGGGCGGGCGCCCATCAGCGGGTCAAAGCCCCGCTCGGCCAGCCAGTCCTTCAGCCTGTCGGTGAACACCGCCTCGACCTTCTTCTCGTGCAACTGGGCCTCCAGCTGCATGAGGAACTTGTCCACCACCCGCAGGATGACCTCGTGGTCGAGCGCGGCGAAGGAAATGGTGGCGTCGAGCCGGTTGCGGAACTCCGGCGAGAACATGCGCTTGATTTCGCCCATCTCGTCGCCTGCCGTGCGCGCAGAGGCGAAGCCGATGCTGCCCTTCTGCAGCAGCTCGGCGCCGGCGTTGGTGGTCATGACGATGACCACGTTGCGGAAGTCGGTCTGGCGGCCGTTGTTGTCGGTCAGTGTGCCGTGATCCATCACCTGCAGCAGGATGTTGTAAATGTCCGGGTGCGCCTTCTCGATCTCGTCGAGCAGCAGCACGGCATGCGGCTTCTTGGTGATGGCCTCGGTGAGCTGGCCGCCCTGGTCGAAGCCGACGTAGCCGGGCGGCGCGCCGATGAGGCGCGAGACGGCATGCCGCTCCATGTATTCGGACATGTCGAAGCGTACCAGCTCGATGCCCATGCAGTAGGCGAGCTGGCGGGCAACCTCGGTCTTGCCGACACCGGTCGGGCCGGAGAAGAGGAAGCTGCCGATCGGCTTGGACGGGTTGCCCAGGCCCGAGCGCGACATCTTGATCGCCTTGGCCAGCGCCTCGATGGCCTTGTCCTGGCCGAACACGACGGACTTCAGGTCGCGGTCGAGGTTCCTCAGCGCGGCGCGGTCGTCCGAAGAGACATGCTGCGAGGGCACGCGGGCGATCTTGGCGACGATCTCCTCGATCTCGGTCTTGCCGATGACCTTCTTCTGCTTCGACTTCGGCAGGATGCGCTGCGCCGCGCCGGCCTCGTCGATGACGTCGATGGCCTTGTCGGGCAGGTGGCGGTCGCTGATATAGCGCGCGGAGAGCTCGGCGGCGCTGGAGATGGCATGCGCCGAATACTTTACGCCGTGGTGCTGCTCGAAGCGCGTCTTCAGGCCCTTCAGGATGGAGACCGTCTCCTCGACGGAGGGCTCGTTGACGTCGATCTTCTGGAAGCGGCGGGACAGGGCGTGGTCCTTCTCGAAGACGCCGCGGTACTCCGTGTAGGTGGTCGCGCCGATGCACTTCATCTGGCCGGAGGCGAGCGCCGGCTTGAGCAGGTTGGAGGCGTCGAGCGTGCCGCCCGAGGCGGCGCCGGCGCCGATCAGGGTGTGGATCTCGTCGATGAAGAGGATGGCGTTGTGGTTGTCCACCAGTTGCTTGAGAACCGCCTTCAGACGCTGCTCGAAATCGCCGCGGTATTTGGTGCCGGCCAGCAGCGCGCCCATGTCGAGGGCGTAGATCTGGGCGTGCGCCAGGATTTCCGGCACGCGGCCTTCGACGATGCGCCGCGCCAGGCCCTCGGCGATGGCGGTCTTGCCGACGCCGGCCTCGCCCACCAGCAGCGGATTGTTCTTGCGCCGGCGGCAGAGGGTCTGGATGACGCGCTCGAGTTCCTTGTCGCGGCCGATGAGCGGGTCGATCTTGCCCATCAGCGCCTGGGCGTTGAGGTTCTGCGTATAGCTCTCCAGGGCGCCGCCGGACTGCTGGCCTTCCTGTTCCTGCTCCTGCTGCTCGCTCTCGTGGCGTGCGCCGCCTTGCGCGGCGGGCGCCTTGGTGATGCCGTGCGAGATGAAGTTGACGACGTCCAGGCGGGTGATGCCCTGGCGCTGCAGGAAATAGACGGCATGGGAATCCTTCTCGCCGAAGATGGCGACCAGCACATTGGCACCGGTGACTTCCTTCTTGCCCGAGGACTGCACGTGCAGGATCGCGCGCTGGATCACTCTTTGGAAGCCCAGCGTGGGCTGGGTGTCGATCTCGTCGGTGCCGGCGACGGTGGGGGTGTGCTCGGTGATGAAGGCGACCAGTTCCTTCCGCAGCTCCTCGATGTTGGCGGCGCAGGCGCGCAGGACCTCGGCGGCCGAGGGGTTGTCGAGCAGCGCCAGCAGCAGATGCTCCACGGTGATGAACTCGTGGCGCTTCTGCCGCGCCTCGACGAAGGCCATGTGCAAGCTGACTTCCAGTTCCTGCGCAATCATCTCAACTTTCCTCCATCACGCACGCCAGCGGGTGCTGGTGCTTCCGGGCGTAGCCGCTGACCTGCTCGACCTTGGTGGCGGCCACATCCTGCGGGAAGACGCCGCAGATGCCGACGCCCTCCCTGTGCACTTTGAGCATGATTCGCGTCGCTTGTTCGCGGCTCATGCCGAAAAACTTTTGCAGCACGGCGACCACGAAGTCCATCGGAGTGTAGTCGTCATTCAACAGCAAAACCTTGAACAGGGGAGGGGGCTTGGTCTTGCTCCGCTCCGCCTCGAGCACGGACTCGCTCTGCCTGCGTGTTGCCATGCTTGAATTCTAATCACACTGGCCGATTCTGCAAGCCGTGGAGATGCGGGCGAAACGGCGGCCAATTCCCCTGCCGGACATGTGCCGAAAAGCCACAGATTGCTGTCATGCAGCATCAAAAAAGCCGGGGAAACTCTTGACGCAGCCTGTTTGGCTGGCGTAAATATTCAGCCGTGTTTGTCACAAAGGCCATGCAATACCGCTGGTTGGACGTCGTGTTTCTTCCCGAATCCCGCTGTTTCATCCCCGTGGTTGTCGCGCGCTTTCAAAGCAAACATCCGGGTTTTCCAGCAAAGCCCGGCCGGTACGTTTAACACGAAACACGAGGAAGAGCTTTATGGCAACCGGTACTGTCAAGTGGTTCAACGACGCCAAGGGTTACGGGTTCATTACGCCGGACGACGGCAGCGAGGATCTGTTCGCCCATTTCTCGGCGATCCAGATGGGCGGCTTCAAGACGCTCAAGGAGGGGCAGAAAGTCTCGTTCGAGGTGACGCAGGGCCCGAAGGGCAAGCAGGCCTCGAACATTCAGGGGGCCTGAGGGTCCGGTCCGTCGCGGCGAAAGCCGCGGCCGTTGCGCAGGAATTGCGTAAGCCCGATCCCCCTGGCGGGGCGCGGGCTTTTTCTTGCCGAAAAAAAGGCCGGCAGGCGCCGGCCCCCGTCCGTTGCGGATGCGCTCAGGCGGCCACCCCCCAGCCGGACTGCTCGACCAGGCGGAAAAGATCGGCCTCGGTGACGATGCCGAGCGGCTGGCCGTCCTCCATGACCACGATGCGGCGGATGCCGTTGTTCATCATCTGCCGGGCGACGTGCAGCAGGGAAGCGTCGCGCGCGCAGGTGATCAGGAAGCGGTTGGCGATCTCTTCGACCTTCAGGCTGGCGGGGGATCGGTTGGGCACGATCACCTTGCGCAGCACGTCGCGCTTGGTCATGATGCCCCATTCCCCTTCGGCGTTCGGCTCGACCAGGATGGCGTTCAGGCCATGCTCGCGCATGACGTGCATGGCCGAATCGACGGTTTCGGCGCCGCCCACCATCTGGAACGGCGACATGATGGCGCCGACGCTGCGCTTGGTCGTCATTTCCAGCCCTCCGCTGGGCCGCCCCGAGGAGGGCTGAAGTCAACAACATGGAAGCCGCGAAGCGGCTGAACCACCGTCACCCCTTTCCTCGGGAAAGGGGTTGGGGGATAGGCCCTCATTGTTACATCCGGTCGATCATCGCCTGGCCGAAGGCCGAGCACTTGACCTCGGTGGCGCCTTCCATCAGGCGGGCGAAATCGTAGGTGACGATCCTGTCGGCGATGGCCGCTTCCATGGAGTTGATGACCAGATCGGCCGCTTCCTTCCAGCCCATGTGACGCAGCATCATTTCGGCCGAGAGGATCAACGAGCCCGGGTTCACGTAGTCCTTGCCGGCGTACTTCGGCGCAGTGCCGTGGGTGGCCTCGAAGCAGGCGTACTGGTCGGAGATGTTGGCGCCGGGGGCGATGCCGATGCCGCCGACCTGGGCCGCCAGGGCGTCCGAGATGTAGTCGCCGTTGAGGTTCAGGGTGGCGATCACGTCGTACTCGGCCGGGCGCAGCAGGATCTGCTGCAGGAAGGCGTCGGCGATCATGTCCTTGATGACGATGTCGCGGCCGGTCTTCGGGTTCTTCAGGGTGCACCACGGGCCGCCGTCGAGCAGCTGGGCGCCGAACTCCTTCTGCGCCACTTCATAGCTCCAGTCGCGGAAGGCCCCCTCGGTGAATTTCT
The DNA here is from genome assembly GCA_008933825.1 of Rhodocyclaceae bacterium. GTDB lineage: Bacteria > Pseudomonadota > Gammaproteobacteria > Burkholderiales > Rhodocyclaceae > Desulfobacillus. The sequence goes on along the minus strand of WBUF01000011.1, from coordinate 55,950 downwards.
GGATGTTGCCCTTGTGCACGATCGTCACCGACTTGCGGTCGTTGTCGAGGGCGTAGCGGATGGCGGCGCGCATCAGGCGCGAAGTGCCCTCGCGCGAGACCGGCTTGATGCCGATGCCGGAGGTGTTCGGGAAGCGGATCTTCTTGACGCCCATCTCGTCCTGCAGGAACTTGATGAGTTTCTTGCAGTTGTCGGTTTCGGCGGCCCACTCGATGCCGGCGTAGATGTCTTCGGTGTTCTCGCGGTAGATCACCATGTCGACCTTGCTCGGGTCCTTGAGCGGGCTGGGCACGCCCTTGAAATAGCGCACCGGGCGCACGCACTGGTAGAGGTCGAGTTCCTGGCGCAGGGCGACGTTGAGCGAGCGGATGCCGCCGCCGACCGGCGTGGTCATCGGGCCCTTGATCGAGACCGAATATTCTTTCAGCGCATCCAGCGTTTCCTTGGGCAGCCAGACGTCGCCGCCGTAGAGTTTGGTGGATTTCTCGCCGGCATAGACTTCCATCCAGTGGATTTTCTTCTTGCCGCCGTAGGCCTTGGCCACCGCGGCGTCGATGACCTTGATCATCACCGGGGAGATGTCCACCCCGATGCCGTCGCCTTCGATGAAGGGGATGATCGGGTTGTCCGGCACCGGTTTGCCGGGGATGATTTTTGCGCCGCCTTGGGGTACCTTGATCAGTGAAGTCGCGCCCATTTCCTGCTCCGTCTGTGGTTTTGGTGAACTCGGAGGCCGGCGTTGCGGTCTGCTCCGGCCTCGTGGACCGGGCCGCCATCGGGGAAGGCCAGCCTTATAAATAAATATTATCCGCCATTCCGCAATATTTCGCCAGACGGGCAAAAAGCCCGACTTGGCGATGCCGCAGGTTTGCCGGTATGCTGCCTGCGTGCACTGCAACATAGAGTGAAGACGAATGGAAATCCCTGCCGGCGAAAATCCCGTGTCGCAGGCTGTCGCCCGCGCCATGCTCGATGGCTTCAACAAGCACTATCGCCTGTTCCGCGAAAGCAGCGCGCTGGCCAAGGTTCGCTTCGAGTCGGGCGACTGGCTCGGTGTGCAGCGCGCCGTACGCGAGCGCATCGCCTTCTACGACACGCGGGTCAACGAGAGCGCCGGCCTGCTGCACGAGAAGCACGATGCAGGCAATATCGACGACAACACCTGGCAGCTCGCCAAGCTGCTCTACATCGGCCTGCTCACCAACCACAAGCAGCCCGAGCTGGCCGAGACCTTCTTCAATTCGGTGTTCTGCAAGATCATGCACCGGACGTACTTCCACAACGACTTCATCTTCGTGCGACCGGCCGTATCGACCGACTTCATCGAGTCCGACCCGCCGGCCTACCGCAGCTATTACCCGAACAAGACCGGCCTGCGCCAGGTCATCCACGACATCTGCGCCGATTTCCGCTGGAGCTGCGCCTTTGCCAATGCCGAGCGCGACATCGACAATGTCATCAATGCCGTCGAGCGCCAGATGGGCGGCCGTCTACCCGCGGCAGAGGCCAACTTTCAGATCCAGGTGCTGCATTCGGCGTTTTACCGCAACAAGGCCGCCTACATCGTCGGCAAGGCCATCAACGGTGACTACGAGTATCCTTTCGTGGTGCCGGTGCTGCACGATTCGAAGGGGCGCCTGTTCCTCGATGCCATCCTGCTCGACTCGGCGCAGATCCGCACCCTGTTCAGCCTCAGCCGCGCCTACTTCATGGTGGACATGGAAGTGCCCTCGGCCTATGTCGATTTCCTCGCCGGGCTGATGCCGCACAAGCCGGCGGGGGAGATCTACACCATGCTCGGCCTGGCCAAGCAGGGCAAGACCATGTTCTACCGCGACCTGATGCACCACCTGCGGCATTCCCAGGACGAGTTCGTCATTGCGCCCGGCATTCCGGGCATGGTCATGAGCGTGTTTACCCTGCCCTCCTTTCCCTACGTCTTCAAGGCGATCCGAGACGTCTTCGCGCCGGCCAAGGAAGTCGATCACGCCACCGTCAAGGCCAAGTACGTGCTGGTCAAACAGCACGACCGCGTCGGCCGCATGGCCGACACGCTGGAGTTTTCCAATGTCGCCCTGCCCAAGGCGCGCTTCAGTGCGGAATTGCTGGACGAGCTGCGCCGGGAATGCGCCTCGCTGATGGAGGAGGGGGACGATGAGATCGTCATCCAGCACCTCTATATCGAGCGGCGCATGAAGCCGCTCAACCTGTACCTCGACAGCGCAAGCGAGGCGCGACGCGAAGCGGCCGTGATCGAATACGGCAACGCCATCAAGGAGCTGGCCTACGCCAACATCTTTCCCGGCGACATGCTGTTCAAGAACTTCGGCGTTACCCGCTTCGGCCGCGTGGTGTTCTACGACTACGACGAGATCGAGTACATGACGGACTGCAACTTCCGCCGCATTCCGCCGCCGCCCAACCCGGAGGCGGAAATGTCCGGTGAAGTCTGGTATTCGGTCGGCCGCCATGACGTCTTTCCCGAGGAGTTCGGCACCTTCCTGCTCGGCAACCCGGAGACGCGGCGCGTCTTCATGAAGCACCATGCCGACCTGCTGGAGCCGGCGTTCTGGCAGCAGACCAAGCAGATGATCCTCGACGGCTACGTGCCGGATTTCTTTCCCTATCCCGAGGAGATGCGCTTCTGCAGGATGTTTGCCGGCGAAGCTGCGCTGGCGCCGCAGCGCCGCGAGGCCGAGGCGGCGTGAGCCGCCTCATTCTGTTCAACAAGCCTTACGGCGTCCTCAGCCAGTTTACGCCGGAAGCGGGCCATCGCTGCCTGGCGGAATTCATATCGCTCAAGGGCGTTTATCCCGCTGGCCGGCTCGATGCCGACAGCGAGGGATTGCTGCTGCTCACCGACGACGGCCGTTTGCAGCAGCGCATCGCCGATCCGCAGCACAAGCTGCCGAAGACCTATTGGGTGCAGGTCGAGGGCGAGCCGACCGGAGAAGCGCTGGAGCGCCTGCAGCAGGGCATCGAACTGGGCGATTTCGTCACGCGCCCCTGCGAGGCCAGGCGCATTGCCGATCCCGCCGGCCTCTGGCCGCGCGATCCGCCGATCCGCAGCCGCAAGCACATTCCGACCGCCTGGCTGGAGATCGTCCTGCGCGAGGGAAGGAACCGGCAGGTGCGGCGCATGACGGCCAAGATAGGCCATCCGACCCTGCGCCTGGTGCGCGCCGCGGCGGGACCGTTTCGTCTCGATGGGCTGCAGCCGGGCGCCTGGCGCGAAGCGGATCCGAGGCGGGTTTGACATGCGTCAAGGCTGTCGCAGAGCCGCCCAGCAGAATCGAAGAAAACCGCGGATTGAATGAATGAAGCAAGCTCTTGCCGCCGCCATCCTGGTGCTCGCCGTCGCGATCGGATTCATCCTGTGGATTGCCGCCAGCATGGGCCCGCACGCCGAATTCGTGCCTTACGTCGAGCCACCCCCGCCGTCGGAAAAAAGCTACCTGCAGGCGGCCTACAATCCCCTGCACTTCCGCCCGGCCATCGAAACGGCCGACGACGCGCAGTGCCTGGCCTGCCATCGCGAAGTACTCGACGACAAGGTGCGCACCGCTTCTCCTGCCGGCATGAGGGCCGGGTTGATGCGCGTCTGGTACCAGCAGACGCCGACCTACGAGGGCGAACAGGACACCTTCCATCGCCGCCATCTCGCCACGCCGCTGGCGAAGCAGTTGATGAATCTGCAGTGCAATGCCTGTCATCTCGGCCATGATCCGCGCGAGGAGGCGCAGGGCGCGGCGGCAGACTCGATATCGCAGGCCGACACCGCCTTCACGCTGAGGAAGCAGGTGAACCCCGAGACGACCTGCCTGAAATGCCACGGCCAGTTTCCCTGGCAGCTGATGGGTCTGCCCGGCCCTTGGGAGGAGCACAAGGCGGCGTTCGGCAACAACTGCCAGGCCTGCCATGCCGCCATCCGCACGAAGCGGCACGAGGTGAGTTATCTCAACGCGGCCGCCATCGAGCAGGCCGGCAAGGACGGTGCCGACGCCTGCTACGGCTGCCACGGCGGGCGCGCTTGGTATCGCATCGCCTATCCTTACGCGCGCACGCCCTGGCCGGACATGCCGGCCGAGGTGCCCGAATGGGCGAAACAGCGGCCGACCCAATCCGAGGTACGCTTCCTCAGGCCGCAAGAGGGCAAACGATGAGCAGGACCGAGAAGGGGGACGACGCCTTGCTCAATCCCGAGCGGCGCAGCTTCCTCAAGACGGCGGCTGCGGGCGGCGCCGTCGCCGCGGCCGGCGGGTTGGCGGAACTGACTTTCGGCGGCAAGGAAGCCGAGGCCCACGCCTACGAACCGTACCCGACCGACGACCAACTGACGACGGTGGTGACGAGCTGCGACCACAATTGCGGCTCGCGCCACATGCTGGTCGCGCACAAGAAGGGCGACGTCATCGTGCGCCTGTCGACCGACGACGGCCGCTACCAGGCCGGCGGCGCCTTCGGCTTCGAATCGGAGCAGGTGCCGCAGCTGCGCGCCTGCCTGCGCGGCCGTTCCTACCGCTCGCGCATCTATTCGCCGGAGCGCCTGCTTTATCCGATGATGCGCGTCGGTGTGCGCGGCGAGGGGAAGTTCAAGCGCGTGAGCTGGGACGAGGCGCTCGATTTCATCGCCAGGAAGATGGTCGAGCTGAAGCAGAAGTACGGCCCGACGGCGATCCTCGACCAGGCCTATGCCGGCACCTCCTACTGCGTGCTGCACAAGTCCGACCAGATCGAGGGCCTGCTGGCGCGCTTCCTTGGCATGTTCGGCTGCCGTACCAATTCCTGGTCGGTGCCCTCCTACCAGGGCACCACCTTCTCCAGCCGCATGACCTTCGGCACCATCGAGGACGGCAACGAGGACGATGCCTTCGCCCATTCGAAGCTGATCGTCATGTGGGGCTGGAACCCGGCCTACACCTTCCACGGCGGCAACACCTTCTACTACATGCGGCTGGCCAAGCAGCGCGGCTGCAAGTTCGTGCTGGTCGATCCGCAGTACACCGATTCCGCCGCCAGCTACGATGCCTGGTGGATTCCGATCCGGCCCAACACGGACGCGGCCATGCTTGCCGGCATGGCGCACCATATCTTCGCCAACAACTTGCAGGACCAGAAGTTCATCGACAGGTTCGTGCAGGGCATGGATGCCGGCACCATGCCCGACTGGGCCAAGGGGCAGGAGAACTTCAGGGACTACATCCTCGGCAAGTCGGACGGCACGCCGAAGACGCCCGAATGGGCCGAGAAGATCTGCGGCGTGAAGGCGGACGACATCCGCAAGCTCGCGCAGATGTATGCGACGACGAAGCCGGCGGCGCTGAAGGCCTCCTGGGCGCCGGGGCGCGCCGCCTATGGCGAGCAGTACAACCGCATGGCGGCGGCGCTGCAGGCGATGACCGGCAACATCGGCATCCTCGGCGGCTGCGCGGAAGGGGTGGGCAAGGGCTGGCATGCCGAGAGCGTGGCCTACCCCTACGACGACTACGCCAACGTCTGGTACGCCTCGATCAAGTCCGACCGCTGGGCGCACTGCGTGCTGAACTACCCGAACGTGAAGCGCGAGGAAGTCGGCCTGTGGCCGCGCAGCGACAAGCTCGACGGCGTGATCCCCAACATCAAGGCCATCTGGTGGCACGGCTCGGACTGGTTCAACCAGCTGACGAACGTCAACAAGGAAATCGAGGCGGTGAAGAAACTGGAACTGGTCGTCTGCCAGGATTCCACCATCACGCCTTCCGGCCTGTGGGCCGACGTGCTGCTGCCCATCGCCACGCATTTCGAGCGGCACGGCGTGGCGCTGCCCTGGTACAAGGGCCACTATTACATCCATCGTCCCAAGGCGATCGCACCGCTGGGCGAATCGAAGACCGACTTCCAGGTATTCACCGAACTCTCCTGGCGGCTGGAGAAGCTCGACCCGTCCTTGAAGGACTTCGGCAAGCGCTACAACCCGCGTGCCGAGCGCAGTTACTTCGAAAATCCCGACGCGGTCGACGAGGCCTATCTTGCCGCCTGGTGGAAGGACAAGGTGCAGGCGCACCAGGGCGTGACGATGAGCTGGGAGGAATTCAAGCGCCGCGGCGTGTACAAGTTCGAGTTCAGGCAGCCGCTGGTGGCCTTCCGCGAACAGATCGAGCAGGGCAAGCCTTTCCAGACGCCTTCGGGCAAGATCGAGATCCTGTCCACCACTTTGGCCCAGGTGACCGACTGGACCCGGACGCAGTGGGGCTACGAGATTCCCGCCATCCCGAAGTGGATCGAACCCTTCGAATCGCTCAACCATCCGAAGGCGCAGCGCTACCCCTTCCACATGATCACGCCCCATCCGCGCTGGCGCACGCACTCGATCTTCCACAACATCCCCTGGCTGCGCGAGACCTTCCAGCAGGAGATCACGCTGAACGCCGCCGACGCGAAGCGCCTCGGCATCCGCACCGGCGACATGGTCGAGGCGTGGAACGCGCGCGGGCGCATCGTGCTGCCGGCCTACGTCACCGAGCGCTGCATGCCGGGCGTGGTGGTGGTGTACGAGGGCGCCTGGATGGACCGCGACAAGGCGGGCGTCGACCGCGCCGGCAACCCGGATTTCCTCACGCTCGACGAACCCTCGCCGGCGGGCGCCTTCGCCTACAACACCATCCTGTGCAACGTGAAGAAGACGACGCTGGCGCACAAGCCGGGCTGGGACGAGCAGGCGACGGCGCGTTCCCACGTCTTCCGGCGGGACTACTGACGTGGCCAAGAAACTCGACAAGGCGGAAGTCAGGAAAGCGCTCGAGCGCAAGGTGACGCAGACTTACCGTCCGTTGGTGCCGAAGACCCAGCTCGGCTTCGTCCACCACAACGTCGACTGCATCGGCTGCCGCGCCTGCGAGATCGCCTGCAAGGACAAGAACGGCCTGCTGCCCGGCCCGCGCTTCCGCCGCGTCATGTACATCGAGGGCGGCAGCTTCCCCGACGTGTATGCCTACAAGGTGAACATGTCGTGCAACCATTGCGCCGAGCCTGCCTGCCTGCCGACCTGTCCTTCGGGCGCCATCTGGAAGCGCGCCGACAACGGCGTGGTCGACATCGATTCGACGCTGTGCATCGGCTGCCGCCGCTGCGAGGCGGCCTGCCCCTACGGCGCGCCGCAGTGGGATCCGCAGGAGAGGATCGTCAAGAAGTGCAATATGTGCATCGACGAGCTGGAGGCCGGGCGCAAGCCCTACTGTGTCATGGCCTGCATGATGCGCGTGCTCGACATCGGCCCGATAGAGCAGCTTGCCGCCGGCACCTGGAAAACAACAGCGCTGGGGCCGGGCGAGAAGCCGGTGCGCCAGGTGAAGAACATGGCCAATCCGGAACTGACGCGTCCCTCCATCGTCTTCGTGCCGCACAGCAAGGGCCGGGTAGAAAACAAATGACGAACGCCGTCCTCTCCTCCGGGCTGGCTATCGCCCTTGCCGAGGATGCGGAAATGCTCGCCGCGCTGCATGACCGCGAGCTGACGCGGGAGACGCTGGCCGCCCTGTGCGAGGCTGGCTTTCCCGCCAACCTCGGCCTGCTGCCGGCAGGCGAGGCGATGCGCGATGCCTGGCGCCTGATGGCGCATGCGGCGGAGGAGGCGAGCGCCGCAAACCCGGACGACCTCGCAGCGGACTATGCCGCGATCTACCTGACGGGCGCCTATGGCGCATCGCCCTGCGAATCGGTTTGGACCGACGACGACCATCTTGCCTGCCAGCAGGCCATGTTCGCACTGCGCGACATTTATGCCGAGAGCGGACTCGCGGCGACTGACTGGCGCCGTCGCCCGGACGACCACCTGGTGCTGCAACTGCTCTATATCGCCCAGGCGTTGCGGCGGGCTGCCGGCAGGGAAGCGATGGGAAAACTGGCCGTCATGATGGACGAGCATCTGCTGCGCTGGCTGCCGGATTTCGCCGAGCGCGTGGCCAGCCGCTGCGACACGCCCTTCTACGCCGTGCTGCAGCGACTGACTTTCCTCTGGTGCGAGCGCCTGCGCGACCTGCTCGCCGAGCGGCTGGGCGAGCCGCGTCCCGCGCGCGCGGCGGACGAGGCCCGCCTCGAGTCGGCGGACAGAGGCGACCCCATCCCGCTCGCCTACCTGCCGGGCGCGGCGCCGGGCTGGTAAGCTCCCGTTGCCATGAAACGCCTGTCCTGTCTTCTCAGCCTCCTGCTGGCGAGTGCCGCCGTGCAGGCCGCGCCGCCCATAGAGCTTTTCGCCGGCATGCACCGCATCGAGGCCGAGGTGGCCAGCAGCAACGCCGAGCGCATGACCGGCCTGATGAACCGCCCATCCTTGCCTGCGCACCGCGGCATGCTGTTCGTCTTTCCCGAGGCCGGCGTGCAGTGTTTCTGGATGAAGAACACGCTGATTCCCTTGAGCATTGCCTTCCTCGACGACAGCGGCCGCATCGTGCAGCTTGCCGACATGCAGCCGCAATCGCTCGAGAACCACTGTTCGGTCAGGCCGGTCCGCTTCGCCCTGGAGATGAACGCCGGATGGTTCCAGCGTCGCGGTCTCGCGCCGGGGGCCAAGATCGACGGCATCGACAAGACCCCGGCGGGACGGTAGAAGTCAGTCTCCGCAATACGGCGTTTTCGCCTGCTGGCATATATTTTTCGCCCTGCATATGCAGGGCGCTACCCTATTTGCAGACGGTTTCGATCCTCTTACACTTGATACGCAACAATGGTTTTGCGAGATTGATTTCGTATCACGACAAGGAGGCGCGATGGAAACCAATGCCACGACGAAATGGGTGCCGACCTACTGCTTCAACTGCGTGGCGGGCCCCGACCTGCTGGCAGTGAAGGTGGAAAACGGCGTGGCCACCGAGGTGGCGCCGAACTTCAACGGCAGGGGCATCCATCCCGGCGACGGCAAACCCTGCGTCAAGGCCTACGGCCTGATCCAGAAGACCTACTCGCCGCACCGCGTCCTGTCGCCGATGCGTCGCACCAATCCGAAGAAGGGCATGCACGAGGATCCCGGCTTCGAGCCGATCTCCTGGGACGAGGCGCTCGACATCGTCGCCGCGAGGCTGCGCGACATTCGCGCCAAGGGGGTCATCGACGAAACCGGCCTGCCGCGCGTGGCCGCAAGCTTCGGCCACGGCGGCACGCCCTCCAATTACATGGGCACCTTCCCGGCTTTCCTCTCCGCCTGGGGGCCGATGGATTACAGCTTTGGCTCCGGCCAGGGCGTGAAATGCACGCATTCCGAACATCTCTACGGCGAGTACTGGCACCGCGCCTTCACCGTTGCCGCCGACACGCCCTACACGGAATACATCATTTCCTTCGGCGCCAACGTCGAGGTCACCGGCGGCGTTTGCGCCGCCGCGCGCCATGCCGCGGCGCGCGTGCGCGGCATGAAGCGCGTCTACGTCGAGCCGCACCTGGGCGTCACCGCCGCCGCCTCGGCCGAATGGATTCCCATCAGGCCGAAGACCGACGGCGCCTTCATGTTCGCCCTTATCCATGTCATGCTGCACGAGCGGCCCCGCACCGATCTCGATTTGCCCTTCCTGCGCAACCGCACCGCCTCGCCCTACCTGGTCGGCCCCAAGGGCTACTACCTGCGCGATCCGGACAGCGGCAAGCCCCTGTTGTGGGATACCCGCCGCAGCGCCGCCGTGCCCTTCGATACGCCGGACACCCTGCCCGCCCTCGATGGCCGTTTCAGGATTCCCTCGGCCTACGAACAGGGGCCCGACCAGGACCGCTGGCAGTACCTCGATGTCGATGGCGAGCCGTCCTTCGCCAAGCTCGTGGCCCATGTCGCGCCGTATTCGCCCGAATGGGCCGAGAAGGTCTGCGAGGTGCCGGCCGAGCGCATCCGCCGTGTCGCCAACGAATTCGTCGACCACGCCCGCGTCGGCGAGACCATCGAGATCGACGGCGAGGTGCTGCCCTTCCGCCCCGTCTCGGTGACACTCGGCAAGACGGTCAACAACGGCTGGGGCGCCTTCGACTGCTGCTGGTCGCGCACCGTCATGGCCGTCCTGGTCGGCGCGCTGGAAGTGCCCGGCGGCACGCTCGGCACCACCGTGCGCATCAACCGCCCGCACGAGGACCGACTGCAGAGCGTCCGACCCGGCGAGGACGGCTTCATGGTGCATGGCCTCAACCCGACCGATCCCGAGCGCTGGGTCCGTCGGCCGGCCAACCGCAACGCGCATCGCACCCTGGTGCCGCTGGCCGGCAACGGCCCCTGGAGCCAGGCGCTCGGCCCGACGCACCTTGCCTGGATGTGGCAGAAGGAGGCGCCGGAAAAGCTCATGACCCCGGCCTTTCCGGAATTGTGGTTCACCTTCCGCACCAACCCGGCGATCGCCTTCTGGGACACGCGCGGCCTCACCGAAACCATCGCGCGCTTCCCCTTCATGGTTTCCTTCGCCTACACCGTCGACGAGACCAACTGGATGGCCGACATCCTGCTGCCCGAGGCGACCGACCTGGAGAGCCTCCAGTTGATCCGCCTCGGCCGCACCAAGTACATCGAGCAGTACTGGGACCACCAGGGCTTCATCCTGCGCCAGCCGGTGGTCGATCCGCGCGGCGACACGCGCGACTTCACCTGGATATCGACCGAACTTGCACGCCGCGTCGGAATTCTCGAGGAGTACAACAGTGCCATCAACCGCGGCGCCGGCACGATCCGGCTGAAGACCGAGCACTATGATTTCTCGCTCGACCCGTCAGTGCCGCACAGCGTCGAGGAAATCTGGGACGCCGGCTGCAAGGCCGCCAGTGCGGAGCTATCCGAAGGCAAGGAGATACACGGCCTGGCCTGGTTCAAGGAAAACGGCTTCTACAGCAAGCCCTGGTCGCGGCGTGGCTGGTACCTCTACCCCAAGCTGGTGGAGCAGAATCTCCGCTTCGAACTGCCCTACCAGGAACGCCTGACGCGCTCCGGCCGCGAACTGGAGCGCCGCCTGCACGAGCAGGGCATCCACTGGTGGGACGAGCAACTCACCGAGTACCAGTTCCTGCCGTCCTGGCATGACATGCCGGGCAAGTGGGAACGGGCCCTGATAAACCAGGGGGCGCGACCGGAGGATTTTCCCTTTTGGCTGCTCACCACCAAGAGCATGCAGTTCCATGCCGGCGGCAATGCCTCGATCCAGCTCATGAACGAGCTGTCGGAGAACATCCGCGGCCACCGTGGCGTGGTAATGAACACGCGCACCGCGGCGCGCCTGGGGATCGAGGACGGCGACGAGGTCGAGGTGGTTTCGACCGTACGCACCACGCGCGGTCCGGCCATCGTCAACCAGGGCATCCGGCCCGACACACTGCTCATCGTCGGCCAGTTCGACTACTGGGCGACGCCCTACGCCAAGGATCTGAAGGCGCCGAGCCTGAACACCGTGGCGCCGATGTCGCTGGAACTTACCGACGCCACCGGCTCCGGCTCGGACGTGGTGCGCGTCGCCCTGCGCAAGGCTGCCTGAGAGGAGGATGACATAGTGAACTTCACTCATCAGCACGGCATTCGCGCAGTCAGCGCCCAGTGCTTCGACGAAACCTCCCGCACCCACGATGCCTGCTGGGTGGTCGAGGAGGAAACCCTGACCATCGACGTCGAGGGCATCGGCGCCTACACGCTGATGTGGACGCCGACCGAGGCGGTCACCGCGCCCTGCGGCTTCACGCCCGCCGACGGCGTGCTGTCCGAGGGTGGCGTGCCGGAGATACTGGCGCTCGCCGCCGGATTTGCCTTCACCGAGGGCCTGTTCGACCGGATCGAGGACGTCCGCTCGCTGGCCGTCTGCCCGGACAATCGTGGAGTGGTGCGGCTGGCCCTCGCCGACCCGCAGCGCGCCCGGGTACGCCGTCGCAACGTGGTGGTCGGCTCCTCCTGCGGCATCTGCGGCGGGCGCGAGCGGGTCGAGGATGTCGTGCGCGGGATTCCGCAAGTCGGTGATCGCCTGCGGCTGGCACCGGCCCGCCTCGACGCCATCATGGCGGCGATGCGCCAGCGCCAGGCCGTCTGGCTCGCCACCGGCGGCACCCATGCCGCGGCGATCTTCGACGCCGACGGTCGCGTGCTGGTCCTGGCCGAGGACCTCGGCCGTCACAACGCCCTCGACAAGGCCATCGGCCAGTGCCTGCTCGCCGGTCGGCCGCTGGCCGGCTGCGGCACGGCGCTCACCAGCCGCGTCACCCTGGAGATGGCGAGCAAGGCCGCCCGCGCCGGGATCGAGCTCGTCGCCGCCGTCTCCGCCGCCTCCTCGCTGGCCATCGAGGTCACCGAGCGCTTCGGCATCACTCTGTGCGGCTTCGTCCGCAACGGCCGTGCCACCGCTTTCACCCACGGCCGGCGACTGCTGGCGGGAGAGGCGCCGGACTGCAGCCAGCTGTGCAAACCCGTGCATATTGCTTGATTGCAAATTGTTGTGTTTCAATCTTTCATCGGGTTTCTGCGATGAAAGGGCGGACACATGAAACGCATCCTGCGCATCCGGGTAAATGGTCGCTGGCGTGAAGACGCCGCGGCGGACAATACCCTGCTGATCGACTACCTGCGCGAGCAGCTCGGCCTCACCGGCACCAAGCAGGGCTGCGACGGCGGCGAATGCGGCGCTTGCACGGTGCTGGTCGACGGCCGGCCGCGTCTTTCCTGCTGCACCTTCGCCGCTGCGGTCGAGGGCCGCCACGTCGAAACCATCGAATCCCAGTCGCAGAACGGCCGCCTGTCGCCGCTGCAGCAGGCCTTCCACGAGAAGCTCGGCGCCCAGTGCGGCTTCTGCACGCCGGGCATGATCATGGCCGCCGAGAGCCTGCTGCGGCGCAATCCGAACCCGGGCGAGGCCGAGATTCGCGAGGCGCTCGGCGGCAACCTGTGCCGCTGTACCGGCTACGTCAAGATCATCGAATCGGTGCAGGCGGCTTGCCCCGACCGCCTCGAAAAGACGGGAGAGCCGGCATGAGCACCAGACCGTTCAAGGGTGTCGGCGAGCGCCTGCCGCTGGTCGACGGTATCGAGAAGGTCACCGGCCGCGCCAAGTACACCGCCGACCTGTTTCCAGCCGATGCCCTGGTGGGCAAGATCCTCCGCAGCCCCGTGCCGCATGCCGAGCTGATCGAAGTCGACGCCTCCGAGGCGCGCCGCCTGCCCGGCGTGGTGGCGGTCGTCACCGGCGAGGACTGCGACGTGCCTTACGGCATCCTGCCCATCGCGCAGAACGAATTCCCGCTGGCGCGCGGCAAGGTGCGCTACTTCGGCGAGCCGGTCGCCGCCGTCGCGGCGGTAGACGAGCAGACCGCCGAGCGGGCCCTCAAGCTGATCCGCCTGCACGTGCGCGAGCTGCCGATCATCGAGAACGCCGCCCAGGCGCGCGCGCCCGGCGCCGTGCTGCTGCACGACAACAAGGCCGGCAACATCGAGCGCGAGGTACACAACGAGTTCGGCAACGCCGCCGAGGGCTTCGCCGCCGCCCACCTCATCCGCGAGCAGACCTACCACACGGCCGAGGTGACGCACGCCCAGATGGAGCCGCACGCCGCGATGGCCAGCTATGACCCCTCGCGCGACCACCTCACCCTGCACACCGTGAGCATGGTGCCCTACTACGTGCACCTGCGCGTCGCCCAGTGTCTCGGCCTGGATACCTCGCGCGTGCGCGTCATCAAGCCCTACGTCGGCGGCGGCTTCGGCTCGCGCGTCGAGACGCTCAACTTCGAGATCATCGTCTCCCTGCTGGCGCGCGCCGCCGGCGGCACCGTGCGCATGCAGCTCACGCGCGAGGAATCCATCCTCACCCACCGCGGCCGCCCGGAGAGCGATACGCGCATGAAGCTCGGCATGACACGCGACGGCCGCATCACCGCCTGCGAGTGCGAGGTGGTACAGCGCGGCGGCGCCTACGGCGGCTACGGCATCATCACCATCCTCTACGCCGGCGCGCTCATCAACGGCCTCTACGACGTACCCGCCGTGAAGTACGACGGCTATCGCGTTTACTCGAACACGCCGCCCTGCGGCGCCATGCGCGGCCACGGCACGGTCAACACCCGCATCGCCTTCGAGTCGCTGATGACCTCGATGGCCATCGAGCTCGGCCTCGACCCGATCGAGGTGCGGCGGCGCAACCTGCTGCCCTGCCCGACCGAGACCATCAACGGCCTGCGCGTCGAGTCCTACGGACTGCCCGAGTGCCTCGACAAGGTCGAGGCAGCGAGCGGCTGGCGCGAGCGCCGCGGCCGCATGCCGAAGTGGAAGGGCCTCGGCATGGCCTGCTCGCACTTCGTCAGCGGCTCGGCCAAGCCGGTGCACTTCACCGGCCAGCCGCACGCCACGGTGGTGCTCAAGCTCGACTTCGACGGCGGCATCACCATCCTCACCGGCGCCGCCGACGTCGGCCAGGGCTGCACCACCATCGTCGCCCAGGTCGTCGTCGAAGTGCTCGGCGTCGATTGGCGCCGGGTGCGCGTCATCTCCAATGACAGCGCGGTGACGCCGAAGGACAACGGCTCGTATTCCTCGCGCGTCACCTTCATGGTCGGCAACGCCTGCCTCGACGCGGCGCAGAAGCTGAAGCAGACTCTCGTCGAGGCCGCCGCGCGCCGCCTCGAGGTCGCGCCGGAACGGGTGGAGTGCCTGGGCGAAGCGTTCCAGGTCGCCGGCGACCCGTCCCGTTCCATCGGCTTCGGCGACGCCACTGCCGAAGCGCTGGTGAACACCGGCACGCTGCATTTCAAGGGCACGTTCACCTGCCCGGTCGAGTTCCAGGGCGGCAAGCACCGCGGCGGCGCCGTCGGCTCCACGATGGGCTTTTCCTACGCGGCGCAGGCCGTCGAGGTCAGCGTCGATCCGGACACCGGCCGCATCAGCGTGGACAAGGTTTGGGCCGCGCTCGACTGCGGCTTCGCCATCAATCCGCTCAGCGTCGAGGGCCAGGTGCAGGGCGCGGTGTGGATGGGCATGGGCCAGGGCCTGTGCGAGCAGACGCGCTACGAGAACGGCAAGCACGCCGCCGCCAACTTCCTCGACTACGCCTTCCCGACCATCGCCGAGTCGCCGCCCATCGATGTGTTCATCGTCGAGAGCATCGACCCGAACGGCCCCTTCGGCGCCAAGGAGGCCAGCGAAGGCCCGCTCTCCGGCTTCCCCGCCGCGCTGGCCGACGCCGTGCGCGAGGCGACCGGCCTCGAGCTGCACGATTTCCCGCTCACGCCGGAGCGCATCGCCGAGGCCATGGAAGCGCGCGAGCGCGAGCAGCGCGCCGCCCAGCGAAAAACCGGCAAGGCCGCGAAGCAACCCGCCACCGAAGGAGCCGCCTGATGCAAGACCTCGCCATCCTCAAGCCCGACTCGGTCGCCCAGGCGATCGCCCTGCACGGCGCCGGCGAAGGCGCGCGCTACCTCGCCGGCGGCACCGACCTGGTGCCCAACCTGCGCCGCAACATCCAGAAGGCGCAGCGGCTGATCGACGTCTCCGGCCTCGCCGAGCTGTGCGAGATCCGCGCCGAAAGTCAGTCGCTGCGCATCGGCGCCGGCGTGACGCTGGAGGCGCTGTGCGAATCGGAGGCCATGCGCCGCCATGCGCCGCTGCTGGCGCAGGCCGCCGCGCAGGTGGCCGGCGCCACCCACCGCGCCGCCGCCACGGTCGGCGGCAACCTGATGCAGGACACCCGCTGCTATTTCTACAACCAGAGCGATTGGTGGCGCACCGCCAACGAATACTGCATGAAGTGCGAGGGCGACACTTGTCGCGTCGCGCCGAAGTCGGACCGCTGCTATGCCTGCTACAGCGGCGACCTGGCGCCGGCCCTGCTGGTGCTCGGCGCCGAGGTCGACATCGCCGGTCCCACGGGCAACCGCCGCGAGCCGCTCGCTGCCCTCTTCGCCGACGACGGCATGCGCCACCTCAAGCTCGCGCCCGGCGACCTGCTGTTGTCCGTCGACGTGCCGCCGCAGTCCGGCTGGTCGGCAGGCTACGAGAAAATCCGCGTGCGCGGTGCCATCGACTTCCCGCTCGCCGGCATCGCCGTGGCGCTCCGGCGCGACGGCGACCGCATCGCCGAATTGCGCGTCGCGTGCACCGGGGTGAATTCCTTTCCAGGGCTGGTGCCGGGACTCGACGCCCTCGCCGGCCAGGCGCCGGACGACGTCTTCTTTGCCGCGCTGGACAAGGCCGTGCGCAAGGCGATCCAGCCGATGGAGTCCACCCTGGTCGCTGCCGGGTACCGTCGCCGGGTGGCGGCTGCGCTCGCGAAGCGGCTCGTCGAACGTCTCTGTCAAGCGGGCGGTAAAAGTCAGTCCCGGTAGAACGGCGCCTCCGTGCCGCTGCCCGTCGGATCGTAGCCGGGCAGGGCACGCACGGCACGGCGGAAGGCGTTTCCGCCGAGCAGGTCGAGCAGCGCGGCGAATGCCGGCTGGCGCTGGCGTTCGCGTCGCGTGACGAGAAAGTAGTCCTCCTTCAACAGCGGCACGAAGCCCAGATTGAACTGGCGGGCCGCCGCCTCGACGCCGAGCCCGGCGTCGGCATGGCCGCTGGCGATCATTGCCGCCACGGCTGAATGGGTCATCTCCACATCGCCGTAGCCGGCTATGGCGCTGGCCGCGATGTCGTTCTGCCGCAACAGCCAGTCGAGCAACAGCCGCGTGCCGGCCCCGCTCTGCCGGTTGAGGAAGCGCACGCCAGGCCGTGCCAGGTCGCGGATGCCGCGCAGCTTCTTCGGATTGCCGGGAGCGACGAGAATGCCCTGGCTGCGCTTCGTCAGCCGAATCAACACCTGCTGGCGCGGCCGAAGATGGGGCTTGTACTGCTGCCAGAGCGAGGCGCCGGCGGGGCCCTCCGGACAATGGAAGCCGGCGATTTCGCAGCGCCCCTCGGCAAAGGAGGCGAGGCTTTCCAGGCTGCCGTGGAACTGCAGGTCGACC
The DNA here is from genome assembly GCA_008933825.1 of Rhodocyclaceae bacterium. Lineage (GTDB taxonomy): Bacteria > Pseudomonadota > Gammaproteobacteria > Burkholderiales > Rhodocyclaceae > Desulfobacillus. The sequence goes on along the minus strand of WBUF01000011.1, from coordinate 39,048 downwards.
GGGTGGCCCCGCTTGGCCATGCGTGGCGGCAGCAGGGCCAGCGCCAGATCGTGGCTGGCATGGATGCGCGACACGGCGCGCATGGGTGCGACCGCTTCCGACAGCGCCAGCGCCATTTGCTCGGCGGCGGCGGCCAGCTGGGGCGCCAGTTGTTCGCGGACTTTCGCATCCATCTCGATCAGCCTGACGGCGAAGGGAGTGAGGCGGGTGCCCAGACCGCGCGAGGGAATCAGCAGCGGGTGACCGAAGTTCGCCTCCCAGCGCGCCAGCATGCCCCATGCGTTGCGATAGGAGATGCCGGCCTCGCGCGCCGCCGAGGCGATCGAACCGGTGCGCCGGATGCGATCGAGCAGTGCGAGCAGACGGGTCTCCTCGGGCTGCAGCGGGCTGCCGCCGAAAGCCCAGTAGCAGGTCAGTACCATCCCTTTTATGTCACCCGGCGACATATTTGTGCCTCCAACGATTTTGCCTATTGTACGGGACACCCGCAGCCTAGTCATATGCAGCGATATGCATATTCGATGGCGGAAGAGACCGACACCGACAAGGAATCTACAAATGAAATCAGCAACCCTCTGGCGCAGTCTGCTGATCTGCGCACTCTTCGCCGCGACGCAGCCAGCGCTGGCGCGCGACATCCGCCTGTCCACCACTACCAGCACGGAGAACTCGGGACTGCTGAAGGCCCTGCTTCCGGTTTTCGAGAAGCAGCACGGCGCCAGGGTGCATGTAATTTCGGTCGGCACCGGCAAGGCGCTGGAGCTGGGCAAGAACGGCGACGTTGATCTCGTGCTGGTTCATGCGCGCGCGTCCGAGGACAAGTTCGTTGCCGACGGCCATGGCGTGAATCGCCGCGACGTGATGTACAACGACTTCATCCTGGTCGGCGCGCAGGAGGATCCGCTCGGCCTGCGCGGCGCGCGCGACGTCGTCGGCGCCTTCCGCAAGCTGGGCGAGGGGCAGGCGAGATTCATCTCGCGCGGGGACAATTCCGGCACCGACCTGATGGAGAAGAGTTACTGGAAGCAGGCCGGCGTAGCACCGAAGGGCGCCTGGTTCGTTTCGGCGGGGCTCGGCATGGGCGAGGTGCTGACCATGGCCGGCGAGATGAAAGCCTACACGCTAAGCGATCGCGCCACCTACGGCGCCTATCGCGCCAAGACCGGGCTCGACATTCTGGTGCAGGGCGATCCGAAGATGTTCAATCCCTACGGCATCATCGCCGTCAATCCGAAGAAATATCCGGACATCAACTACGACGGCGCCATGAAACTGATCGAGTGGATCACCTCCTCCGAGGGGCAGGCGCTCATTGCCGGCTTCAAGGTAAACGGCGAGCAGCTGTTTTTCCCGAGCGCCGGGAAATAGGGCTATCGGCTCCGGCCGACGACGTGCATTTCGCAGGCCTTGCAGTCGAAGCGAAGCGTCAGGCGTTCGCCTGCACCGACCAGCGTCATTGGCTCGGCGCCGATGCCCTTGAGCTGCCAGTCCCTGGCCTGTTTCGGGCAAAGGTTGAAGCTGTAGCGCAGACAGTGCTTGGTGATCATCAGTGAAACGTCGCCAGGCGTCGTACCGGCCTCGTAGGCGTCGGCGATCAGTTCGACGCCATGTTTCCTGTAGAAGGCGCGGGCGCGGTCGTTGAATACGTTGCCGAGGTAGCTCAGTTCCTTTTCGGGATAGGCGGCCGGCGGCTCGACCGGTGCGGTGCGTGAAAGGCGCGGTCGCCGGGCTTCGCGTGCCTCGATCAGCGCGCCGATGCCTTCGCGACGCAGGGCATTGATTGCCGAGACGGGAACGAAGCAAGGCATGGCGATGTCGATTTGTGTCGCGCTGAAATCGGTGTTGCCGAGCTTGCCCAACCGGCTGCGCAGGAAGACAAGTGCCTTGTCGGCGTCGCGTGCCGGCGCGACTGGCACCGCGTGACGCACTGTCACGGCGACGCCGTCTTCGTCTGCCAGTTTCAGTTCCAGCCCGCCGTCAATCGCCGCGAGAGTCAGGTTTACGCCGATGCGTCGCGCGGCCGATTCCTTTTCCAGCGCACGCCAGAAGGCCTGGTCGCGGTTGCGGTAGAGCGTCACGCCAGGCTTTAAGTCGGACGGCATTTCGTTCGGGTAGAGGCGGCGGCCCTGCACGACGTTGATGCGCATGCCGGCGAGCTTGTTGGCGCCCTTGCTGCCGGGCGGACGATAGCTGAGGCCGTCGCCGTTGTGCAGTTCGGCATTGCCGTCGATCTCGATCCAGCCCGCGCCCAGGCGTGTCACGCTGCCGATCGCCTCGCCGGAGAACTTCGGCGTCTCGAAGGCGCCGATATCGGGCCGGCGCCCCCGGACGAAATAGTCTGTGGCTCCGCGGTTGAAAGTCTTCTCCGGCTGCGGCGCGAAGAAATGCGTGCAGCGCCCCGAGGAAGCGTGGCCGTATTGCGGTTGTCCGGCCAGGATGGCGTCGAACTGGCGGCGGTAGTGGGCGACGGCGTTCTTGACGTAGGCCGCGTCCTTGTAGCGCCCCTCGATCTTGAAGGAGCGAATGCCCGCGCCGATCAGCGCACCCAGGTTCGCGCTCTGGTCGTTGTCCTTCATCGAAAGCAGGTGTTTGTCGTAGGCGACGATGCGGCCCTGCCGGTCCTCGAGCGTGTACGGCAGGCGACAGGCCTGCGAACATTCGCCGCGGTTGGCGCTGCGACCGGTGTGGGCATGGCTGATGTAGCACTGGCCCGAGAACGCCACGCACAGCGCGCCATGCACGAAGAACTCCAGCGTGCAGCGCGCCGGGTCGGTGGCGGCGCGCACGAGGCGGATGTCGTCCAGCGTCAGCTCGCGTGCGAGGACGATCTGCGAGAAGCCGACGTCCTGCAGGAAGCGCGCCTTTTCCGGCGTGCGAATGTCGCACTGCGTGCTGGCGTGCAGCTGGAGAGGCGGCAGGTCCGTTTCCAGCAATCCCATGTCCTGCAAGATCAGGGCGTCGACGCCGGCGTCGTAGAGCGTCCAGGCGAGCCGGCGTGCGGCTTCGACTTCGCAGTCATCGAGGATGGTGTTGAGGGCGACGAAGATCCTGGCATGGAAGCGGTGCGCGTAGCCGGCCAGACGCGCGATGTCCGCCACGGTGTTGCCCGCGCCGGCGCGGGCGCCGAATGCCGGCCCGCCAATATAAACGGCGTCGGCGCCGTGCCTGATGGCCTCGATGCCGATCTCGGCATTGCGTGCGGGTGCCAGCAGCTCGATCGGTTCAGCGGACATGAAAGTGGGAGCGGGCGTGAGGTGTCCGGCGCATTCTAGCCCGGCCGGCGTCGTGAATGAAAAGGGCGCCGCGCTGACGCGGCGCCCTGCCGACAAAAGTCAGTCCCGCCAGCACGGCGGGCTGGATTCAGCCGGCGTAGTTCTTTGCCGCGAAGTCCCAGTTGGCCAGGTTGGCGAGGAAGGTTTCGACGAACTTCGGCCGGGCGTTGCGGTAGTCGATGTAGTAGGCATGTTCCCAGACGTCGATCGTCAGCAGCGCCTTGTTCTCCGTCGTGAGTGGCGTCGCTGCGTTGCCGGTGTTGGCGATGTCCAGCGAGCCGTCCGGCTTTCTCACCAGCCAGGTCCAGCCCGAGCCGAAGTTGCCGACTGCCGAGGCCTGGAAGGCCTTCTTGAACTCGTCGAACGAACCCCACTTCCGATTGATCGCATCAGCCAGCGCACCTGAAGGGGCACCGCCGCCATTCGGCTTCATGCTGCTCCAGAAGAAGGTGTGGTTCCAAACCTGGGCGGAATTGTTGAAGATCCCGCCGCTGGACTTCTTCACGATGCTCTCCAGATCGGCGTTCTCGAACTCGGTGCCCTTGATCAGATTGTTCAGATTGGTGACGTAGGCCTGGTGGTGCTTGCCATAGTGGTACTCGAAGGTCTCCTTCGAGATGTGCGGCGCGAGCGCGTCCATGGCATAGGGCAGGGCGGGGAGGGTGTGTTCCATGTCGTGTCTCCGGTTTCAGTCAGTCAGGGTTGCGATACTTGACAATTTTAGTCGGAATAGATTCATTTGGCAATAATCAAATGTTCAAAGAATCGCATTGTGTCACGCGCGCCTCGGCCCCGCCCTCGCTGAAGGAGAGCCGTAACCTTTCGCCGACGCCGAGTTGCGCGCAGCTGCGGACGATGCTGCCGTCGGGCTTGCGCACCAGGCTGTAGCCGCGCGCGAGCACGGACTGCGGGCTGAGATGCCCGAGGCTGGCCGCCAGGCTTTGCAGCCGGTGCGTGCGTTGCATCAGACCGACCGCAATGGCTGCACGCAACCGCCCGGCGAGTTCATCGATGTCGCGCCGGGCATGGCGAATGTCCGGACGGCAGAGCGCCAGGCGCGCATCGAGCCCTTGCATGTCCGAGCGACAAGCGACGATCTGTTGTCGCAGGCAGCTGCCGAGCCGGCTGGCCAGATGGGCGGTTTCCGCGCGCAGCCGGCCGAGGCGCTCGCCGGGATGGATCAGGCGGCGCGCCAGCAGATCCACCTGCTGCATGCGCTCCTGCAGCCGGCGCTGCAGGTGGTGGCGCAACGCGCTGGCGAGGCGGCGCAGCTCGGCCTGCGCCTCGAACCACCCGGCGCTGGCCAGTTCCGCTGCGGCGGTGGGCGTGGCGGCACGGCAGTCGGCAGCCAGATCGGCAATGGTCGCGTCGGTTTCGTGCCCGATGCCCGAGACGATCGGGATCGGGCATGCGTCGATGGCGCGAGCGACGATTTCCTCGTTGAAAGCCCAAAGATCCTCGATGCCGCCGCCGCCGCGGGCGATGATCAGAAGGTCGCATTCGCCGCGCGCGGCTGCCGCGCGGATGGCGCCGGCGATGCCCGACGCGGCACCCTCGCCCTGGACGGGCGCCGGATAGATCACGACCGGCAAATGGCGGGCACGGCGCGCGAGGGCGGCCAGCACGTCGCGCAGGGCCGCGGCCTGCAGGGAGGTGACGATGCCGATGCGGCGCGGGAAGCGGGGCAGCGGCAACCGGCGTTCCGGCGCGAACAGGCCTTCCTTCTCCAGCTTCTCGCGCAGGCGCGCGAATGCTTCGAACATCGCGCCGATGCCGGCCTGGCGCAGGGCTTCGACGCTCAACTGGAAGCCGCCGCGGGCCTCGTACAGCGTAACCAGCGCACGCGCCTCCACGCGCTGGCCGTCCTGCAGGCGGAAGGGCAGAAGTTGCGAGCGAGTGCGGAACATGACGCAATCGACCTGGGCGCCTTCGTCCTTCAGCGCGAAATAGACATGACCCGAAGCGGGTCGGCGCAGGTTGGAGATCTCTCCGCTGACCCACAGCAGCGGAAAGCGCTTTTCGAGGGTCTGGCGCGCGAGACGATTAAGCGCGGAAACACTGAGGATTTCCTCGCCGGAAATGGTTGCGGGAGTCGTTTCGGACGGCATCGCGGAATTCTAGCCCAAGCTATGCAACGTCTTTCCCAGTCACGGGGCCCGATGACCTGGCGCCCCGGGAGATTCATTGCAACCTATTGTTTTAAAAAATAAATATAACAGCCACATTTTTCATCGAAGTAAGAAAAAGTCTTACGGGAAGCCGACTTACTAAAATTGCCAACGCAGAATTCACACAGTTATCCACATCTTTTGTGGATAACGAAACGGATGGCTCGGCGAAATCGCAACTCTGCTGTTTTCGTCGTGGGACAGCGACAGCATCGCTGCGGAATTTCTTGCCGAAACAGGAACGCCAATATAAAGTTCGCCGTTATTCGAAAAGGAGCGTTGCGTGTTCGCCATCATTCAAGCTGCAGGCTGGCCGATCTGGCCGCTCCTGCTCGCCTCGGTTCTCGCCGTCGCCTTCATCATCGAGCGCTCGGTTGCGCTTCGCCGGAGTAAGGTCGTGCCGGAGGGATTGCTGCAGAGCGTCGTGGCGGAATATCGGCAGGGCGGCGCCAGCGAGGAAATGATCGGCCGCGTGGCCAGGCACTCTCCCCTGGGGCATGTCCTGGCGGCGGGACTGCGCAACGTGAAGAGCTCGCGCGAGGCAATGAAGGAAGCCATCGAGGAGGCGGGGCGCGGCGTCTCGCACGAGCTGGAGCGCTTCCTCACCAGTCTGGGCACCATCGCTTCGATCGCGCCGCTGATGGGACTGTTCGGCACCATCGTCGGCATGATCGAGATCTTCGGCGCGCAAAGCCCGGCGACGGCCAATCCGCAGCAACTCGCGCACGGCATCTCGATAGCGCTCTACAACGCGGGATTCGGCATCCTCATCGCCATTCCGGCGATGATTTTCTATCGCCACTTCCGCGCCCTGGTCGACAGCTTCGTCATCGAGATGGAACAGCAGGCGGTGAAGCTCGTTGAATTGGTGCACGGCCAGCGTGCAGGCTGAGGACGGAGCGGCATGAATTTCCAGCGCGGACGCTTCCGCGAGGAGCCGGAGATCAACCTGATCCCGATGATCGACGTGCTGCTCGTCATTCTCATCTTCCTGATGATCACGACGACCTACTCGAAGTTCTCCGGTCTCGAAATCAACCTGCCAACTGCGGATGCGGCCCAGTCGCAGGAGAAGCCGAACGAGATCAATGTCGTGGTGAGCGCCAATGGCGACGTGATGGTCAACCGCGTGGCAATCGGATCGAGAGAGGTCGAGGCCATCGGCGTTGCGCTGCGCCGCGCCGGCGGCAGCGAAAGGGAGCCGGTGGTCGTCATCAACGCGGATGCCAAAGCGGCGCACCAGAGCGTCATCGACGTCATGCAGGCGGCGCAGCAGTCCGGCTTCAGCCACATCTCCTTCGCCACGCAGAACCCGTCGCGTTGACGGGTTCCGAGGGCGTGTTCTCATTTGTTCCATCAGACGGAACCATGGAGAGCAGGCCCTGAAGTGAACCAGTGGCTTGCATCGGGGTGGCAGCAGCGCGGACCGCTGAACGCCGTTCTGCTTCCCGTAGCGTTCGTCTTTGCGCTGGCGGTCAGGCTGCGCCGCCTGGCTTATCGCATGGGCTGGTGCACCGCAGGGAAGCTGCCGGTTCCGGTGGTGGTGGTCGGCAACATCACCGCAGGCGGCAGCGGCAAGACGCCGCTCACCATTCATCTTGCCCGGAGCCTTGCCGGGCGTGGCTGGCGGCCAGGCATCGTCAGCCGCGGCTACGGCGGTCGCGCGAGGGGCGTCGAGGCCGTGTCCGTATCGAGCGAGGCGGCTCTGGTTGGCGACGAACCGCTGTTGCTGGCGCGCCGATCGGGCTGTCCGGTGTTCGTCGGTCGCGATCGTGTCGCCGCAGCGCGCGCGCTGCTGGCGGCGTATCCCGATTGCGATGTCCTGATCTCCGACGATGGCCTGCAGCACCTGCGCCTGGCGCGCGACGTCGAGATCGTGGTGCTTGATGAGCGCGGCATCGGCAATGGCTGGCCGCTCCCGGCCGGCCCCCTGCGCGAGTGCCCCTCGCGCATCGACGAGGCGCACGCCCTCGTGCTGAACGGCGCGGCGCTGCCGCCCCCCGGGGTCCGGCCTCGCTGCCAGTTTCGCATGCGGCTGAGCGGCAGCCGCTTCTACAACCTGCACGACGCGCAGCGCATTTGCGCGGCAGAGGACTTGCGCGGGCGCACTCTGCGGGCGCTGGCCGGCATCGGTCAGCCAGGGCGCTTTTTCAGCCAGTTGGAAGGCCTGGGCTTGCGCGTGCGGACACAGCAGGCCTTTCCCGATCATCATGCCTTTCAGCCTTCTGATCTGGTGCTGCAGGACGCCGATGCCCTGCTGATGACAGAGAAAGATGCGGTAAAATGCGAAGCCATTGCGCCGCCGGAAACTTGGGTGCTTCCGGTCGAGGCGCAACTGGAACCCGATCTGACGCAATGGGTAGTGGAGAAGCTCAATGGATTCCCGCCTGCTTGAAATTCTCGTCTGCCCGGTCTGCAAGGGCCCGCTCGATTTTCGCAAGCCGCAGCAGGAGCTCGTCTGCAAGGCCTGCAAGTTGGCCTACCCGGTGCGCGACGACATTCCCGTCATGCTCGAAGATGAGGCGCGCCAGTTGAACCACGAGGAAGCAGCGGGCTGATCCTCCCCGCGGCGGGCATGCAATGCCATTCAAGGTCGTCATCCCCGCCCGCTTTGCCTCCAGTCGGTTGCCGGGCAAGCCGCTGGCCGATATCGCCGGCAAGCCGATGGTGGTGCGCGTGGCGGAACGCGCGGTGCAGAGCACAGCTGCTGAGGTCCTGGTTGCCGTCGACCACGATGCGGTGAAGGCCGCCGTCGAGCGGCACGGCTTCGAGGCCGTCATGACGCGCACCGATCATGCCAGCGGCACGGACCGCCTGGCCGAGGTCGCTGCGCAACGCCGCTGGGGCGATGACGACATCGTGGTGAATGTGCAGGGCGATGAGCCTTGCATCGAGCCGGCGCTGATCGACCTGGTGGCCAAGGAACTGGCCGGCGACGCAGAGGCGGCCGCGTCGACCGCCTGCCATCCGATCGGCAACATCGGGGATTTCCTCAATCCGAATATCGTCAAGGTCGTCCGCGATGCGCGCGGCCACGCCCTCTACTTCAGTCGTGCGCCGATTCCCTGGCCGCGCGATGCATTCGCCGCATCGAGGGATGGCCTGCCGGACGGAATTCCGGCAAAGCGCCATATCGGCATCTACGCTTATCGGGTAGCCTTTCTGCTTCGCTATGGTGCGCTGGGTGTGGCGCCTGCCGAGCGCTTCGAGGCACTCGAGCAATTGCGCATCCTCTGGCATGGTTTCCGCATTCGCGTCATCGAGATTTCCCAGGCGCCCGAGGGCGGGGTTGATACGCAGGCAGATCTGGAGCGTATCCGATGTAAGTTTGACGTAAGGAGAAATTGACGGTAATGTCGCGCAGACTGGAAAGACCTAATAAATCATATAGATACATAAGTTCTACTTGGGAGGGTAATTATGAAATTAATTCTGCTCGGAGCCCCCGGTGCCGGCAAGGGGACGCAGGCCGCTTTCATTACCGATAAATACGGCATTCCACAGATATCCACCGGTGACATGCTGCGCGCCGCAGTCAAGGCCGGTTCGCCGCTGGGACTCGAAGCGAAGAAAGTCATGGATGCCGGACAACTCGTGTCCGACGACATCATCCTCGGCCTGATCAAGGAGCGCCTGCGGCAGCCGGACTGCGCCAAGGGATTCCTCTTCGACGGCTTTCCCCGCACCATTCCGCAGGCCGAGGCACTGCGCAAGCAAGGCGTCGATCTCGATCTGGTACTGGAGATCGACGTGCCGGACGAAGAAATCATCAAGCGCATGAGCGGCCGGCGCGTGCATACTGCATCCGGTCGCACGTACCATGTCGTATTCAAACCGCCCAAGGTTGTCGGCAAGGACGACGTCACCGGAGACGACCTGATCCAGCGCGAGGACGACAAGGAAGAAACGGTCAGGAAGCGGCTTTCCGTCTACCACAGCCAGACCAAACCGCTGGTCGAGTTCTACTCGAACTGGGCGGCCGCGGGCGATGCGCGTGCGCCGAAATACCGCAAGGTGAATGGCGTTGGTGCGCTGGACAGCATTCGCGCCGCCGTTCTGGAGGCGCTCAAGTAACTCGTCAAGCATAATTCACGATCCCTTGCCCACGCAGACAGGGGACGCCCACACTGGTATAATTAGGAGTTACGGCATGAAAAACGCTTTTTATGCCCAGTCGGGCGGTGTGACTTCGGTCATCAACGCCAGTGCCTGCGGCGTCATCGAAACGGCGCGCAAGCACAAGGGCAAGATTGGCAAGGTTTTCGCGGGGCGCAATGGCATCATCGGCGCCCTGGCGGAAGACCTGATCGACACGAGCAAGGAGTCGGCGAAGGCCATTGCGGCGCTGCGCCACACGCCGGCGGGCGCCTTCGGTTCCTGCCGCTACAAGCTGAAGAGCATCGAGGAGCACAGGGCACAGTACGAACGCCTGATCGAGGTGTTCAGGGCGCACAACATCGGCTTCTTCTTCTACAACGGCGGCGGCGATTCCGCCGACACCTGCCTCAAGGTGTCGCAACTGTCGGAGAAGCTTGGATACCCGATCACTGCCGTGCATGTGCCGAAGACGGTCGACAACGACCTGCCGATCACGGACAACTGCCCCGGCTTCGGCTCGGTGGCGAAGTACATTGCGGTATCCACCCGCGAGGCCACGCTGGACGTGGCGAGCATGGCGAAGACCTCGACCAAGGTGTTCGTCATCGAGGTGATGGGGCGCCATGCCGGCTGGATTGCCGCGGCGGGCGCACTGGCTTCGGACAAGGAGATGGAGTTGCCCATCGTCGTCCTGTTTCCGGAGATCGCCTTCAACCAGGCGAAGTTCCTGGCCAAGGTGGATGCGACGGTGAAAAAGTTCGGCTACTGCACCGTGGTGGTGTCGGAGGGCGTGAAGGGGGCGGACGGCAAGTTCCTCTCCGACCAGGGCTTGCGCGACGCCTTTGGCCATGCCCAGCTGGGCGGCGTGGCGCCGGTGATCGCCGGCCTGGTGAAGAACGAGTTGAATTTGAAGTACCACTGGGCGGTGGCCGATTACCTGCAGCGGGCGGCGCGCCACGTCGCCTCGAAGACGGACGTGCTGCAGGCCTACGCCACGGGCAAGGCTGCGGTGGAAGTGGCGCTGAAGGGGCGCAACTCTGTGATGCCGGCGATCAAGCGGGTGTCGAACCGCCCCTACAAGTGGAAGATCGAGATTGCCGAGTTGAAGGACGTGGCCAACAAGGAGAAATTCATGCCGCGCGACTTCATCAGCGAGGACGGCTTCGGCATCACGGCCAAGTGCCGGCAGTATTTGACGCCGCTGATCCAGGGCGAGGACTATCCGCCCTACAAGAATGGCCTGCCGCAGTACGTGCGGCTGAAGAACGTGGGTGTGAAGAAAAAGCTGGGCGAGTTCAAGGTCTGATTCGTCCCGGGCGTGCGCCGCGCCTGAAAAGAAAATCGGTGCAGCAGAAGGGTTGAGCAGATCGGGGGACGGCGGCAACGCCGTCTCGGTGTTTTTTTGGTTACAGGAGGGAGTTCATGTCAGTAGCACTAATCCTTGCGCTGGTATGCGCAGTGCTGGCCGTGGTCTACGGGGCCATGTCCAGCAAATGGATCCTTTCGCTGCCCGCGGGTAACGAGCGGATGCAGGAGATCGCCAAGGCGGTGCAGGAAGGCGCTTCGGCCTACCTCAACCGCCAGTACAAGACCATCGGCATGGTCGGTGCGGCGCTGTTCCTGGTGATCGGCCTGGTGCCGGCGCTGGGCTGGAAGACGGCCATCGGCTTCCTCATCGGCGCGGTGCTCTCCGGCGCGGCCGGCTACATCGGCATGAACGTCTCGGTGCGCGCCAACGTGCGCACGGCGGAAGCGGCCCGCGGCGGCATTGCCCCGGCGCTCGACGTCGCCTTCAAGGGCGGCGCCATCACCGGCATGCTGGTGGTCGGCCTCGGCCTGCTCGGCGTCGCCGGCTACTACGCCGTGCTGAAGGCCCTGGGCGGCGCCAACGCCGATCTGCACCACATGATCGAGCCGCTGGTCGGCCTGGCCTTCGGCTCCTCGCTGATCTCCATCTTCGCCCGTCTCGGTGGCGGCATCTTCACCAAGGGCGCCGACGTCGGCGCCGACCTGGTGGGCAAGGTCGAAGCCGGCATCCCCGAGGACGATCCGCGCAACCCGGCGGTGATCGCTGACAACGTCGGCGACAACGTCGGCGATTGCGCCGGCATGGCCGCCGACCTGTTCGAGACCTACGCCGTGACCATCGTCGCGACGATGGTGCTTGCCGCGCTGGTGATCAAGACCTCGCCGGGCCTGGGCGAGAATCTGCTGCTCTACCCGCTCGCGCTGGGCGGCGTGTCGATCATCGCTTCCATCGTCGGCTGCTACTTCGTCAAGGCCGCCGAAGGCGGCAAGATCATGAACGCCCTCTATCGCGGCCTGATCGTCGCCGGGGTGCTGGCCCTGGTCGCCTACTATCCGATCACCCAATGGCTGATCGGCGCCGGCGATCCCGCTGCCAAGATCACCACCCTGAGCATGTTCGGCTGCTCGGTGGTCGGCCTCGTGCTGACGGCCGCCCTGGTGTGGATCACCGAGTACTACACCGGCACGGATTTCGCTCCGGTGAAGCACGTCGCCTCCGCCTGCCAGACCGGCCATGCGACCAACATCATCGCCGGCATCGGCGTCTCGATGAAGGCCTGCGCCCTGCCGGTGATCTCGGTCTGCGCCTCGATCTGGGCGGCGTACGCCCTGGGCGGCCTGTTCGGCATCGCCATTGCCGCGACCTCGATGCTCTCGATGGCCGGCATCGTCGTGGCCCTCGACGCCTACGGCCCGATCACCGACAACGCCGGCGGCATCGCCGAGATGTCCGGCCTGCCGAAGGACGTGCGCAACGTCACCGACCCGCTCGACGCCGTCGGCAACACCACCAAGGCGGTGACCAAGGGCTACGCCATCGGCTCCGCCGGCCTCGCCGCGCTGGTGCTCTTCGCCGACTATACCCACGGTCTGGAAGCGGCCGGCCTGAAGGGCATCAGCTTCGACCTGTCCAACCACATGGTCATCATCGGCCTGTTCATCGGCGGCCTGATCCCCTACCTCTTCGCCGCCATGGCGATGGAGGCGGTGGGCCGTTCCGCCGGCGCCGTGGTGGTCGAAGTGCGCCGCCAGTTCAAGGAGATCGCCGGCATCATGGAAGGCACGGCCAAGCCGGATTACTCCCGCGCGGTCGACATGCTGACCGTGGCCGCCATCAAGGAGATGATGATCCCGTCGATCCTGCCGGTGGCCGTACCCATCGTGATCGGCCTGGCGCTCGGCCCGCAGGCCCTCGGCGGCCTGCTCGTCGGCACCATCGTCACCGGCCTCTTCGTCGCCATCTCGATGACGACGGGTGGTGGCGCCTGGGACAATGCCAAGAAGTACATCGAGGATGGCCACTTCGGCGGCAAGGGTTCCGATGCGCACAAGGCGGCCGTCACCGGCGACACCGTGGGCGACCCGTACAAGGATACGGCCGGTCCGGCGGTGAACCCGCTGATCAAGATCATCAACCTGGTGGCGCTGCTGATCGTGCCGTTGATGGCTTGATCTTCGAATCGCTGCAACAATACGGGCAACCTGCGGGTTGCCCGTTTTTTTGATGATGAGACATTCCTTCCTGTTGCTGCTGCTGTTCGCCTTCGGCTTGGCGCAGGCGGAGCGCCCTGCACAGCCCGAGACGGCCAGTGGCATCGGCGTCGTCAAGGAAGCGCGCGGGCGCCTGTTCATGGCGGTGACGGCGCATCCGCTGGCGACGGATGCGGCCGTCGAAATTCTTCGCGCCGGCGGCACGGCGGCAGATGCGGCCATCGCGGCGCAGCTGGTGCTGAACCTGGTCGAACCGCAGTCCTCGGGCCTGGGCGGCGGCGGCTTCCTGCTCTACCACGATGCGCGCACGAACCGCCTGCGCGCCTACGACGGTCGCGAGACGGCGCCGGCATCGGCACAGCGCGGACGCTTCCTCGACGCAGAGGGCAAGCCGCTGCCATTCCAGGAGGCAATGGTGGGCGGGCTTGCCGTCGGCGTGCCGGGCCTGCCGGCGCTGCTCGATCTGGTCTACCGCAACCATGGCCGCATGCTGTGGCCGAAGCTCTTCGCGCCGGCGCTGCGCCTCGCTGTCGAGGGCTTCCCGCTGTCGCCGCGCCTGTACAAGCTGCTGGCCGAAGACCGTTACCTGCGCGACGATGCCGCGGCCCGGCGGCTGTATTACGAGGCCGACGGCAAGCCGAAGGCGGTCGGCACGAAGATCGTCAACCGCGAGTTCGGCTTCGTCCTGCTGGCGCTGGCGCAGCACGGCACGAAGCTGTTCTATGAGGGCCCCATTGCGCGCGACATCGTCGCCGCGGTGCGCGCCCCCCATGCGAAGAACCCGGGCGATCTGAGCGAGGCCGATTTAGCGGCCTACAAGCCGATCGAGCGGGAACCGCTTTGCGGCGAGCGCCTCGGTCATCGCGTCTGCGGCATGCCGCCACCCAGTTCGGGTGGACTCGCCGTGTTGCAGACACTGACTTTTTCCGCGGAGTTGGCCGGCAGGATGCCGCTGGCGGCGGAGAGCGTGCACCACTTCGCCGAGTCGGGGAGACTGACTTTTGCCGATCGTGCGCGCTATCTCGCCGACCCGGGCTTCGTCGACATGCCGGTGCGGGCGCTGCTCGATCCGGCCTATCTGACTGCGCGAAAAGCGCTGATCCGGGCCGAAGCGAGCATGGGGCGCGCAGCGGCAGGCGAGTTGCCGGCGCAGCAGTCTTTCGGCGAGGAGGCGTCAGCCGAGCTGCCGGCCACTACGCATCTGTCGATTGTCGACGCCGAGGGCAATGCCGTCTCGCTGACCAGTTCCATCGAGGCGGCCTTCGGCAGCCGCATCATGGTGCATGGCTTCCTGCTCAACAACCAGCTGACGGATTTCTCCTTCCGCCCCGAGGAGGAGGGCCGGCCGGTGGCCAATCGCGTCGAGGCCGGCAAGCGGCCGCTCTCCTCGATGGCGCCGACGGTGATCTATGGCCGGGACGGCCGTGTCGTTGCGCTGGTGGGTTCGCCCGGCGGCAGCCGGATCATCAACTATGTGGCGCAGGCCGTGCTCGGCCTGCTCGCCTGGAATCTCTCGCCGGGCGAAGCGGTGGCGCTGCCCCACTACGGCAGTCGTAATGGGCCGACGGAACTGGAGCGGGGGACGGCGGCCGTGCAGCTGCGCCCCGCGCTGGAAAGGCGCGGCCATACCGTGACCGTGCAGGACATGACCAGCGGCCTGTCGGTGATCCAGCGCCGGGGCGACGACTGGGTCGGCGCTGCCGACCCGCGCCGCGAGGGTACGGCGCGCGCGGAATAGCTATAGCTTGACCTCCGGGTTGAGCGTGTAGACGCCGGTGAACTCGGCCTGCGCCAGCACATGGCCCCTGATCGCCTCGCGCACCTGCGGGCCGGTGAAGCGGCCATCGACCGGGCAGCGCGCGACATCCAGCGCGTAGAGCGTGAACACGTAGCGATGCGGGATCTCGTCGTTCCAGGGCGGACAGGGGCCGTCATAGCCGTAGTAGTCGCCGGCCATGTCCTTGTCGCCGGCGAACCAGCCGGTGTAGTCGTTCACGCCCTGGCGCGCGCCGCGCGCCGTGCCCGGACCGTTCTTGCCGCGCGGCATGACGTCCTGCGAGAACTCGCCCGCCTCGATGTGCGCGGGCTCAGGCGGCAGGTCGACCAGCACCCAGTGGAAGAAGTCGACCCGCGGCAGCGCGGCCGGCACCGTGCGCCCTTCCTGATTGACGTCATCGCCGCGGCTCGGCACGTCGGGATCGTGGCAGATCAGCGCCAGGGATTTCGTGCCGGCAGGAAGATCCGACCATGCGCAATGGGGATTGCGGTTGCCGCCCAGGCACACATGGTTCTGGGCGTGCGGGATGCAGAAGGCGTTGTCGCCGTGGATGATGCGGGTGAAGCTGTCGGTCCAGAACTTCATCGTCTCCTCCCTTATGTCCGTCCTTTCTTGCCGAAATCTTTCAGCCGAAATCCCAGCAGCCAGAGTGTGCCGAAGTAGGCGCCGCCGCCCGCGGCCACCAGCGCGGCCAGGCGCAGGATGCGCGCCAGCGCGGGCGCACCGATCCAGTCGGACTGCGCGCCCATGCCGAACCACAGCACCGCGCCCATTACCGCGAGCGCGACGGCCAGCCGCGCCAGGAAGCCCCCCCAGCCTGGCTGCGGCGCATAGTCGCCATTGCGGCGCAGGCCGCGCCAGAGCAGCGCCGCGTTCAGGCAGGAGGCCAGTCCGATCGACAGGGCCAGGCCGGCGTGCTGCAGCGGCACGATGAAGGCGGCGTTCATCGCCTGCGTGGCGGCGAGGGTGACGAGCGCGATCTTCACCGGCGTGCGGATATTCTGCCGCGCATAAAAGCCCGGCGCCAGCACCTTGACGAGGATGAGGCCGGTGAGGCCGACGCTGTAGGCGACCAGCGCCTCGCGCGTCTTCAGCACGTCCTCGGCCTGGAAGGCGCCGTGGTTGAACAGCGTGGCGAGCAACGGCACGGCGAGCAGTGCCAGCCCCAGTGCCGCCGGCAACGTCAGCAGAAAGGTCAGCCGCAGGCCCCAGTCGAGCAGCGCCGAGAATTCGCCGCGGTCGTTCTCGGCATGGCTTTTCGACAAACTCGGCAGCAGAATGGTGCCCAGCGCCGCGCCGAGCAGACCCGCCGGGAACTCCATCAGCCGGTCGGCGTAATAGAGCCAGGAAACGCTCCCACTGGGCAGAAATGAGGCGAAGATGGTGTTGATGAGCAGCGATATCTGCGACACCGATACGCCGAGCAGTGCCGGCAGCATGAGCAGCAGAATGCGTCGCACGCCCTCGTCGGCGAGCGACAGGGAGAAGCGCGGCAGCATGCCGATCTTCGCCAGGAAGGGCAATTGCAGGGCGAGTTGCAATACGCCGCCGAGGAATACCGCCCAGGCCAGGGCCAGCACCGGCGGATTGAAATGCGGCGCGGCGAACAGCGCCATGCCGATGAAGGAAACATTGAGCAGCACCGGCGTGAAGGCCGGCACGGCGAAGCGGCTCCAAGTGTTGAGGATGCCGCCGGCGAGCGACACCAGCGAAATGAACAGGATGTAGGGGAAGGCGATGCGGGTCAACTGCACCGTCAGATCGAATTTGGCGGTGTCGGCGGCGAAGCCCGGCGCGGAAATGTAGATCAGGACCGGCGTGATGGCGATGCCGAGCAGGGTGACGGCCAGCAGGGCCAGGAAGAGCAGGGTGGCGACATGGTCGGCCAGCTGCCGGGTTTCAACGGGGCTCCGCTTGTTCCTGTATTCCGCCAGGATGGGCACGAAGGCCTGCGAAAAGGCGCCTTCGGCGAACATACGCCTCAGCAGGTTGGGCAGGCGGAAGGCAACGAAGAAGGCGTCGGTGGCAACCCCGGCGCCGAAGCTGCGGGCGATGACGAAATCGCGCACGAAGCCCAGGATGCGCGACAGCAGCGTCATGCTGCTGACCGTGGCGAGGGCCTTGAGCAGGTTCATGGGGGGAATGTTAAAGGCTTTGCCGGCCGGTCGCGTGACTTGCTTTCCCTCTCGAAAGGGCCTAAAATGCGCCCCTTTTCCAAGCCTTACAGAATTTAACATGGCCAATACCGCACAAGCCCGCAAGCGCGCCCGCCAGGCGATCAAGCGTCGCGCCCGCAATTTCAGCCAGCGCTCCGAACTGCGCACCGCCATCAAGAGCGTTCGCAAGGCGATTGCCGCCGGCGACAAGGCGGCTGCCGAGAAAGTGCTGAGCGAGTCGATGGGTACCATCGACAGCATTGCCGACAAGAAAATCATTCACAAGAACAAGGCAGCTCGCCACAAGAGCCGCCTGTCTGCCGCCATCAAGGCGCTGTAAGACCCGCATATCCAGAACATGGCGACCGGTTCCGGTCGCCTTTTCTTTTCTTTCGGTGCGCCCGGACTGATTTGCTGTCCGTTCAGTCGTCCGACTTGGCGTCGGGGCGGCCTGTCAGAATCACTTGCAGATCGTTGTCCCTGGCAAAGCCGCCCAGGAAGTTGTAGGCCATTGGTTCGATCTCGTAAAGGCGGGCTGCGACATACACGCACTTTTCGCCCTGATGCAGTCCGGGACGCACATAGGGGGAATAGCTCATGCGGTGGTCGGCGCCGAAGGCCGACATGATGCCGCACAGGCGCTCGGCCCAATCGCTGGGGCGGAACCGCCTGCCGTTCAAGGTCAGGCCGACGATGATGAAATTTTCCGGATGCTTCTCTGACATGGGTTTTGCGACCGGGGCGCGCAGGGCATCTGCTGCGATCGCATTTTGTATTACGGCATCCAATGGCGCCTGCCGCAATGATGACGAAATTTTATCAGAAAATCATGCGCTCACTTATATGCGCATCAACGACGCTTTTGGGTCCTGTGCAGAAAATGTGAGTTCCGCTCAATCAATAGGCAGGCAGAGTTTATTTCAATTAAAATAATGGTCTGGCTTGCATATTTCGGAATGACTGCATATACTTGGTGAATCCCATTGACCTGAATGGGTTTTTATATGCAGGCGCCCATGCTCACAAAATACGGTTTCCGCATCAGGACGCGCGTTGGGCTGGTTGTGGATAACCTGTTGATACCCGGACGCGATGCGAGCGAGGCGGAGCGCAAGCTTCGTCAGATTTATCGCGGCTGCGAGATCCTTTCACGGACTTGTCAGCAACCTTCGGCGAAGGCCGTGCCTGCCAGCTATGAAGACGTGATCACCTTGATCACGCGCTAGAAGAAACCCTTTCCTGTCAGTTCACTTGCCAGCGCGGCGTAATCGACGGCGCCGCGCGAGGAAGAGGCGTGGCTGAAGATGTCACGATTGCTGGCAGGGGCTTCCGCGACGGCCACGTTTTCCGAGATCACGGTCTCGCAGACTTCGTCCCCAAGCTGATCGACCAGGCGTTTCTGGATTTCGAAACTCATGTTTCGTCGCCGGTCGAACCGGGTCAGCACGTAGCGGCGTTCAACGCGCCGCTTGAGCACCGGCTCGAGCGCCTGCAGGGTGCGCTCCACCTGCAGCGCGCCGCGCAGAGCCAGGAAATCGGAGGAGACCGGGATCAGTATCCGATCGGCGGCGAACACGGCATTCAAGGAAAGCACGCCGAGGAATGGGCAGCAATCGATCACCACGCTGCACTCATCGCGGTCGGTGCCCAGTTGGTTGAGTCCCTCATTGAGGCGATTGAGGATGGTTGGCCCCTTGCCGAAGACCGAGTCGACCTTGATGAGTTCGGCGTGGGCGGGGATCAGTCTGCCGATGCCCGGCCATGCGATCTGCAATTGCACCAGCGGCGTCCCGTCCTGGTAAAAGGCAAACACGCTGTCCGCGACGTCGCCCAACGCTTTTCCGTGTACCGCCGAGAGGTGAGCCTGCGGGTCAAGGTCGATCAGCAACACGCGCTGCTCACGGCGCGCCAGGGCGGCAGCAAGATTGAGTGCGGTAGTCGTCTTGCCGACCCCGCCTTTCTGGTTGAAAACGGCGATGCGGGCCATGCCGGGGAGTATATACAAGAAGGCGGTTTTCACTTAAGATGCTCATGCAAGCAAGGCGGCGCGAGCCGCCTTTCGCTTTTTGCAGTGGATATTCGATCATGGCGCATCTGATGAACACCTATGCCCGGCTGTCCGTCGCCTTCACGCACGGGCAGGGCGCCCGGGTCTTCGACGAGTCCGGCCGCGGCTATCTCGACGCGCTGGCGGGGATTGCCGTCTCCACGCTCGGACATGCCCACCCACGCCTGGTCAAGGCCATCGCCGACCAGGCCGGGCGCATCCTGCATGCCTCCAACATTTACCGCATTCGCGAGCAGGAGCTGCTGGGCGATCGCCTGGCTGCGCTGTCCGGAATGGACGAAGCCTTCCTCTGCAATTCCGGCTGCGAGGCCAACGAGGCGGCCATCAAGCTGGCGCGACTGTACGGTCATCAGAAAGGCATTGATTCTCCGGCCATCGTCGTCATGGAGAAGGCTTTCCATGGCCGCACCCTGGCGACGCTGTCTGCTACCGGCAACCGCAAGGTGCAAGCCGGCTTCGAACCGCTGGTCGGCGGATTCGTCCGCGTGCCCTTCGACGATCTGGCTGCCGTCGAGAACATCGCTGCCGGCAACGTGGTCGCCGTGCTGCTGGAGCCGATCCAGGGCGAGGGGGGCATTCATGTCGCCCGCGCCGAATACCTGCGGGACTTGCGCAGGATTTGCGACGAGCGCGGCTGGCTCCTCATGTTCGACGAGATCCAGTGCGGTCTCGGCCGCACCGGCTACTGGTTCGCATGTCAGCATGCCGGTGTCAGGCCGGACGTGATGACCCTTGCCAAGGGCCTCGGATCGGGCGTGCCGATCGGCGCCTGCCTGGCTGCCGGCCCGGCCGCCAGCGTCTTCAAGCCCGGCAATCATGGCTCCACATTCGGCGGCAATCCGCTGGCCTGCGTGGCGGCGCTGACCACTCTAGCGGTGGTCGAGGAAGAAGGGCTGCTCGCACGCGCCGCCATGCTCGGAGCGAAGCTGCGCGATGCCTTTGCCGGCGCGCTGGAGGGGCAGGCGGGTGTCGTTGCCATCCGCGGCGATGGCCTGATGATCGGCATCGAGCTGGACCGCCCCTGCGGCGAGTTGGTCACGCGGGCACTGGAACGGAGGCTGCTCATCAACGTCACCGCCGAGAAGGTGGTGCGCTTGCTGCCCGCGCTGGTCTTCAGCGATGCCGACGCCGAGGAGCTGGTGTCGGTTCTTTCCGCGCTCATCCGCGAATTCCTGGCCTGAGGACGGTCCGCCATGGCCGCACCGATGCATTCGAGTCCTGGCACTGTGCCCGCGGGCGGGCATGCGTCTGCGCCGACACTCCCCAGGCACTTCCTGCAACTGAAGGACTTCACCCGCGACGAACTGGAACACGTCTTCGCCCGCACGCGCCGGATCAAGGAGCAGTTCAAGCGCTACGAGCCGTACCACCCGCTGTTCGACCGCACGCTCGTGATGATCTTCGAGAAGCAGAGCACGCGCACGCGGCTCTCCTTCGAGGCCGGCATGCACCAGCTGGGCGGCGCGGCGATCTTCCTCAGCACGCGCGATTCCCAGCTCGGCCGCGGGGAGCCGGTGGAGGATGCCGCCCAGGTGATTTCGCGCATGTGCGACATTGTCATGATCCGCACCTTCGAGCAGGACATCATCGAGCGCTTCGCGCGGCATTCGCGCGTGCCGGTGATCAACGGGCTGACCAACGAGTACCACCCCTGCCAGATTCTTGCCGACATCTACACATTCCTCGAACATCGCGGCCCGATCGCCGGGAAGACCGTGGCCTGGATCGGCGACTCGAACAATGTCTGCAACACCTGGCTGCAGGCGGCCGAGGTGTTCGGCTTCAACGTGCACGTGTCGACGCCGCCCGGCTACGAGGTCGAGCCGGAGCGCGCCGGCCTATTTGGCACGGATCATTTCGAGGCGTTCGCCGACCCGATTGACGCGGTGCGCGGGGCGGATCTCGTCACCACAGACGTATGGACCTCGATGGGCTTCGAGGCGGAGAACGAGGCGCGCCGGCGGGCCTTCGCCGACTGGCAGGTGGATGCCGATATGATGCGGCTCGCCGCACCCGACGCCCTTTTCATGCACTGCCTGCCGGCGCATCGCGGCGAGGAGGTTGCCGCCGAGGTGATCGACGGACCGCAGAGCGTGGTGTGGGACGAGGCCGAGAACCGGCTGCACACCCAGAAGGCGCTGATGGAGTACCTGCTCCTCGGGCGCGTGAATTCCTGATCTTCCGAAACCAGCAATCATGAGCAAAACCAAGAAGTCATCCGGCGTCAAGAAAGTCGTGCTTGCCTATTCGGGCGGCCTCGACACTTCCGTCATCCTCAAGTGGCTGCAAGACACATACGGCTGCGAGGTCGTCACCTTTACCGCCGACCTCGGCCAAGGCGAGGAGCTCGATCCGGCGCGCGCCAAGGCGCTCAGGTTCGGCATCAGGAAACAAAACATCTTCATCGACGACCTGCGCGAGGAGTTCGTGCGCGACTTCGTCTTCCCGATGTTCCGCTGCAACACCATTTACGAGGGGGAGTACCTGCTCGGCACCTCGATTGCCCGCCCGCTCATCGCCAAGCGCCTGGTGGAGATCGCCCGGAAGACCGGCGCCGACGCCATCTCGCACGGCGCCACCGGCAAGGGCAACGACCAGGTGCGCTTCGAACTGGGCGCCTATGCGCTGATGCCGAACGTCAAGGTCATCGCCCCCTGGCGGGAATGGGACCTGCTCTCGCGCGAGAAGCTGATGGCCTATGCCGAGACGCACGGTATCCCGGTGGACATGAAGCACAAGAAGGGCGGCTCGCCTTACTCCATGGACGCCAACCTGCTGCACATCTCCTACGAGGGCCGCCACCTTGAAGACCCGGCGGCCGAAGCCGAGGAGTCGATGTGGCGCTGGACGGTGTCGCCGGAGAAGGCGCCGAACAAGGCCGAATACCTCGACCTCGAATTCAGGCAGGGAGACCCCGTCGCCATCAACGGCAGGAAGATGAAGGCCCACGAACTGCTCGCCGCGCTCAATCAGCTCGGCGGCAGGCACGGCATCGGCCGCCTCGACCTGGTCGAGAACCGCTATGTCGGCATGAAATCGCGCGGCTGCTACGAGACGCCCGGCGGCACCATATTGCTCCGCGCGCACCGCGCCATCGAGTCGGTGTGCCTCGACCGCGAAGTGGCGCACCTCAAGGACGACCTGATGCCGCGCTATGCCAGCCTGATCTACAACGGCTACTGGTGGAGCCCGGAGCGCCGCGCACTGCAGGCGCTGATCGACCACACGCAAATGAATGTGAACGGCTGGGTGCGCGTCAAGCTCTACAAGGGCAACGTTATCGTGGTCGGCCGAGACTCGAAGACCGATTCGCTGTTCGACCCGACCATCGCCACTTTCGAGGACGATGCCGGCGCCTACGACCAGCGCGACGCGGGCGGCTTCATCAAGCTCAACGCCCTGCGCATGCGCATCGCGGCGAACAGGGCGAAGAAGAAGCGCTGATCCATGCAGGGAACGGTGTTCGGCTTCACCGAACAGGAGGTAGCCGATTTCGGCCTGACCTTCCTGCTCGGCGCTTTCATGCTGTACATGTTGTTCATCATCGGTGAACTGGCATGGAAGTCGAAGGCCGGCAAGATGGGGACGTTCATGCTGTTTTTCGTTCTGGCCTTCGGCATGCTCGGCTTCGTCGCCAAGGCCGTCATCAAGAAAATGTGGGGGATCTGAGATGTCGCAGTTCGACAACGTGTCCGTGATGAAGAAGGCCAACGTCTATTTCGACGGCAAGTGCGTCAGCCACACCGTGCTCTTCGCCGACGGCACGAAGAAGACCGTCGGCGTCATCTTTCCGTCGCAGTTGACCTTCAGCACCGCCGCGCCGGAGGTGATGGAACTCAACGCCGGCCGCTGCCGTGTGCGCCTGAGGGACGAAAGTCAGTGGCGGGAATACGGTGCCGGCGAGCAGTTCAGCGTGCCGGGCAACAGCAGCTTCGACATCGACACGCTCGAACTGCTGGACTACGTCTGCCACTTCAAGTAAAGGCAACCGTCTTAGCCTCCAGCGGAGGAAGCCATGCCGTCGTTCGATATCGTTTCCGAGGTCAATCAGGTCGAGCTGCGCAATGCCGTCGAGCAATCGAACAAGGAGATTGCCAACCGCTTCGACTTCAAGGGTTCCGACGCCCGCATCGAGCAGGGCGAGGGTGCGCTGACGCTCTTCGCCGACGACGAGTTCAAGCTCGGCCAGGTCTACGACATCCTCACCGCCAAGCTGGCCAAGCGCAGCGTCGACGTGCGCTATCTCGACCGCGGCGGGGTCGAGAAGGTGAGCGGCAACAAGCTCAAGCAGGTCGTGGCGGTCAAGGAGGGCGTGACCGGCGAACTGGCCAGGAAGATCGTCAAGGTGATCAAGGACAGCAAGCTCAAGGCGCAGGCCAGCATCCAGGGCGAGGCGGTGCGTGTTTCCGGTGCCAAGAAGGACATGCTGCAAGAGGCCATTGCCCTGGTGAGGAAATCCGTCGCTGACGTGCCGCTGCAGTTCAACAATTTCCGCGATTGATCAGTCTGGCTTCAGGCCGGCGATCCAGCATGTATAGATGCGGTCGGCGACGGCGTTGAGCGCCGCCACCTTTGGTGCCATGCCTGCCTGCATGGCTTCCGGCGTCTGCACAGCCGGGCTGTCCGAGGCGGCGATCTCGGCAGCGCCGTCAATGCACCACTGCCGGATCATTTCCTCCGTCATCTCAACATGGCACTGCATGCCGAAGACCTTGCCCAGCGCATAGGCCTGGTTGACGCAATGCGCGCTTTCCAGCAGGCGCACTGCGCCCGGCGGGATGCTGAAGGTCTCGCCGTGCCAGTGAAAGGCCACGAAACCGGCCAGATCGCCGAACCAGGTGTGCGCTGTGTCATTGTCGAGCACGTGCGCAGGCCCCCAGCCGATTTCCTTCATCGGGTTCTTGGTGATGACGCCGCCGAGCGCCCTGGCTATGAGCTGGCCACCGAGACAGTGGCCGAGCACCGGCATATCGGCGCTGACGGCGGCACGGATCAGCGCGCAGGACCGGTCGATCCACGGCAGCGGATCGTTTACGCTCATCGGACCGCCCATGAAGACGAGCCCGGAAAAGCCGTCGATGCCGGTCGGAACGGCATCGTTTTCGTCGACGCGGATCAGCGTCCACGGGATCGATTGGCGGTCCAGGAATGTGGCAAAATAGCCCGGACCTTCGCTGTGAAAGTGGCGGAAAATGGCAACCGGTTTCATGTCGTTTCGACGGATACTCAGGCTGGCGCATTCTAGCCTGCTTGCGCCCAGCCTGGCAGCCGCGGCGCTTCCCGTCTGGGCTGCGGACGTGGGCGTGGTCGGGCTGTTTCCGGGCAAGGCCGTGCTGGTCATCGACGGCGGCGAGCCGCGCACGGTCGCCGTCGGCGCCAGCGTCGGCGGGGTCAGGCTGCTGGCGGCAGACCAGGACAGCGCCACGGTCGCCGTCGGCGGCAGGCGCCAGCGCCTGGCCATCGGCCAGCACGCCCACTCCGGCGTCGACGGTGGCGGGCAGCAGGTCATCAACCTGACGGCCGATGCGCGCGGCCACTTCATTACCACCGGCACGGTCAATGGCGCGACAATCCGCTTCATGGTCGACACCGGCGCGACCAGCGTGGCCCTTGGCGCTTCCGATGCGCGCCGCGCCAACATCGGCCTGGCCAATGCGCGCCCCATCCTGGTGCAGACGGCGAACGGCGTCGTCCAGGCCTGGGTGGTCACGCTGAACAGCGTGCGCGTGGGCGACGTCATCCTGAACGAAGTCGAGGGCACGGTGCACCAGCATGACATGCCGGTGGCCCTGCTCGGCATGAGTTTCCTCAACCGCATGGAAATGAAGCGCGACGGCCAGTCCCTGACGCTGCGCAAGCGCTATTGAATTGATCGCGAAACCGCAACTTCCCGGCCAGGTGGCGCCGTTGCCAACGGCGGACTGGCTGCGCCAGCGCCTCGCAGGGCCGCGCCAGCTGCAGGCCGTCGCCGAGGACGCCGTGCCGGCGCGTCTGACGCCCGCCGCGGTGCTGGTGCCGGTCATCGAGCGGCAGCAGGGGCTTACCGTGCTGTTTACCCAGCGCACCGCCCATCTCAGCGACCATGCCGGGCAGGTGAGTTTTCCCGGCGGCCGTTGCGAGGCGGGCGATCCGACTCCGGTTCATACCGCGCTGCGCGAAACGCAGGAGGAGATCGGCCTCGATCCGGCCCTGGTCGAGGTGCTCGGTCTGCTGCCGGAATACCGCACCGGCACCGGTTACAGCGTCACGCCGGTGGTCGGCCTGGTGCGGCCGCCATTCGTGCTGGCGCCGGACAGTTTCGAGGTGGCCGAAGTGTTCGAAACCCCGCTCGCCTTCCTGCTCGACCCGGCCAACCATCAGCGCCACAGCATGGAGGTCGGCGGCGCCGTGCGCCATTATTACGCGATGCCCTACTCAGGCTATTTCATCTGGGGCGCCACTGCCGGGATGCTGGTGAGCCTGCGACGGCTGCTTTACGAAGAGTAATGCGATAATCCGGGGAAATCCGGCCAGCCTCGTCAATGACCGTCCTCTCCCTCATCGTGGTACTGCTGCTCGAACAGCTGCGCCCCCTGTCCGAGCGCAAGGCGGTGGCCGTGCCACTGTCGCATTTTGCGCGCTTCTTCGAGGGGCGTTTCAACGACGGCCAGGCGCGCCATGGCGCGATTGCCTGGCTGCTGGCTGTGCTGCCGGCAACCGTCGCTTGCGCGGCGATCCATCTCGCCCTGATGGCGGCGAATCCGCTGCTTGGCCTCGCCTGGACTGTGGCGATCCTGTACCTGACGCTGGGATTCCGCCAGTTCAGCCACTACTTTACCGACATCCACCTGGCCCTGCGCATGGGGGAAACGGACCGCGCGCGCGCCTTGCTGGGCGAGTGGCGCGGCCGCTCGGCCGACGGGTTCAACGCCAGCGAGATCGCACGGCTGGCCATGGAGGAAGCACTGGTCTCTTCCCATCGGCACGTCTTTGCGGTGATTGTCTGGTTCGTCCTGCTGCCGGGCCCGGCCGGCGCCCTGTTCTATCGCCTGTCCTATTATTTCGCCAGCCATTGGGCTGGTCGCCGTGACGGCGAATTCGGCGCCTTCGGCCGCTTTGCCGGGCAAGCCTTTGCCGTCATCGACTGGCTGCCGGTGCGCATTACCGCCGCCGCCTTCGCCATCGTCGGCGATTTCGAGGACGCGGTGTATTGCTGGCGCACCCAGGCGGCGCGCTGGCCGGACGAGGCAACGGGTATACTGCTGGCGAGCGGTGCCGGCGCGCTGGGCGTGCGCCTGGGGCAGCCGATCGTCGAATCGGGCGAAGTGACGGAAAGACCCGAACTGGGGCTGGGCGAGGAGGCCGACGCCGATTTCATGCAGAGCGGAATCGGGCTGGTGTGGCGCACACTGGTGCTCTGTCTGTTGCTGTTGACCCTGCTGGGCATTGCCAGCTGGGCAGGCTGATATTCACAGGAGTTCATGATGGCTGACAAAAGAGAAGTGGTGGTTCTGAGTGCCGTGCGCAGCGCGGTGGGCGGCTTCGGCGGTTCCCTTTCGGGCATGGAGCCGGCCGAGCTCGGCGGGATGGTGTTCAAGGAGGCGATCGCCCGCGCCGGCGTCGACCCGAAGCAGATCAGCTTTGCCACGGTCGGCAATTGCATCCCGACCGAATCCCGTTACGCCTACGTGGCGCGGGTGTCGACCATCCAGGCCGGCCTGTCGATGGACTCCGTGGCCTTCGCGGTGAACCGCCTGTGCGGCTCTTCGCAGCAGGCCATCGTCAGCTCGGCCCAGGCAATCCTGCTGGGCGACGCCGACTTCGCCCTCGGCGGCGGCGTCGAGGTGATGTCGCGCGGCGCCTATCTGATGCCGACGCTGCGCTCCGGCGCGCGCATGGGCGACACCCAGGCCATCGACGCCATGGTGGCGGTGCTGACCGACCCCTTCGGCGTCGGCCACATGGGCATCACCGCCGAGAACCTGGCGGTCAAGCATGGCATCACGCGCGAGGCCCAGGACGCCTTCGCCGTCGAGTCGCAGAACCGCGCGGCGAAAGCCATCGCCGAGGGCCGCTTCAAGTCGCAGATCGCGCCGATCACCCTGAAGACGCGCAAGGGCGACGTGGTGTTCGATACCGACGAGCATCCGCGCGCCGGCACGACCATGGAAACCCTGGCCAAGATGAAGCCGGCCTTCAAGAAGGATGGCACGGTGACGGCGGGCAACGCCTCCGGCATCAACGACGCCGCCGCCGCGCTGATCCTGGCCGATGCCGCCAAGGCGGCCGCCGGCGGCCACAAGCCGATCGCCCGCCTGGTCGCCTACGCCATCGCCGGCGTGCCCAACGACGTCATGGGCGAGGGCCCGATCCCCTCGACCAAGGTCGCGCTCGCCAAGGCCGGCCTGACGCTGGACAAGATCGACGTCATCGAGTCCAACGAAGCGTTTGCCGCGCAGTCGCTGACCGTCGCCAAGGGCCTTGGTTTCGATCCGGCCAGGACCAACGTCAACGGCGGCGCCATCGCGCTGGGTCACCCCGTCGGCGCCACCGGCGCGGTGATCGTCACCAAGCTGCTGCACGAGCTGATCCGCACGAACGGCCGCTACGGCATCGCCACCATGTGCATCGGCGGCGGCCAGGGCATCACGACGATCTGGGAGCGCGTGTAACGCCGCAGCGTGTCCGCAGTGGGCCGGGCGACCGGCCCATTGTCATTCGCGCTCGGAATAGGTCGGCAGGGTGATCCGGTAGATCATGGCGAGCAGGCGTGCGGCGAGCACCGCCGCCATGCCGGCCCAGGCGGCGGCGACCGGCGGGATGCCGAGCGACTGCAGTCCGACCAGTGCCAGCGCACCGAACCAGGCGGCCGAGGCATACAACTCCCCGCGCACGAAGACCAGCGGCACTTCGTTGCAGAGCACGTCGCGCAGCACGCCGCCAACCACCCCCGTGATGACACCGAGCAGGCTCGCCGCCAGCCAGGGCGCCTGCCATTCCAGCGCAACCTGCGTGCCGACGATGGTAAACAGCGCCAGGCCAACCGCATCGGGGATCAGGAACAGCCGCGGCGGCAGGCGCAGGCCGCGCACGGCGAAGAACACCGCCAGCGTGGTCGCCAGGGCGACGACGAGATAGGTCTGGTCGCCGATCCAGAACACCGGCCGGTCCAAGAGCAGGTCGCGCACCGTGCCGCCGCCCAGCGCGGTGGCGCAGCCTACCATCGTTACACCGACGAGGTCCATCTGCTTGCGGCCGGCGTCGAGCACGCCGGTCAGGGCGCTAACAGCGACGGCAGCCAGGCCGATCCAGTAGAGCAGGCTTTCCATGCGGGGCGAGTGTAGCGGTTTTGCCGCCGTGCTGCAGCGACTATGACTTTACAGCGGCTTGTCGCAGGCCGCGCACAGCGCGTGGAACTGTTCCAGGCGGCGCGGCACGATGGCGCCGTCGGCGACGGCGGCCTTGATCGCGCAATCCGGCTCGTCGCGATGGCGACAGTCGCGGAAACGGCAGGTGTCAAGATAAGGCAGAAATTCGCGGAAGCCCTGCTCGATTTCGGCGCGCGTCAAGTGGGCCAGGCCGAATTCCTGCATGCCGGGACTGTCGATGAGGCTCGTCCCTGCGTCGAGCCGGTAACGCCGCGCGTGGGTGGTGGTGTGCTTGCCGGAATCGAGTGCATCGGAGATCTCGCGCACGGCGGCCCGCGCCTCGGGCAGCAGGGCGTTGATGAGGGTGGATTTGCCCATGCCGCTCTGGCCCACCAGCACGCTCGACTTCCCGGCAAGATGCGCACGGAGCGCTTGCGCGTCGCGCCTGGCGCTGAGCTCCGCTACCGGGTAGCCGAGCGCGACAAAGGGTTCGAGCCGGCATCTGGCGGCTTCGATGCGATCGGCAAGATCGATCTTGTTCAACACGATCAGTACGCCCATGCGCTGCTGCTCGGCGGCAACGATGCAGCGCGTCACCAGCTCGTCGCTGAAGGACGGCTCGGCGGCGACGACGATCACCGCCTGCGTGGCATTGGCGGCGAACAGCTTCTGGCGGTGTGCGTCGCTGCGGTAGAGCAGCGTTCGCCGCGGCGCCACGGCGACGATGACGCCGTGGTCCGGCGCGCTCAGCTCGACGGCGACGCGGTCGCCGCAGGCGACATGGCTTTTCTTGCCGCGCGGATAGCACAGCGCGAGGCCGCCGCCGTCCAGCTCGACTTCATATTGCCGGCCGAAAGCGGCAACGACGGCGCCCTCGGAAAAAGTCAGTCTCTGCGACACGGCGTATCCTGCGCGCCCCGCAGTTGCGCGATGCGTGCCGCCGCCGGCGGGTGGGAATCGTAGAAGGCGGAGTAGAGGGAGTCTGGCGTCAGCGTCGCTGCGTTGTCGCGGTAGAGCTTGACCAGCGCGGCGATCAGGTCGTCGGCGCGCGTTTGCTCTGCGGCGTAGGCGTCGGCCTCGTATTCGTGGCGGCGGGAGAGGGCGCTCGCCAGAGGCGACAGCGGGAAGGCGAACAGTGGCACCGCCAGGCAGAACAGCACCAGCGCCGGTGCCGTTCCCTGGGCCTGCATGCCGAGCCCCCGGTAGAACCACGGCGCATCGATGAGGATGCCGAGCAGCCAGAGGAAGCCGAGGCTCGCCAGCGCCAGCATGGCGATGCGCTTCCAGACGTGGCGCCGCTTGTAGTGGCCGAGTTCATGCGCCAGCACCGCCTCGACCTCGGCCGGCGCAAGCTTCTCCAGCAGGGTGTCGAAAAAGACGATGCGCTTGGCCTGGCCGAAGCCGGTGAAGTAGGCGTTGCCGTGGGCCGAGCGCTTCGAACCGTCCATGACGAACAGGCCGCTTGCACGGAAGCCGCAGCGCGAGAGCAGCCGCTCGATGCGCTCCTTCAGGGCGGCGTCGCCGAGCGGGATGAACTTGTTGAAGAGGGGCGCGATCAGGGTCGGGTAGATGGCGAGCGCCAGCAGGTTGAAACCGAGCCAGAACAGCCAGACATAGAGCCACCAGTGGGCGCCCATCTGCTCCATCAGCCACAGTACCGCAGCAAGCAGCGGCAAGCCGATGGCCGCGCCGAGCAGCATTCCCTTGACGAGGTCGACGAGAAACAGGCGCGGGGTCATCTTGTTGAAGCCGAAGCGTTCCTCGATGACGAAGGTGCGGTAAAGCGAGAAAGGCAGGTCGAGGGCCGAACCGAGGACGACGAGCCCGGCAATGAAGACGAGGCCGTGGGCTAGCCCGTTGAAGCCGAGGCCCGTCCAGCCTTCGTGCATCGCCTGCAGCAGGCCGCCCAGCGTCAGCGCCAGGACGGACAGGGCGCCGAAGGCGACTTCGACCATGGCCAGGCGCATGCGCGCGGTGGTGTAGTCGGCGGCGCGCTGGTGGGCTTCCAGCACGATGGCGTCGCGGAAGGGGGGCGGCACGGCGCCGCGGTGGGCGGCGATGTGTCGCACGTGCCGCCGTGCCAGCCACAGGCGTAGCGCAGTGGTCAGGAGCAGGGCGGCGAGGAACAGCGCGGTGAAGGCGGCGGTCATTGCGGGATCATGCG
The DNA here is from genome assembly GCA_008933825.1 of Rhodocyclaceae bacterium. GTDB lineage: Bacteria > Pseudomonadota > Gammaproteobacteria > Burkholderiales > Rhodocyclaceae > Desulfobacillus. Next base: position 8,479 of record WBUF01000011.1, on the reverse strand, counting down.
CGGATATGAACTGTGACAGAATGCAGGCTTTCGAATTCCCGAAAATTATGGCACAGGACAACAGCAACCTGATCTGGCTGGACATGGAGATGACCGGCCTCGACCCCGACCGCGACCGGGTCATCGAGATCGCCATGGTGGCCACCGACAGCGCGCTCAACACCCTGGCCGAGTCGCCCGTCGTCGTCATTCATCAGCACGATGCCGTGCTCGACGCCATGGACGAGTGGAACAGGAATACCCACGGCAAGTCGGGCCTGGTCGACAAGGTGCGCGCATCGAGGACCGACGAGGCGGCGGCGACGGACGCCCTGCTGGCGTTCATGCGCGAATTCGTGCCCGAGCGCAGTTCACCGATGTGCGGCAACTCGATCTGCCAGGACCGCCGCTTCATGGCGCGCTGGCTGCCCGGCCTGGAGGCGTATTTCCACTACCGCAACCTCGACGTCAGCACGCTGAAGGAGCTGGCGCGGCGCTGGAAGCCCGAGGTCTACAAGGGCGTCGTGAAGAAGGGTGCGCACACGGCGCTGGCGGACATCCACGAGTCGATCGAGGAATTGCGCTACTACCGCGACAACTTCATCAAGCTGTAATCACGCCTTCCGCCAGGCGCGGATGGCGGCGAGGAGGCCGGCCGTGGAGGCGTCGAAGTCGCCCGCGCCGGAGAGCATCCTCGGCAGGATCTCGCGCGCCATCTGCTTGCCGTGTTCGACACCCCACTGGTCGAAGCTGTTCACCCCCCACAGGCAGCCCTGCACCGCCACCTTGTGCTCATAAAGGGCGATCAGGCTGCCCAGCGTGCGCGGCGTGAGCTTGGGCATCAGCAGCATCGTGCTCGGCTGGTTGCCCGGGCAGGCGAGGTGGGGCGCCAGGCGTTCCGCCTCCGCTTCGGATTTCCCGGCGGCAAGCAACTGGCCTTTCGCTTCCTTGAGCGTTTTGCCTTTCATCACGGCGGCGCCTTGTGCCAGGGCATTGGCGACCAGCGCCTCCTGCTCCGGGCCGGCGTCGCCCACCGGCACGACGAAGTCGATCGGCGTGAGGCGCGTGCCCTGGTAGAACAACTGGTGGAAGGCATGCTGGCCGACCGAGCCGGCCATGCCCCAGAGGATGGGCGCGGTGGCGCAGCCGACCTCCCGGTTGTCGAGGGTGATGCGCTTGCCGTTGCTCTCCATCTCGAGCTGCTGCAGGTAGGCCGGCAGGAGGCCGAGGCGGTGGGCGTAGGGAAGCACGGCGAGCGATTCGGCGCCGAGGAAGTCGATGTTCCACAGGCCGACGAGCGCCATCAGCACCGGCAGGTTCTCGGCGAAAGGCGTGGCGAGGAAGTGCTCGTCCATCTCGCGCGCGCCGGCGAGGAGATCCTCGAAGGCGCCCATGCCGATGGCGCAGGCGAGCGGCAGGCCGATGGCCGACCACATCGAGAAGCGTCCGCCCACCCACTCCGGCATGGCGAGGCAGTTCTCGGCGGGGATGCCGAAGGCCCGTGCCGCCGCGACGTTGTTGCTGACGGCGAGGAAATGCCGCGCCGGGTCGCATTCGCCAAGCCAGGCTCTTGCCGCGCGGGCGTTGGCCAGCGTCTCCTGCGTCGTGAAGGTCTTCGAGGAGACGATGAACAGGGTGTGGGCCGGGTCGAGGTCGCGCGTCGTGTCGGCGAACTCGGCCGGATCGATGTTGGCGACGAAGCGGATGGTGATCTGCGGGTCTGCGAATTCGCGCAGTGCCTGCACGGCCATGCGCGGGCCGAGGTCGGAACCACCGATGCCGAGGTTGACGACCGCATTGATGGGTTTGCCGCTGCTGCCGCGCCAGGCGCCGGCGCGGATGGCTTCGCTCAATTCGCGCATGTGCGCGCGCGTGGCGCGCACCTCGGGCAGCACGTCGCGGCCGCCGATGCGGCAAGGCTTCTCGGCACGCAGGGCGATGTGCAGGGCGGCGCGGTTCTCCGTGGCGTTGATGGCTTCGCCTGCCGCCATGCGGCGCAGGAAGCCGGCGAGGTCGCGCGCCTCGGCGAGCCGCACGAGCCGTGTCAGCGTTTCGGCGGTGAGGCGCTGCTTGGAGAAGTCGGCGAGCAGTCCGCCGCAGCGGAAACTGAAACGCGCGAAGCGCTGCGGATCGTCGGCGAAGAACTGCTTGAGGTGCCGTCCTGCCAGCGTGTCGCGCTGGGCGGCGAGGGCCTGCCATTCCGGGGTTTGCGTGAGCGGCGTCATGATCTGGCGTAGAGGCGGAAACGTTCGTTGCGGTCGCTCGGCCGGCCGCCTTCCCAGATCTTGCGCCAGCCGGATCCCGGCGGCAAGACTTCCTTCTGCGGCCCGCCCTGGACGAGGAACAGCCGGCACTGCGAAGCGGCGCGGCTGCCTTCCCGAACCGTCTTGAGACCGGCAAAGTAATGGAAGGCGGCCCGCTGCGTGCTGCCCAGGCCGCGTCCGGCGATGCAGTCGGCGTCCTTCGGCACGGCGGCCTTGAGGGCGGCGGACACGCCGCGGTAGCTCCTGTCGTAGTCGATCAGGGGCAGCCAGAGGGCCATCAGCAGGCCCCAGCACAGCACGAGGCCGGCAGCCCAGTGCGCCGCGCCGCGCTGCGCTGCGCGCGGGCTGGCGAAGATCAGCCAGAGCCAGGCAATAGTCAGTCCCAGCGAGACGGCGAAGGCGGCCGCGGAGAAGTGGGCGCCGAATCCCGGCGCCAGGCGGGCGAAGTTCCTGGCGATCTGTGCCGGCACGCCGGCGATCATGGCGACCCAGCCAAGCCAGATGAGACCGGCGAGCAGGGTGAAGGTCATCATGCCGAACCAGTCGAAGGCGTTTGCCGCGCCGCGCCGCAGGGACAAGGTCGCCGGTGCTGCGAGCAGGATCAGCGGCGGTAGCAGGGGCAGGGCATTCAGGCTGCGCGGATCCGAAAAAATGCCCTGCGTGGCGAACAGGAGGAGGAAGGAAACAAGCGGGATCAGGTTGCGCGGCTCGCGCAGGCGGCGCCGCTCGCGCCAGAGCGTCCACAGGGCGAGGGGCAGGGCCGGCCAGGCAAACCAGGCGAGCAGCTTGAGCATCCCCCACAGGTTGTGCGCCACCCCGGGGGCAATGGTGAGATCGGCCCATTCCCGGGACCACCAGTCGGCAAGGGCCGCGGGATGCTGCCAGTGCAGCGCCAGCGGCCAGGCAAGGAGGAGGGGCGCGGCCACGGCCAGCGCGGCGAACAGGCCGCGCACAGCCGGCGGTGCGCGCAGCGGGGCGCACAGCACAGGCAGCAGCACGAGCAGGAGGAGCAGGGCGATCAGGGCGGGCAGGCCGACGGCGAGGAAGCCGCAGCCGAGCGCCGCGCCGGCCAGCGCCCCGCCGTGCCAGGGCCGCTGCGGCAGCATGGCAAGGCCGCAATACATCCAGGCGGCGGCAGCAAGAAAGGCCAGCGCCGGCTGCGTTTCGTGCGCGTGCACCAGCAGGCCCAGACAGCCGATGGCGATCAGCGCCGCCCCGCGCGCGGCCTCGATGCCGACGAGTCGGCGCGCTGCGCCGGCCAGGCCGGCGACCATGAGGCCGGCAAACAGGCCGGAAGCAAGGCGGGCGGCATCATGCGGGGGCAGGAGGAAGGCGAACAGCCGGCCCAGCAGCGCCGCAGTCCAGTGATAGAGCGGCGGCGAATCCACCCAGACTTCCCCGGCCAGGCGCGGCAGCAGCCAGTGACCGTCCTCGATCATGGCGTATGCCACGCCGAAATGCGTGGTGTCGTCGCCCTTCCAGGGGTCGCGGCCGACGAGGCCTGCGAGCAGATACAGCGCGCACAGGGCGATCAGCGTGCCGCCGCGCGGCGGAAAGACAAAGGGCAGGCGCGGCAGACGCATTGTTGTCGGTTTCGGGAGATTGTGCCGGCGTGGGGGATTTTACCCTGCGGCAAAAAAAGAAAAAGGCAGCCTTGGCTGCCTTTTCGCCAGGCTGGTGCGGCTTACGCCGCCGCCTGCTTCTTGCCGTACTTCTGGCGGAAGCGTTCGACGCGGCCGGCGGTGTCGACGATTTTCTGCTTGCCCGTATAGAAGGGATGGCAGGCGGAGCAGACTTCGATGTGCAGCGGCTTGACGCTGGTGGAGCGGGTCTTGAACTTGTTGCCGCAACTGCACGTGACCTCGATCTCTGCGTAGTTAGGGTGGGTATCGGCTTTCATGACTTCCTCGGTTTGCAGGGGACGGCGGATGTGGCCGTCGAAAAGGGGCGCATTATCCCAGAATATCAATAGGTTTGCAATCCGCCGTCAGCCGCGGCGCATGGCGTCAAAAAACTCCGCGTTGCTTTTCGTGGCGCGGATCTTGTCGAGCAGGAATTCCATCGCCTCGAGGTCGTCCATGTTGTAGAGCAGCTTCCTCAGCACCCAGACCTTCTGCAGGATCTCCGGCTTGAGCAGCAGTTCCTCGCGGCGCGTGCCCGAGCGGTTGACGTTGATGGCCGGATAGACGCGCTTCTCGGCCATGCGCCGCTCGAGGTGGATCTCCATGTTGCCGGTGCCCTTGAATTCCTCGTAGATGACGTCGTCCATGCGGCTGCCGGTGTCGATCAGCGCCGTGGCGATGATGGTGAGCGAGCCGCCCTCCTCGATGTTGCGGGCGGCGCCGAAGAAGCGCTTCGGCTTCTGCAGGGCGTTGGCGTCCACGCCGCCGGTAAGCACCTTGCCGGAGGCCGGCACCACGGTGTTGTAGGCGCGCGCCAGGCGCGTGATGGAGTCGAGCAGGATCACCACGTCTTTCTTGTGCTCGACCAGGCGCTTGGCCTTCTCGATGACCATTTCGGCGACCTGGACATGGCGCGAGGCCGGTTCGTCGAAGGTCGAGGCGACCACCTCGCCGCGCACCGAACGCGTCATCTCGGTGACCTCCTCGGGTCGCTCGTCGATGAGCAGCACGATCAGGGCGACGTCGGGATAGTTGGCGGTGATGGCGTGGGCGATGTGCTGCATCATCACCGTCTTGCCGCTCTTCGGGCTGGCCACCAGCAGGCCGCGCTGGCCCTTGCCGATCGGCGCGATCATGTCGATGACGCGCGAGGTGATGTTCTCCTCGGCGCGGATCTCGCGCTCCAGCTTGAGCACCTCGGTCGGATGCAGCGGCGTCAGGTTCTCGAAGAGGATCTTGTTCTTCGAGTTCTCCGGCGGCTCGTTGTTGACCTTGTCCACCTTGACCAGCGCGAAATAGCGCTCGCCGTCCTTCGGCGTGCGGATCTCGCCCTCGATCGAATCGCCCGTGTGCAGGTTGAAGCGGCGGATCTGCGAGGGCGAGACGTAGATGTCGTCGGTGCCGGCCAGATACGAAGTGTCGGGCGAGCGCAGAAAGCCGAAGCCGTCGGGCAGCACTTCCAGGGTGCCGTCGCCGAAGATGCTCTCGCCCTTCTTGGCGCGGTTCTTCAGCAGGGCGAAGATCAGTTCCTGCTTGCGCAGGCGGTTGGCCCCGTCGATTTCGTTGGCGACCGCCATTTCGAGCAGCTGGCTGACGTGGAGAGTCTTAAGCTCCGATAAATGCATAGGGACTCAGAGGTGAGGTGGCGAAGCGGAAAGGAGAACCCGAAAAGTCCAGGGGAAATTGTTAGGAACTTGGTTTGGGGTTTGGAACCGGTTCCGCGCCGGCGGAGAAATCTTGTTGTTCTGCCGCGGCGCGGGAGAGACTCGGGCTGGACTTTAAGTCTTTCAGAGGTTGCTGTCAATAAAGGTCGTCAGCTGGGACTTGGACAGCGCGCCGACCTTGGTCGCCTCGACGTTGCCGTTCTTGAACAGCATCAGGGTCGGGATGCCGCGGATGCCGAACTTGGCCGGCGTTTCCTGGTTGTCGTCGATGTTGAGCTTGGCCACCTTGAGCTTGCCGGCGTATTCCTTGGAGACGTCGTCCAGGATCGGGGCAATCATCTTGCACGGTCCGCACCACTCGGCCCAGTAATCCACCAGGACGGGGGTGGACGATTGCAGCACTTCGGCCTCGAAGTTGGCGTCCGTGACGTAGTGGATATGCTCGCTCATTTTGTCCTCGCAATGTGTTGAGTGGCCGAACGCGCAGGCGTCGGGAAGTTCATGGCTCGCGTGATGCGGTCGCGCAGGGATTGAAAGTCGGGAAACCGTCGGGAAATAAGGCCGGGGTTAAAAACCAGGGTTTGGCCCCGGATTTGCGATTCCGGGGCCTATCCTAACGAAAAAGACGTCGCATGGGAAGAGAGCGGCAGCGCACCGGGGAAAGGGCATGCCCCGCTATGTTAATATTTCCATGCACGATGCTGATCGCGACACCGCAGAGATCAAGGAAAAGGAACGCCGGCCATGGCTTATGTAGTGACTGAACCCTGCATCAAATGCAAATACACCGACTGCGTGGACGTCTGCCCGGTCGATTGCTTTCGCGAAGGCCCCAATTTCCTCGTCATCGACCCAGACGAGTGCATCGACTGCACGCTCTGCGTCGCGGAGTGTCCGGTCGAGGCCATTTTCGCCGAGGACGACGTGCCGGACGGGCAGCAGCACTTCACGGCGCTGAACGCCGAGTTGGCCAAACTGTGGAAGCCCATCGTCGAGCGCAAGGACCCCCTGCCCGATGCCGACGAGTGGTCCAAGGCGAAGGACAAGCTGGACAAGCTGGAACGCTGAACCGCGGCGCTGGCCATGGCCGAGGCCGAGTGCGCCGTCGCGATCCATAGCCTGCCCCTGACGGCCGACTTCGTTGATGTCTGCGCGCGGCGGATCGTCGCGGATTGCCGTGCACGGCTGCCCGATCTTTCATCCCTCCTGGTGGTGCCGCCCAGTCCGGCCCTTGCGCCGGCGCTGCGCCGCGGCCTGGCCGAGGCTGCGGGGCGCGCCCTGCTGTTGCCGCGCATCGCCACGCTGGCGCAGCTCGCGACCGCAGCCGGTGCCGGCGGTCAGACGGACAGCCAGCGCCAGCTGGTCTTGTACCAGCAGCTGCGCGAACGGGGCTGGTTCGCCGACAGCGCCTTGTGGGGAATCTGCGCTGAATTGATCGCGCTGTTCGACGAGTTGAGCGAGCGCGCCGTCGGCCTGCCCGAGGACGAAGGGGAGTTTCTCGATCGCCTGGAGCGCGCCTACGATGTGCGCGGCTCGCAACTGCTGCGCTTCGAGGCGGAAGTCGTGCATCGCCTGTGGCGGGCGGAAGCCGCCGGCCCGCCCGGCCGCCCGGCTGCCCAGTCCATCGCGTTGGCGCATCTGGCCGGCGCCGCAGCCGGCCCCCTTTACATGCTCTGCGAGGGCGAGCCGCGCCCGGTCGAACAGGCGTTCAGCCAGGCCTGGTCGGTGCGGCAGGCGGCAACGGTTTTCCTGCCGAAGCGCGAGATGTCCACCGAGGCGCCGATGCAGGCGCTCAATTTCGCCTGGCCTCCCGATGCTGCGGCGGCACCTGCGTTGGCCGAACGCGCCGCCGCCGCCCGCAGCGCGTTTCCGCTGAGCCCGCTGGCCAGTCGCCTGCGCCTGATCGGCGCGGCCAGCCTGGAGGCCGAGGCGGCGGCCGTGGTCCTCGAAGTGAAGCACTGGCTCGACCGGGGCCGCCAGTCGATCGCTCTGGTGGTGGCCGACCGCGTGGCGGCGCGGCGTGCCCGCGCCCTGCTCGAACGCGAGGGCGTGCTGGTGCAGGACGAGACCGGCTGGAAGCTGTCCACCACGCGGGCGGCGGCGCTGGTCGACGCCTGGCTGGAAGTGATCGCCGCCGACGCCTACCATCGCGACCTGCTCGACCTCGTCAAGTCCCCCTTCGTCTTCGGCGACCTGGCCGAAGCATCCCGCCAGGCCGGCCTGCTGCAACTGGAAGAGGGATTGGTGCGCCACAACCTGGCTTACGGCCTGGGCCGCTTCGAGGCGGCGCTGGCGCGGGAGGCCGGCTGCGGCGAGGCGGTCGAATTGCTCGCGCGCGTGGCTGCGGCACGCCGGCCGATGCCGCGTGCGAGCGCCACGGCGGCGGACTGGCTGGCCGGGCTGGAGCGGGCGCTGGAACTCCTCGGCGCCGTCGACCGGCTGGCGCAGGATGCGGCTGGCGGGGCCCTGCTCGCGTTGCTGCGTGCACGGCGCGAGGAACTCGCCGCCGTGCCGGCGAGACTGACTTTCGGCGAGTGGCGCGAATGGCTGAATCGCGAGCTGGAGAACGCGGCTTTCGTCGACCGGGGCATCGACAGTCCGGTCGTCATGACCCATCTGGCGGCGGTGCGGCTGCGCCGCTTCGATGCTGCGGTACTCATCGGCGCCGACCGCGACAGCCTGGCGCCGCCGCGCGTGCGCAGCGTGTTCGGCAATCGTGCGGTGCGCGCCGAGCTGGGACTGTCGCTGCCCGATGAAACGGCGGCGCGCCTGCGCGACGACCTGGCCGGTCTGATCGTTTCCTGCGGCGAGGTGACCGCCACCTGGCAGATGCTGCGCGGCGGCGAGGCCAACCTGCCGTGTCCGGAACTCAGCCTCCTCTCCGTGCTGCATGCGAGCGCCTGGGGCGATGCGCTCGCTGCGCCGGCCGTCGCGCCGCCGTCGGCTGCGG
>WBUF01000010.1 GCA_008933825.1 Rhodocyclaceae bacterium | reverse complement strand
GCGGCTGCCGTGGACGAAATGCGCCATGTAAACGAGTTCGATTATGTTATTATTAACAACAAGTTGCCGGAGGCCATCGAAGACCTCCAGACCGTAGTGCGTTCGGTTCGTTTGCGCACCACCTCGCAGCTGGACCGCCACCGCGCGCTTTTCTCGTTTCTCGAACAGGACTCATAGGAAGAACCATGGCCCGCATCACCATCGAAGACTGCCTCAAAAGAATCCCCAACCGCTTCCAGCTCACTCTGGCCGCCACGTATCGCGCGCGCCAGCTGACCATCGGCGCCTCGCCGCAACTCGAGGGCGAGAAGGACAAGCCGACCGTCATCGCCCTGCGCGAGATCGCTGCCGGCAAGGTCGGCCTGGAAGTGCTCAACCGCGGTCAAGCGTAAGCACCGCCGGAAGAGGGGGGAGGTGAGCCATGCATGCCGCCGCGTCCCCTCCCGGTTCGCAGACCCCGCAAGCCTACGACTCTGAGTTCGCCCTCCAGCTCGAGAAGCTGAGGGAACTGCTCGGCACCTACCTCAGGGCCGAGGACATCGAACGCGTCGCCGAGGCCTTCCGCTTCTCGGCCGAGGCGCACAAGGATCAGTTCCGCATCAGCGGCGACCCGTATTTCTCGCACCCGCTGGCGGTGGCCGGCATCCTCACCGGCTGGCACCTCGACGCGCAGGCGCTGATGGCGGCGCTGCTGCACGACGTCACCGAGGACACCGAGATCACGCCGGCGGAGATCGGCGAGCGCTTCGGCAAGGTGACGGCCGAGCTGGTCGACGGCGTTTCCAAGCTGGACAAGATCGAGTTCCAGTCGATCGAGGACGCCCAGGCCGAGAACTTCCGCAAGATGCTGCTGGCGATGGCGCGCGACGTGCGCGTCATCCTCATCAAGCTGGCCGACCGCCTGCACAACATGCGCACGCTGGACACGCTGCGCCCCGACAAGCGCCGCCGCATCGCGCGCGAGACGCTGGAGATCTATGCGCCGATCGCCAACCGGCTGGGACTGAACAACCTCTATCGCGAACTGCAGGAGCTGGCCTTCCGCCATGTCTGGCCGCTGCGCTATCGCGTGCTCTCCAAGGCCATCAAGGCGGCGCGCGGCAACCGGCGCGAGGTGGTGGGCAAGATACTCGCCGGCATCAAGGCGCGTCTCGCCGAGGCGGGCATCGAGGCCGAGGTGATGGGCCGCGAGAAGCACCTCTATGGCATCTACCGCAAGATGCGCGGCAAATCGCTCACCTTCTCGCAGGTGCTCGACATCTACGGCTTCCGCGTCATCGTGCGCGACGTGCCGACCTGCTACCTGGTGCTCGGCGCCCTGCACGGCCTGTACAAGCCGGTGCCGGGCAAGTTCAAGGACTACATCGCCATCCCCAAGGGCAACGGCTACCAGTCGCTGCACACCACGCTGATCGGCCCCTACGGCACGCCGGTCGAGGTGCAGATCCGCACCACCGAGATGCACCACGTCGCCGAGGCGGGGGTGGCTTCGCACTGGCTCTACAAGGACGACAAGAGCCTCTCCGAGCTGCAGCAGCGCACGCACAAGTGGCTGCAGTCGCTGCTCGAGCTGCAGTCGGCCTCGGGCGACTCGGCCGAATTCCTCGAGCACCTCAAGATCGACCTCTTTCCCGGCGAGGTGTACGTGTTCACGCCGAAGGGCAGGATCCTGCCGCTGCCGCGCGGCTCGACGCCGGTCGATTTCGCCTATGCCGTGCATACCGACATCGGCAACCGCTGCATCGCCTGCCGCATCAACCACGAGCTGATGCCGCTGCGCACCGAACTGAGGAACGGCGACCAGGTCGAGGTCATCACGGCGACGCACGCCAATCCCAACCCGGCCTGGTTGTCCTACGTCAAGACCGGCAAGGCGCGCTCGCAGATTCGCCACTTCCTCAAGACCACGCAGCAGGAGGAATCCGTCGCGCTGGGCGAGCGCCTGCTGGCCCAGGCGCTGCGCCCGCTCGATCTGAGCTTCGAGCGCATCGGCGAGCCGGTGTGGGACAAGTTCGTCCTCGAATGCGGCGCCAAATCGAAGACGGAAGTGCTCACCGACATCGGGCTGGGCAAGCGCCTGCCGGCCATCGTCGCGCGCCGCCTGGCCGAGCGCATCGAGAAGGGCGAGGCTGCCGTCGAGGCAAGGGCGCAGGGACCGATCCTCATCCGCGGCAGCGAGGGCATGGCGGTGCAGCTGGCGCACTGCTGCCGGCCGATACCCGGTGACCCCATCGTCGGCGTCATCAAGAAGGGGCAGGGCCTGGTGGTGCACCTGGCCGACTGCCCGAGCATCTCCATTCGCGGCCGCGGCGAGCGCGGCAAGTGGGTGGACGTCGAATGGGAGCGCGACAGCGGCAAGCTGTTCGAGGCGGCCATCAAGATCGAGGCGGAGAACCGCCGCGGCGTGCTGGCCAAGGTTGCCGCCGAGATCGCCGAGGCCGGCTCCAACATCCAGCACGTCACCATGGACGACGAGCAGGGCGTGTATACCTCGCTGTACTTCACCCTGCAGGTTTCCAACCGCGTGCACCTGGCACGCATCCTGCGCGCCCTGCGCGCCATTCCTGAAGTGGTGCGCATCGCCCGCGTGCGGGAGTAAAATCCGCCTTTCCGAACCGAAGAGCATCGACATGGCCCAGTACGAATCCGAACACACGAAATTCATGCGCGAATGGCTGGCACGGCATCCCGAGGAGATCGAGGTACAGAAGGCCGGCCGCGCCCTCTGGTGGGACAAGGCGCCGCAGACGCCCGAGGAGCAGCAGCGCCTGAAGGAATCGCGGCTGCCGCAGAAGCCCTACGTCTACAGATAAGGAAAAGTCAGCCGCCGTGCTGCGGCGGCTGACTTTCGGCCTGTCGCCCCACTTGCTCGACTCCCCCCTCGTTTTCGTCGACCTCGAGACCACCGGCGCCAACCCGGCGTTCGACCGCATCATCGAGGTCGGCATCGTCAAGGTGAGCGCCGGCCGGATCGAGTACGAGTGGTCCACACTGGTCGACCCGGGCGAATCCATCCCGCCGATGATCCAGGGCTTCACCGGCATCACCAACGACATGGTGCGCGGCGCGCCGTCCTTCGCCGACATCGCCGACGAGGTGTTTTCCCGCATCGAGGGCAGCCTGTTCATCGCCCACAACGCGCGCTTCGACTACGGTTTCCTCAAGAACGAGTTCAAGCGCCTAGAGCGCGCCTTCCAGCCGCGCGTGCTGTGCACCGTCAAGCTCTCCCGCGCGCTGTACCCCGGGCACCACCGCCACAGCCTCGACGCGCTCATCGCCCGCCACAAGCTCGCCTGCGACGCGCGCCACCGCGCGCTCGGCGACGCCCGCGTGCTGTGGGATTTCGTGCAGCTGGCGCAGGCCGAGAAGCCGCCCGAGGCGATCCGCGCCGCGCTGAAGAAGGCCATGAAGTCGCCGAGCCTGCCCTCGGGCCTTGAGGTAACGGCGGTCGACGCCGTGCCCGAGGGGCCGGGCGTGTACCTCTTCTACGGGGAAAATGAGCTCCCCCTCTACATCGGCAAGGGCGTGAACATGCGCTCGCGCGTGCAGTCGCACTTTGCCGCCGACCACAGCGCCGGGCGAGCCATGCGCATCGCGCAGGAAGTGAAGCGCATCGAGTGGATCGAAACCGCGGGCGAACTCGGCGCCCTGCTACTGGAAGCGCGCCTCATCAAGGAACGGTCGCCCATCCACAACCGCCGCCTGCGCAAAAACGTCGAGGTCTGCGCCTTCCGCCTGAAGGAGGTCGGCGAATTTACCCAAGATCGTGCCCTCGAGCTGGTGCCGCTGGCCGGCGCGGCGCCGGAAGAACTCGGGGAGCTCTACGGCCAGTTCAAGTCGAAGCGCGAAGCCAACAACACCCTGCGCGAGCTGGCCGCCGAGCACGGCCTGTGCCTGAAGCGCCTCGGCATCGAGCAGGGCAAGGGCCCCTGCTTCAACCACCAGATCAAGCGCTGCAAGGGTTTTTGCACAGGCAGGGAGAGCGCCGAGCGGCACGACCTGCGCCTGAAGACGGCGCTGGCCGTGCTGAAACTCCGTGCCTGGCCCTTCCCCGGGCGCATCGCCATCCGCGAGCGCGACGAGGCCGGCGGGCGCTGCGAGTGGCATCTCTTCGAGCACTGGTGCCACCTCGGCACGGCGAAGAGCGAGGCGGAATTGCACGAAGCCGCGCAGGCGCGCCATGACGCCGCCTTCGACCTCGACACCTATCGCATCCTGCGCCGCGAACTGGACAAGCGCGCCGGCTCCGCCGACATCCTCAAGCTCGAACGCCATGTCTGAGGACGGCAAGGTCCGCATCTCCAAGCTGATGTCCGAGCAGGGCCTCTGCTCGCGGCGCGAGGCCGACGCCTTCATCGAGCGCGGCTGGGTCTTCGTCGACGGCGTGCGCGTCACCGAGCTCGGCAGCCGTGCGTACCCGACGCAGAAAATCACCTTGAGCCGCGAAGCGAAATCGAACCAGCTCGCGCAGGTGACCATCCTGCTCAACAAGCCGGTCGGCTACGTCTCCGGCCAGGCCGAGCCGGGCTACAAGCCGGCGGTGACGCTGATCGCCGCCGCCAGCCGCCACGCCGGCGACCGCTCGCCGCAGCGCTTCGACCCGGCGCAGCTCAAGGGTCTCGCCCCGGCCGGGCGCCTGGACATCGACTCCACCGGCCTGCTGGTGTTCACCCAGGACGGGCGCATCGCGAAATTGCTCATCGGCGAGGACTCGCGCATCGAGAAGGAATATCTGGTGCGCGTCGAAGGCCGGCTCGACGCGCAGGGCCTCAAGCGGCTCAACCACGGCCTCTCGCTCGACGGCCAGGCGCTCAAGCCGGCCAAGGTCAGCTGGCAGAACGAGGATCAGCTGCGCTTCGTGCTGCGCGAAGGCAAGAAGCGCCAGATCCGCCGCATGTGCGAGCTGGTCGGCCTCAAGGTGACGGGCTTGAAGCGCATCCGCATCGGCAGCGTCAAGCTCGGCGACCTGCCGGGCGGCGCGTGGCGCTATTTGCGCGAGGACGAGCGCTTCTGAGAAAAGTCAGTCTGCCCGAGACGGCGCATCGCGTCCGCGCAGGGCTTTCCAGTGCCTCAGCAGCCACGGCGCGCACCACGCCAGGCCGCCGAACATCACCAGCACGCCGAGGTGGTGCGCGGTCGCGCCCAGCCCGTGCGCGCGGTGCAACAGGCCGAAGCGCTCGAGCAGATAGATCCAGTCGTGCGGGCCGTCCTCCCCCGTCCTGCCGCCGAGGAGGACCATCTGCGGATTCAGCGCGTCCCAGATGTAGGGCGACAGATCGACCAGGCTGGCGCCCGCCCACCACACGCAGAGGGCCGCCCCGAAGCGGTCGTTCTGTCGCAGGAGAAACGCCGCGCCGATGCCCAGCGGCAGGGCGAGCTGGAACAGGCTGCCGCCCAGCACCGTCATGAACTCGCCGAACGGCATCAGGAAGACATGGCCGGCCTCGTGGATCGGCAGCAGGATGGCGTGCATGAACGAAGCGTTGATCTCGGCGACCCGGTAATCGTAGCCGGCCAGCCGGAAACTCCAGAGCGCCAGCAGCACGAACGCCGCCAGGCGGCCATAGAACGTCGCCGCACCGACTTCGGCGTCGGGCGCCGGAACGAACACCCCGGCGGGTGCCTCGGCTGGGCCGCCCCCGAATCCTTCCTGCCGCAGCCACTTCTGAAACCAGATGCCGCAGCCGGGACATGCCGACGCCGCGTCGAGCGGCGGGTCGTAACGGGCGTCGCACTTCGGGCAGCGATAGATTTTTGGCATCGGATGGCGGCGGCCGATTCGGCGAGTCAGACAGAGGCAGGCGATCCCGGACAAGCCACAGTGTACAGGATGCCGATCGGCAAAAGTCAGTCCCCGCAGGACGGCGCTTCCCAGGGCATGAGGTGGATGCTCTCTGCGCGCAGGGTGACGCGGGCGCGCACGCCGGGCGCGATGCCGTTGCGCGCGACGACGTGGGTCGGCACGGAAAAGGCGATCGGCTCGGCGCAGCCCTCCGGGACCAGGCGCAACTGGGTAAAGGGGCCGAGGCGCAGGCAGTCCTGCACGAAGCCGGAAACCGGATTCTCGGCTTCGCCGCGCGAGGGGCGGTCTTGCCGGTGCAGCAGCACGCCTTCGGAGGGAATCACCCAGTTCATGCGCTCGCCCGCCCGGCCGTCCACGCGCGCCACCTCGATCCGGTGGCCGAGCCAGGCCAGCCTGAGCGCGCCGCCGTCTTCGACCAGCGTGCCTTCGAACAGATTGTGCAGTCCGACCAGGCGCGCGATGGCCGCGCTGGCCGGCCGCGTCATCACCTCGTCGGGCGTGCCGGCCTGCAGCGTCTTTCCCCTGTGCAGGATCACCATGCGGTCGGCCAGCATGCGCGCCTCGTCGAGGTCGTGCGTCACCAGCAGCATCGGGATGTCGAGCTCGGCGCGCAGGCGCGCCAGTTCCTGCTGCAGCTTGCGCCGCGTCACCTGGTCCACCGCCGAGAAGGGCTCGTCGAGCAGCAGCACGGCGGGGTCGCGCGCCAGGGCGCGGGCGACGGCGACGCGCTGCTGCTGGCCGCCGGAGAGTGCGGCCGGCTTGCGCTGCTCCAGGCCGTCGAGGTGCACGCGCGCGAGCAGTTCGCGCGCCCGCGCCGTGCGCTCGGCAAAAGTCAGTCCGCCCAGGGCGGCGGCGACGTTCTCCAGCGCGGAGAGGTGCGGGAAAAGTCCGTAGTTCTGGAAGACGAAGCCGATGCGGCGCGCCTGCACCGGCCGGTCGATGCGGCCGGCGGCGTCGAACCAGGCCTCGCCGTTGCAATGGATGGCGCCTTCCGCCGCGGCGTGCAGCCCGGCGATGCAGCGCAGGATCGTGGACTTGCCGCTGCCGGAAGGCCCGACCAGCGCCAGCAGCTCTCCCGGCGCGCAGTCGAGCTCGGCCGCGAGCGGGATCGGCGCGCGCTGGCGCAGGCTGACCTGGAGTCCGCTCGTACTCATTGTTCCTTCCTGCCGATGCGGTGAGTGAGGAACTGGATCAGCACGATTGCCGCGAAGGAGAACGCCACCAGCATCGCGGAGAGGATGCCCGCCGCGCGGTCCTCGAAGGCCTGCACGTGGTCGTAGATGGCGATGGAGACGGTGCGCGTCTCCGCCGGAATGTTGCCGCCGATCATCAGCACCACGCCGAATTCGCCGAGGGTGTGGGCGAAGGTCAGCACGATGGCGGTGAGCAGGCCCGGCCAGGCCAGCGGCAGCTCGATCTTCCACAGCGTCTGCCAGCGCGTCAGGCCGCAGCACCAGGCCGCCTCGCGCACCTCGCGCGGGATGGCTTCCAGCGCGCGCTGCACCGGCTGCACGGCGAAGGGCAGGTTGAAGACGAGCGAGGCGAGGAGCAGGCCGTCGAAGGTGAACACCAGGCTGCGACCGGTGAGGCCGCGATACAGTTCGCCGAGAACGGCATTCTGGCCGAAGGTGACCAGCAAATAGAAGCCGAGCACGGTCGGCGGCAGCACCAGCGGCAGGGCGACGAGGCCCTCCGCCACCAGGCGGCCCGCGGGGCGCATCGTCAGCAGCGGCCGCGCGATCAGCACGGCGAGCGGCAGCAGCAGCAGCGTCGTCGCCGCCGCCAGCTTGAGCGAAAGCGTCCAGGCCGCCCAGTCCATTTACGGCGGGGCGTAGCCGTGCCGGCGCAGCAGCGCCTGCGCCTGCGGGCCGAGCAGGAAGTCGTAAAAGCGCCGCGCCGTCTCGCCGGCGCCCTTGATCAGCACCATGCGCTGGCGCAGCGGCGCATGCCAGGATTCCGGCACCGTCGCCCAGGCGCCGCGCGCTTTCAATTCCGGGCCGGCGGCGAGCGCCAGCGGAATGAAGCCGGCCTGCGCCTCGCCGGTGGCGAGGAAGCGCGCCGTCTGGCCGACGTTCTTGCCGAGCACGAGTTTCCCCTTCACGGCTTCCCACAGGCCGGCGTGCGTCAGCGCCTCGCGCGCGGCGTGGCCGTAGGGCGCGAGTTCGGGATTGGCGATGGCGAGGCGCTTCAGTCGGCCGTCGGCCGCCGCCGCGCCGAGGTCCTTCAGCCGGTTGTCGATGGCGACGGGCGAACCCTGCGGCACGTAGAAGGCGAGGCGGCCGACGGCGTACACCGCGCCGGCGCTCTCGGCATGGTCTTCCTTCGCCAGCGCCTCGGCGAATGCCTCGTCGGCGGAGAGGAACAGCTGGAAGGGTGCGCCCTGCGCGATCTGCCGGCGGAAGTTGCCCGAGGAGCCGTAGGCGATCTTCACGCTGCCGCCGCCGGCCTTGGCGAAGGCCTCTACGATGGCCGGCATCGCCGCGCTCATGTTGGCGGCGACGGCGACGTTGGGCGCCTCCTGCGCGGCGGCCAGTGCGGACAGGAACAGCGCCAGCGCGGCCAGCGCCCGGCGCACGAAGCTCATTTGCATGACGACTCCCTTCGGCCGGCGGAAGCGGCGGTTCATCGACTCGACCGTCAGCCAGGCGCGCTTGTGGCTCATGCCCATCGTCCGGCCGGCGGCGCGGGCCTGGCGTGTCGGGTCTTCATCTTCGGGGCGGCGATGTCGTTCGGACGAAAAGCTTGACGAATTCAGTCGGCGAAACTGTATCACGCGGACGCCGCGGGCATTCCGGCGCGCAAGCCGTCCGAGGCCGGCATTGAATGCGCACGCAAAGGAGATTCGTTCAAAAAATTGACATTTATCAATACATCCCGAATACCCGCGGGATTAGCATGGCATTCAATTCCTGACCGGCGGCATGTTTTCTCCGCAAGCAGCATGAACATCTCCAGCATCATCGTGCACGCGAAACCGACCGAGCTCGTGTCGGTGCGCGGCCAGCTCGAACGTATCCCCGGCGTGGAAATCCACGCCGCCACGGACGACGGCCGGCTCGTCGTCACCATCGAAACCGACACCGACGGCGAGACCGCCGGCACCTTCGACCGCATCAACCTGATGGACGGAGTGATGTCGGCCGCCATGGTTTTCCATCAATTCGAATCCGATCCTCAGAAGGAGGCCTGACATGACCACTATGACGCGTCGCGACTTCATCAAGGCGAATGCGGCCGCTGCCGCCGCTGCCGCCGCCGGCATCTCACTGCCTGCCGCTGCGCAGGCCCAGGCGCAGGGCGCCGACGGCCTGCGCTGGGACAAGGGCGTGTGCCGCTACTGCGGCACCGGCTGCGGCGTGCTGGTCGGCGTCAAGGACGGCCGCGTCGTCGCCACCCAGGGCGACCCGGACGCGCCGGTCAACAAGGGCCTCAACTGCGTCAAGGGCTACTTCCTGGCCAAGATCCAGTACGGCAAGGACCGCCTCACCACGCCGCTCTTGCGCATGAAGGACGGCCAGTTCGACAAGAACGGCGAGTTCGCCCCGGTCAGCTGGGACCGCGCCTTCGACATCATGGCCGAGAAGGTCAAGGCGACCATGAAGAACCCCGAGCAGGGCCCCTTCGGCGTCGCCATGTTCGGCTCCGGCCAGTGGACCATCTGGGAAGGCTACGCCGCCAACAAGCTGATGAAGGCCGGCTTCCGCTCCAACAGCATCGACCCCAACGCGCGCCACTGCATGGCCTCCGCCGTGTTCGGCTTCATCCGCACCTTCGGCGCCGACGAGCCGATGGGCTGCTACGACGACGCCGAGCACGCCGACGCCTTCGTGCTGTGGGGCTCCAACATGGCGGAGATGCACCCGATCCTCTGGTCGCGCATCAACAACCGCCGCCTGACGGCCAAGCACGTCAAGGTATACACGCTGTCGACCTTCTCGCACCGCTCCTGCGAAGTGGCGGACATGGAACTGATCTTCAAGCCGCAGACCGACCTGGCGATCCTCAACTACATCTGCAACTACATCATCCAGAACAAGGCGGTGAACCAGGATTTCGTCAAGAAGAACGTCAACTTCCACAAGGGCGTCACCGACATCGGCTACGGCCTGCGCCCGAACCATCCGCTCGAGCAGGCGGCCGGCAACAACGGCTACCCCGGCCCGGACGGCAAGCCGAAGGGCAACCCGATGGCCTCCTCGCCGATCACCTTCGACGAGTTCAAGCAGTTCGTGTCCACCTACACGCTGGACTACACCGCGCAGCTCACCGGCCTGCCGAAGGACAAGCTGGAGGCGCTGGCGAAGGTGTACGCCGACCCGAAGACCAAGGTCACTTCCTACTGGACCATGGGCTTCAACCAGCACACCCGTGGCACCTGGGTGAACAACATGATCTACAACGTGCACCTGCTGGTGGGCAAGATCTCCGAGCCGGGCAACAGCCCCTTCTCGCTGACAGGCCAGCCCTCCGCCTGCGGCACGGCGCGCGAGGTTGGCACCTTCGCCCACCGCCTGCCCGCCGACATGGTGGTGATGAACCCGCAGCACCGCGCCGCCGCCGAGAAGATCTGGAAGGTGCCGGCCGGCACCATTTCCGAGCGCGTCGGCTACCACGCCGTGCTGCAGTCGCGCATGGCCAAGGACGGCAAGATCGGCTTCCTGTGGACCACCACCACCAACAACATGCAGGCCGGCCCGAACGTCAATGGCGAGATCTATCCCGGCTGGCGCAACCCGAAGTGCTTCACCGTCGTCTCCGACGCCTATCCGACTGTCTCGGCCATGGCCGCCGACCTGATCCTGCCGTCCGCCATGTGGATGGAGAAGGAAGGCGCCTACGGCAACGCCGAGCGCCGCGGCCAGTTCTGGCGCCAGCAGGTGAAGGCGCCGGGCGAGGCGAAGAGCGACCTGTGGCAGTACATGGAGTTCTCCAAGCGCTTCAGGACCGAGGAGGTGTGGCCGGCCGACTTCCTCGACAAGAACCCCGACTACAAGGGCAAGACCCTCTACGAGGTGCTCTACGCCAACGGCCAGGTGAACAAGTTCGACAAGGCCGAGGCGGCCAAGACCAATGCCCACGCCTGGGCCGGCTACACCAACGACGAGACCGAGGTGTTCGGCTACTACGTGCAGAAGGGCCTGTTCGAGGAGTACCGCAACTTCGGCATGGGCAAGGGCAAGGACCTCGGCGAGTTCGACCATTACCACAAGGTGCGCGGCCTGCGCTGGCCGGTGGTGAACGGCAAGGAAACCCTGTGGCGCTACCGCGAGGGCTACGATCCCTACGTCAAGGCCGGCGAGGGCGTCAAGTTCTACGGCAAGCCGGACGGCAAGGCGGTGATCTTCGCCCTGCCCTACCAGCCCGCCGCCGAGCAGCCGGACGCCGAGTACGACCTGTGGCTGTGCACCGGCCGCGTGCTCGAGCACTGGCACACCGGCACCATGACGCGGCGCGTGCCCGAGCTCTACCGCGCCTTCCCCGACGCGGTGGTGTGGATGCACCCGAAGGACGCGGAGAAGCGCGGCATGAAGCACGGCGACCCGGTCAAGGCCGTCACCCGCCGCGGCGAGATCGCCCTGCGCGTGAATACCCGCGGGCGCAACAAGATGCCGGAAGGGCTGGTCTTCATCCCGTTCTTCGACGAGCACCGCCTGGTGAACAAGCTGACGCTCGACGCCACCTGCCCGATCTCGAAAGAGACGGACTTCAAGAAGTGCGCGGTGAAGATCGTCAAGGCTTGATCCGACTAGGCATCAGGGAGCGCGTGACGGCGGGTGGCCTATCTTCCTCCTCCTCCGGGCCGCCCGCCGGTAACGCACCCTGACAGGCATGATGGACAGCACAACGCCGAAGGCTCCCGCCGCATCGAAAGCGCGGCGGCAGTTCCTCTTCGAGTCCGCCCGCGTCGCCTGCGGCGTCGGGCTGCTAGGGCTCGGCATCGGCCTCTACGCCAAGCAGGCCAAGGCGCTGCCGCCGCTGGCGGTGCGCCCGCCCGGTGCGCTGAAGGAGGCGGACTTCCTCGGCGCCTGCATCCGCTGCGGCCTGTGCGTGCGCGACTGCCCCTACGACATCCTCAGCCTCGCCAGGCCGGAAGAGCCGGTCGCCACCGGCACGCCCTACTTCGTCGCGCGGCAGTTGCCTTGCGAGATGTGCGAGGACATCCCCTGCATCAAGGCCTGCCCGACCGGCGCGCTGGATCACAAGCTCACCGACATCAACAAGGCGAAGATGGGCCTGGCGGTGCTGGTGGACCAGGAGAACTGCCTCAACTTCCTGGGCCTGCGCTGCGACATCTGCTACCGCGTCTGCCCGGTCATCGACAAGGCCATCACGCTGGAGCAGCAGCTCAACGCGCGCACCGGCAAGCACGCCCTGTTCATCCCCGTCGTGCATTCCGACGCCTGCACCGGCTGCGGCAAGTGCGAGAAGGCCTGCCCGCTCGAAGTGGCGGCGATCAAGGTCTATCCGACCGAGCTGGCCAAGGGCGAGCCGGGCAAGCACTACCGCCTCGGCTGGGTCGAGCAGCAGAAGGCCGGCGGCAGCCTGGTGGCGCCCGACGCGCCGCACCAGTACAACCTGCCGGAAGGCCTGCGCTACGAATCGGGCAAGGGCCTCCTGCCGAACGAGGCGCCGCCCGCCGCGCCCGGCGCACAACCGGCCGTGCCGCGCGCGCTGCAGGGAGGGAAACTGTGAGCACGGCCGGCCGCGACGCCATTCAAGCCAAGGGCTGGCTGCGCGCGCACAAGTGGCTGCTCCTGCGGCGCGCTTCGCAGCTCTCCATCCTCGCCCTGTTCCTGCTCGGGCCGCTGGCCGGCGTGTGGATCGTCAAGGGCAACCTGAGCTTCAGCTACACGCTGGATGTCCTGCCGCTCACCGATCCCTTCGTGCTGCTGCAGTCGCTGCTGACGCGGCACCTGCCGGAGACCAAGGCCTTCGTCGGCGTGGCGGTCGTGCTAGTTTTCTATGCCCTGGTGGGCGGCCGCGTGTTCTGCTCCTGGGCCTGCCCGGTGAACATGGTCACCGACGCCGCGGCCTGGCTGCGCAGCCGCCTCGGCATCAAGGGCGGCGCGCACATCTCGCGCAAGACGCGGTACTGGATCCTCGCCATGACCCTGGTGCTGGCGGCGGCTACCGGCACGCTGGCCTGGGAGCTGGTGAACCCGGTGTCGATATTCCACCGCGGCCTGATCTTCGGCCTCGGCGCCGCCTGGGCGGTGATTTTGGCGATCTTCCTGCTCGAGCTGTTCGTCATGCAGGACGGCTGGTGCGGGCGGCTCTGCCCGATGGGCGCCTTCTACGGCCTGCTCGGCAGGGTCAGCCTGTTCCGGCCGGCGGCCATCCGCCGCAGCGCCTGCAACGACTGCATGGACTGTTTCGTGGTTTGCCCGGAACCCCAGGTGATCCGGCCCGCCCTGAAAGGCGTGGAGGGCGCGGGTCCGGTGATCCTGGCGGGCAATTGCACCAACTGCGGCCGCTGCATCGACGTCTGCGCGAAGGATGTGTTCGCCTTCGGCACGCGCTTCGGCAACAAGGTTGAAAAGGTATCGCCGCCGGCCAGCACCATGTCCCCGGCGGCGTGAATGCAGGAAGACAGGTTCGATCAACATTTGACGCGAAGGAGACGATCATGAAAACGTCCGTCACGATGATTCTGGCCGCGGCGCTCGCCGCCGCGGCATTCGGTTGCACGCAGTTCGGCGGCGTGGCCACGCTGCGCGGCGCGGACACGGCGGCGGCCGACCAGGCGCCGGTCGAGAACAAGGTTTATGTGGGCAAGAAGCCCGGCCTGCAGAAGCCGATCGACCGCACCTTCAGCACCCAGCCGCCGCTGGTGCCGCACGCCGTCGACAACTTCGACGAGATCACCGTCGCCGAGAACCAGTGCATGGAGTGCCACAGCCTGGACAGCTACCAGAAGAAGAACGCGCCCAGGCTCGGCGACAGCCACCTCGACGCCGGCAAGAAGATGGTGACCATGGACCGCTACCAGTGCAACACCTGCCACGTGCCGCAGGTGGACGCCAAGCCGCTGGTGGAGAACACCTTCGTCGGCCACATGCCGAAGAAGTAAGCACGTCCTTTCGCGTCAGGACGGAGGGCCGCGGCCGGCAGCGCCGGTCGCGGCCTTTTTTTCGTCCACCTCGCGGCCCGGCGCAGTCAAAATCCCGCCATGACGCCGGCAAAAAACAGCCTCCCGCCGGAAGGACAACCCGTTCCCCGAACGCGCCGACGGGCCGGAAAAAAGTCAGTCTCCGGGACACGGCGAGTAGGAGATATCGCCCGAATGAGACCCTGTCTGGCGTCAGGGCCAACTCCCGCTGATCGGCTTTGCGGCCGTTGGCAGGACAAGCTTCCTAAGGCCGGTGTAGGCTCCTCTGCAGACGAAGGCCTAGGTGGTCTAGGCAAATGGCGGCTTTTCAAAACGGCAAACTCACACTGCCGGCCCCTGTGCACAGGTCTCAACGAGACTTAGTTATTTCGAGAATATCGCGCAACCCTTGCGACAAAGTTCGTCAGGAGCAGGCGCGGCCTTCGCATGGTTATAGCGTTGAAGGAAACTGCATGTGCTGGAAACTCAGCTTGCACGTTCATAGCACTTAGTGCTATACAATAGGGCGAAGGAGACGGGGCATGGTGATATACAAGACCCGGTGGTTTGACCGCTGGGCGCGCAAGCAAGGACTAACCACCCCCGCCCTCTGCGATGCCGTCCGTGAAATGGTCAACGGGCTGTTTGATGCTGACCTTGGTGGCGGGCTGTTCAAGAAACGGATTGCGCGTTCCGGCCAAGGAAAGAGCGGCGGATACCGGACGCTTGTCGCCACCAACAAGGGCAATCGCTGGGTCTTCGTGTATGGCTTCCCGAAGAACGAGCGCAGCAACATCGACAGGGACGAAGAGGAAGCATTGAAGAAGTTGGCGGCTCACTTGTTGTCGCTGACCGCGCAGGCGGTCACGAAAGCCAAGCAGGCGGGCGAACTGATTGAGGTGGAATGCGATGCGTAAGACGAAATCTCCCATTCTCGAAGCCGTACATGAGACGGCTAAGGGTCTGCACAAGGCTGGCGCGATCGATCAGGTCACGCTGCGTGAGTTTGACCAGCTGTGCCTGCCGCCGGTCGAACCACTGCAGCCGGATCAGATCAAGAAGATTCGCGAGGCCTCGCATGTCAGCCAGGCTGTCTTCGCGCGCCTACTGAACACCAGCCTCTCGACCGTCCAGAAGTGGGAGATCGGCCAGAAGCGTCCCACAGGCACGGCCTTGAAGCTGCTGCATCTGGTGCAGAAACGCGGCCTGGAAGTAGTCGCCTGAACGCAGGCGGGAGGGCAGGGTGATGTTCACGCGCTCGGCCTTGTCGGAGATCTGGGCGAGATCGACGGCCACCACGGCCCACACCCAGCCCTTGAACTCTTTTTTCTTCTGGTGTTCGGCCAGCGCGCGCGGCTCGGGTACCGCGCCGCCGTCGTCGATCACGGTTTCCAGCCACAGCTCGATGGCCTCGCGGGCGTTGTTCAGCGCTTCGTCCAGCGTGTCGCCGGCCGAAAAGCAGCCCGGCAGATCGGGTACGACGACCCCGTAAGCGTGCTTGTCGTCGCCCGGTTCGATTGCGATCGGATATTTCATCTTCCTGCTCCTTTCACTTCAGCCCCGCCTGTTTCATCAGCTTGTGGATCAGGCCGGCGCCATCGCAGTGAAGGCACTATCTCATGGAAGGGGAACGTCGATGAAAAGGCCGGTACCATCGGACCGGGATGATGAATCGATCACGTTTCCTTGGGGACGATTCCAGCGGTTCACGTTGGAGAGTGTGTCTTGAGCCAGTCCTTCAGGGCCGCGTTCATGCGTGTTTGCCAGCCCTTGCCGGTGGCGCGGAAGGCTTCGACGATATCCGCATCGTAGCGGACCGTCAGGGCCAGCTTCGGGCTTTGTGCCCTCGGGCGGCCACGGCGAACCAGCTTGTCGCCAACGTATTCGTCGGCCCGCTCGAAAAATTCGTCGGTCAATTCCGGCGCGTCGTCCGGGTCAACCCACCCGGCGGGCGTAGCGTGCTTTTTCACGTTCATTGGCTTTCCTCATGCTGATGATGCGGCGGGCCTCGCCGCGGGGAGTCCAGACCATGACCACCATCCGGTCATCCGGCTCTCCGACCGCGATGTAACGCGGTTCGCTGTAGTCCTCGCGGGGATCCTCGGCCGTGAAGTGCCGGCCGGCGAACACCTCTCCGGCGCGGGCGAAATCCAAACCTCTTTCGGCATATGCCCTGTCGCGCTTGTCAGGGTCGAACTCGATTTCCACAAGAATTATTGTTGGTACAAAAAATCATCCGGTCAAGGAATATTTGTAACTACGGCGCTTGGGTAGCCCCATGATATTGAGGCGGGATTGAGCTTCCCGCCGTCCTGCGCAGACTGACTTTTTTTCGGCTCAGGCCTCGTAGCCGATCAGGGTGACCTCGGCCGCCTGCTCGCGCAGGGGGATCAGCGCCTGGTAGGCCGGCGAGTCGAACCAGGCGCGCAGGGCGGCGGGGTCGGGGAAGCGGATCACCACGGTGTCGCTGTGCGCGTGGTTGCCGCCGAGCACGGCGAAGGCGCGGCCGCGGAACACCAGCTCGGCGCGCCAGGGTTCCAGCGTCGCCGGCACCTGGCTGCGGTAGGCCTCCCACTTCCGCGGGTCCTTGATGGTGATGTGGCCGATGAGGTAGGCGGCCATCGCGGTGTTCAGACGAGTCGCGCGGCGGCGAGGCCGACGGCGAGCAGGATGCCGTGCAGCATCGCCGCGCCGATGGTGGCGCGGATGGCCGGCACGAGTCGGCGCGGCTCGGCGGCATGGGCCAGCAGGCCCTTGGTCGCGCCGAGCGCCGGCGCCAGCGTGGCGAGGGCGAGCAGCGCCGTCCACGGCAGCGCGCCGAGCGCCACGGCGCCGAGCAGCCAGCCGTAGGCAATGCCGACCACTAAGGGATAACCATAGCGCGCGCGCTGCGGCCCGAGCCGCACCACCCAGTTGCGCTTGCCGGTGGCGGCGTCGGCCCGGTAGTCGGGGAACTGGTTGATGTAGAGCACGTTGGCGACGTGCAGCGCATAGGGCAGGCCGGCGACGAAGGGCAGCGCCGAGAAGGCGCCGCGCTGCACGTAGTCGGCGCCGACGACGACGATCAGCCAGCCGCAGGCCACCGCCGCCTCGCCCAGGCCGCGGCTCATCAGCTTGAACGGCGGCGCCGAGTAGGCCCAGCCGACGAACATGCCCGCCAGGCCGATGGCGATGAGGCCGTCGGCGGAGGTCCACGCCAGCCACAGCCCGGCCGGGATCACCGCGGCGAGCAGGGCATAGCCGAAAACGCCGGCCGCGCGCAGGCTCAGCACGCCGTTCTGGATGAAGCGGCTGCCGCCGGTGAAGGGGAACTGGCGCTCGGTGTTGGCGGCGTCGCTGCCGTTCAAGGCATCGTAGTAATCGTTGAGCACGTTGATGCCGGCATGCGCCACCAGGGCGAAGAACACCGTGAAGAAGGCCGCCGCCGGGCGCAGCATGGCGCCGTCCAGCGCCGCCGTGGCCAGCCCGACGAGGCAGGCGGCGAAGGTGACGCTCAGGAAAGGCGGGCGCGTTGCCGCAATGTAGCGGATGAAGGGGTTGGGGAAGGCGGCGAGCGTCGGTTCGACGGGCGGCGGCATCATTTCGCTCCCAGGAGCTGGCTGGCGGCGGCTTCGATTTCGGCGTGGTTCATGGCGCCCAGTTTACTGCCGATGACCTTGCCCTGGCGGTCGATGACCAGGGTGAAGGGCACCACCGCCTTGGCGTTGCCGGTCGCCTGCATCAGGGCGATGCCGCCTTCCTTGGCCAGCAGCCCGGTGTAGCGCATCTCGTAGGCCTTGGCGAAATCCTTCGTGGCTTCGACCTTGTCGTCGAGCGCGATGCCGACGACGACCAGGCCGCGCTTGCCGTACTTGTCGTGGGCGGCGGCGAGTTCGGGAATTTCCTTGCGGCAGGGCCCGCACCAGCGCGCCCAGAAGTTGACGATGAGCGGCTTGCCGCGCAGCTGCTCGAAGGCGAAGGGCCTGTCGTCGAAGTCGTGCAGGGTGGCGGCGAAGAGCGCGGCCGATGATTGCGCCCAGGCCGGCGCCGCGACGAGGCAGGCGATCAGCAGGAAGAATCGCATCAGGGGAGATCGCCGCGGCGGAAGACGAGGTAGCCGGCTGCGGCGGCCAGCGCGCCGAGGGCGGTCGGATAGAGCACGGCGAAGACCTTGTAGCCGGCGGCGCCGAAGGTGTCGAGGATGACGAAGGCCGAGGGGCCGAGCACGATGAGCTGCGGGTCGAACAGGGCCAGCGCGGCGGTGCGGAACACCTGCAGCGGGTTGGCCAGGGCGATGCCCACCGCCACTTCCGGCGCCACCTGGCCCTGGATCATGACGCCGAGCAGGATGAGGTCGAGGAACAGCAGCAGCGTCAGCCACACCATGAAGGCCAGGCCTTGCGCGACATCGGTGCTGCGGGCGAGCGCCGAGACCAGCATGCCGATGCCGAGGAAGCACCAGCCCATGGTGGCGAGCAGCAGGGTGTAGTAGCCGAACATGCCCCAGGGCACCTCGATGCCGCGAATCAACGCCCACAGCACGGCGCCGGCCATGGCGGCGAACACCGGCAGGAAGATGACCAGATAGCGGCCGACGATTTTCCCCCAGAACCAGGCGCCGAGGCCGACCGGCAGGGATAGCAGGTACTCGAAGACGCCGGCCTCGCGGTCGCCCGCCACCGAGCGCACCGTGGTGATCAGCACGAAGATCGGCAGGATGGCCATGGTCAGCTGGATGAAGGTGACGAGGAGCCGCGACAGGCCGATGAAGCCGAGCACGCGCGACTCGGTCAGGCCGAAGACGAACAGCAGCGCCACCAGGCCGCCGAAGATCAGGCAGTAGATGAGGAACCAGCGCGCGCGCAGCGATTCGACGATGTCCAGTTTCGCGGTGAGCCAGAGTTCTTTCATTTGCCTTTGGCGAGGATTTGCGCTCGCATCGCTTCAAAAGTCAGTCCGCCAGACACGGCGTCCCCCAAGGGGATTTCCTTCGGGGCATCGCGCACCGCGGCGAAGTTGTAGCCCATCGGCGAGAGGCGGCCGCCGAGGTAGCGCGCCTGGCGCGGGTCGAGCCAGCTGGCGCCGCTCATGTCGGCGGAGTCGGCCACCCACATGCGCGTCGCGGGGTCGGCCATCCACGGATACTGCGCCGCCTTGTCGCGCTGCCAGAACACCAGGCAGCCGATGTCGTCGAACTTGAACACCGTGTTCTTCTCGCCGCCGCGCATCTCGGCGGCGAAGCGCGGGTCGGAAATCACCATGTTGCAGCGCGCGCAGGTGTCGCGGTCCCACTTGATCGGCTGCATGCCGGGCGGCCATGTTCCCGCCTCGCGGTCGCAGCCGAGGGCGGCGCCGATGAGCATGCCGCCGCCGAGATACAGGAAGTGCCGCCGGCCCATCGTCACGCCGTCTCCCGCAGGCTGACTTTTTCCGTTTCCGCGAGCGAGAGGTCGGCGATCAGCGCGACGTAGCGGCTGGTCATGCCGAGGAAGCGCAGGCGGTCGGGACCGGCCACCTCGCCCGCCCATTCGAGCCCGTCGGCGGAAGAACGGAAATCCCAGGCGGCGAGCGCCTTGGCAAAGGCCGGCTCGGCGCGCTTGACGCGGATGCGGCAGTCGAGCAGCCCGGCGAGCGAGACGTCGTCGGCGACGCGGTCGTCGAGCACCACGCGGCCCATGTCCAGCTCGACGACGCGATTCACCAGCGCCGCCACCTCGTTGAGGCGGTGGCTGGAGATGAGCATGGTGCAGTCGTCCTGCCGCTCGGCGAGCAGCTCGAAGAAGATCTTGCGCGCCTCCGGGTCGAGGTTGGCGGCCGGCTCGTCCATGATGAGCAGCCCGGCGTCGCGCCCCAGCGCGATGGCGATGAGGATCTTCTGCTTCTGGCCGCCGGAGAGCTTGACGAAGGGCTGGCCGCGCACGCGCTCGACGTCGAGGCCGAGGCGCAGCGCGAGCGCGGCGATGCGCTGTGCGTCGGAACCGCACAGCGCGGCGGCGAAGCCGATCAGCTGGCCGACCGGCATCTTCAGCGGCGGCGGCAGCTGCGGCACGAAGCCGACCTTCGCCAGCACCTCGGTGCGCTGCGCGCGCGGGGCGGCGCCGTCGATCGTCACTGCGCCCTCGTGGGTGTATTCGCCGAGCAGGCAGCGGATCAGCGTGGTCTTGCCAGCGCCGTTGGAGCCGATCAGGGCAACGCGCTCGGAAAGGCCGATGTCGAGGCCGATGCCGTCGAGGACGCGGTTGCGCTTGAAGGTCTTCGAGACGTTCTGGAAACGGATCATGGATCGGCGGATTATACGGGCGGGAAAGCGCCTACAGCAGCTTGGACAGCCCCTTCACGTCGTAGGTCAGCGAGCCGGTCGGGCAGACATCCACGCACAGGCCGCAGCGCGTGCAGTCGGGGCCGATCGGCACCTCGGTGTGCACCGCGCGCCCCTTGATCACCGTGTCGAGCACATGCGGCACCAGGCACACCTTGCGGCAGTTGCCTTCGTGGTAGCAGTTCTCCAGGCTGTACTTGATGCGTAGCGGCGAGAGGATGCCGACGACGCCGTAGGTGAGCCCGATCGGGCAGGCGTAGCGGCACCAGGCCCGGCGCGAGAAGAATACCTCGAACACCAGCAGCGCCAGCACCCACAGCAGCGCCAGGCCCGGCCCGTAGATCAGCGCGCGCGAGACGATGCCGGTGGGCGAGATGGCCTCGTACACCGTGTAGCCGGTGGCCACGGCGAGGAAGGCGAAGACGATCCAGAACACCGTGCGCAGGCGCCGGTCGACCGGCGCGTCGGTGACCAGCTTCTCC
This sequence comes from Rhodocyclaceae bacterium, assembly GCA_008933825.1. GTDB lineage: Bacteria > Pseudomonadota > Gammaproteobacteria > Burkholderiales > Rhodocyclaceae > Desulfobacillus. The sequence continues at coordinate 42,266 of WBUF01000010.1, read as the reverse complement.
CGCACCAGCCAAAGGTGGATCTTCTCCGCCCATTCCGCCAGCAGGTGGTAGGGACAGACCCAGGAGCAGAAGCTGCGCCCGCCGAAGAGCATCCACAGCACCAGCACCGTGAAGGTGCCGATCAGCAGGTTGGTGATGATGTTGCGGTGCGCCAGCATGACTTGCAGCGCGGCGTTGAGGTCGATCAGGTGGAAGCCGATGAAGCGCGAGGCGGTGAGCGCACCTTCCAGGATCTGGATGTCGTAATGGAAGGAAAAGACGAAGAACAGGTTGACCAGCGCCAGGGTGACCCAGCGCCGGTTGCGCCACTTGTGCGAGGTGCTCATGTGCGCCTCGGCGTGCGCGGCGGCGGCCTGCAGCTTCTCCTTGTTGGTGGTGCGCTTGAGGAGATGGATCTTCTGCGCCTCTTCGCCGATCGCCTCGGGCTTCTTCGGCTCGCGGCCGAACATCACCAGGATCTGTTCCAGAAAACGGCGCATGAGGATCGCTTTCATGATGGCTCCCGTAGTCCGGTCGCCGGGCCGTCCCAAGACCGGACGGCACGCCGCCGGAGGCGGCTTTCGCGACGCGCTATGAAATCGCTGCCCGTCTCATGTGAGCGCAGCGAGCTGGCAAGTTCCCCACCGTGAGGGGGGGTGAGGGGGGGCGGGATCATCATGTTCTCCAAACCTCCCGCGGGACAATCTCGATGCTGCCGGGCTCGGTCGGGCAGATCATTTCGCACACGCCGCAGCCGACGCAGGGCTCGTGCACCACCGGCGACTTGCGCAGCGAGCCGTCCGGGGCGTACACCGTCTCGATGGAGATGGCGCCCTTGACCGGGCATTCGCGCACGCACAGATCGCATTCGGCCACCTCGTAGCGCACCTCGGCGATGCGGACCGGCTTCCAGCGGTCGATCCGCATGTAGCGCATCTTGCCGCGGAAGGTGTGGCCGCGCGCCGGGCCCTTGAAGCCCTTGCCCTTGATGGCGAGGCACATTTCAGGCCGGGTGAGGCGCGCCACGCCCATGCGCTCGGCCAGGTTGAGCGTCGGTTCCGGGTCGTTCTCCTTGGCGAGCAGGATCGGCTTGGCGGCGAGCGGCGCGCCGGGACGCACGTCGAGAAAGGCCGGCTTGGTGTAGGTGAGCGAGCCGGTCGGGCAGGCGAGGATGCACTGCACGGCGTCGCAGGAGAAGTCGCAGGCCTGGGTGCGCGCGTCGATGTAGGGCGCGCCGACGCCAACGCCGTCGACGAGATCGGCCAGCTTGATGGCATCGACCGGGCAGACCTGCACGCATTGCCCGCATTTGATGCACGAGGCGAGGAAATCCTTCTCGTCGAGTGCACCGGGAGGACGCAGGCGCGGCTTGCGCGCGTAGATCAGCGGCAGGAAGCCCGACAGGCCGGCGCCGACCACGCCCCCGGTGAGCAGCACGGTGCGCAGCAGCTTGCGCCGCAGTTCTTGGCGCCGGCTGCGTGAGAGGGGCGGCCGGGCCTTGGCCGCCTTGCCGGCCGGGGCCGGGGGAGTGTCCGGTGTTTCGTCTTGGCTCATGAGGCCTTCCTTTCTGCCTTGCGGAAGCGGGGCGCTTCGTCCTTCAGCATGAGATCGGGCGCGGAGAAGGGCGCCAGCCGCTCGAGGAAATCGAGCAGCTCGAGCGCCGGCGAGGTCTTGAAGAAGCGCGCTTGCGGGATTTCCATCCAGATGCGGTCGGCGAAGGCGTGCAGCTCGTAGGGCGTGTCGCCGACGTTGTCGCGGTTGCGATCGAAGCCCTGGTAGTCGTCCCAGTGGTTGCCGCGCCATTCGTTCAGCCCGCCGGTGTTGCGGCCGGCCTGGGCGACGTGGGTGAGGTTGCCTTCGAAGACGTTGTCGGTGGCGACGTTGCCGCCCAGCTCGGAGGTAAACAGCATGCCGATGCCGTTGTAGGCAATGCGGTTGCCGCGGAACGCAATCGTCGTGCCGGGCTGGAAGGGCGAGAGGTCGGACTGCACGCCGACGGCGCAATAGATGATCTCGTTGCCCTCGACGACGGCATCCGAGGCTTCCTTGAAGCCGATGCCCATGCCGGTTGCGCCGGTGGCGTGCGAGATCAGGTTGCGCCTGACGTGCACGCCTTCGGTGTACATGAGGTAGATGCCGACCGCGTTGTCGTAGAAGCGGTTCTCCTCGACCAGGTTGTAGGTGGCGAACATGAAGTGGATCGAATAGCGGCTGCGCCGGCCGACATTGCGGCTGATGACGTTGCCGTGCGAGTACCAGGCCACCATGTCGCGCGCGTCGGAGATCTCGTTTTCCTCGACGCGGTTGTCGTTGCTGTACCACAGGCGCAGGGCGTCGCCGCGCACGCCGAGCGGCAGGTCCTTGGAGGAAATGCGGTTGCCGCGCACGATGTTGTTGTCGGATTGCTTGAGGTCGATGCCGAACAGGCAGTCCTCGACGACCAGATGCTCGATGGTGTTGCGGTGGCCGCGCACGTCGAGGCAGGCGTCGTCGGTGTCGTGCGAGTCGCCCGAGCCGCGCAAAGTCAGTCCGCGCAGCACGGCGTCGTTCGTCTCCAGCGCGAACACCGTGCCCTTGCCGCCGGCGTCGACGACGGCCTGGCCGCCGCCGTCGATGACGAGCGGCTTGCTCAGCACCACCGGCCCGGCATAGCTGCCCGGCGGGAGCGTCAGGGTCGTGCCGGCGGGCGCGGCATCGACGAGCGCCTGGAGGGGTTTCAGGCCGTGGATGCGCCTGTCGCGCTCGTAGAGCAGGAAGACCGGCTTGGGGCGGTCGACGTCGGCGCGCACGCCGCCGTGCGCGGAGGGGTCGATCTTGCGCGCGGGCCCTTCGCCGTCGCCGGCCGCCGCGGCGGCGAAGAGCAGGGCCAGCAGCGCAAGCAGGCGCCGCATGGCGCTTACTCCGCCGCGCCTTCGCGCAGCTGCTTGCGGCGGATCAGCAGCGCCGGCATCAGCGTGAGGAACATCAGCATCAGCAGCGCGTAGCCCCAGTAGGGGTAGGAGTAGGTGGAGAACTGCGCCACCTTGCCCTCGCCGAACACGGTCGGCATGAAGGGCTTCACGGTGAAGGCGCCCCACGGGTGCAGGTTGTGGCCGAAGAACCACAGCCAGCCGGCGTAGGTAACGACAAAGAACAGCGGCAGCAGCGCCGGCACCAGGGCGAGCAGCAGCTGGAAGTTGCGCAGCTTCGCCACGCCGGCCATCACCACCGCCATGGCGAGGATCAGTCCGGCGACGACGAGGTGGGTGATCGTTCGCACGTTGTCGCCCCAGGCCGTGACGCGGTCGGGCTCGCGGAAGAAGTAGCCCGTTTCGCGCATGTATTCCTTGATGTGGGCGTCGAGGTGGCCGAGGACGTACTGGTCCACCAGCACCCAGGCGGCGGTGGCGGCGAAGCCGATGCCGAGCACGGCGAGGCGCAGCTTCTTCTTCGTCACGGCGAAGGCAGCCAGCATGGTGGCGAAAAAAGCGAAGAAGAACTTCGCCAGCGGCTTTTCCACCGGCGCGCCGGTGGCGATGGGGAACATGCCGACGTAGTGGTTGATGGTGTTCATCTCGTGCACGCAGTCGAGGCCCTGGGCGCCCTTGTCGACCTTCTTCTCCTTGTCGAGCACGGGGTTGTAGCGCTCGTCGTCGTGGGCGAGATCCTTCTGGATGATCTCCTCGGCCATGCGGCTGCCCTTGCCGGCGGCCTTGCAGCCGTTGTAGACGCCGTCGAAATGGAAGTGGATGCGGATGCCGTCGGGGAAGGCGTCCTTCGGGTAGTTCGGCGCGGTGAGCGAGACCCACCAGATCGGCGCGAAATAGGCGGCGACCATGGCGACGAGAGCGATGCCGGTGAGCGCGGCAACGAGGAGGTTCGGTTTGGCTTGCGCGTTCATGCTGGTTCTCTGTCAGATCGTGCCGCTTGCTGCCTCGAGCGCCGCCCATTGCGGCGCACATCCTCCGGCGCGACGGTCGTTCGGCGGGCCTGCCGCCCGGTCGAGCGGGCGGCAGGGTTGCTGCGAAACTACTTCTTCTTGCCGCCGGCCTTCGGCTTGCACATGGCGCCGGGCATGGCGAGGCTGGACTGGTAGGCGGAGATCGCCACCAGCTGGTCGTTGGTGTAGGGCTTGATGACCTTCACCATGTCCGGGTTGGCGTTGCGGCGGTGGCCGTCGCGGATCTCGGTCATCTGGCGCAGCAGGTACTTGTAGTGCTGGCCGGCGATGACGGGATAGAACTTCTCCTTGTTGCCTTCGCCGTTCTTGCCGTGGCACTCGACGCACTGCTTCTCGTAGAGGGCCTTGCCGGCGGCGATCTGCTTGGCGGCGTCCGCCCCCTCGTACTTGCCGTGGTCGACCGGGATGCACAGGCTCTGGATGTAGGCCGAGGTGTCGGCGAGGTCCTGCGGGTCGGTCATTTCCTTTGCGAAGGGATACATCGTCGGGTTGTCGCGCAGGCCCATGCGGATGTCGGCCATCTGCTTGATCAGCACCGTGCTGTGCTGGCCGGCAAGCTGCGGGAAGGTGCCGTCGGAACGGCCGGCGCCGGTCGGCAGGTGGCAGGCGCCGCAGATCTCGTAGGTGTCCTGGCCGCGCTTGACGTCGCCCTTCTTGGCCAGCGCCTCCTTCAGTTCGCCTTCCATCTTCGCCCACTGGTAGTCCTTCGATTCGATGCCGGCGGCCTTGGGCGCCGGCGGGGCGGCCAGTGCCAGCGAGGACGAGAAGGCCAGGGTCAGGGCCAATGCGATTTTCTTCATGACGCTCTCCTGCAATGGAATATTAGAGATGGCTGAATTATCCGACTGATGCCGCTGTGAAACATTGACTTGCGTCAACAGGAAACGGCCGCCCGCAGGCGGCCGTCCGGTAAAGGCCGGTTATTTCAGCTTCGAGAGATAGTCGGCGAGGGCCTTGATCTCCGCGTCGCTCACCAGGTGCATGACGCCCTTCATGGCGGCGCTCTGGCCGTTGGCCCGCGCCCCGCTCTTGATGTCCTTCATCTGCTGCTCGGCGTAGGCGGCATTCTGTCCGGCGAGCTTCGGGTAGGCCGGCGTCAGCGGCTTCTTGGCATCTTTGCCGTGGCAGGCGACGCAGGTCTTTTCCTGGTAGAGCTTGGCGCCGTCGAGGGCGAAGGCATGGCCGGCGCCGAAAGTCAGTCCCGCCAGCACGGCGGCGAGGGTGATGCGTTTCATAGCGGTCTCCTGAACTTGGATAAAAACGGGGAGCATGTTGCCATGCCCCCCGTAACGGGTCTAGCCGAAGATCGGTTTACTTGACCTTCTTGGCGCCGGCCTGCTCGAGGTAGGTCTTGGCGCGCAGGCCGAGGTCGGCCGCCTTCACCTGGTACTGCCAGACCTGCTCGGCCCAGAGGTTGGCCTGCTCCCAGTCCTTCTTCTTGGCGGCATCCTCATGCTTGGCCTTGGCGTCCTTGATCTTGTTCAGCTGATCGGTGGCGTCCTCGACCATGGCCACGACATCCGGGAAGTCCTTGAAGTTCACCGAGGTGATGTAGCCGACCACGGAGTCGATCACCGCCTGGGTGTCGGCGATCTTCTTGATCTGCTTCTTGTAGTCGTCCTCGGTGTAGGCCTGCTTGGCGAGCGTCGTCTTGGTCGGCTTCCAGCCCTTCGGCTTGACCAGGAGGTAGCCCTGCATCTCGAGGTGCAGCGCCGAGCAGAACTCCGTGCAATAGTAGGGGTAGACGCCTTCCTTGTCGGCCTTGAACTTCACCGTCACCGTCTTGCCCGGCTCGACCGAAGCGTGCAGGTTGTAGGTCGACACCGTGAAGCCGTGGGTCTCGTCCTGGGCGCGCTCGAGGTTGGTCAGGTGGATGGTGACCTCGTCGCCCACTTCCGCCTCGATGGTCTCGGGCGTGATGTGCGAGCGGATCAGCGTGCCCCAGACCGTGACCTTGTTGCCCTTCCTCTCGGTCTTCTCCTCGCCGGCGCGCACGGCGCCCGGATGCGGCTTGTCGGTGCGGCTGTCGGTGCCGACCTTGTAGCGCACCCCCGGCTTGAGCTTCTTGGCGTCGATGGCGACGACGTAGTGCGGCTCGCCCAGCGGCAGCGGCATGTCGTAGAGCAACTGCATCTTGTCGTTGCTGATGTCGATCAGCTGGTGGTTCTGCGGATGCAGCGGACCCACCGGCACGAAGCGGTCGATGGCCAGCTTGTTCAGCGCGACGAGGTACTTGCCGGCCGGCTTGGTGGAGTCGCCCTCCATGGTCATCAGGTGGCCGATGTTGTAGTGCACGCTGATCTTGTCGAGCACCTTGCCTTCGCAGAAGTTCCACTTGGCGACCTGCGAGTCCACGTAAAGCGAGGTATAGGCGACGCAGGCCTTCGAGTCGTACTGGGTGTGCAGCGGGCCCAGGCCGAGCGGCACCTGCACGTGCAGGGCCTCCTTCATGCCGATCACCGGGATGCCGTAGGGGTCCTTGCTCTCGAATTTCCCGGCCTTGATGGCGGCCTGGATCTTCTCGAAGCTGTAGACCGAGACGTGGGTGTCGAGCTTGCCGGAGACGACCATGTACTTGCCGTCCGGGGTGACATCGACGCCGTGCGGCGACTTCGGCTCGGGCACCAGGAAGAGGAGGCCTTCCTTGACGGCCGTCTCCATCATGATGACGTTGTGGCCGTTGATCTTCTTCGCCTTGCCGGCGGCGACGACCTCGGCGGCCTTCTTCCAGTTGATCACGTGCAGGTAGTCGGTGTCCTTCGCCGAGCAGCCGGCCTCATAGGGCGGGCGGCCCTTCTCGATGCCGCCGACATAGCGCTCGGAGCAGAAGGAGTTGGTGAACGACCAGCCGTCGGAGGGGCCCTTGCCGAAATCGGAGAGGTCCTGCGAGTAGGGCGGCAGCTCGATCGAGAAGGAGTCCTTCGGCACGATGCGGCCTTCCTTGCGGTCGAACTTCCAGTAGGTGACGCCGCCGCGGTACTTCTCGTTGAACTCCTCGAGCGGGTAGAACTTCTTGTTCTCCAGCGGTGCGGCGTACTGGGCGGCCTCGATGACGTAGTCGGTGTTCGGGCTGACGAAGGCGCCGCCGTGCTCGGACTTGAAGATCGGGTTGACGACGATCTGCTTGGTCTCGAAGTCGCGCAGGTCGATCACCGCCAGGCGCGGGTTGGCCTTGTCGTTGATGAAGAGGAACTGGCCGTCGTATTCGCCGTTGGTCTCTGAGATCGCCGGGTGGTGGGTGTCGCCCCAGGTGATCTCCTTGCCGTCGATCTTGCCCTGCGCCAGCACGGCCTTCGAGTTTTCGTCGTAGCCGTAGCCCTGCCAGGGCTCGGGGGTGAACACGCCGATGTACTTGAGGATGCGCATCGACGGCACGGCGTAGACGATCACCTGGCCGCTTTGGCCGCCCGAGCTGAAGGCGACGAACTCGTCGCGCTTGCCGGTCGGCACGTAGGTCTTCGCCGCCGCCAGCAGATCCTGCTGCGACAGGTTGCGGCGTTTCAACACATCCTGCAAGGTCTCGGCCGACCACGAGACGGAGGCGGTCAGGCCGACCCCGGTCGCGACCAGCAGGGACAGTGCCCGCTTGGTCATCTTTTTCATTGCGATTCTCCCATTAAGAAAAAGCCGTGCTGCAATCCAAGGTGCCGTCGGTTCGCGGCTGCAGCGCAAAAAATCCGCGACAAACCGACGCTGCGACACATTGTCGCAGCCACTATATTCCGCTGGGTTTGCGAAACATTGACGTATATCAAATGGAAATGGCGTGCCGCCTATGGACAATAAGGCCATGAACGGCATAGTTTTTCCTGCGGGTGACCGAAATGTTTTTTATGTACCCGTCGCGGTCGTCGCGGCCATGCTCGCCGTTGCCGCGGCCGGCTGGCTGTGGCTGCCGCGCGCCGACGTGCCGCTGCCGCTGGTGGAGGGATGCCGCCTCGACCGAGAAGCATGCGGGTCCGCGCTGCCCGACGGCGGCCGCCTCGAACTGGCCTTCGAGCCGAGACCGATTCCGAAGTCTGGGCCGATGCGCGTTGCCTTGCGCGTAGAAGGCGCGCAGCCTTCCAGAGCGGAAATCGTCTTCCAGGGCGTGGAGATGAACATGGGCATGCACCGCCTTGCGCTGGCCGCGGCAACGGACGGGCGCTATTCCGGCGAAACCAGCCTGCCGGTCTGCGTTACGGGCCGGATGCTGTGGCAGGCCACCGTCCAGATCGAGCTGGGGCGAAACAACGTCAGCGTGCCCTTCCGTTTCGAAAGCGGCGGTTGACGCCTGTCAAGCCGCGCTCGTCGCGGTTTGCGCAGAATGCAAGCCCGCCGACGAGTTGCGACATGAGAGTTCTTCCGATACTTCTGCTCGGCCTGCTCTTTGCCGGCGCGCAGGCCGCGCCGCCGAAACAGGCGCCCGCCAGGCCGGCCTCGGCCAGGCAGCCTCCGGCTGCGGAAGCGCCGACCGCCGCCCCGGCTCCCTCCGCCGAGGAAGAGAAAGGCCGGGAGATCAACGGCGTCTGCGCCGCCTGCCACGGCGAGTTCGGCCAGGGCGGCAAGCGCGGCGAATACCCGCGCCTGGCCGGCCAGCGCGCCGCCTATCTCAAGGACCAGCTGAAGTCCTTCCGCGCCCGCAAGCGCATCAACCTGCCGATGTATCCCTACACACAGGAGCGCGAGCTGCCCGACGAGGACATCGAAACGGTGTCGGAATTCCTCGCCGGCATCCAGTTGCCGACCAGGCCGCCGGACTTCAAGGACACCGACGATGCGCTTACCCGCCTGCTGGCGATGGAAAGGGTAATGATCATCCCGCGCGTGGAGGGCGACGTCGAGAACGGCAAAAAGGTTTACCAGAAAGAGTGCTTTTCCTGCCACGGCCGCACCGGGCGGGGCCGCGGCAAGTTTCCCATGCTGGTCGGGCAGTACACCAGCTACCTGAAGAAGCAGGTCGACGCCTACCTGAAGGGCGAGCGCCCGCACGACGATGAAGGCACCACCGGCATCCTCAACCGGATCGCGGAAAAGGACATCCAGGACATCCTTGCCTACCTGACTACCCTGCAGGAGGCGGAGGCCGCCGAGGCGAAATGATCAGGCGAGGCTGATGGCCTTCGCCGGGCAGGGGGCGGAGCAGGCGCCGCAGCCCGTGCACCCGGCCTCATCCACCTCGGGCAGCGCGGCCGCCATCGGCTGCGGCCGAAATCGGATGGCCTGCGCCGGGCAGGCGTCGCCGCAGCTGCGGCAGACGACGTTTTGCCTGGCCAGGCAGTCGTTGCGGATGCGCGCCTTCAGGCGCCAGGGAGGCTCGCCCCCAATCTGATCGAGCGCGCGCGGCGCGCAGACCTCGACGCATTTTCCGCAGAAGGTGCACTCGCCGCGACTGAAGTCGACGACAGGCCGCCGTTCCTGATCGGCCGCAATGATGTGCTGCGGGCAGGCGCCGATGCATTCGGCGCAGCGCGTGCACGCCGCCCGGAAGGCGGGTTCGGCCCGCGCCCAGGGCGGACGGAGCGGAGCGGCCAGCCTGCCCCTGAAATCGCCCCGCAGGAACTGGCGGCGGCTGATGTCGGCCATGGGGGATTAGCGCTTTTTCTGCTTGCGCGCAGCGGCCTTTGCCTTGTCGATGCTCTCGGCGAGCGACTTGGCGTCCTCGGAATCCGCCGGCAGTTGCTTGTGCAGGCGTTCCCAGTAGGCCGCCGCGGACGCGTAGTCCTCGCGCTCATAGGCGGCCGTGCCGGCGAGGACGAGCGCATCGGGGAAATTCGGATCGAGATCGAGGGCGCGCGCCAGCAGCTCGCTCGGACGGCCGCGCAGCGAACCGCCGGTGGCGAGCGCCAGCGCCTCGGCGTATTCGGACAGCAGGTGGGCGTCCTCGTCGACCAGCCGTCCCGCCTTGTCGAAGGCCTGCGTGGCTTCCTCGTAGCGGCCCATGGCCTTGTAGGAGCGTGCCAGCATGATCCAGCCCTTGGGGTCGGCGTCCGGGTTCTGCGCCATGCGCTCGGCGAGCTTCGCCACCAGGTCCTCGATCTGCTCCGCGGTGATCTGCGAGCGCTGCCGCTTTTCCGGCGACAGCGCGGAGAGGTTGCCGATGGTGAAGTAGATGAGGGCGGCGGCGAGCGGCAAGCCGAGTCCGATCAGCCACGCGCTGCGCATGGCCGGCCTTGCCTGCGCCAGCTCCGTTTCCTCCGCGCCGGCATCCTCCAGCAGGCGGCGCTGCAGTTCGCGCCGGCTCTCTTCGTAGTCCGCCTGGCCCAGGCTGCCGGCGGCGAAATCGCGCTCCAGCTCGGCGAGCTGGTCGCGGTAGATGCCGGCGTTGATGGCATTGCGCGAAGCCGCCGCGCCGGGCGCGCGCTGCCTGACCAGCGGCACGATCAGGAACGGCAGGGTGAGAGCGGCCAGTGCCGCCGCGGCGATGAGAAATTCCGTCATGGTCCGTTCCCGCGGTCGCCTATCCCGAGCAGTTCCTCGGCCTTCTTCCGCTCTTCGGCGCTGAGCGTGGCTTCGGCGACCCGCCGGGCGCGGCGGCGCAGGAACATCAGCAGGCCGGCAAGGCCCGCGATCAGCAGCAGAAAGGGGCCGAACCACAGCAGCAGCGTGGCGCCCTTCAGCGGCGGCCGGTAGCGCACGAAATCGCCGTAGCGGCCGACCATGAAATCGAGGATTTCCTGGTCGGAGCGCCCGGCCTGGATCTGCTCGCGGATCTCGCGGCGCAGGTCCTTGGCCAGGTCGGCCTGCGAGCCGGCGAGCGATTCGTTCTGGCAGACCAGGCAGCGCAGTTCCTCGGAGATCGCCACCATGCGGCGCTCGACGGCGACGTCCGCGGCGGTGGGCGCGGCCTCCCTGGCGTTCAGGGGGCCGAGGGCGGAGGACAGAAGACAGAAAACGAACAGGAGGCGGGCGGTCATTGCTGCAGCTCCTTCACCAGCGGCAGGATGGTCTTCTCCAGCACGTCCTGCGTGACGGGCCCGATCTGCTTGAAGCGGATGACGCCGGCCTTGTCGATGAGGTAGGTCTCGGGCACGCCGTAGACGCCGTAGTCGATGCCGACGCGGCCCTCGACGTCGGCGATCGACAGCACGTAGGGATCGCCGAACTGCTTCAGCCAGCGCAGCGCATCCTCGCGCGGATCCTTGTAGTTGAGGCCGTAGATCGGCACGATGTTCCGCTTCGCCAGCTCGACCAGGATCGGATGCTCCTGGCGGCAGGAGACGCACCACGAGGCCCAGACGTTGAGCAGCCAGACCTTGCCCTGCAGATCCTTCGGCGCGAACCTCGCTTCCGGCTGGTGCAGCTGCGGCAGCACGAAGGCCGGCGCCGGCTTGCCGATCAGCGGCGAGGGCACCTCGCGCGGATTGAGGTTGAGGCCGATGGCGAGGAAGGCCACCAGCACGATGAAGATGCCCAGCGGCAGAAGGAAACGGTTCATGCCGCGGCTCCCCGGGTTGCCTGCTTGGTGGCAGCGGCCTTCTTCAGCCGGTAGCGGCGGTCGCTGATGGCGACGAGGCCGCCCAGCGCCATCAGCAGGCAGCCGCCCCAGATCCAGTCGACGAAGGGCTTGTAGTACACCCGCACGCTCCAGGCGCGCTCGTCGATCGGCTCGCCGAGCGAGACATACACGTCGCGCGCGAGGCCGGTGTCGATGGCCGCTTCCGTCATGGGCATCGCCGAGGTCAGGTAGGCGCGCTTCTCGGGCTTCATGGTGCGCAGCGTCTTGCCGTTCCTCGAGAGCTCCAGCTCGCCCACCATGGCCTGGTAGTTCGGTCCCGCCTCCTTGCGCACGCCGACGAAGCGGAAGGTGTAGCCGCCCACCGTCACCGTGTCGTCCGGCGCCATGCGCACATCTTTCTCTTCCTGGTAGGACGATACCAGCGTGACGCCGATGACGAATACGGCGACGCCGACGTGCGCCAGATGCATGCCCCACCAGGAGAGCGGCTGGCCGGAGAGGCCGCCGCGCAGACGCCCGGCGATCGCCACACCGGCGCCGCCGGCGATCCAGGCGGCGAGCAGCACGCCCAGCGCGGTGAGCGGCGTCCATCCGCCGTAGAACAGGGGCACGGCGACGCCGAGCAGCACCGCGGCGGCAAAGGCCGGCGCGAGCCGCTTCAGCACCGGCCCCATGTCGGCGTGCTTCCAGCGCGCCAGCGGGCCGGGAGCCATCAGGATCAGCAGCGGCACCATCAGCGGCACGAACACGGCGTTGAAGTAGGGCGGGCCGACCGAGAGCTTGCCCAGGCCGAGCGCGTCGATGAAGAGCGGATACAGCGTGCCGAGCAGCACCGAGCCGGTTGCCACCATCAGCAGGACGTTGTTGACCAGCAGCAGGGATTCGCGCGAGACCAGGCCGAAGCGGCCGCCGAGGCCGACCTTCGGTGCGCGCAGGGCGAAGAGAAACAGCGAGGCGCCGACGACGATGGCCAGCAGGATCAGGATGAAGATGCCGCGGCGCGGATCGGTGGCGAAGGCGTGCACCGAAGTGAGCACGCCCGAGCGCACGAGGAAGGTGCCGAGCAGCGACAGCGAGAAGGCGGCGATGGCGAGCAGCACCGTCCAGTTCTTGAAGCTGCCGCGCTTCTCGGTGACGGCGAGCGAGTGGATCAGCGCCGTGCCGACCAGCCAGGGCATGAAGGAGGCGTTCTCCACCGGATCCCAGAACCACCAGCCGCCCCAGCCCAACTCGTAGTAGGCCCACCAGGAGCCGAGCGCGATGCCCAGCGTGAGGAAGGCCCACGCCGTCGTGGTCCACGGCCGCGACCAGCGCGCCCAGGCCGCGTCGAGCTGGCCGGAAAGCAGCGCGGCGATGGCGAAGGCGAAGGCGATGGAAAAGCCGACGTAGCCCATGTAGAGCATCGGCGGATGGAAGATCAGGCCGGGATCCTGCAGCAGCGGGTTGAGGTCGCGGCCGTCCTCTGCTGCCGGCAGCAGGCGCTCGAAGGGATTCGAGGTGAGCAGGATGAAGGCGAGAAAGCCGACGGTAATCAGGCCGAGCACGCCGAGTACGCGCGCCACCATGGCGTCGGGCAGGTGGCGCGAGAAGAAGGCCACCGCGACCGTCCAGCCCGAGAGCATGAACAGCCACAGCAGCAGCGATCCCTCGTGCCCGCCCCACACGCCGGAGAGGCGGTATTCGAGCGGCAGGCGCGAGTTGGAGTGCTGCGCCACATACGCGACCGAGAAGTCATGACTGACGAAGGCCCAGGTCAGGCAGCCGAAGGCGAGGGCGACGAGGAGAAATTGCGCCTGTGCGGCGGGCCGCGCCACGGCGATCCAGGGCAGGCTTTGACGCGCCGCGCCGGCCAGCGGCAGGGTGCCCTGCACCAGCGCGACGAGCAGGGCGAGGATGAGGGCGAAGTGGCCGAGTTCGGGAATCATAAAAAAGCTTTCACCACCAAGTCACCAAGACACAAAGTTGCACCAAGAAATTCCTGGTGCTCCTTGGCGCCCTTGGTGTCTTGGTGGTTCGCATTTATTGTTTCACCGTCTTCGCCGCCTTGTGCGCCTGATCGACCGCATGCTGGGCTTCGGGCGGCATGTAGTTCTCGTCGTGCTTGGCCAGCACTTCACTGGCGGTGAACAGGCCGTCTTCGCCGAGCTTGCCCTGCGCCACGACGCCTTTGCCCTCGCGGAAGAGATCGGGCAGGATGCCGGTGTAGGCGACGGGGAATTCCTTCGCCGTGTCGGTGACGATGAACTGCACGGTGAGGCCGTCGGGCTGGCGTTTCAGGCTGCCTTCCTTGACCAGGCCGCCGATGCGGAAGGCCTTGCCCTTCGGCGCCTCGCCGGCGGCGATTTGCGTCGGAGTGAAGAAGAACACCAGGTTGCTCTGGAAGGCGTTGAGCACGAGGGCGGCGGCTAGCCCAAGCACGGCGAGGCCGCCGCCGACAAGGGCGAAGCGTTTATGTCTCGGTTTCATAGTCCTTGCGAGCGGCGATTTCCCGCTTCAGTTCGGTGAGGGCCTTGCTTCGACGCTTCCTGGCGAGGATAGGTTCAATAATCATCAAGGCCGCGCAGGCGCCGAAGGAACCCCAGACGTAGAGGGCGTGGCCGCCCATGGCGAAGAATTCGGAGGCGCTATTCCAGTTCATGACCTGATTTCTCCCAACTCCTCCACCCAGCCGGCATGCCTTTCCCGCTCGAGGATGATGGCGCGCACGCGGGTGAGCGAGACGGCGATCGAATACATCCAGAAGGCCAGCGCCATCAGCAGCATGCCCCACAGCATGGTCTGCGCCATCGAGGGCGATTTCGTCAGGCTGACCGAGGCGCCCTGGTGCAGGGTGTTCCACCATTTCACCGAGAAATAGATGATGGGGATGTTGACGACGCCGACCAGGGCCAGCACGGCGCCGGCCTTGTCGGCGCGGCGCGGGTCGTCGATGGCCGACTGCAGGGCGATGAAGCCGAGGTAGAGGAAGAACAGGATCAGCTCGGAAGTGAGCCGCGCGTCCCACACCCACCAGGTGCCCCACATCGGCTTGCCCCACAGCGCGCCGGTCCACAGCGAGAGGAAGGCCATCAGCGCGCCGGTCGGCGCCAGCGCCGAGGCCATCATGCCGGACAGGCGCGTGTTGAAGCCGAGGCCGAGCGCCGCCCAGAAGGCCATGACGAGATAGATGAACATCGACATCCACGAGGCCGGCACGTGGATGAAGATGATGCGGTAGCCCTCGCCCTGCTGGGCGTCGGTGGGCGCGACGAAGAAGCCGATGTAGAGGCCGGCGAGGCCGAAGGCGGCCGTCAGCGCCCAGAACCAGGGGATCAGCTTCCCCGCCAGCGGATAGAAGGTCTGCGGCGAGGCGAACTTGAACCAGTTGACGAGGCGATTCGACATTTTTTAGCAGCACACCACCAAGGCACCAAGACACCAAGATGCACCAAGAAGTTCTTTGCGCCCCTTGGTGCCCTTGGTGTCTTGGTGGTGAAGATTCCGTTTCATTCCAAAGCGATTCTCAAAGCGACCGTCGTCGCCCATGGTCCGAAAAACGCCGCCAGCGCCAGGAAGGCCGCCAGCAGCGACAGGTGCGCCGTCGCGCCCAGGCCGCCGATGTGCGATTCCACCGCGCCGGCGCCGAAGATCAGCACCGGCACGTAGAGCGGCAGCACCAGCAGCGACACCAGCACGCCGCCGCCGCGCACGCCCAAAGTCAGTCCCGCCCCGACGGCGCCGATCAGCGACAGCACCGGCGTGCCGATCAGCAGCGCCAGCACCATCACGCCCAGCGCGTCGGCCGGCAGGTCGAACTGCAGGCCCAGCACCGGCGCCAGCAGCGCCAGCGGCAGGCCCGAGAGCAGCCAGTGGGCGACGATCTTGCCCGTCACCAGCACGCCGAGCGGCACGGCGGAAAGCGCCATCTGCTCCAGCGTGCCGTCGGCGTGGTCGGCCGCGAACAGCCGCGGCAGCGACAGCATGGTCGCCAGCAGCGCCGCCACCCACAGCACGCCGGGGGCGATCTGCCGCAGCATGGCCATCTCCGGCCCGATGCCGAGCGGAAACAGGCTGACGACGATGACGAAGAAGAACAGCGTCGTCAGCACGTCCGACTTGCGCCGCAGGGCGAGCAGCAGGTCGCGCCGGATGACCGCGCCGAGCGTCGACAGAATGCTCGTCTCGGCCATCAGTCCAGCCTTAGATGCTCGACCCGCCCGGTTAGCGGCAGTTCCTGATGGCTCGTCAGGATGACCATGCCGCCGCCCGCAAGATGCGCGTCGATGACGCCGCACAAATTCGTTACCGCCGCGCGGTCCAGCGCCGTCAGCGGCTCGTCGAGCACCCACAATTTGCGCTTTTCCAGCAGCAGGCGGGTGAGCGCCACGCGCCGCTTCTGCCCCGCCGAGAGTACGCGCGCCGGCAGGTCCTCGCGGCCCTTCAGTCCGAGCTGCCGCAGCGCCGTCCGCGCCGATTCCTCATCGACCGGCGCGCCGGCCAGGGTGGCCGAGATGCGCGCGTTCTCCAGCGCTGTCAGTTCGTCCTTCACCGCGCCGGCATGGCCGCAATAGAGCAGCTCGCCGCGGTAGTCCTCGGCCAGCTTGCCGATCGGCGCGCCGTTCCAGCGGACCTCGCCGGCGGCCGGCTGGGACAAGCCGCAGAGCATGCGCAGGAGACTCGTCTTGCCGCTGCCGTTGGCCCCCTGCACCATCAGGCAGGTGCCGGCCTCGAGGCGGAACGACACGCCGCGGAACAGGCTTTTCTCGCCGCGCACGCACTCCAGGTTGCTGGCTTCAAGCATGGTGAATTCTGCAGGACTCCGCCGGGGGGGAGCTTGTCCAAAATCAAAACGGGTCGTAACAGCCCGAAAACGCAGAATTTTACCCGTTGTGACGGGGCGGCGGTGATTTGCCCGATCTATCGATGGATTAGTGCGTGCCGTGTCCTCGCTGCCGGCAGGAGTCTGGGCGGGTTTGCCGTGGGGTTTGCAGGATTGCGCGCCGCATCGACTGCTGCGGCGATCCGCTCGACACCGTTGCGAATCTGCCGCTCGTTGAGCGAGGAGAAGCCTAGCATGATGGCCCGCTCGGAATAGGCGCAGCCGCCGAAGTCGCAGGCGGCGCCGGACTGCAGGGTGTAGATGCCGACGCCGTGCTCCGCGGCCATGGCTTGCAGTTCGGCGGCGCGCGGCAGCTCGTCGGCGAGGTGCCAGGCGATATGCATACCGCATTCCGAGCCGGACACCGTGACCTCGCCGAAGTGCCGCCTCAGGCAATCAGTCAGGCAGTCGCGGCGCTCGGCGTAGCTCTGGCGGATGCGGCGCAGGTGGTTGTCGTAGCCGCCGCCGGCGAGGAACTCCGCCAGCACCGCCTGCTCCAGCCAGGGATGGCCGTTGTCGAGCAGGGCCTTGGCGGTGCGTACCGGCGCGGCGAGGTGCTTCGGTACGACGAGGTAGCCGAGGCGCAGGCCGGCGCCGATCGATTTGGAGAAGGTGCCCATGTAGATCACGCAGCCGTGGCTGTCGAGGCCCATCAGCGCGGCGATAGGCGAGCCGCGATAGCGGAAATCGCTGTCGTAGTCGTCCTCGACGATGTAGGTGCCGGTGCGCCAGGCCCAGTCGAGCAGGCGCAGGCGGCGCTCTAGCGAGAGCGTGAAACCCATCGGGTACTGGTGCGAGGGCGTGACATAGAGCAGCGCCGCACCCTCCTGGGGAAGTTCATCCACGCACAGTCCGTTCTCGTCGACGCAGATCGGCATCAATCGGGCGCGGTAGCTCTCGTAGAGGTAGGCTGCGCCCTGGTAGGCAGGGTTTTCGATCGCCACGCTCATGCCTTCGCGCAGGAGCAGGCGGGCCGTCAGGTTGAGTCCCTCCTGACATCCGGCGACGATGACGATCTGGTCCGGGGCGACGTTGATACCGCGTGCCGGGCCGATGTGGTCGGCGATGGTCTGGCGCAGATCGATGAGTCCCGACGGGTCGCGGTATTCGGTCAGGCAGGTGCCGGCCGTGACCAGCTTGCGGTTGATGAGGCGGCGCCAGGCCTTGATCGGGAAGGAATGCGGATCGGGCCGGCCAAGCCAGAAGTCGTAGGCGAGGCGCCGCTCGTTTACCACGGCCTGGGCGCGGCCTTCGAAGACGATGGCCCGGCGCGCGGCGAAGTCCTGCACGCGGTTCTCGTTCGCCGAAGCCAGGCGCTTGGCGGTGAGGCAGTCCTCGGGCAGTTCGAAGCTGACGAAGGTGCCGATGGCCTCGCGCGTTTGCAGATAGCCCTCGGCCGACAGGCGCTCGTAGGCCAGCATGACGGTGTTGCGCGACACGCCAAGTTGCCCGGCCAGCGCACGGCTGGCCGGCAGGGGCGTGCCCGGCTTCAATCGCCCGCCGAGGATCAGCTTGCGCACCTGTTCATAGAGCTGGGCCTGCAGCGATTGCCGGCTCTTCGGGTCGAGCGAGATCGGGATCTCCATGCCATCCTCCTCTTCCGGCTCTGCGGCCGGATGGTTCCATGTTAGACCCGAAATCGGCAATGTCCATAGGGCCACGGCCCAAAATGCTGCTGGTACCACTCAGTCCGGTTTGATTACCCGCCGCCCCTGCGCCAGGCTGGCATCGAGGTCGGTCTCGGGTGCCTCCTTGTGCACCAGGTTCTGGTGGCAGTCGATGCAGGTGGCCTTCTGCGTGCGCATCCTCTTGTGCGCGGCGCGGGCGTCGGCGCCGGGCGGCTGCGGGTCCTTGTGGCAGGCACGGCAGGTGACGCTGTCCCAGCGCTTCAGGTTCATGCGCGCGTCGTGGGCCATCTCGGGGCGACGCGCGTCGAATTTCCCGATGTCCGAATAATCGTTGCGGAATTCGAGGAACAGTTCACGCGCACCGTCGACAACATGCGTCGCCACTGCCAGGTGGAAGTTCGCCAGCCCCTGCGGGATGTGGCAGTCCTTACAGCCGGGATTGGCGCCCAGCGCGCCGTAGTGGGAGGACTTCCTCAATTCCTCGGCCGGGTAGCTCATGGAATGGCAGCTGACGCAAAATTCGGTGGTGGACAGCGCCGCCTCCCCGCCGAAGAGGACGGCCAGCAGCGCTACGGCGCCTGCCGCGCCGAGAAGCAGCGCGCCGCCGTGCTGCTTGAAATATCGGCGCAGCCGGCCGCCCATCACTCCTCCTTGCCCTTTACGGCCGGCCTGGCCTTGGATTGGAATTCCTCGCGGAAGGGCGGCACGGGCAGCCCGGTGAACACATCCTCCAGCTTGAAGTGCTCATGCATGGCCTTGTCGTTGCGCACCGCCTTGGCGTAGTCGAAGCCGTATTTCTTGTCGACTTTCGGCGTGAAGGGCGTGTGGGGCTTCTTCGCGCCCTTCCAGGGCGAGCCCTCATAGTTCAGGTGGCAGGAGGCGCAGCGCTCCTCGAACTGGAATTCCTGGCCGGCCTCGGCCAGCTGCTGGCGCGCGGTGGTCTGCTTCTTCTTCTCGAAAGCCTGTCCGGCCTTGCGGTGCTGCAGGCGGTATTCCGAACCGGGGCCGTGGCAGTTCTCGCAGCCGACGCCCGCGAGGTACTTGCTCGGCTCCTTCGGATCGAAGCCGCCTTCGTGGTTGAAGCCGGTCGAGTGGCAGCCGACGCAGTCGGCGTCCTGCCGGTAGTCCTTGTTCGGGTCCAGCTTCGCCTTCTTCTTGGCCTCGGCCTTGGCTTTCGGCGCGAGCGAGTCCATGGCCTTGGCGTGGGCGGTCTTTTCCCAGGATTCGAGCTGGCTGCGATGACAGGAACCGCACTTCTTGCGCCCCTCGTAGTTGGGCGCGGCCGCGACGGCGGCGGCGGTGAGCAGCAGGGCGGCGGCCAGCAGCAGACGTGATGTCATGACGCACTCCTCGAACGGTCGTGGTCGTAATTTATTGACAGTCCGGCCCCGGCGGTAGAACCACCGCGAGGCCGGATGCTGGTGCCAGGAGGGGGAAGTGCCTCAGCCGTCCGAAGCGGGAATCTTGTAGACCCAGTAGCCGCCGTGCTGATAGACAAGCTGCAGTGCCTCCAGTTCGGCCGGCCGCGAGGTGGTGAGGGGCAGCGTCTGCGCGAGCAGGGTGTTGCCGCTGCGCTCATCGGTGAGGAAATACACGCGTGCCTGGCTCTCGGACAGCTCATGCAGGGTGTACGCGGAATATTTTTTGTCCAGCATCCAGCGTTTGACGAAGGCGATCGGCCCGTGCATGTCGCCCTTGACCGGAAAGTCCTTGTAGGCGATGCCGAGCCGGTCCGGATGCAGCAGGCCGAGCTTGTAGAGGTCCGCGACATGCACGACGACATAGGCTTCCCGCTTGCCCGCCAGCTCGCGCAGCATGGCCGCGCCCGTCGCCGCATCGGCGGTGAGCGCTTCGGCGAAGCGGTGGAAACGCTGCGTTTCCGCCGCCTCGGGCGATGATCCCCAGAATGCCCGCTCGTACTTAGCGATCGGCCTGTTGCGCCCCTGCCAGGGCGCTGGTGCGATGAGCGGCTCGCCCAGGTGCGTGTCAAAGGCCGTCTCGCGTCCGGCGAGAAGGCGCAACTGGCGCGAGGTGTCCCACCAGCCCAGCACGAGAGCGTCCTTTGGCGTGTGTTTTGCGATGGCCTGTGCCAGCACTTTCACCTCGGCCAGCCGGGTATCGGCGAATACCAGCGGCTCGCCGCTGCGGTTGTCCCAGTCGAGCATGACGGGCGCGGCTGCTGCGCGGCGCGCGACGTGGCCTACGGCGACGGGCTGATCGATGCCCTCGACGCGGATCTCGTACCTGCCGATCTTCAGGTCAGGCCAAGCCTCGAGGCCAAGCGCGGCGAAACGCTCGACACCGCCCTCCTCCGCCAGCTGGTAGCGGTAGGGCGCGGGGCCGGGTTGCAGGAAGGAATAGGCGACCCATCCCAGCAACAGCAAACCACCCGCCACCAGCAGGATGCCGAGTGACGGGAGGAACTTGCGGGAGGGGCTGGCTGCGAGTGCCGCCTCCATGGCCGGCGCTCAGTGCCCGGACCGGTCGCGGCGGCGCCAGCCGGCCAGGGCGATGCCGCCGGCCAGCAGCAGGGCGCCGCCGAGACCGCCGAGCGAGACGCGGCCGCTGTTGCTGTCGCCGTCGAGCAGACTGACGCGCTTGGCTTCCAGCTTGGCGACGCGTTCCTTCAGCGCCGCCATGTCGCGCAGACGGGTGTCCTCGCTCATGATCTTGGCGTAGGCGCGGTTGAGCGGCTCCCAGCCCTCGGTATAGGTCCAGCCGCCGGGATTGACGTGGGCGATGCCGACGTGCAGCTTGGCCAGGTCGTTTTCGCCCATCTCGATCACCTCGAACTCGGCGTACGAGGGGTTGTTGCCCTTGGTCCAGAACAGCTGGAAGAACTGCGCCACGCCTTCCTTCTCGGTCGGCGGCGGCGGCGGGCGGTTGGTGGTCTGGCCGGGCAGCAGCTTGTCGGCGTAGAGCTTCTCGACCACCTTGTGCGCCTCCTGATATTTCGCCAGACCCTGTAGCGTGCCCTTGTCCATCATGTCGAGATAAGAGCGTGCCAGACTTTCGCTGTGGCAGTTGGTGCAGGTCTTGACCCAGGCCTCGAGGCGCTTCTCCGACCAGTCGTCCTTGATGTTTTCGGCGATGCCGGGCACCGAAGGGTAGTTGGCCCAGCGCACCTTGCGCACCATGTTGTGGCTGAATTTGCCTTGATACTCCATGTGGCAGGTCTGGCAGGTCGGCGCCGTCTGGCCGCCCTTGGAGAAGGCATCCTTCAGCGGCACTTCCCAGTTCCATTTGGAGCCCATGATCTCGACCACCTTGCCGTGCTTGGACAGGGTGTAGGCTTCCCAGTTGTTGTGGTCGACGCCGTTGTGGCAGGTAGCGCAGGCCTGCGGCTTGCGCGACTCGACCACCGAGAACTCGTGGCGGGTGTGACAGGCGTCGCACTTGTTCTGGTTCTGATGGCAGGCGGTGCAGCCCTCGGCGATTTCGCGCTGCGGCATGCCGGCCCAGATCGAGGTCTCGATGTTGGCCTTGTAGTCGAGCGCGTGCGAGGGGCGGCCCTTCGGCCACTGGTTCTTCGGCCAGGTGATGGTGTCGCGCTCGGACTCGCGCTCGGCGAACTCCTGCAGGTGGCAGGTGGCGCAGACGTCGGCGGTGGGCATGCGCAGGTCGGCGCGGTGGTCGGCGCTCTTCTTCGCATTCACGTCGACGTGGCAGTCGATGCAGCCGACTTCCTTGAGCGGCTCGCCGGCCCCCAGCCTGCCATGCGAGCGCAGGTTCTTCTCGATCTCTTCCAGCTTGGCCTTCTTGTAGTAGGTGGCGTCCTTGGGCGTCAGCTTGCGGATCTTGTCGAGATTGGCGTGCGTACTCTTCTTCCAGGCGCTCACCCACACCGGCGTTTCGTCGGCATGGCACTTGACGCACTGCTCGCGCGAGGCGATGTCCTTCACCGACGAGGGCGGTTTGTAGGAGTTGGCCGGATCGAGGTACTTGCTGAAGGCGATCGGCTCCCAGTACTTGGCGTGGGTGCCGCGGCCGGCGCCCTCGGCCGGATCCTTGTAGCGTTTTATCAGCGCTTCATAGAGTTGCTTGGACGTGGCCGACTTGTCCAGCTTCAGCGCATCGTAGGTTTCCTTGGGAATGTCCGCCTGCACGCCTGCTGCGAACAGCATGCCGCAGGCCAGCAGGAGCATCTTCTGCCACAGTTTGACGATCATGGGGGTCTCCTCCCTTTGTTTTTTCGAACGTGGGCGAACGGATTTCACGAGTATCCATGTTCGGCCCGGCCGCGCAGGGAAGAAAGCGCCGCGCCGGAAACATCTGATGGTGCCAATGGGACCAGCCGACCATTCTTTTCGGCACTGACTCTGGTGCCAGAGGCTGGGGAGGAAAATGGCGCCCGGGCACCTACCTGCTTGACGGGCCCATCCGCAGCCTCAGTTGCGCGAGCAGACGGAAGGGGTGCAGGTCTTCGGGGTCGAGGCGCGGCCAGTCGACGGCGTCCAGGGTGTTCTTCACCAGCAGGCCGAGGTCGGTGTCGCCTTCCATCACCAGGCTGCGGTTGAAGAACAGGGTGTCCGGATCCTCCTCGCGCAGGGCCAGGGCGATGAAGTCGCGCGCCCTGGCCGAGATCATCAGGTCGGGCTTGCTGCTGCTCACCGCCGGGCGGAAGCCCTTTTCCGTCAGGGTGAAATTCAGGGTCAGGCCGGCGTCGGTGACGCGCAGGCAGACCAGCTTGCCGGCGAGCGGCGCCAGCGTGTCGCGCGGCAGGATGCGGTCGAGGGCGAGGTTGAGCGCCGCGGTCAGCCCTAGCGTCGGCGGCAGCTGCGGCAGGCGTTCGTGCACCGCGCCGACGATGGGCGGCAGGGTGAATTGCGGGAGGCGGGCGCGGCGCAGGGTATCGATCAGGTCCATGGCGCGAGTTTACCCGTTACGCGGCAACCTGGTCGAGGCCAGGCTGGCCGTACCAGAAGCCATTGCAGGGCGCCGCCACTTCCAGCGCGGCCAGGCGGCTGCGCGCCGCCGGCACCTCGACGTTCCCTTCAAGGCGGGCGCGGAAGACTTCCAGCAGCGCGGGCGTGTGCTGCGATTGCGGGCTGATGCGCAGGATATCGACGCCGAGCGCGCGCAGGGCTTCGACTTCGCCGATGAGGTTGTAGACCTTCGCCGACTGCGTCTGGATGCCGTTGAGGGTGAGGAATTCCTCCTTTTCCCGCGTCTTGATGACGAGGCCGTCGGGGAAGTCCAGGCACTTGAACTGGCAGTCGTCCTTCTGCAGGTTGAAATGGCGCGCCGTGAAGCAGCGCGCCGAGAAGGCCAGCGGCAGGCGGCCGTAGGCGAAGACCTCGGTCTCCATTCCCGCCGGCCGGGCGGCCTGCAGCTCGCGCAGGGCGTCGGCCGACATTTCCACCGGCATCACCCAGCGCGTCGCGCCCAGGTGCGAGAGCATCCCGAGCGTGGCCGAATTGAAGACGTTGAGGAAGGGGCCGGCGACGAAGGGGCGTTTCTCCGCAGAGAGGATGCGCACGGCGCCCATGTCGTTGGCCTCGGTGAGGAAATCCCTTTCGTCGATGACGCGGCGCAGGGTTTTGAGATCCGACTCGGACTCGATCAGCGTCTGCGTGCCGAGGACGGCCTGCTTGCCGGCGGCGGCAAGTTTCGCCGCGATCTCCGCCCAGTCCTGCACGCGCAGCTCGTGGCGGCGGGCACAGACCGTTTCGCCGAGATAGACGATGTCGACCGGCGCCTGCGCGATGGCCTCGTAGAAATCGAAGACCTGCTGGCGCGGCCAGTAGTAGAGGAGGGGGCCAAGCGCTAGCTGCATGTCACTTCCACGGGCGGTAATAGGCGCCCAGCGTGTGCATGTTGCCTTCGGACACCTTGTTCAGCTCCGCCATCCAGGCCTCGCGCACGGTGAAGTTCTGCCGGTTGCGCAGCGCCGAGTCGATGGCTTCGCGCCAGACCTTGGTCACCTGCGCGACGTAGGCCGGGCTGCGCTGGCGTCCCTCGATCTTGACCGCCTTGACGCCGATGTCGATGAGCTGCGGCAGCAGCTCCAGGGTGTTCAGGCTGGCCGGCTCCTCGATGGCGTAGTAGGTCTCGTCGTTCACCTCGAAGCGACCCTTGCAGAGGGTCGGATAGCCGGCCTTTTCGTTGGCGTCGAAGCGGTTGATGAGTACGCCGTTGAGGCGCGTGTCCATGCCCTGCGCGGTCTGCTCGTAGCGCACCGCCTTGCCCGGCGAGCAGACGCCGACGGTGTTGGGCGAATCGCCGGTGACGTAGGCCGAGAGCGCGCAGCGCCCCTCGACCATGACGCACAGCCCGCCGAAGCCGAACACCTCGATCTCCACCGGCGTGTTCTTCACCGTGTGCTCGACCTGCGCCATGGCCAGCACGCGCGGCAGCACGGCGCGCTGGATGCCGAACTGCTCGTGATAGAAGTTGATCGCCTCGTAGCTGGTGGCCGAGCCCTGCACGGAGAGGTGCAGGCGCAGCTGCGGGTGTTTCGTCCTGGCGTATTCCATCAGGCCGGGGTCGGCGAGGATGATGGCGTCCACGCCGTAGTCGGCGGCCTTGTCGACGGCGGCGGTCCAGCGCGCCCAGGTCGCCGTCTGCGGATAGGTGTTGAGCGCCAGCAGCACCTTGACGCGGCGGTCGTGGGCGTAGCGGATGCCCTCGCGCAGCTGCGCATCGTCGAAGTTCAGGCCGGTGAAGTTGCGTGCGTTGGTGTTGTCCTTGAGGCCGGTATAGACGCAGTCCGCGCCGTTGTCGACGGCGGCCTTCAGCGACGGCAGGGCGCCGGCCGGGCAGACGAGTTCGAAGGGTTTGCCGGTGAGCATGGTGTCGGGTACCTACAGGGAGGTGGCAGTCTAGGGGCGCCCCGGCCGGGGGTGCTTGACGTGGATCAAAGCCAAGGGCTTGAACGAAAACCCCTTTCTCGATCAGGGGAGAAAAGTCAGTCTCCGCAATACGGCGATTATTGCTCCTCTCGCGGCCGGAAGGTGGCGGTCAGGCGCGACTGCACGGCAGGCGGCGCCGGCTCGTAGCCGACCAGTTCCAGCGTGTAATTGCCCTGGCCGCTGGTGAGGGCTTTGAGCCGCGCCTGGAAGTCCGTCAGTTCGGCCAGCGGGGCGCGCGCCGAAAGGGCGGCCATGCCGCCGCGCGCGGCACCCGTGGCCGTGACATGGCCGCGCCGCGCGGCGAGTTCGCCCGAGGTGTCGCCGATGGCGGCTTCCGGCACGGAGAGCTCCAGCGCGACGATGGGTTCCAGCACCAGCGGGCGGGCCTTGGCCACGGCATCCTGGAAGGCCTTGCGGCCGGCGACGATGAAGGCGATCTCCTTGCCGTCGACCGGGTGGGTCTTGCCGTCATGGACGGTGACCTCGACGTCCTGCACCGGGAAGCCGGCCACGGCGCCCTGCGCCAGCACTTCGCGCACGCCCTTCTCGACGGCGGGAATGAAGGGGCCGGGGATGACGCCGCCCTTGACCTCGTCGACGAAGCGGAAGCCCTCGCCGCGCGCCAGCGGCCGGATGCGCAGGAACACTTCGCCGAACTGGCCGGCGCCGCCCGACTGCTTCTTGTGGCGGTGGTGGCCCTCGGCCGGGATGGTGACGGTCTCGCGGTAGGGGATGGTGGGCGGGTGGCTGTCGATGTCGAGCTTGTACTGGGCGCGCATCTTTTCCATGACGCGCGCCAGGTGCATCTCGCCCAGGCCGCGGATCACCGCCTCGTGGGTGATCGGGTCGTGCTCGACGTGCAGGCCCGGGTCCTCGGCGACGAGCCGGTGCAGCACCTCGGCCAGCTTCTGCGTGTCGCTCTGCTTCTTCACGCGCACGGCGAGGCCGTACACGGCGTGCGGGATGGGCAGCGGGCGGAAGTGGATGGCGGCGTCCTCGGGTGCGTCGTGCAGCATCATGTCGAAGCCGAGCTCGTCGACCTTGTTGATGGCGCAGATGGTGCCCGGGCCGGCGGCGCCGATCGGCTCCAGCTCCTTGCCCTGCACGGCATACAGGTGCGCGACGCGAAAGGGCTTGCGCGCTTCCCCGGCGTAGAGCTGCATGCCGGTCGTGACCGTGCCCTGATGCACGCGCAGCACCGCCACCTTGCCGAGGTAAGGGTCGACCTCGACCTTGAAGACATGCGCCAGCACGTGCCCGCCGGGGCCGGGCACGGACTGGAAAAACTCGGCTTGCACTGGGTCGCCGCCGGCCCATTTCTCGAACAGCGGCGGGTTTCCCTCGCGCGGATTGGGCGCCAGGCGGCGGATGAAATCGGTCAGCTCGCGCACGCCGGCGCCGCTCTTCGCCGAGGCGAAGAGCACCGGCAGCAGGTGGCCCTCGCGCAGGGCCTGCTCGAAGGCGTCGTGCAGTTCCTCGGGCCGAATCTCCTGGCCGCCGAGGTAGCGCTCGGTGAGCGCCTCGTCCACCTCGACCACCTGCTCGACCAGCGCCCGGTGCGCGGCCTCGACGGAGGAGAAGTCCGTCGCCTCGCCGCCGAGGTTGAAGAAGCAGTCGACCACGCGGGCGCCGCTCCCGGCGGGCAGGTTCACCGGCAGGCACTCGCGGCCGAAGACGGCCTGCAGTTCCTCCAGCAGCTTCGGCAGGTCGAGGCGCTCGGCGTCGATGCGGTTGACGACGACGATGCGGCACAGCTTGCGCGTCTGCGCCCACAGCGCCATGCGCTTGGCCGTGATCTCGATGCCGTTCTGCGCGTTGATGACGATGGCCGCCGTCTCGGCGGCATCGAGGGCGGCGATGGCCTGGCCGGCGAAGTCCGGATAGCCCGGCGTGTCGATGAGTTGCACGCGCACGCCCGCCGTGTCGAAGTGGCCGCAGGCCAGCTTGATCGAGTGGCGGTGCTCCTTTTCCAGCGGGTCGTAGTCGAGCAGGCCGGCGCCGTTCTTCAGCGCTCCGGCCGCGCGCAGGAGGGCCTCGGCCAGGCTGGTCTTGCCGGCGCCGGCATGGCCGAGCAGGGCGATGTTGCGAATGGACTCGACGGCAAGGGTGGGCATGGCGGCGTCTCGTTGGAAAAGGAATTCAAATGATACCCGCCGGAAAACAAAACGGCCCGGGCGGACAGGCCGGCCGGGCCGCTTCGACGGGCACGCGCTTACTTGCCCGAAACCGCGTCCTTCACCATCTGGATGCCGACCGGGTCGTCGAGCGTGGTCAGGTCGCCGGGGTCGCGGCCTTCGGCGATGGCCTGGATGGAGCGGCGCAGCACCTTGCCGGAACGAGTCTTCGGCAGCTGGTTGATGAAGTGCACGTTCTTCGGCCGGGCGATGGGGCCGAGCAGGCCGTCCACCGTGCCCATCACTTCCTTCTCCAGCGCCGCGCGCTGCTCCGGCGTGGCGATCTTCGCCGGGTCCTTGACCACGGCGAAGGCCATCGGCATCTGGCCCTTCAACTGGTCGGCGACGCCGACCACGGCCACCTCGGCGATGGCGGCGTGGGCGCTGATGGCCTCCTCGATCTCGCGCGTGCCGAGGCGGTGGCCGGCGACGTTGATGACGTCGTCGGTGCGGCCGAGGATGAAGTAGTAGCCGTCCTGGTCGCGGATGCCCCAGTCGAAGGTGGTATAGACCTGCTGGCCGGGGAAGGAGGTGAAGTAGGTCTGCACGAAGCGCTCGTCCTGGCCCCACACCGTGGTCATGCAGCCGGGCGGCAGCGGCGGCACCACGGCGACGACGCCCTTCTCGTCGGCGCCGACTTCCTGCCCGGTGCCCTCGTGCAGCAGGCGCACGTCGTAGCCGTAGGCGGGGAAGGAGGGGCTGCCGAACTTGGTCGGGTGCGGCTCGATGCCGGGCAGGCCGGTGAGCAGGGCCCAGCCGGTCTCGGTCTGCCAGTAGTGGTCGTAGATGGGCTTGCCGAGCGCTTCGGCGATCCACTTCGCCGTCGGCTCGTCGAGCGGCTCGCCGGCGAGGAAGAGGTGGCGCAGCGACGAGAGGTCGTATTTCTTCAGGAAGGCCGGGTCCTGCTTCTTCAGCACGCGGATGGCGGTCGGCGCCGAGAACACCACGCTGACCTTGTGGTCCTGCACGATCTTCCACCAGATGCCGGCGTCGGGGCGGATCGGCGTGCCTTCGTACACCACCGTGGCCATGCCGTTGATGAGCGGGCCGTAGACGATGTAGGAGTGGCCCACCACCCAGCCGATGTCGGAAGTGGCGAAATAGGTCTCGCCCGGATTGGCCTGGTACACATGGCGCATCGAGGCGGCCAGCGCCACGGCGTAGCCGCCGGTGTCGCGCTGCACGCCCTTCGGCTTGCCGGTGGTGCCGGAGGTGTACAGGATGTAGGACGGATGCGAGGACTCGACGAAGGTGCACGGCACCTGGGCATCCAGGTGCTGCGCGCGCAGTTCGGCGTAGTCGACGTCTCGCCCGGCGACGCGCGGCATGTCCTTGTCGAGGCCGCGGTTGACGATCAGCACCTTCTGCGGCGGCGTCGCCGCCAGGCGCAGCGACTCGTCCACCAGGTGCTTGTAGGGCACCGCGCGGCCAGCCCGCATGCCGGCGTCGGCGGTGACCATCACCTTCGGCTGGGCGTCGTCGATGCGGGTGGCGAGCGAACTCGCGGCGAAGCCGCCGAACACCACCGAGTGGATGGCGCCGATGCGCACCGTGGCGAGCATGGCGAACAGCGCCTCGGCGATCATCGGCATGTAGATCAGCACGCGGTCGCCGCGGCCGACGCCGAGGCTTTGCAGGACGGCGGCCATGCGCTGCACCTCGGCGTGCAGTTCGGTGTAGGTGTAGGTCTTTTCCTCGCCGGTCTCGGTGGAGATGTAGATCAGGGCCGGCTGGCCGGCGCGGTCCTTCAGGTGCCGGTCGACGGCGTTGTGGCAGAGGTTGATTTCGCCGCCGACGAACCACTTGGCAAAAGGCGGCTTGGCGTAGTCGAGCACCTGGCCGAAGGGCTTGTGCCAGTCGACCAGTGCGGCCTGCTCCCGCCAGAACCCGTCACGGTCCTCGATCGAGCGACGGTGAAACTCCTGATATTTCGTTCCCATCATCCCCTCCTTCGACTGACTGTTTGCCGGCGCTGATGCCCCGAGGAATCTGCATTATAGGAGCAGTCATCGCCGGAAGAATGCCATCCGGGCGACAGGCAGCACGAAGGGACGGCCAGTCTTATAGAAGAGCGGCGTCAGAGGAACTTCATGGGGTCGATCTGCCACTTGTCCGGCGACTCGTGGCCGAGGATGCGGTCGGCGCCGCCCTTGCCCATCGACCGGGAGAGATCCACGTCCTCCGGCTTCAGGTAGTGATTGCGCCTGGCGTCGAAGACGACCCGCAGCAGGGGCTGCAGCATGTTCGATTCGCGCTGTTCGACCACCACCGCCAGACGCTCGCTTTCGAGGCGCACCAGGGCGCCCACCGGGTAGATGCCGACCACCCTGGCGAAGGCGTGCACCAGTTCCGGGTTGAAATGGAACTTGCTCCACTCGAACAGCTTGCGCAGGGCCTCGGTGGGGGGCATGCCCTTGTGATAGACCCGGTCCGAGGTGATGGCGTCGTACACGTCGATGATGGCCGCCATCTGGCCGATGCGCGAGATCTCGTCGCCCTTCAGGCGGCCGGGGTAGCCGCTGCCGTCGTAGCGCTCGTGGTGCTGGGCTGCCACCTGCAATGCCGTTTGCGAGATGTTCGGCGTGATTTCGAGGATTTCGCGGCTGGCTACGACATGGTGGCGCATGACGGCGAACTCGTCGTCGGTGAGCTTGCCCGGCTTGTTGAGGATGCCGTCGGGCGTCTGCATCTTGCCGACGTCGTGCACCATGCCGCCGATGCCGGCCTGGCGAAGCGTCTCCTCGTCGAGGCCGAGGCCGCGGCAGAAGGCCATCAGCAGGGTGGCGACGCTGACCGAGTGCTGGAAGGTGTATTCGTCCTTGTTCTTGATGCGGTTGAGCGAGATGAGCGCGCCGCTGTTGCGCAGGATCGAGCCGGCCATCTTGTCCACCATCGGCTCGATCTGCTCGACATGCACCTGCCTGCCGAGGCGCACGTCGTTCATCATGCTGCGCATGATGCGGTTGGCCTCGGAGTGGATATTCCGGGCCCGCGCGAGTTCCTCGTGAGTGGAGGCGCGCGGCTCGGGCCGCTTCTCGACCGCAAGTTCCATTTCCCGCTCGAGCTCCTGGCTGACCTCCCCGGCCGTCGGCGCGTCGGCGACATCGAGGCCGAGTTCGGTGTCGACATACACCTCGCGGATGCCGGCCGCGTGGATCTTCCGGAGATCCCTTTCCGAATCCAGCTTGAAGCGGGTCGTCAGGAAGGGGTGGTCCATCCAGCCGCAATCGAGGTCGTGGATGAACATGCCGGGCTTGAGCCGGGCTGCGGGTATTTTTTTGATTGCCATGGTCAACTGCCGGAGTTTCAGCAGTTAACGGCCGGGCTCGGCGGAACTTAAATGGTTTCGGGTTCCGTCCGGATCGCCCCGCAGGGGCATTCGGCGACGCAGATGCCGCAGCCCTTGCAGTAGTCGTAGTTGAAGCGGAAGCGCTTGCCCGGCCCGAGCTTGACGACGGCGTTGTCGGGGCAGACGCCGTAGCAGTTGTCGCACTCGAAGCAGTTGCCGCAGGACAGGCACCTTCGTGCTTCGAACAGGGCGTTGCCTTCGTCGAGCCCCCCCAGCACTTCCTCGAACGTTCCCTGGCGGCGGATGATGTCGAGCACCGGCTGCACCGTCTTCGGTGCGTCGAGGTAATACCAGGTGTTGAGCCTGTCGAAGGTGGCGAGCTCGTGCTTCGGCGGAGTCGCATGGGTTGCCCCGCGCAGCCAGGCGTCGATGTGGCGCGCCGCCTTCTTGCCGTGGCCGATGGCGACGGTGACGGTGCGCTCGCCCGCCACCATGTCGCCGCCGGCGAAGATGCCCGGGTGGCCGGTCATCATGCCGGCATCGACCGCGACCGAGCCGTTGTCCAAAGTCAGTCCCGGCACCGCGGCGAGCAGGCCGAGGTCGACGTCCTGGCCGAGGGCCAGCACCAGCGAATCGGCCTCGATGGTCTCGAACTCGCCGGTCGGTTGCGGGAAGCCGGATTCATCCAGCGCCATCTTCTCCACCATCAGCGTGGCCTCGCCGGCCTCCTTGACGGTGGTCAGCCACTTCATCTGCACGCCTTCCTGCAGCGCCTCCTCGACCTCGAAGTCGTGCGCCGGCATCTTCTCGCGTGTGCGCCGGTAGACGAGGATCGACTCCTCGGCGCCGAGCCGCTTGGCGGTGCGGGCGACGTCGATGGCCGTGTTGCCGCCGCCGTAGACCACCACGCGACGGCCGAGCAATGGCTTCTCGTCGCCTTCCATGCCGCGCAGCACCGAGACGGCGTCGAGGATCTTGTTGGCGTCGCCGGCCGGGATGTAGGCGCGCTTGGCGATGTGCGCGCCGACGGCGAGGAAGCAGGCATCGAACTTGCCGGCTTTCATGGTCGCCAGCAGGTCGTCCACGCGGCTGTCCAGCTTCAGCGCGACGCCCATGTCGAGGATGCGCTGCACTTCGGCGTCGAGCACCTCGCGCGGCAGGCGGTACTTCGGGATGCCGAAGCGCATCATGCCGCCGCTCTGCGGCCCGGCCTCTAGGATCGTCACGGCATGGCCGGCGAGGCGCAAGTGCCAGGCGGCGGAGAGGCCGGCCGGCCCGGCGCCGACCACCAGCACGCGCTTGCCCGTGTCCTTGCCGGGGGCAACGGCCCAGCCGCGCTTGATGGCCTCGTCGCCGAGGAAGCGCTCGACGGCATGGATGCTCACCGACTCGTCGAGCTGGCCGCGGTTGCAGGCCGTTTCGCAGCTGTGATAGCAGACGCGGCCCATGGTGGCGGGCATCGGGTTGTTCCTCACCAGCTCGCGCCAGGCCGCCTCGTAGTCGCCCGACTCGGCGTGGAACAGCCAGCCCTGGATGTTCTCGCCTGCCGGACAGGCGTGGTTGCAGGGCGGCAGGCGGTCGACGTACACCGGCCGCACGGTGCGCCAGGAGCCGGTGCGGTTGGCCAGCGAGGAGCCGGGGTCGAGGGTGATGGCGAAGGGCTTATCCATGGCGGCGTTCATCCATCAAACGATATTTGCGGATGTTGCGGTCGGCCTGCGCCTGGATGCGGGCGAGGGTGTCCACCGCCGGCGTCTTGCCGAAGAGGTGGGCGAAGCGCTTCTGCGGCTTGAGGTATTCCTCCACCGGCACGCGATGGCGGATCGGCGTCGAATGGGTGACTTCGCCGTGCTCGGCCTCGAAGAGCGGGAAGAGCCCGGTCTCCACGGCGAGGCGCGCCAGCCTGATGGTGTCGTGGGGTGCCGCGCCCCAGCCGAGCGGGCAGGGCACGAGGATGTGGATGTAGCGGGCGCCGCGCGCCGTCATAGCGCGACTGACTTTTTCCTCGAGGTCGCGCAGGTAGGCCACCGAGGCGGTGGCGACGTAGGGGATGCCGTGCGCCATGGCGATCTCCGGCACGTTCTTGCCCTGGCCGAAGGTGTTGCCCGGCGCCGCACCGACCGCCATGGTGGTCGCCGTGCGTGCCGCCGGCGGCGTCGCCGAGGAGCGCTGCACGCCGGTGTTCATGTAGGCCTGGTTGTCGTAGCAGAGGTAGAGCACGTCGTCGTTGCGCTCGAACATGCCGGAGAGGCAGCCGAAGCCGATGTCGGTGGTGCCGCCGTCGCCGCCCTGGGCGATGACACGCACGTCGCGGCGCCCCTTCACTTTCATCGCCGCCATGACGCCGGTGGCCACCGCCGCGGCGTTGCCGAACAGCGAGTGGATCCAGGGGATCTGCCAGGAGGTTTCCGGATAGGGTGTCGAGAACACCTCGAGGCAGCCGGTGGCGTTGCAGGCGATGACCTGGTTGTTGGCCGCGCGCATGGCCGCGTCGATGGCGTAGCGCGCGCCGAGCGCCTCGCCGCAGCCTTGGCAGGCGCGGTGCCCCGAGTTGAGCGAATTGGTGCGCTGCATATTGGCCTGCACGCTGCGCTGGGTTTCGTCCAACAGGCGGTTGCCGACGGTGAAGGTGCCGGTCTGGTAGAACTTGATCTGCTGCATCTCCATCGCGTTCTCCTTGGCTGGCCTAAAACCCTTCACCACAGAGACACAGAGGCACAGAGGAATTCAAGAGAATCGTTTTTCTCCGTGTCTCTGTGTCTCTGTGGTTCATGGTTTTCGGGCCCCATGCCTGAGTTATCGGACGCCACCGGCGAGGTCGCGCAAAATGTTCTCGGCCGAGGGGCCGGAGCGGCGCTGCGCCTGCTCGCGCGCCAGCTCGCGGTCGATCGCCGCCTGGTTGAGGTCGAGGAAGGTGAGCGGCTCCAGTTCGTCGCGCAGCGCGCGCTCGAACAGGCTGCGCAGGCTGGACTTGGTGATGGCGCGCCCGCCCAGCCCCGCCACCACGGTATAGGCGTGCAGCGAGATGCCGGACAGCGCCATGCGCAGGTTGTGCGAGACGATGCCGCCGATGCCCACCGCCAGCGACTTCTCGATCACCACCAGGCGCTTGGCGTGGGAGAGCACTTCGTGCAGTTCGTCGCTCGGGAAGGGGCGGAAGGAGACGATGGCGGCGGCGCCGATGGCGCAGCCCTCGTCGCGCAGCTCGTCGATGACGTCCTTGATGGTGCCGTTCACCGAGCCGAGGGCGACGACGATGGTCTTGGCGTCCTCGGCGCGGTAGGTGCGGATCAGGCCGCCGGAATCGCGGCCGAACACGGTCTTGAATTCCCGCGACAGCTGCGGGATGAGTTCCAGCGCCCGCATCTGCTTGTGGTGGGCGAGGTAGCGCACCTCCATGAAGGCCTCGGGTCCGACCATGGCGCCGATGGAGACGGGCTCGCGCGGATCGAGCACCTGGCGCGGCTCGAAGGGCGGCAGGTAGGCGTCGACCTGTTCCTGCGCCGGCACGTCGATGCGCTCGTAGGCGTGGGTCAGGATGAAGCCGTCGACGCATACCATCACCGGCATCGACAGATCCTCGGCGAGGCGGAAGGCCTGGATGTGCAGATCGGCCGCCTCCTGGTTGGTCTCGGCGTAGAGCTGGATCCAGCCGGCATCGCGCATCGACATCGAGTCGGTGTGGTCGTTCCAGATATTGATCGGCGCGCCGATGGCGCGGTTGCCGATGGTCATGACGATGGGCAGGCCCAGCCCGGCGGCGTTGTATACCGCCTCGGCCATGAAGAGCAGGCCCTGGCTGGCGGTGGCGGTGTAGGTGCGCGCACCCGCGGCCGAGGCGCCGATGGCCACGGAGAGTGCGGCGAATTCGGACTCGACGTTGATGAACTCGCAGCTCTTGAGCTCGCCGGCCTTCACCATCTCGCCGAGGCCCTCGACGATGTGCGTCTGCGGCGTGATCGGGTAGGCGCAGATCACCTCCGGACGGCACAGGGCGACGGATTCGGCGATGGCGTGCGAGCCTTCCGTTTGCTTAAGCATGCAAAGCCTCCTGCCTTTCCGCCTTGACGATGTCGTAGGCCTCGCGCGCGGCGGCAACGTTGCCCTCCGCCACCTTGCCCGGGAACTTCTCGCGGATGGCGGCGAAGACGGACTCCAGCCTGACCTGGTCGCACACTGCGGCAAAGCCGCCCAGCAGCGCCGCGTTCGGCAGCGGCCGGCCGACGTGCTTCATCGCCAGCTCGGTGGCCGGCACGGTGCACAGGAGGTCATGATGGAAGCCCTCGACGAACTCGCCAATGCCCAGCTCGGCGAAGCTGCGCGTGGAATTGATGAGGATCAGGCCCTCGGTGGTGACGCCGCTGAAAAGGTCGACCTGGTGCAGCAGGGTCGGATCCTGGATGATCAGCGCGTCCGGGCTCATCACCGGCTCGCGCAGGCGAATTTCCTTCCCGTCGATGCGGCAGAAGGCCATCACGGGGGCGCCCATGCGCTCCGAGCCGAAGCTGGGAAAGGCCTGGGCGTGTCTGCCTTCGAGAAAGGCGGCGACGGACAGCATTTCCGCGGCAGAGACGACGCCCTGGCCGCCGCGGCCGTGGATGCGCACCTGGAACATGATGACTCCTTGCCCGAAAGATACTGCGATTATGGGCGGGCGGCGTCCCAGGGGCAATCGCCGGCACCCGCAATGCCCTATGGCCTGCTCACTTCGGGTTGCGGCACGAAGTATCGACTGCCTCGCTGCGCTCCTTGTCAAGGGAACGGCCATTGACTGCGTCGCTCACCTGACAGTCGACGCTTTTTGTCTTTACGCATCTGACAGCACAATCGTGATCAGGCCCTGGCAGGAGGCAGGCGCAGGGTGAATAACCCTAAGGGAGCAGCCCGAAAAGGACGAGGGCTTGGGTGCGTGCATCCAACCCCTTGGGCTTTCTGGTTGGCGTCTGCCGGCCCACCGGGCTGAGCCGGGGCTTCCGATTCTGCCGCAGGAATCCGTCCTACGCGAGGATCAGTTTATCCAGGCAGGCGCGGATCTTCTGCGGGATGGCCGTCGGCTTGCCCTTCGCCCGGTCGACGAAGACATGCACGAAATGCCCCTGGGCGGCCGGCCTGTCCTCGCCTTGCCTGAACAGGCCGATTTCGTAGCGCACCGAAGAATTGCCCAGATGCGCCACGCGCAGGCCGGCGTCGATCGTTTCGGGAAAGGTGACGGGGCGGTGGTAGCGGCAGGTCGACTCGACGCAGTAGCCGACCACGGCGCCGTCATGGATGTCGAGGCCGCCTTCGCGGATCAGGTATTCGTTGATGACGGTGTCGAAATACGAGTAGTAGACGACGTTGTTGACGTGGCCGTACACGTCGTTGTCCATCCAGCGGGTGGGGATGGCGAGGAAGCGGGAATAGGCGGCGCGGCGATTGAGGGATGAGGTCATGCCGCCATTGTAGCGGCGGATGCCGCTACTATGGGTCTGGGAAAGCCGGCTACTCCTGGCAGAGGTAGACGTTGCGCAGGAAGGCTTCGGCATCCCGCTCGGCATCGCGGCTGTCGTGCCGCGCCGTCGCAACTTCCTGCAGGGCCAGGCCAGGTTCCGGGCGCGGCAGCCAGTTGGCGAGGAGCACTTCCTCGCCATACTCTTCCCGCAATTCGACGATCCTTTTTCCCGTGCTCATGTCCGTGTAGATCACCATGGCGAACTCCCTTGCGGCGCCCCGTTCAGGGCCGCTTCAACCTTCTTAACGGCCGTGCCGCGAAAAAGTTGAGCGGCCGGCGCAAATTCCTGAAGAAAAAAACCCCGGCCGAAGCCGGGGTCGAAACGCCTCGCATTGCGCGGGCGGGAGGAGGCACTACATTCCGGCCGGACGGTCGCGCCCCGCGGCGGCGGCCGCGGGTTCAATCATCATGGCAGGATGCCCGCCAGGTGAGCAGCCTGGCTGCCGGCGACATGCCGCGCAGGTAGGACGGCAAGGCGCGGCCGCGGCCGTGCTGGGCAGCTTCCTGCGGATACTGACGCCGGGTGATATAGGAGAGGATCAGCGCGGCGTGGTTTACGCCGACATGGCGGAACGCGAAGCCGGTCTGGTAGCCGCCGTCCTGGTCGGGAACGCTGTAGAGCGGGTCCATCAGCGCATAAACCTCGTTCTGGCCGCCGCCGTGCGGCACGGCGAACAGCAGCGTATAGACCGCGTCGAGCGCTATCGGAGCGTCGGTGCGCACGCTGACGCCCACCTTGGAAATATCCTGCGTGCGTCCCAGGTTGCAGGCGGTGCCCTCCATGTTGATGATGCGCGCCTCCACGTCGAGCGGGAAGCGCGGGTAGTCCCGTTGTTCCGCCAGGTTCATGTCCATGCCCATCCTCCTCTCCCGTTTTTCGTTCCGTCGCCCTCGTTTCTCAGTGGGCTGGGGGTGCGCCGGCCGCCCGCAAATCCTGCAGGGCGTCCTTGACGCTTTCGAACTCCTCGGTCTTGTCGAAAAAGTAGTTGGCGCCGGCATCCAGACAGCGCTGGCGGTGCTCGGCGCCGGCGAAATTGGTCAGCATGATGGTGGCCACGCGGGGCGCCTGGCGGTGGATCTGCTCGAGCACGCCGATGCCGCTGCCGCGCTTGAGCTTGATGTCCAGCACGGCGACGTCCGGCATCAGCCGAAGGATGCGCTCGATGGCATCGTCGGCGTTGTCGGCGTCGCCGACGACGTCCACGCCATCGATTTCGGACAGCATTTCCAGCAGCCGCTCCCTCACGATCGGGGAATCCTCCACCACGAACACGCGCATTGCCGACACCACCTGCTCAACGATTGACTGGGGTGCAGTGTGCCGGGCTGCCGGCCGCAAGGCTATCGGCGGCGGATTAATGTTGACGTGGGAATGCTGCACCGCGGGTAGGAATCGTCCTACGCGGGCGGGCAGGCGGGGCCCGGTTAGTCCAGCAGCCGGTGGTCGAGGGCGTAGCGCACCAGCTCGGTGTGGTTGACCAGGTTCATCTTCTGCATGATGCGGGCCTTGTGCGTGCTCACCGTCTTGACGCTCAGCGACAGCTGCTGGGCGATATCGGTGACGCCGGTGCCGCCGGCGATCAGGCGGAAGACCTGGAACTCGCGGTCGGAGAGCAGGCTGTGCGGCAGGCGCTCGGCGTCCGGCATCAGGCCGCGCGCCATCTGCTCGGCCACTTCCGGACCGACGAAGACGCCGCCGCGGGCGACCTTCCTCACCACCTCGATCAGCTGCGGCGCGTCGCTGTCCTTGTTGAGGTAGCCGGCAGCGCCGGCGCGCAGCGCGCGCTGGGCGTACTGTGACGGCTCGTGCATGCTGAGCACCAGGATCGGCAGGCGCGGTTTCTCCGCCTTGATCTGCCTGATCAGGTCGAGGCCGTTTCTGCCGGGCATGGACAGATCGAGCAGGAGGATGTCCCAGTCGGCCTCGCGCACCCTGGCGAGCACTTCGTGGCCGCTGGCCGCTTCGCCGGCCACGCGCAGGTCGCCGGTCTCGGCGAAGATCTGCCGCAGGCCGTCGCGGATGATGGCGTGATCGTCGGCGAGCAGGATGCGTATCATCGCGGCGTCTGCGCGGTCGCCGGATACGGCAGGCTCACCTCGATCCGGGTGCCCTCGCCCGGCCGTCCGGCGACGCTGGCCTCGCCGCCGAGCATGATGGCGCGTTCGCGGATGCCGAGCAGGCCGAAGCTGCCGGCCTTGCCGGCGCCCGCGGCGAAACCCTTGCCGTTGTCCTGCACGGCAAGCCGCAGGCATCCCCCGGCATGGGTCAGCGTCACCGCCACCTGGCTCGCCTCGGCGTGGCGCGCGACGTTGGTGAGCGATTCCTGCACAATGCGAAACAGGGCGCTGGCCTGCGCCTCGGCCGGCGCGGTATCGCCGATGTCGATGTCGAGGGCGACCCCGATGCCGGTGCGCCTGGAGAAGTCCTGCGCCAGCCATTCCAGGCCGGCGACCAGACCGAGATCGTCGAGCACCAGCGGGCGCAGTTCCGAGGCGATGCGGCGCACCGACTTCACCGCGGTATCGACCAGCTTCTTCATGCTTTCGGCCTTGCGCGCCAGCTCCGGCGGGTCGGCCGGCAGTTTGCCGCCGAGCCAGGAGATGTCCATCTTGAGGCCGGTCAGGTGCTGTCCGAGTTCGTCGTGCAGCTCTCGCGCGATGCGCATCTGCTCGGCTTCGCGCACCTCCTGCAGGGCTGCCGCCAGTTCGCGCAACTGGCGGTGGGAGTCGCGCAGTTCCGCCGTCAGGGCCGCCTCGCGCGCCAGTTCGCGGGCGAGGGCGAAGGCAGCCAGTCCCAGCAGCAGGATGACGCCGGCCGCGGCCAGTCCGGCCAGTCCGGCCTGCCGGCGCCAGGGCGCCAGGATGCTGTCTTTGCTCATTCTGGCCACCACCACCAGCGGCAGGTGCCCGGCCTCGCCCAAGGCGCTCAAGTCGTCACCGTCGGCGAGCAGGCGCGGCGCGGATCCTCCCGTGCCGCGCGCGAGGAACACCGGCGCATCGGCGAAGGAGCGGCCGATGGCTGTCTCGTCGCGCGGCCAGCCCGCCAGCCGTGTCCCGTCGTCCAGGTAAAGGCTGATCGCGCCGCCTTCGCCGAGGGCGATCGAGGCGTACAGCTTTTCGAAGTAGGCCGGATCAAGACCGGCCGCGACGACGCCGTCGAAGGCGGCGCCGAGCCCGTCGACGCGCCGACTGGCCAGGATTGTCCATTTGCCGTCGATCCGGCTGCGCACGGGCCGATCGATGAACAGGCCGCGCCGGTCGTCGTTGCGATGCACGCCGAAATAGGCGCGGTCGGCGGCGGAGATGGCGGGCGCGGGATAAGCCATCGAGGTGCGCAGCATGGCGCCGTCGGAACCGAACACCGACAGCGAGCGCGCCTGCGGCATGCCGTCGAGACGCGCGCGCAGCAGGGTATGGATGGCGCGCTCGTCCATCAGGTAGCCCGAGGAGCGGTCCGCGTGCAGCCGGTCGACGGTGCCGCGCAGGGCGGCGTCCACCGCCTGCACGGCGCGCGTCGTCTGCTCGGTAAGCAGGCGGGTGACGTTTTCCAGCTCGCGCTCGGCGCGCGCCAGCGCCTGGCTGCGCAACTCCGACAATGTCGCGCCGGTGGCCAGCGCGATGGCGCAGGAAGCCAGCGCCCAGAACAGGGCGATGGCGCGCGTCGGCCGTGCGCCGCCGAACAACGCCAGGAGGAACCGCAGGCCGCTGCGGCCGTCGTGGCGTGGCGCATCGGTCATCGGCGCTTGGCGTTCGGCGCTGGGCAAGGGCTGGGCTCCCCGGTTGAACAGCTGCCGATTGTAGCTAAAGCGCCTCCAGCCAGGTGAGAATGCGTTCCGCCACCCCGCACCAGCCCTGCTCCAGCATCAGGCCGTGGCCCATGCCCTCGAAGATTTCCGCCGCGACGCCGTAGTGGCGGGCGGTCATCTCCACCTGAGAGGCCGGGATCAGGCTGTCGTGCTCTGCGCCCAGCACCAGCAGCGGCGGCAGGCGCATGCGGCTTTTCAGCGGCAGGTTGAACAGCGTCATGTCCCAGATGGCGCGGTGCGATTCGGGCTGCATGCGCTTGTACCAGCGCGCGAGATCTTCCGTCGCCACCGGCTGGGCGAACATCGCCGTGCGCAGGGTGTCTAGCGCGGCCCGGCCGCCGCCGAGCAGGCGGTTGAGGTCTGAGAGCAGGCCGGGCTTCTGGAAGGCCAGGCCGAGCGCTGCCGCCCACAGGCCCTGCGGCGGCACCGAGGCGAGCAGCACGACGCCGGCCGCCTCGTGCCTTTCCAGGTATTTCTGCGCCACCAGTCCGCCCATGGAATGACCGATCAGCACCGGCGGCGCCGGCAACCGCGCTGCGACGGCCGCGGCGTCCGCCACGTAGTGGTCGATGCCCAGGCTGTCGAGCCGTTCGCGTCCGGGCGAGCCGCCGTGGCCGGAAAAGCTGAGGGCATGGCTGGCATAGCCCCGTTCGGCGAAATGCGGCAGGAAATGCTCGTCCCAGCACCAGGCGGCGGCATAGGCGCCGTGCAGGAACAGCAGCGGCGTGTTGCGGGGACTGACTTTTTCCGGGGGGCGGCGGCTGATGACTTCCAGCCCGCCGAATCGGGCCCCGCTCACTGCGGCACGGCCATGCCGCGCTGCACGGCGGGGCGGTTGGCGATGGCCTTGAACCAGCGCAGGACATTGGGATAGCCGGCCAGGGCGATGTCGTGCCATTCGTGGCGTGCCACCCAGGGAAAGGTGGCGATGTCGGCGATGGAATATTCGTCTGCGAGGTATTCGTGCTCCCCCAGCCGCGCGTTGAGCACGCCGTAGAGCCGTGTCGTCTCGCGCGTGTAGCGGCCGATGGCGTAGTCGACCTTCTCCGGCGCGAAGCGCAGGAAGTGGTGGGTCTGGCCGAACATCGGGCCGACGCCGCCCATCTGGAACATCAGCCACTGCAGCGCCTCGTACTTGCCGCGATCGCTGGCAGGCAGGAAGCGCCCCGTCTTGCCGGCGAGGTAGACCAGGATGGCGCCGGATTCCATCATCTTGATGGGCTTGCCGTCGGGGCCGTCCGAATCGACGATGGCCGGTATCTTGCCGTTCGGGTTGATGGCGACGAAGGCCGGCGCAAACTGCTCGCCCTGGGTGATGTCGACCTTGTGCACCCGGTAGGGCAGGCCGCATTCCTCGAGCATGATGGAGACCTTGCGGCCGTTGGGCGTGCCCCATGTGTATAGTTCGATCATCGCGCTTGCTCCCTCATTGTCGATGCTGAAATGGCTGATTGCCCTGCTGGTGACGGTGTTCGTTGCCGGCGTCTTCCTGCCGCGGCTGGCCGCCCTGTTGCGCATCGGCCGCCTGCCGGGCGACGTCAGCGTCCGCTTTCGCGGGCGCCTCTACCATTTTCCCTTCGGCACCACCCTGCTGCTCTCGCTGTTCGCCCTGCTGCTCTATCGGCTGCTGTAGGCCCGCATCGAACTCGGCCCAGCCCTGCGGCGTCCACTGGAACAGCCTGCGCGTCACAGGCCGGCCCTGGTGGCGCTCGACGGTTTCCACCGTCTCGCGCAGCTGCTCGATCTTCTCCGGCGCCAGCGTGGAAGTGAACACCACGACGTCGCGCGTCGGCATGCCGAGGATGAGGACGTCGCCGAGCTTCAGCGTCAGCTCGGCCCAGCGCCAGTGCAGCAGCACGCGGCTGGCGGCATAGCCGTCCTCCGTCTCGATGACGGACAGCCAGGGCAGCTTGCCGACCGGCTTGACGGCGATCTCGCCGTGGGCGCGATCGAGATTTGCGAGCGAGCGCTGGTGCAGGCGCTCGGCGTCCATGCCCCAGGATCTCATCATGCCGTGCGAGACGAGCTGCGCGCCTTCCTTGAACTCGAGGGCGTACATGATGCGCACGTCGGCGACGAACTCGCGCGCCACCAGGGTATTGTCCTCGTACCAGGTCTCCGGGTTGTCCATGCTGCGCCCCAGGCGCGCCAGCTGGACGGCGAGGCGCTTGTGCGCCTGCTCCAGGTAGCGCTTGCCGATCAGCACCGGGCGCAACGCGGCCAGTTCCTCCTCCGCGCTGTGCTGCGGCACGGCTTGTGCCGGCGGCGCGGCCGGAGCAGGCGCCGGGGCCTGCTCGGCGCGCAGGGGCAGCGCGAGGAGCAGCAGCCAGGGCAGGATCGACCGGCGCATGAAAGTCAGTCTCCGCAGGACGGCGAAGCGTGGCGCACGGCAGCGACGCGCGCCTCGTGGATGCGCGCCGGGATCCGCGCCTTGTCGGCCGTGGCGGCGGCGATCGCGCCGGCGTCCACCGTCTGCACGGCGGCGAGCGCCCGGCGCAGGATGTCGCCGGGCGGCCAGGGCCGGTCCTCCCAGCCGGGCCGGCCGCGGAAGTCGCATTCGCAGGCCTCCAGCAGCAGGCCGAAGCGCACCGGCCGGCGCAGGGCGTCGGCGCGCTCGATCAGCTTGACGACAGTCGCCGGCCGCAGTGTCGCGGCGTCGTGAATCACGCCGTGCTCGCGTGCCGCGAGCACGGCGAGGTCGCGGCAGTCAGCCGGCGCGCGCAGGCGTTCGCTGACGGTTTCGGCCAGCGCCGCGCCGGTCGCCTCGTGGCCGTGGTGGTGCGGCCACTCGGCATGCGGCGTGACACCCTTG
>WBUF01000111.1 GCA_008933825.1 Rhodocyclaceae bacterium | reverse complement strand
GTGTTTCATACCGCATCGGCTCCCTACCTCAGCACAAGTGGTGATGAAAACACGATGGTCGCATCTCGCTGCAACTGCAGCATATAGGCACCGGCAGAAAGCCGGCCGCTCAGGACAAGACGGCACCGGCCACCGCTGACCAGGGCAGGCTGCTGAAGTACAAGCTGCCCCGCACTGTCAGCAACTCTGCACGTTACCGCTCCATCACTGAGGCCGGTAATCGTCACCGCGCCATCGGCGGGATTAGGGTATAAAATGCTTCCGCCACCCTCTATTTTGCCGTCAACAGAGACAGCGTCAAGGTGAAGGCGGGTAACGAAAATTCTGGACAAAGTACTTTCATAGGCATATCGCCAGTCAGGGGAGAATTTTTTCCCTGCAGGGAAGGCGTACCGTTTAATGGGTTGTCGGTCCCACGCCCGGTAGTAATCCACTACGCCACGGTACGTCCTCACTAAGAGTCCCTTACCATCAGGAAGCAGGGCCAGTCGTAGAGGGCTGTACCTTTGTAAGTCACTGACGTTGAGTACTTTTTTGTTTGCTACCCTGTCATAGACAACAATAGAGCCTTCAGTGTCCTCATATTTCCGGCCCAAAGCGATATAGCGCGCATCGTCGGACAGTGCCATGCAGCTGATCCAGTCGTCTCCGCTACCAGCACTGTAAGGGCCGTCCACTACACTGCCGGTAGCTGCATCCAACAGAACAGCGGTAGTCCAACTTCGGCCACCAAAACGGCCATCCGGGGGGAGATAATTTAACTTAGGAACCAGCAGATAACGGTCGTCGGCACTGAAGACCGCAAAGCCATTATCCTCCTTTGTCGCACCTGCTCTCGAGGCTGCATTCCGATACCTCCACACCGTATCACCGGTGTGCGTGTCCCAGAGAATACCCGTGCCGGCATCATACACCCGGGTGCCCGATCCGTTGAGCACGGCTGACGTCATATGCCACCAAAAATCATCATCCGTAGTCGTTTGTATTGATACGGTACGCTCCATCTCCGGCCACCGCCATACCGTAATACGCCCCGGGGAGGCGGTAGCCACCATGTTGGCATTGCGGGCAAACGACATACTCATAACATTGCCGGCTTCAGAAATCACACTACGGATGCCCTCACCGGTTTCAATGTTCAGTTCAACCAAACGTGGCTCCCTGGCCTTTGTTCCGCCGTGACATGCCGCCACCATCATCGGCGGGTCCCCTCCAATAACACAATCGTGAATCTCTCCCCAATCCCAATCCGTGGACATTTTATACCAGAGTTGCTCCAGAGTATCTTCTTGCATCTGGCTGCGCAGCACGGAAGAGGGCAGAGCAATAGTTACCATGCAAATTGCGGCAGTAATTACTGCCTGTAAGGCCCGGTAATACCGGGCAATGGAAGTATCAGGACTTTTCATGTCGTCACCTGAGGTTTCTAAAAAAGCGTATGGAAGTGTCTGCTGAATCACTGCCATGACCGTGCAGGCACCAGCAAATATGACAAAAATATCCCTCAGAATGTTCCATTTGGACAATTTATATTTTTAGAACATAGTTGTACTGAAACGCTACCCGCCCCGGCCCCACCCCCCGGCCCCCTCCCCAAACGCGCATGCGCGTTTAGGGAGGGGGAGGATATGGTTTTTATGGTTGTTTATGGTGTTTCGTGCGGACGGATGCCATCCTCCCCTTATGGGATACGTGTTGGGCGACCACGCAGGGTCG
>WBUF01000110.1 GCA_008933825.1 Rhodocyclaceae bacterium | reverse complement strand
TGAAATCGCTAAACCCCGCCAATCGCGCCGCCTCATAAGTCGGGAACAGCAGCACATCTTGCGGCGTGTTATTGGGTAAGGTGATGGTTGAAACAAAACTCTGTGCCGGTGGGTAGATGGTGTAGACCTGGCTGCTGCTGAAGTTCTTCACGACAAAGGTCCAGATATACAACGTCTCCGCATAGATCAGCGTAGGGCTTGTGCCCGGAACGGGTGTTTTCGGTGGGTTGGGTGTTGGTGTGCCTTGAAGGCTGCGACTCTCCATTTCGATCACCCGAAAACGGATGTTTAGGGCTGGCTCATCCGGTGAGGTGTAAATCGGGTCATTCAGGAAATAGTCATTCGTCCGCACATAAGGTGTCGGAGTTGGATAAGGTGTATAGGTCGGACGCGGCGTCGGATAAATCGGCGGTGGCGCACCCCCCGACGGAGGTGGATAAAACTGACTGACATAGCCCGAAATCCGAGAGACGGTGAAGCTGCTTGACATGCCTCCTGCCCAAACGTTGATGGTCACGTAGGTGACATCAGCAGGAATGACGATGGTATATGAGCCGC
Organism: Rhodocyclaceae bacterium; assembly: GCA_008933825.1. GTDB lineage: Bacteria > Pseudomonadota > Gammaproteobacteria > Burkholderiales > Rhodocyclaceae > Desulfobacillus. Next base: position 1,182 of record WBUF01000110.1, on the reverse strand, counting down.
TGCTGGCGGGTTGGTTGTAAGGCGAGTAACCAATATAAACATTACTCGCGCCTGACCAGAAGTAAGGATAGCTCGTCAGGCTGCCTGAGTAGGAGACATAGATACTCCCCACACTCTGCGCGTACCACTGCACATTGGTGCTGCTGGTGTTGAACCCCACCTGGTAGTTGCTCAGGTTCGCCGTGAAGAAGGGATTATAGGTTGGCGGGCTGGTTGGTAATGGCGTATCTGTTGCTTTGGGTGTGGCGGATGGGCAGACATACTGCGGTAAATTGCCAATCGTCACCGACTGCGGCGTGAGTTCACCACTGCACGCCAAAATCGCCAGCATCAGCAGCAGGGTGATGAGCGTAACAATAGAAAAGGGTTTGCGCTGATTCATGGATAACCGCTCTACGGAATTAATCCAGGCTGATTACCGGGCGACAGCAGCAGCGTGAAGGTTTGCTGACCGCTAGAACGCGCTGCCCACGACTCGCCGAAATACGGTATAACCAGCAGCACAGGTGAATTGGTGGATGCCTGCAATTCGACAAAGCCGCGTTCATCGGTGAAGCCCTGTGCGAGAACACGATTAGTTCCCACTTCGACCAAACGCACCGAAATCCCGCGTACTCCGTCGCTGACATCCATCACCTCATTGGCGTTTTCGTCATAGCCAATCAGGAGAGATGCACTAACAACCTGTATCGGGATGTCAGTCGCGGTGGGCTGCGGCGAAGGCGGTGCTTGTACCAATTCAAGCTGGCGGGCAGGAATGAGTGTCGGTGAGGGCGTAGGGCTGGGTAAAACACCGCCCGGAAGAATCAGTGTTAAGGTATCCGGGCGATACACCTGCACCGCATCGAAGGCGAGCATATGTCCGCTGCTGGCAGGGTTGGCGGTAGCAGTATTGCGGAGTTCTAAAGTATGGTCGCCTGCCCCCACAGAGTAGACCTGTGTCCCCGTAAACAAGCCGCTGGGTGCACAGCTGTCGATGGTATCCACGATCATGCCATCCAGCACCACATTCCAGACCCCGCCGTTCGTGAAGCCCACATAGCGCACCCGCACCGCTTCACCAGAGAAGCTGAACCGCACAACAGCATCAGTATCTTCGGTATAGTGATATTGCCCCTGACTGGCTTGCAGCGAGCCGATAGGTGTCCATTTACCTGCCACATATTGCATAGCGGGATGGTC
>WBUF01000079.1 GCA_008933825.1 Rhodocyclaceae bacterium | reverse complement strand
CTCATCGGCAGCGTCCAGCGCCGCCAGGCCGGGCGGCGGGGCGGTGCGAGCGCCGCGCGCGCGGCGGCAACAACGGCAGCATCCAGTGTCGCGGGCGGCTCGGCGCCGGCCGACGCGCGGTAGAGGCGGGAAAGCCCTTCGTCGCGGATGTCATCGTTCACTTCAGCTCCTTTAGCGCAAGGCGCAGCTTGTTCACGGCGTAGCGCAGGCGGCTCTTCGCCGTCTCGCGACCCACCCCGGTGGCGGCGGCAATCTCCTCCAGCGTCAGCTCGCCCTCCTCGCTGAGCAGAAACGTTTCCCGCTGCGCGGCCGGCAGCGCCTCGATATGCCGCAGCAGCGCCTGCGCCAGCGCCTTGCGCTCGTGCAGCGCCTCCGGCTGCCGGTTCGCCGCCTCCGGCAGCGCGGCGACGATGCCGGCATCGTCGGGGTCGTCGTCGTAACTGGCGATGTGGGCGCGCCCCTGCGCGCGATAGTGGTCAATGAGGCGATTGTGGGCGATGCGGAACAGCCAGGTGGAAAACTTCGCCGCCGCCTCGTAGCCCTTGCGCGCATTCACCACCTTCAGCCAGACGTCCTGGAACAGCTCGTCGGCCTGCGCGGCGCTGCCGCACTGGTGCAGCAGGTGGCGGTAGAGCCGGCTGCGCCAGCGCCAGTAGAGCGCCTCGAAGGCGCCCGCGTCGCCCTCGCGGTAGGCCAGCATCAGCGCCTCGTCGCTCATCCCCTCGTGCATGCCCGCAGTCTATGCGCGATTTAACGCTGCCGGCAAGACGGCGGGGTTATCATGGCCGCCATGAAGCGCCTGCTCCTCCTGCTCTTCGCGCTGTTGCCGCTCGCCGCGACCGCGGCCGCGGCCGAACTGCCGCTGCACCTGATCAAGATGCCGCCGGGTTTCCGCATCGAGCTGTTCGCCCGCGTCGACAACGCGCGCGGCATGGCGCTGGGCGCGGAGAACACGCTGTTCGTCGGCACGATGCGCGCCGGCAAGGTGCATGCGCTGAAATTCGACGCGCGCTACAAGGTGACGCAGCGCCACCTCGTCGCCGAGGGCCTGCAGCTGCCGGTCGGCGTGGCCTTCCGCGAGGGCGCGCTCTACGTCTCGGCGGTAAGCCGCATCCTCCGCCTGGACGCCATCGAGCGCCGGCTGGCGAATCCGCCGACGCCTGCCGTGGTGCGCGACGATTTCCCGAGCGAGCCCCACCACGGCTGGAAGTTCATCGCCTTCGGCCCGGACGACCGGCTCTACGTGCCGATCGGCGCCCCCTGCAACATCTGCGCGCCCGACCCCGAGCGCTACGCCAGCATCCTGCGCATGAACCCGGACGGATCGAACCTGGAGGTATTCGCGCGCGGCGTGCGCAACACGGTCGGCTTCGCCTGGCACCCGCGAACCCGCGAGCTCTGGTTCACCGACAATGGCCGCGACCGGCTGGGCGACGACGCACCGCCCGACGAGCTCAATCACGCACCGCGCGCCGGCCTGCACTTCGGTTACCCCTATTGCCATGGCGGCACGCTGGCCGATCCCGAGTTCGGGGTCAGGCGCTCCTGCGCCGAGTTCGCGGCGCCGGCGCGGAACCTCGGGCCGCATGTCGCCGCGCTCGGCATGCGCTTCTACGACGGCGCGATGTTCCCGCCGGAATACCGCCACCAGGTTTTCATCGCCGAACACGGCTCCTGGAACCGCTCGAAGATGATCGGCTATCGCGTCAGCCTGGTGCGCCTGCGCGAAGGCAAGGCAGTCGCCTACGAGCCATTCGCCGAGGGCTGGCTGCAGGGCGAATCCGCCTGGGGCCGGCCGGCCGACCTGCTGGTGCTGCCCGACGGCTCGCTGCTGGTTTCGGACGATCACGCCGGGGCAATCTACCGCGTCACTTATGCGCGGCCGTGAAACATTGACGCGGCGCAATGTCTTTGCAATCCCCGTGGAATAGATTGGAAAAACGAACAAGCAACCGGGAACCATCATGCAAGCCATGGAGCACATCGAGAACCGCACCTTCGACGAGATCCAGGTGGGCGATTCCGCCACCCTCGTGCGCACCCTCAAGCCGGAGGACATCCAGCTTTTCGCCATCATGTCGGGCGACGTCAATCCCGCCCATGTCGACCCGGAGTACGCCAAGAGCAGCCTGTTCCGCGAGGTCATCGCCCACGGCATGTGGGGCGGCGCACTGATTTCCACCGTGCTCGGCACCCAGTTCCCCGGCCCCGGCACCATCTACATCGACCAGACGCTGCACTTCTCGCGCCCGGTCGGCATCGGCGACACCATCACCGTGACGCTGACGGCGAAGCGCAAGTTCGACCACAACCACCACATCATCTTCGACTGCGTGTGCGCCAACCAGGACGGCCAGACGGTGATCCGCGGCACGGCCGAGGTGCTGGCGCCGACCGAGAAGATCAAGCGCCCGCGCGTCGAACTGCCGGAGGTCACCATCGTCGACCGCGAGGCGCGCTACCAGCACCTGCTCGACCGCACCCGGGGCCTCGCCGCGATTCCGATGGCGGTCGTGCACCCCTGCGACAAGGAGTCGCTCCTCGGCGTGGTCGAGGCCACCCAGGCCGGGCTCATCGTCCCCACGCTGATCGGCCCGGCGGCGAAGATGCGCGCGGTGGCCGAGCAGCAGGGCATCGACCTGGCCGGCCTCGATCTGATCGATGTCGAGCACAGCCATGCCGCAGCGGCCGAAGCGGTGGCCCTGGCGCGCGCCGGCAAGGTGGAGGCGCTGATGAAGGGCTCGCTGCACACCGACGAGCTGATGGGCGAGGTGGTCGGGCCGAACGGCCTGCGCACGGCGCGGCGCATCAGCCACGTCTTCCTCGCCGACGTGCCGACCTACCCGAAGCCGCTGCTCATCACCGACGCCGCCATCAACATCGAGCCGGACCTCGAGTGCAAGGCCGACATCGTCCGGAACGCCATCGACCTCGCCCTGGTGCTCGGCATCCCCGAACCCAAGGTGGCCATCCTCGCCGCCGTCGAGACCGTCACGCCGAAGATGCGCGCCACGCTGGACGCCGCCGCACTGTGCAAGATGGCCGACCGCGGCCAGATCGCCGGCGGCGTGCTCGACGGGCCGCTCGCCTTCGACAACGCCATCTCCATCGTCGCCGCCAGGACCAAGGGCATCCTCTCCGCCGTTGCCGGCCGCGCCGACATCCTCGTCGTGCCCGACCTCGAATCCGGCAACATGCTGGCCAAGCAGCTCGAATACCTGGCCGAGGCGCTGATGACCGGCGTGGTGGTCGGCGCGCGCGTGCCCATCGTCCTCACCAGCCGCGCCGACACCGCCGAGACGCGCGCCGCCTCCTGCGCCATCGCGCTGCTGATGGCGCATGCGAAGCGCAGGCAAGCCGCAAAGTGACACAAGCGCTACTCACCATCAACGCCGGCTCCTCGAGCATCAAGTTCGCCCTCTTCGAGCGCGGCGCGCCGCTTGCGCCGCAGGCCGCGCTGCGCGGCGAGCTCGACGGCATCGGCGCACAGCCGCGCCTGAAGGCGAAGGACGCCGACGGCGCCGTGCTGGCGGAACTGACTTTTGCCGAACTGGCCGGACTGCCCGCCGACGAGCAGCACCGGCGCAGCCTCGACTTCCTCATGCGCTGGATCGACGAGCACGACGCCGGCTGGCGGATCGCCGCGGTCGGCCACCGGGTCGTGCACGGCGCCGAGCGCTACGCCGCACCGGTGGTATTGTCGCCCGCCGACGTCGACGCGCTCGCCGGCTTCATCCCGCTGGCGCCGCTGCACCAGCCGCACAACGTCGCCGGCGTCCGCGCGCTCTCGGCGCTCCTTCCCGGCGTGCCGCAGGTGGCGTGCTTCGACACCGCCTTTCACATGACCCAGCCCGCGCTGGCGCGCCGATTCGCCCTGCCGCGCCGCCTGTCGGAAGCCGGCATCAAGCGCTACGGCTTCCACGGCCTCTCCTACGAATACATCGCCCGCGTGCTGCCGCAGCACCTGGGCGGCAAGGCCGACGGCCGCGTCGTCGTGGCGCACCTGGGCAACGGCGCCTCGATGTGCGCCCTGCGCGAGCGGAAGAGCGTCGCCACCACCATGGGCTTCACCGCCCTCGACGGCCTCATGATGGGCACGCGCTGCGGCGCCATCGACCCCGGCGTGCTGCTGCACCTGATGGAATTCCATGACCTGGATGCCGCCGGCCTGACGCAGCTGCTCTACAAGGAATCCGGCCTGCTCGGCGTCTCCGGCGTCAGCCAGGACATGCGGGCGCTCCTCGCCAGCCCGGCGCCGGAAGCGGCCGAGGCGGTCGAGCTCTTCTGCTACCGCATCGCACGCGAGCTGGGCTCGCTGGCGGCGGCGCTCGGCGGCCTCGACGCGCTGGTGTTCACCGCCGGCATCGGCGAGCACGCCGCGCCCGTGCGCGAGCGGATCTGCCGCCAGGCCGGCTGGCTCGGCGTGCGGCTGGACGAGGCGGCCAACGCCCGCCACGCCACGCGCATCTCGGCGCCGGACAGCCGGGTGGACGTCCTCGTCCTGCCCACCAACGAGGAATGGATGATCGCGCAGCACGCCGCGGCGCTGGTGCCCTGACCATGGCGCACGATCATTCCCATCACCACGACCATGCGCACGGCCACGCCGCCTACCTGCCGCTGGCGCTGGGCGTCACGCTGCTGTATGCCGGTGTCGAGGCCGGCGCCGGCTGGTGGGCGGGCTCGCTGGCCCTGCTCTCCGACGCCGGCCATATGCTCACCGACGCGCTGGCCCTGGCGCTCGCCGCCACCGCCGCCTGGGCGGCGCGGCGCCCGCCGACGGCGCGCCTGACCTTCGGCCTGCAGCGCATCGAAATCCTCGCCGCGCTGGGCAATGCCGGCTTCATGCTGGCAGTGATCCTCGGCATCGCCTGGAGCGCCGTCGACCGCCTGCTGCATCCGGCGCCGGTGCAGGGCCTGGCGGTGACCGTCGTCGCCGTCATCGGCCTACTGGTCAATCTCGGCGTCGCCTGGCTGCTGGCGCACGGCGAATCCACGCTCAACACGCGCGCCGCCCTGCTGCACGTGCTGGGCGACTTGCTCGGCTCGGTGGCGGCGCTCGCTTCCGGCCTCGTCATCCAGTTCACCGGCTGGACGCCGGCCGACCCGCTGCTCTCGCTGGCGATCTGCGCACTGATCCTTTATTCCACCCTGCGCCTGGCGCGCGAGGCCGTGCACGCCCTGCTCGAGGGCGTGCCGCAGGGACTGACTTTGCAAGAGGTCGGCCGCCGCATGGCCGGCGTGGCCGGTGTGGAGTCGGTGCACGACCTGCACATCTGGTCGCTCTCCTCGCAGCGCGCCGCCCTCTCCGCCCATGTCGTGGTGCGCGACCTCGACGCCTGGCCGGGCATCCTCGAAGCCCTGCTCGCCATGCTCCGCGACGAATTCGGAATCCCGCACGCCACCCTCCAGCCCGAGCCTTTCCGGCCTGCCCTGTACGCCATCGTCGAGCCGGCCAAACCCCGCTCGAACCCCTGAACAGCCCGGAATCCCGCGCCAGTTCTAGTGTGCGGCGCGGCATACTATATCTAGTGGGCATTTCTCATTGATTACACAAGAGTTTTTTCTATCTAATTGATTTTACGTGATTAAATATTTTCCGGAAACTGTTCACACGGCCGAATCGAATCGGTATATTGGACGCCGGTCAGAATCAACCCGAACATCGGAGAAAAAAACAGATGAGCACCACTCTGTCTTCAAACAATCAAGAGACGAAACTCCGCGACGACAACACCCTACCAGCAGAACAAGAGATTTCCGGCGAAGTCCTGCTCGAGAAATACGCCAAGGGCAACGAACAGAACGTGCACGACGTGCGCGCCCGCGTGGCGCGCGCGCTGGCCGCCATCGAGACGGAAGACAAGCGCGGCCACTGGGAAAAGCTCTTCCTGGAAGCGCAGGAGACCGGCTTCGTGCCGGCCGGCCGCATCAATTCCGCTGCCGGCACCGACCTGCAGGCGACGCTGATCAACTGCTTCGTGCAACCGGTCGGCGATTCCATCTCCGAGGTCGTCGACAGCCGTCCCGGCATCTACACCGCCCTGTCGCAGGCGGCCGAGACCATGCGCCGCGGCGGCGGCGTCGGCTACGACTTCTCCTCGATCCGCCCGGTCGGCGCCTTCGTCAAGGGGACGCACTCGCGCGCCTCGGGCCCGGTGTCCTACATGCGCGTCTTCGACCGCTCCTGCGAGACGGTGGAATCGGCCGGCGCGCGCCGCGGCGCCCAGATGGGCGTGCTGCGCTGCGACCATCCGGACATCGAGATGTTCATCCACGCCAAGGACCAGGGCGACCTCACCAACTTCAACATCTCGATCGGCGTGACCGACGCCTTCATGCAGGCGGTCGAGCACGACGGCGACGTCGAACTGGCGCACAAGGCCGAACCTTCCGCCGACTTCAAGGCGGCCGGCGCCTACCAGCGCGAGGACGGCAGCTGGGTCTACCGCAAGGTGCGCGCGCGCGAGCTGTGGGAACAGATCATGCGATCGACCTACGACCACGCCGAGCCGGGCATCCTCTTTCTCGACCGCATCAACCGCGACAACAACCTGAACTACTGCGAGACCATCGAGGCCACCAACCCCTGCGCCGAGCAGCCGCTGCCGCCCTACGGCTGCTGCTGCCTGGGCTCGATCAACCTCACGCGCTTCGTCAAGCACTCGTTCACACCGAAGGCCGAATTCGACTACGCCGGCTTCGGCCGCTGCGTCGAGATTTCCACGCGCATGCTCGACAACGTGCTCGACGCCACACACTGGCCGCTGCCGCAGCAGCAGGCCGAGGCCGCCGCCAAGCGCCGCGTCGGGCTCGGCTTCACCGGCCTGGGCGACGCGCTCATCATGCTCGGCCTGCGCTACGACACGCCGGAGGCCCGCGCCAAGGCCACCGAGATCTCGGCCTTCATGCGCGACCGCGCCTACCTCGCCTCGGTGGAACTCGCCAAGGAGCGCGGCGCCTTTCCGCTGTTCAATGCCGACCTGTATCTCTCCGGCGGCAACTTCGCTTCCCGCCTGCCGGCCGAGATCAAGGAGCAGATCCGCAAGCACGGCATCCGCAACTCGCACCTGCTGTCGATCGCGCCGACCGGCACCATCTCGCTGGCCTTCGCCGACAACGCCTCCAACGGCATCGAGCCGCCCTTCTCGTGGACCTACACGCGCAAGAAGCGCATGACCGACGGCACGCACAAGCAGTATTCCGTCGAGGACTACGCCTGGCGCCTGTACAAGTATCTCGGCGGCGACATGAACCAGCTGCCGCCCTACTTCGTCACTGCGCTGGAAATCTCGGCGCAGGCGCACGAGGAAATGGTCGCCGCGGTGGCCCCCTACATCGACACCAGCATCTCGAAGACGGTAAACGTGCCGGAGGACTACCCCTACGCCGACTTCGAGGACCTCTACCTCAAGGCCTGGAAGTCCGGCCTCAAGGGGCTGGCCACCTACCGCCCCAACAAGGTGCTCGGCGCCGTGCTCTCCGTCGAAGGCGCCGCCGGTGCCGAGAAAAAGCAGCCGCAGGACGTCAAGATCGCCGAAGCCAACCGCCGCCTCGTCATCAAGAGCCTGCCCGCGCCGGTGCTCGCCTCGCTGCGCTGGCCCGGCCGCCCGCGCATGACCGACGGCAACGCGGCGTGGACCTACATGATCGAGACGCCGCACGGCGAGTTCGCCCTCTTCGTCGGCCACATCGAGCAGAACGCCCGGCCGGTGCCCTTCGAGGTGTGGGTGAACGGCTCCGAGCAGCCGCGCGGCCTCGGCGCCGTGGCCAAGACCCTGTCGATGGACATGCGCGCGCAGGACCGCGCCTGGCTCAAGCTCAAGCTCGACACCCTGGCGCGCACGCGCGGCGAGGAGACGTTCGACATGCCCTTCCCGCCGCACGGCGAGCCGAAACGCATGCCCGGCGTCGTCGCCGCCGTGGCGCAGGTGGTGCGCTACCGCGTCGAGCAGCTCTGCGGCAACCTCGACGAGAAAGTGCCCACGCCGGTGCTCGACTCGATGTTCAGCCTGCAGGAGCCGAAGACCGGCACCGACGGCACGCTCTCCTGGACGGTGGACATCCAGAACCCCGCCTCGGGCGAGGACTTCGTGTTGGGCCTCAAGGAAATCACCCTGCCCGACGGCGTGACGCGGCCCTACTCGATGTGGCTCTCGGGCAACTACCCGCGCGCCCTCGACGGCCTCTCGCACATCCTCTCGCTCGACATGCGCGTGATGGACCCGGCCTGGATCGGCATGAAGCTGAGGAAGCTCTTGAACTACCCCGAGCCGCTCGGCGACTTCATGGCCTTCGTGCCCGGCACGCGCAAGCAGCAGAACTGGCCGTCGACCGTGGCCTACATGGCGCGCCTGATCATGCACCGCTACGCCATGCTCGGCATCCTCGACGAGAACGGCTACCCGACGCGCGAGATGGGCATCCTCGAAGCGCCGCGCGAAGCCAGCGCGCCGAAGATCATGCAGGGCGCCCTGTGCAAGGAGTGCGGCAACTACACCGTGATCAAGAAGGACGGCTGCGACTTCTGCAGCGCCTGCGGCGCGGTGGGGGCTTGCGGGTGATCCAATTGCCGTGAGCGCCGCAATGGCAACGTGACAAAGCCCCATCGGGAAACCGTTGGGGCTTTTTTAATGTATTGAGGCTCATATGGAACAAGGTAAATATGAATACTTCTGTTCTCGCTACAGAGAGCTTGATACTGATGAGCTTTGCGAACTACAAAGTAGACGCTCCTCTCTCGAGGCTGAAGCAACTATGGCGCTGGACGCGATATTCGCCGAGAGAGGCGTCAGTCCAAGTATCCTCAAACAATATTCGGAGGACCCAACAGACTTAGCAAACAATAAAGCAGGGCCCACCACCGGTCGCAAAATTCTAAATGCTGTGGGCTTGATTTTATTGCTAAGCATTGGCTCCGCAATTGCTAGTGTAGTGTCTCATTAATGCCTTTACATTTTATCGAATTCGCCTATACTCGAAGCACGGGGTGCTTTGGGGAGCGTGTCATGGCGAGAGAGCGGATCGCGCTGGAAGCGGAAGAGAGACGGGA
>WBUF01000009.1 GCA_008933825.1 Rhodocyclaceae bacterium | reverse complement strand
GTTGCTTCATGGTGATCATCTCCTCGACTTCCCTGCTCAACAATCGAGCAGCGGAGGTTAATCACCCTGGGTAATTTTGAACGCGCAGATCTCAGAAAATCTGGGGAATTTTTAACGCGTAGCAACACTTGCCCAGCAGCGGGAACTCCAGCGGGCTGCGGCCCTCGTTGGGAATCCCCTTGCGCCGGGCACGCTGGGCGAGTTTCTCCTGAACCGAACGCCACTGTTCCAAATCGATGATCGGCGGGTAGATGCCGCTGTGCCACTCGTCGTGGAAGAACGCTTCGCCGATGTACATCCGGTTATTGAGAATGCGATACACCGTGGTGCGGTCCATCGGCTGCCCCCCACGGGTCTTCCCACTGCGGGTACGCCACCGCTTCGTCGTGATGCCGCGCTTGCCGATCCAGGCCATCAGCTCGGCCATGGTGTCGAAGGCGAGATAGCGCAGAAAAATCTCCCGCACCTGATCGGCATCCTGCGGCGCGACCACAAGGCGTTGCTCGTGATCGACCTCGTAACCCAAGGGCGTGCCGTTGCCTTGCCAGCGACCCAGTCGTCGTGTGGCGGCCAGCTTGTCACGTGTGCGCTCTCCGACGATCTCCCGCTCGAACTCGGCAAAACTGGTCAGGATGTTCAGAGACAGGCGGCCATTGGGGGTATGGGTGTCGATGGGTTGCGTGACACTGACCAGTTTGACGCCCTGCACGGCGAATAACGGTAGCAGATCCGACAGATCGAACAGGCTGCGGCTGAGCCGATCCAGTCGATGCACGGCCACCACGTCGATCTTGTCCTGGCGGATGGCGGCCAGAAGTGCTCGCAGTCCTGGACGCTGCAAGGTAGCGGCACTCACCCCTTCATCGACATGGGCGGGGCCTGCCAGAACCCAGCCCAGTCCACGCCGGCTGGCGATGAACTGCTGGCAGGCCTCGATCTGTGCAGTGATCGAGGTCAGCTCGCGGTGCTCGGCATCGGCCACCGAGACGCGCGCATAGATCGCGCAGCGCACGGGTTGTGATATTTCGGCAGAAGGTGGAGAGGCATCGTGAGGCACGGCCAACATGATCCCAGATTGCCAGCGCCCTCACAAAAGCTCTGCCGAACAATGATCTTGACTCCATATGTCATTGAATACATAATTGCCCATGATCTGGATCGTCCTCTTCCACGATGCCTTTGACGCGGAGTTCGCTGAACTGGCGGAGGATCTGCAGGATGAATTATTGGCACACGCCCGGCTGCTGGCGGAATTCGGCCCGAATCTGGGGCGACCGACGGTGGACACCCTCAAAGGATCGCGCCACGCCAACATGAAGGAACTGAGGTTTTCCTGGCAGGGCGAGGTGTGGCGGGTGGCCTTTGCCTTCGACCTCAAGCGCCAGGCGATCCTGCTGGTCGGCGGAGACAAGGGCGGCACGGATCAGCGACGGTTCTACAAACACCTGATCAGGGTGGCCGATGAGCGTTTCGACGAGCATCTGTCCACGCTGAAGCGAAAGAGCAAGGAGTCCGATGATGGCAAGAAAACTCGATGACGTGATAGCCGCGCTGCCCAAGGAACGTCGGCAGCGGATCGAAGCGCGCGCCATGGAACTGGCCACGCTCAAAGACCTGCGCCTGGCAGCCGAAAGGACGCAGGAGCAACTAGCCGAGGCGCTTGGGGTCGGGCAGGACACCATCTCCCGGCTTGAAAAGCGCAGCGACATGCTGCTGTCCACCTTGCGGCACTACGTAGAGAGCATGGGCGGCAGGCTGGAACTCGTCGCACAGTTTCCGAACCGGCCGCCGGTGGTGATCGAGCACCTGGGGGGAGAGTCCAAGCCCCAGCGCAAGGCTTCAGGTGCGAGGCGAGGGACGCGGGTGGCGGCCTGACGTCGCTTCGAGATTGCCTTTATGGCGGTGCTTCATATTTCAAATTGCCACCAATTCCAAAAGCCCGAACTCGTTTCGGGCTTTTTTACGTCTGCCCGCCGCACCAGTGCTGGCGGGCCTTTGCGTGTGCAAAGCAAGCGGGGCAAGCAGGCCGCGGAGGCACCGATCTGATCGGCGACGGCGTGGGGAAATCCGCTCCGGGCTACGCCCTGCGCGGCTTCCCCCACGCCAATGCCCACCACCCTGCAATCAACCTCAAGGAGATCCAAACAGAAAATACGCTACACTTATCCACAAGCCGCCCTATGACGGACGGCTATAGCCCCTGGTCAAAATTCAACGCGCACAGGTGGTCAGTTTTAAACGCGCGCCGACACGCGCTCGCCGTCACTGAGGATCGCCATCCAGTGTTGGGCGCTCTGACGCTCAAACTGGAGGATGTCCTCTTCGTGGTAGCGCACGTGGTGAAACAGCTTGTGCCAGGTAGGCCCTTCGTTGTCGAGGCGCCAGCGCCGCAGGGTTTCAGGCTGACCTTCCATCGGGCTGCGACCTGCCTTTCGGTCATCACGGGGTAGTGCATCTTCTTCTCCAAGACTGACGCCCCCATGACAACGCTGCTCGCCGCAGAAGCCAAGCTCTACTGCACAATGCCAGCGGCGAACCGCTGCAAGCGCTGCCCCTCGGCTCGGGCCTCGGTCAGCAACTGGCTCCAGTCGTCTGGCGGATGGCCGCTTTCCAGCATCTTGCGGAACACTCGGTAGGCGTCGTCGCTGCTCTCGTAGGCACGCTTGGTGTCTTCGTCATTGACCCACGCAAGCACGATCACCTTGCTGGGCGCGTGGTAGCGAAAGAACAGCCTGTACTGCTGGAAGAACTTCGCCCGGAACCAGTGCTTGTGCTCGTCACCAAGAGTGCCGCCTTGCCGATACTCCGGTCGCGCTGGATCTTGCGGAATGACGTCGAACGCGAGTTTGGTGATCGCCGCTAATCGCTTGCTGGCATTCTTCTTGTTGTACCCGACCGGGTCCTTCTGCTGGAGGGCCTCGACTTGCTGAGCCAGCACTTCAAGCTGCGCCAGGAACAATGGATGGGCGAAAACCGTCCAGCCATGAATGACCAGGGGCACAGGCGTGCCCGCACTCATTCATCGTCTGCCGATAGGGCAGCATCAAGATCAACTTCGACATCGCCGACCAGGGAATGCAGTCGCTGGACGAGGCCAGCATCTACAGCCTGCAGACGCTCGGGGTGGCTGGCGATGTCGCGAGCGAGGAAGCCCAGGAATTGGCCGAGTACCGGGTCATCGCTCTCATCGGCATCGGCACGAGTCAGCACCACCTCGCCGCTGGGGCGAATGGAGTAATGGATCTTGTCGCGCTTGCCAAGCCGCAGGGCGCGACGCACGGTCTCCGGCACCGTGGTCTGGTAGCGGTCGGTCAGCGTGGATTCGACTTCAAGGGTGGCAGGCATGATGCTCTCCAGTCAGGCGTGGATGTCATTTATGGTAATGCATCAGCCTTGCCATGTCAATGCAACTGCATTGTCTGCGATTGTTGCTATCCTGCCCGGTATTTCAGGGTGTGACTGGCTACCATTGGCCTACGCGGGTTTCGGGGCGGCGAGTTGTGGGTGCAAATTGCATCGTTTCTCCTCCAAAAACAGATGTCGCCATGACAACGCTGTTTGTCACCGAAGCCAAGGTATGGCCATTCAGGGCATGGCGCTGCTCAGGCGCAGCATCAGCACCAAAGGATCAGCGGGAGATGCCTGGAGTCCGTAGTGCTCATAAAACGCCTTGGCGCGTTCGTGCAAGGCATGCACCAGCAGCGCACGCACACCAGTGTTTTGCGCCACATTCACTGCGCGGCCAACGGCGTCCTGCAGCAAAGCCCCGCCGAGATGAATGCCTTGCGCACGCTGATCAACCGCCAGTCGCGCCAGCACCATGACCGGCACCGGGTCGGGCATATTGCGTCGCACGCCGCCCGTGGCCAATTGCAGGGAAACCGCGCCCGCCGCCATCGCGTAGTAGCCGTAAACACTACCGGCCTGATCAGTTACGACAAAGGTGCGGCTGGCACCACGAAGCTGGTTGGCCATGGCTCTGCGCTTGAGCCATTCATCCAGCACCGGCTCGCCACAGGAAAAGCCATCGAGCCGATGTGCCGTGGTCAGCGGCTGTGGCGCGCCGAGATCAAGACTCATGCCTTGTCCCACGGAGCCTTCAGCGCGAACAGGCGTTCAAGGCCGGGATTGCGCTTGGGCGGCGCATCCAGCAGGTCGACAAATTGCTGAAATTTATCCGCATCTAGGGTGAAGTGAACCTGAGCCAGCACCACGGACTGGGCGCGCTCGCAGGCGGCTTCCAACATGAAGTCGGAGCGGTTTTTACCTAACAGGTTGGCGGCGTGATCGATGAGGTCACGCTGCTCTGGCAGAGCACGTAGATTGATGGCGGCAGCACGCATGGCGAGGCTCCTCGTGTAAACACAACAGATACACAGATGGTAATGACGCGTGTAGCTATTGTCAATACAAGCAGAACTGGCCGAATCGTCTAAACCAAGGACTAAGATGCGGCGCTTTCATATCTGCGTCGGAGCCTGGGGATGGTTCGGTTCCGTGTTCCGCTACCATGAGATAAGAGGCGGTCCGCTTCGGCGGGCCGTTGGCTTTTGTGCATCACGATTGATCTGCATCAGCCCTTCCGCACGAAGGGCTAATGCTATAATTTCCTTGGGAAATTCCGGACATATCGGTTTCGATGCAGCTCTACGCCCTCGGTCTCAACCACCATACTGCGCCGCTCGCCGTGCGCGAGCAGGTGGCGTTCGATCCGCTGCGCCTGCCGCAGGCGCTGGTCGAGTTGACACGCGGGCGGGAGGTGCGTGAGGCGGCCATCCTGTCGACCTGCAACCGCACCGAACTGTACTGCACGGCCGAGGCGCCCGAGCGGGCGGCGGACTGGCTGGCGGAGTACCACAGGCTGCCACCGAAGAACATTACCCCTTATCTGTACACCCTGCCCAGCCGCGACGCCGTGCGCCACATGTTCCGTGTTGCCAGCGGGCTCGACTCGATGGTGCTGGGCGAGCCGCAGATTCTCGGCCAGATGAAGCAGGCGGCGCGCGTGGCGGAGGATGCCGGCACGCTCGGCACCCTGCTGCACAAGCTGTTCCAGAAGACTTTTGCCGTAGCGAAGGAGGTGCGCTCGACCACTGCCATCGGCGCCAACATCGTCTCCATGGCGGCGGCAACGGTGCATCTGGCCGGACGCATCTTCGAGAACATCGCTGAGCAGAAGGTGCTGTTCATCGGTGCCGGCGAGATGATCGAACTGTGCGCGGCGCATTTTGCTGCCCAGCGGCCGAAGCGCCTCACGGTGGCCAACCGCACGCAGGCGCGCGGCGAGGCGCTGGCCGAGCGTTTTTCCGGCGACGCCATGCGGCTAGACGAGATCGGCGAGCGGCTGGCCGAGTACGACGTGATCGTCTCCTGCACGGCGAGCCCGCTGCCGATCATCGGGCTGGGCATGGCCGAGCGCGCCATCCGGACGCGGCGCCATCGGCCGATGGTGATGGTGGACCTGGCCGTGCCGCGCGACATCGAGCCCGAGATCGCCCAGCTCGACGATGTCTTCCTGTATTCCTTGGACGACCTCGGCGCCATTGTCGAGTCGGGGCTGGAATCGCGCGAGAAGGCGGTCATCGAAGCCGAGGAAATCATCGCCTCGCGCGTTGCCGGCTTCCTGCACTGGCTGGAGGCGCGCGAGGCAGTGCCGACCATACGCGCCCTGCGCGACACGGCCGAGCGCATGCGCCGCCACGAGGTCGAGCACGCCCTGAAGCTGCTGGCCAGGGGAGAGGACCCGCAGCGCGTGCTGGAGGCGCTCTCGCATGGCCTGACCAACAAGCTGATGCACGGCCCCACCGCCGCGCTGAATCAGTCGGAAGGCACCAGCCGCGCCGAACTGGCCGAACTGATCGCCCGCATCTATCACCTGCATCCGGAGGATTAGCGTTCCGGGTTTCAGGCTGGCCGAAGGTCGGGCTTCAGCCCGTCATGCCGGCCTGAGGGCCGACTCGCATTCCCATGAAGACTAGCATCCGCGACAAGCTCGAATTCCTCGCCCGGCGCCTGGCCGAGCTCGATGCGCTGCTTGCCAGCGAGACGGCGACGCGCGACATGGATGCCTACCGCAAGCTCACGCGCGAGCACGCCGAGATTGCGCCGGTGGCCGCGCTCTACGCCGGCTACCGCAAGGCGG
Organism: Rhodocyclaceae bacterium; assembly: GCA_008933825.1. Lineage (GTDB taxonomy): Bacteria > Pseudomonadota > Gammaproteobacteria > Burkholderiales > Rhodocyclaceae > Desulfobacillus. Next base: position 62,519 of record WBUF01000009.1, on the reverse strand, counting down.
AAGCCGACCTGCAGTCGGCGCAGTCCATGCTGGCCGAGCCGGACATGAAGGACCTCGCCGAGGAGGAGGTGCGCGACTGCAGCGAGAGATTGGCGCGCCTGGAAGACGAGCTGCAGCGGGCGCTGCTGCCGACGGATCCCGACGACGAGCGCAACCTGTTCCTGGAAATCCGCGCCGGCACCGGCGGCGAGGAGTCGGCCCTCTTCGCCGGCGACCTCTTCCGCATGTACGCGCGCTATGCCGAGCGGAGCCGCTGGAAGGCGGAGGTGGTCTCGCAGAATCCCTCCGACCTGGGCGGCTACAGGGAGGTGATCCTGCGCATCGAAGGCCGGGGCGCCTACTCCAGGCTGAAGTTCGAGTCAGGCGGCCACCGCGTGCAGCGCGTGCCGCAGACCGAGGCGCAGGGGCGCATCCACACCTCGGCGTGCACCGTGGCGGTGCTGCCGGAGGCGGGCGAGGTGGCCGACGTCGTCATCAATCCGGCGGAGATTCGCATCGACACTTTCCGCGCCAGCGGCGCCGGCGGCCAGCACGTGAACAAGACCGACTCGGCCGTGCGCGTGACGCACCTGCCCACCGGCATCGTCGTCGAGTGCCAGGACGACCGCTCGCAGCACAAGAACAAGGCGCAGGCGCTGTCGGTGCTGGCGGCGCGCATCAAGGACCGGCAGACGCGCGCGCAGCAGGCGCAGATCGCCTCGACGAGGAAGTCGCTGGTCGGCAGCGGCGACCGCTCGGAGCGCATCCGCACCTACAATTTCCCGCAGGGCCGCGTCACCGACCACCGCATCAATCTGACGCTGTACCGGATCGACGCCATCATGGACGGCGACCTCGACGAGCTGATCGGCGCGCTCTGCGCCGAGCATCAGGCCGAACAGCTGGCGGCATTGAGCGAGGAAAACGCGTGAGGATTGCCGGGGCGCTGGAAGAAGCCCGTGCTTCGATCCCGCTGCGCGAGGCGCGCCTGCTGCTGTGCCACGTGCTCGGGCTCTCGCTTGCGGCGCTCGAAACGCATCCGGAAAGAAAAGTCAGTTCCGGCGAAACGGCGTCGTTCCGCGCCCTGGTGGCGCGCCGCACCGCGGGCGAGCCGATCGCCTACCTCATGGGCCATCGCGAGTTCCACGGCCTCGATTTCCGCGTCACGCCCGACGTGCTGATTCCGCGCGAGGAGACCGAGCTGCTGGTCGAACTCGCCCTGGAAGCGAAGGCCGCGCGCATCCTGGACCTGGGCACCGGCAGCGGCTGCCTGGCCATCGCGGTGGCGAAGTCCCTGCCCGGGGCCGAGGTGACGGCGGTCGACGCCTCGGCAGCCGCATTGGACGTGGCGCGCGGAAATGCCGCACGCCATGAGGTGAGCGTGCGTTTCCTGCAGGGCGACTGGTTCGTGCCGCTCGCCGGGGAGCGCTTCGACCTGATCCTCGCCAATCCGCCCTATGTGGCCGAGGCCGACCCGCATCTGGCCCAGGGCGACGTGCGCTTCGAGCCGCGCGGCGCGCTTGCGGCGGGGCCGCAAGGTCTGGACGACATCCGCCGCATCGCCGCCGCCGCGCCGGTCCATCTCGTGCCGTGCGGGCGACTCTGGTTCGAGCATGGCTACGACCAGGCGTCGGCCGTGGCGGCGCTGCTTGCCGCTGCCGGCTTTGCCGCCATCGAGCAGCGGCGCGATCTGGCCGGCATCCTGCGCGTGTCCGGAGGCCGCCTCCCTTGACGGCTTGCGCAGGCAAACGTTAAACTTGACGAAAACAGTAGGTTATTGAAAGGGATCCCCATGGAAGACGTCCAACAGCTCCTCAGGGAGCAGGTATCCACCCATCCCGTCGTGCTCTACATGAAGGGCACGCCGACCTTCCCGCAGTGCGGCTTTTCCGCCAAGGCGGCGCAGATCCTCAAGCTGTGCGGCGTGAAGCAGTACTTTTCGGTGAACGTGCTGGAGCATCCCGGCATCCGCGCCGGCATCAAGGATTTCTCCAACTGGCCGACCATCCCGCAGCTCTATGTCAAGGGCGAGTTCATCGGCGGCTCGGACATCATGAGCGAGATGTACCAGGCCGGCGAGCTGCAGAAGAAACTGGAAGGCATCGCTTCCGCTGCGTAGTCGCCGTCCCGCGCAGACTGACTTTTATCCGCGCAGTTCTGCCAGCAGTTTGTCGATCATCCGCTCGGCCTGGCGCAGGTAGCCGGCGCCGAACAGGTTGAGGTGGTTGAGGACGTGGTAGAGGTTGTAGAGCGTCTTGCGCGACTCGTAGCCTTCCGAGAGCGGCCACGCCTCGCGGTAGGCGGCGTAGAAGGCCTCGGGAAAGCCGCCGAAGAGTTCCGTCATCGCCAGGTCCGCCTCGCGGTCGCCGCAGTACACGGCCGGATCGAAGACGGCCGGCGCGTTCCCGCACATCGCCGCATTGCCGTGCCAGAGGTCGCCGTGCAGCAGGCTGGACTGCGGGCGGTGGTCGAGAAAGAAGGCCGGCAGCATCGAAGCCAGGCTTTCCCCCTTTTTCCGCAGCGCCTGTCCATGGACTGCGGCGCGTTCGAGTTGCGGCCGCAGGCGCGCGTCGGCGAAGAAGCGCGCCCAACTGCCGCTTTCCGTGTTGGCCTGCGGCGTCGCGCCGATGAAGTTGTCGCGGCGCCAGCCGTAGCGCGTGTCGGTCGTGCGGTGCAGGGCGGCCAGGGCGCGGCCGCAGGCGATGGCGCCGTCGCGCTCGGCGACGGGCTGCAGGTCGAGATGTTCAAGCACCAGGCAGGACTGCCCGTCGACGATGCCGCAGCACAGCGGCTGCGGCACGCGGAAGGCATTCGCTGCGGCCAGCGCCACCAGGCCGTCCTGTTCCGCCTCGAACATCGGCAGGGCCTGCGCCGAATTCAGCTTGACGAACCAGCGTTCGCCGCCGCCCTCCAGCACCAGCGCGCGATGAATGCAGCCGCCACCCGCCTCACGGCTGGCCGCTGCACGAAATGGGCGACCTCGGGCCCGGCCGATTTCCGCCGAGAGCGATTCGGAGAGCGTCATCAGACCGATGCGAGACGGGCGTTGGCCAATGCCAGGCGGTTGGCCAGCACTTCGAGGAAGGCGGCGTAGAAATGCATGCGGCAGACTTCCGAGGCCTGGCGCAGCGCCTCGCCGCGGATGGTGATGATCTTGGCCGGCGTCTGTGCGACGACGTCGGCGTTGCGGCCGCCGCTCGACTTGCCGATGACGGCCATCTCGCCGAAGCAGTCGCCGGGGGTGAGGATGCCGAGGATGCGTCCGCGCTTGGCGATCTTTACCTCGCCCTCGGCGAGGAAGCAGAAATAGTCGCCCGGCTCGCCGTCCTTCATGATCACCGTCTCGGGCGCCACCTGGTCCCAGTCCGAGAAGCGCACGATCTCCCAGATCTCGACGTCGCTGAACTCGGCGAAGAACGGCAGGCCGCGGAGGGTCTCGTATTTCTCCGTGTCGGCGAAGTCGCGCTCGCGCGCCTTCAGCTGCTTGTTGCGGAAGGCCTGGGCGAGGTCGTGCGAGAATTCCTCCCAGCTGGCGTAGCGTGCCGAGAGGTCCTTCTGCATGGCGCGGGCGACCACCGCGTCGAGGCCGGTCGGGATGTCGCGACGGAAGTCCGAGGGCGGCGGCGGGTCGACATGGGTGATCTGGTACACCATGCTGAAATTGTTGCTGGCCTGGAAGGGCAGCCGCCCGGTGAGCAGCTGGTACATCACCACGCCGAGGGAGTAGATGTCGGTCTGGTGGTTGAGCGGCATCTCGCGCACCTGCTGCGGCGACATGTAGGCGGGCGAGCCGACGCCGGAGACCTGGGTGCGCGTCTGCTCGCCGGAGGTGAACAGCGCCGCGCCGAAGTCGGAAATCTTGATGTCGCCCGCTGCGGCGAGCAGGATGTTGGCCGGCTTGATGTCGCGGTGGGTGATGCCGAGGTGGTAGGCGTAGTCGAGCGCCCGCGTGCACTTGAAGACGATCTCCACCAGGCGGTCCAGCGGCAGCAGGCTGTCCGGCGTGCAGAACGGCTCCAGCGTGCCGCCCGGCACGTATTCCATGACGATGTAGCTTTGCGCCTCGTCCATCACCGCGTCGAAGATCTGCACGATGTGCGGATGGACCAGCTTGCCGGCGAGCGAGGCTTCGTTTACGAGCAGGTGGCGGAAGATGCGGCCGCGCTCGCGGTCCCGCAGCACCTCGGGGTGGATGACCTTGATGGCGACCTCGCGCTGGGCGAACGGGTCCCAGGCCTGCCACACCGTGCTGGTGGCGCCCTCGCCAAGGCGGCCGCGCACCTCGTACTTGCCTATCCTTTCCGGCGGTTCCATGACGCCGTTATACCGCCGTCAGGCGCGTGTTGGCAAGCGACAGGCGCTCGACCAGGATGCGCAGGAAGGCGCGGTCGAAGCTGTGGCGGCAGGCGTCGGAGGCGCGCTTGAGCGCCTCGGTCGGGATGGCGATGACGGTGGCCTCGCCCATGGCGGTGACGTCGGCGCCGCGCACGCCTGCCTGCTCGTTGAGGTAGGCCATCTCGCCGAAGCACTCGCCGGCGGAGAGGATATTGAGCAGCTTCTGGTTCTTGGTGATTTTCACCTCACCCGAGGCGAGGATGCAGAAATGCTCCCCGGGCGCGCCTTCCTTCATCAGCTGCGTGCCCGGCCTGGCGCGCTGCCAATCCGAGAAGCGCAGCACCTCCCACAGCTGGACGTCGCTGAAGCCGCGGAAGAAGGACAGGCCGCGCAGGGTGTTGAATTTCTCGCTGTCGGCGATCTGGCTGCGCGTCGCGGCGAGGTGCTCGCTGCGGAAGGCTTCCGCCAGATCGAAGGAAAAGGCGTCCCAGCTGGCGTAGCGGTCTTCCAGGGACTTCTGCAGCGCCTTCATGACGGTGGCGTCGACCACCGGCGGGATGCCGGCGCGCAATTGCGAGGGCGGCGGCGGCTGGGTATTGAGAATCTGGTATACGACGCTGCCGTTGTTGCTGCCCTGGAAAGGCAGCTGCCCGGTGAGCAGCTGGTACATCACCACGCCGAGCGAGAAGATGTCGGTGCGGTGGTCGAGCGGCCACTCCTGCACCTGCTGCGGCGACATGTAGGCCGGCGAGCCGATGCCGGAGATGGCAGTCTGATCGCTGGAGGTGGTGATGGCGGCGCCAAAGTCGGAGATCTTGACGTCGGTGCCCGAGCTGCCGCCGCGCAGGATGTTGGCCGGCTTGAGGTCGCGGTGGATGACGCCGAGGCGGTAGGCGAAGTCGAGCGCGCGCGAGCACTTGAAGATCATCTCGACCACGTCGGCCAGCGGCAACAGCCTGTCCGGCGCGCAGCAGGACTCCAGCGTGCCGCCGGGGACGTACTCCATGACGATGTAGCTCGGGTCGGCGTCGGCCGCCGCGTCGTAGATCTGCACGATGTGCGGGTGGTTGAGCTTGCCGGCGAGCGAGGCCTCGGTGACGAACAGCTTCCTGGCCAGCTTGCCGCGCTCGCCCTCGGAGAAGACGCTGTTGGCCACCACCTTGATGGCGACGTCGCGCGCGGCGAAGGGATCGTGGGCGAGATAGACCACCGAGGTGGCACCCTCGCCGAGCTTCTTGACGACCTGGTATTTGCCGATTTTTTCCATGGTTGGGTAGGCCGGCCCTGCAGGCCGGCGAAGATGCCCGGGCTAGAGGTTCTGCCTTGCCTGCGCGACGGCCGCGCGCACGCGCTCCGGCGCGGTGCCGCCGACGTGGGCGCGCGCGGCGAGCGAGCCCTCGACGCTGAGCACGGCCAGCGCGTCCTCGCCGATCAGCGGCGAGAAGCGGCGCAGCGCATCGAGCCCGAGCTCCGGCAGGTCGCAGCTCTTTTCCTCGGCGGCGCGCACGGCCAGCGCCACCGCCTCGTGGGCGTCGCGAAACGGCAGGCCCTTTTTCACCAGGTAGTCGGCCAGATCGGTGGCGGTGGCGTAGCCCTGGCGCAGCGCCGCGCGCATGGCTTGCGGCCGGACGCGGATGCCGCCGACCAGGTCGGCGAAGATGGCCAGGGTGTCGCGCACGGTGTCGACCGTGTCGAAGAGCGGCTCCTTGTCCTCCTGGTTGTCCTTGTTGTAGGCGAGCGGCTGGCCCTTCATCAGGGCGAGCAGGCCCATCAGGTGGCCGAAGACGCGGCCGCTCTTGCCGCGCGCCAGCTCGGGCACGTCGGGGTTCTTCTTCTGCGGCATGATCGAGGAGCCGGTGCAGAAGCGGTCGGCGAGGTCGATGAAGCCGACGCGCGGGCTCATCCACAGGATCAGCTCCTCGGAGAAGCGCGAGACGTGGGTCATGACGAGCGCAGCCGCAGCGGTGAACTCGATGGCGAAGTCGCGGTCGCTGACGGCGTCCAGCGAATTGGCGCAGACGCCGTCGAAGCCCAGCTCGCGGGCGACGAACTCGCGGTCGATCGGGTAGGAGGTGCCGGCCAGGGCGGCGGCGCCGAGCGGCAGGCGGTTGACCCGCTTGCGGCAATCGGCGAGGCGCTCGCGGTCGCGCGCGGCCATCTCGAAATAGGCCATCAGGTGGTGGCCGAAGGTGACCGGCTGCGCCACCTGCAGATGGGTGAAGCCGGGCATCGGCGTGGCGGCGTGGGTTTCGGCCAGGTCGAGCAGGGCAGACTGGTAGGCGCGCAGCAGGCCATCGAGGCCGTCGATCTCCTCGCGCAGCCAGAGACGGATGTCGGTGGCCACCTGGTCGTTGCGCGAGCGCCCGGTGTGCAGGCGCTTGCCGGCGTCGCCGACCAGCGCGGTGAGGCGCTTCTCGATGTTGAGGTGCACGTCCTCGTCATCGAGCGACCAGGGGAACGCGCCGCTTTCGATCTCGCCGCGCACGGCCGCCATGCCGCGTTCGATGACGGCGAGGTCGTCGGCGCCGATGATGCCCTGCTTTGCCAGCATGCGGGCGTGGGCCAGCGAGCCGCGGATGTCGTGCAGGGCCAGGCGCCGGTCGAAAGACACCGAGGCGGTGTAGCGCTTGACCAGCTCGGCCACCGGCTCGCTGAAGCGCCCGGACCAGGCCTTGCCGCTGGAATCGTTGCTGTGATCTGTCATAATCGTCGGAACGCCACCGAATGCAGCGAATGAGTATACGGCAAAACTCCGCAGCGACGCGCCTGCCGGACTTCGGCAACCTCGGCGTCATGCTGCGCATCCTGCTGGCGGTGAACCTGCTGGCGCTCTGCGCGGCGCTGGCGCGCAACGCCGAGCTTGCCCGCCTGCCGCGGGAGGTCGTCGAACTCGCCGCGCTGGTCGAGCCGCCGCTGATCGCGGCCGTCGTGCTGCTGTATGCGTCCGGCCGACAGCTCGGCCGCCTGCCGCATGCCGCCGTGCTGGTGCTCGTCACGGCGGTCAGCGCGCTCCTCGCGGCGTTGTTCTACGCGTTGTTCAGCCCGCCCGGCCAGCTCCCTGCCGCCATGCCGCGCGCGGCGCTGTGGGGGGCGGGCGCGGCGGCGGCGGTGCTGTTCTATTTCGATTTGCGCAGCCGGGCTTTCTCGCCGGCGCTGGCGGAGGCGCGCTTGCTGGCGCTGACGGCGCGCATCCGGCCGCACTTCCTCTTCAACAGCCTGAACGCGGTGCTGGGCGTCATCAGGTCGGATCCGCGCCGGGCGGAAGCCGCGCTGGAGGAACTGTCCGACCTGTTTCGCGTGCTGATGCGCGAGAACCGCGAGCTGGCGACCCTGGCCGACGAGTTCGCGCTGTGCCGCCAGTATCTGGAACTGGAGCGCCTGCGCCTGGGCGACCGTCTGCGGGTGGCTTGGGACGTCGAGGACTGCCCGCAGGATGCCCAGGTGCCGCCCCTCATGCTGCAGCCGCTGCTGGAGAATGCGGTTTATCATGGCATCGAGCCGTCGACGCAGCCGGCGACGGTGACCGTCGCGGCCAGGCGCGAGGGCGAGACGGTTCGCATCGTGCTGTCGAATCCCTACCATGGCGAGAACGACCAGCACGCCGGCAACCGCATGGCGCTCGACAACATCCGCGAGCGGCTGATGCTGTTCTACGATCTCGAGGCGCGGCTGGAGACCGGAACGGAAGACGGTTTGTTCCGCGTCGTGATCCGCCTGCCTTACCGGAAAGGAAACGCCGCGTGAGCGAAACGCTGCGGGTATTCATCGTGGACGACGAGGCGCCGGCGCGGGCCCGCATGAAGGCCCTGCTGGCCGACATCGCCGCCGAGCTGCCCAACGAGACGGTTGGCGAGGCGGCCAACGGCGTGGAAGCGCTCGCCAGGCTGGCCGAGGCGCGTGCCGATGTCGCGCTGGTCGACATCCGCATGCCGCAGATGGATGGCATCGAGCTGGCGCGCCATCTGGCCGGCGCGGAGCATCCGCCGGCGGTGGTGTTCACCACCGCCTACGACCAGTACGCCGTGCAGGCCTTCGAGCTGAACGCGGTGGATTACCTGGTCAAGCCGGTGCGGGCGCAGCGCCTGGCGGCGGCACTTGAAAGGGCGCGCCGCGCGCCGCATCCCGGGCGCGAGACGCTGGCGCGGCTGGCGCCGGAGCCGCGCCGCCACTTGTCGGTTTCCGAACGCGGCCGCATCCTGCTGGTGCCGGTTTACGAGATCCTCTACCTCAAGGCGGAATTGAAGTACGTCACCGCACGCACCGTCGCGCGCGAGTATCTGCTCGACGAGTCGCTTACCCACCTCGAGCAGGAGTTCGCCGTGCGATTCGTGCGGGTGCATCGCAACTGCCTGGTGGCACGCCAGGCAATCGCCGGCTTCGAGCGGAGCGCGGCCGAGGACGGCGAGGCGCACTGGACGGTGCTGCTGGCGGGCCTCGCCGAGAAGCTGCCGGTGTCGCGCCGGCAGTGGTCGGCGGTGAAGGCCGCCTTTGCCGGCGAGACGAAGGCCTGATGGAACTGATGGGGCCGGCCTGGGCATATTTCTGGCGCGAGGAATCGCCCTACGCGATCTCCGCCGCGCTGCTGCTTGCCGCGCTGCCATGGGCGCTGCGGCCGGCGGACCGCGGCTCGGTCGGCTACACGCTGGTCGTGTTCGTGCTGTGCCTGGCCGGCCAGTTCGCCGCCGGCATGCTCGATGCAAGCGGACTGACGGCGGGGGCGGCGGCCCTGCACGAGCTGCTCGTCGTCGTCTCGGGCATGGCGCTGATCCGCCTGGGCGGCCTCTGCCTGTTCCGCGTCCTGCTGCCTGCCGCCGGCCTCGCGCCACCGCGCATCGTCGAGGACATCGTCGTCATCCTGGCCTATGTCGGCTTCGCCCTGGTGCGCATGCGCCTGGCCGGCGTGGATCTCTCCGGCATCGTTGCCACCTCGGCGGTAATCACCGCGGTGGCGGCCTTCGCCATGCAGGACACGCTCGGCAACATCCTCGGCGGCCTCGCCCTGCAGCTGGACAGCTCGATCCAGGTGGGCGACTGGGTCAGGGTCGACGACATTGTCGGTCGCGTCATCGACATCCGCTGGCGCTACACGGCGATCGAGACGCGCAATGGCGAGACCGTCGTGGTGCCCAACAGCCTGCTCATGAAGAGCAAGTTCGCCGTCATTTGGAGCCCGGAGCAGGCAACCCGGCCCTGGCGGCGCTGGATCTGGTTCAACGTCGACTATGCCGTGCCGCCGGCGCGCGTCATCCAGACCGTCGAGCAGGCGATGGTCGCGGCGGACATTCCCAACGTCCGGCGCGACCCGCTGCCCAACTGCGTGCTGATGGAATTCGGCCAGAACTACGGCCGCTACGCCCTGCGCTACTGGATGAGCGACCCCCGCCACGACGACCCCACCGATTCCGTCGTGCGCGTGCACGTGCTGGCGGCGCTGCAGCGGGCCGGCATCCGCATCGCCGAGCCGGAGTATTCCGTGCACATGATCAAGGAGAACGAGGCCTACCGGGAGGCGGTGCATGCGCGCGAACTGGCGCGCCGCCTGAAATTGCTGCGCGGCGTCGACATCTTTGCCGCCTTCAGCGAGGAGGAGCTGAAGGCGCTCGCCGACCGGCTCGTCTATGCGCCGTTCGCCCGCGGCGACGTCGTCACGCGGCAGGGCATGGTGGCGCACTGGCTCTACATCCTGGTCGGGGGCGAGGCCGACGTTTGGCTGGAGCAGGACGGCGGTCGCCGACTGCTGACGACGCTTCCGGCCGGGCGGGTGTTCGGCGAGATGGGCATGCTCACCGGCGAGCCGCGCCGTGCCACCGTGACGGCGAGGAGCGACATCGAATGCTACCGCCTCGACAAGGCCGGCTTCGAGGACATCATCCGTTCGCGGCCCGCCATCGCCGAGGAGATGGCGGCGATTCTCGCCGAGCGCAACATGCAGCTCGCGCAAGCGCAGGAGGCGCTTGGCGCCGAGGCGCGCGAGCACGAGCGCTCGCGCCAGCACGCCAGCTTGCTCGGCAAGATGCGCGCCTTCTTCAGGCTGGGCGAGAAATAGAAAGTCAGTCCCGGCGGGACGGCGGCTTCAGCTGCGCCAGGCCCGCTTCGATGGCGCGGTTCACGTATTCGGCGTAGAAATCGGCCAGGCGGAAGCCGACGATCGGGTCGGCGAGCTTGCGGCCGTCGGGGCCGTACACCACCAGCGTCGGCGCGAAGCGCGCCGCTTCGGCGGCGGCGAAGCGGCGGTGACTGGTCGGCTGCCCGGCGAAGTCGCTGAGCGGCGTGCCCGCGTCGAGCGCGATCTCGCGCAGGACGACGCGGCGCCGGGCGGCCGGGTCGCGGGCCAGGGGCAGCAGGACTTCGCGCCGGGCGCGCTCGCACCAGGGGCAGTCGGCCTGGCTGTAGAGCACCAGCATGACGATGCCGCGGCTGCGCATGTCGCGACCGTCGGCGGCCAGGTCCCGCGCCTGGGCGATGCCTTCCTCCGCCGCGCCGGAGGCCGCGGGCAGGCATGTTAAAATCAGCGCCACCCAGCGCAGGCCGCGCAGCATATTCATCCCCATCCCGATCATCCCGTGAATTCCCGAGCGAGCCACAGCCAACCCGAGCGCATCGTCATCGCCACGCGCGAATCCCGCCTGGCCCTCTGGCAGGCCGAGCATGTGCGTGAGCGCCTGTGCGCATTGTATCCGCGTTGCAGCGTCGAACTGCTCGGCATGACCACGCGTGGCGACCAGATCCTCGATCGGCCGCTCGCCAAGGTTGGCGGCAAGGGCCTCTTCGTCAAGGAGCTGGAAACCGCCCTGTTGGACAGACGCGCCGACATCGCGGTTCATTCCATGAAGGACGTGCCGATGGTGATGGAGCCCGGGTTCGCGCTGGTCGCGATCTCGGCGCGCGAGAGTCCGCTCGACGCTTTTGTCTCGAACAGGCATGCCAGCCTCGGGGACATCCCGCCAGGCGGTGTGGTGGGCACCTCCAGCCTGCGTCGCGAGTCGCAGTTGCGCGCGCGCTTTCCCGCCCTTGCCGTCAGCAGCCTGCGCGGCAACCTGGACACGCGCCTGCGCAAGCTCGACGAGGGACAGTACGACGCCATCATCCTGGCGGCGGCCGGATTGACCCGCCTCGGCCTCGCCTCGCGCATCCGCGCGGTGCTGCCGGCCGAGTTGTCGCTGCCGGCCGCCGGGCAGGGTGCGCTCGGCATCGAGGCCCTGTCCGGGCGGCCCGAGGTTGCCGCATGGATGGCGCCGCTGGCCGACGCCGGCACGTCCGCCTGCGTGCGCGCCGAGCGCGCCGTTTCGCGGGCCCTGGCGGGCAGCTGCGAGGTGCCGCTGGGCGCTTTCGCGGTCATCGAAGGCGAGCGTCTGCATCTGCGCGGCTTCGTTGCCGCGCCGGACGGCAGCCGTATCGCCAGCGCGGAACTGCGCGGCGATCCGGCCGACGCCGAGGCCCTCGGCCAGTCCCTTGCGGACGAATTGCGGGCGCGCGGCGCGGAAGAAATCCTGGCGGCGCTGGGCGGATGGGCGCTCCGCTCGGCCGCCCGAAGCGGCGCAAGCCAATGACCGGAGCCGCCCAGCGGCGAACCCTCGCGACCCCTTTCCCCGGAGAGGGGGGAGGGGGAAAGGCCCTCCGGTGAGCGTCCTGCGCGGGAAGCACGTTGTCGTCACCCGGCCGGCGGAGCAGGCGGACAAGCTGGCCGGGCAGATCGAGGCGCGCGGCGGCACCGCCGTACGCTTTCCGGTGCTGGCGATCTTCGACGTCGCCGACCCGGGGCTGCTGCGGGCGGCCGCGCAGGACATCGAGGGCTATGATTTCGCCATTTTTGTCAGTCCCAACGCGGCGCAGAGGGCGTTGGGTGCGATCACCGCGCAACGCGCCTGGCCCGAGCGGGTGATCGCCGCTGCGATGGGGGAGGCCAGCGCGCGCGCCATCGCCCGCTTCGGCGTCAGCCGCATCGTCACGCCGCTGGGTGGCCGCCACGACAGCGAGGCGCTGCTGGAGCGGCCGGAATTCGCTCCAGCAGCCATTTGCGGCAAGCGGGTAGCGCTGTTTCGCGGCGACGCTGGCCGAGAGCTGCTTGGCCAGACACTGGAGGCGCGTGGCGCGAAGGTGACGCGCATCCCCTGCTATCGGCGCGGGCGGCCCGAGCTCGACGCCCGGCCGCTGCGCCGGCTGCTCGCGCAGGGGCGAATCGACGCGGTGACGGTGACGAGCAGCGAGGGTCTGCGCAACCTGCTGGCGATGGTTGGCGCGGCCGATGCCCAGGCGCTGAAGGCGGTGCCGCTGTTCGTAGGCCACCAGCGCATCGCAGGGGAGGCGCGCGCCCTGGGCTTTGCCGAGACGGTCGTCACGGCACCGGGCGATGCCGGATTGCTGGCGGGCCTGGAAACGCGCTTTGGCGGTAAGGAATGAGGCGATGACGGATCGACAACAGGATGCACTGACTTCGCCGGCACGGCCCGGCCCGCTGCAGCAGACGCTGGCCGCGCTGCGCCAGCCTGCCGTGTGGGTGGCGGTGGCGGCGCTGGCGCTCGCCGGCTGGCAGTGGTTCGATGCGCGCGCCCGTCAGGCCGAGCTGCAGCAGGAAGTGGCCCGCCGCCTGGCGGCGGGAGACGCGGCTTCCGGTGAGGCGCGGGCGCTGGCGAAGCAGAACCAGGAGGCGCTGGCCGCCCTGCAGGCCAAGACGGGGGCGCTGGAAGCGAAGCTGGCCGAGTCGCAGAGCCAGCAGGCGGCGCTCGACGCGATGGTGCAGGAACTCACGCGCAACCGCGACGAGCGCCTGTTGGCCGAGATCGAGCAGGCGCTCAATACCGCCTCGCAGCAGTTGCAATTCGCCGGCAACGTCGAGGCGGCGCTGATTGCGCTGCAGGGCGCCGATGCGCGCCTCGCCGGCGCCGGCCGCGCCCAGTTCCTGCCGCTGCGCAAGATCATTGCCCGCGACATCGAGCGGCTCAAGGTACTGCCGCTGGCCGATGCGCCGGGCATCGCGCTGCGGATCGAAGGCGTCGTCGGCGGCATCGATGCCATGCCGCTCGCCTTCGAGGCCAAGCCGCGCATCGAGCCGGCGCAGGGCAGCTTCGTGCCGGCGGCGGCCACCGGCTACTGGGAGAAGCTGCTGGGCGAGCTGTGGCGCGAACTGAAAGGCCTGATCCGCATCGAGCGGCTCGACCGGCCCGATCCGGCGCTGCTCTCGCCCAGCCATGCCTTTTTCCTGCGCGAGAACCTCAAGCTGCGCCTGGTGAACGCCCGCCTTTCCCTGCTGCAGCGGGACGGCAAGTCCTTCCGCCAGGACATCCGTCTGGCGCAGGCGTGGATCGAGCGGTATTTCGACACCCGCGCCAGGCCGGTGCAGGCGGCGCTGGCCACGCTCAGGCAACTCGCCGCCGCCGATGTCGGGGCCGTCCTGCCCAGCCTCCAGGAGAGCCTGACTACGCTGCGCAACTTCAAGATTGCCCGCGAAGGGGCGGCGGCCCAGGCGCGCGACAGGGATGCCCGCTGATGCGCACCCTGTTCTGGCTGCTGGCGCTGTTCGCCCTTGCCGTCGGCGTCTCGCTGGCCTTCGGCTACAACGAGGGTTATGTCCTCGTTGTCCTGCCGCCTTGGCGCGCGGAGCTGTCGCTGAACCTGTTCGTCGTGCTGGCGGTCGGCGGCTTCCTGCTCGGCCATGCGCTGCTGCGCATGATTTCCCACACCCTGCGCCTGCCGCAGGCGGTGCAGACCTTTCGCGAGCGCAAGCGGCGCGAGAAAGCCGGACGGGCGCTGCGCGAGGCCGTGCTCCAGCTGTTCGAAGGGCGCTACGGCCACGCCCTCAAGAATGCCGGTATTGCCCACGCCGCGGCCGAGGCGCCGGCGCTTTCCGCGCTGGTGGCGGCGCGCGCGGCGCACTTCCTGCGCGACGCGAAGCGCGAAGCGGAATGGCTCGGGCGCGCCGCCGGGCACGATGCCGAGGCGCGCACGGCGCGCCTGATGACCGAAGCCGAGCTGCATGCCGATGCGCGCCGCTTCGGGGAGGCGCTGGCCGCTATCGAAGCGCTGCAGGAAGGCGGCGGCCGGCACATCGCCCCGCTGCGCCTGGCACTGCGGGTGCACCGCGGCCTCGGCCGCTGGAACGACGTGCTGAAGGTGGCGCGCCAGCTGGAGAAGCATCGCGCCCTGACGGCCGAGGCCGCTGCGCCGCTGAAGCAGCGCGCGCATCTGGAGAACCTGCGCGAGCGGGAGGGCGACGCACGCCAGCTCGCGTCCTATTGGCAGGACGTGCCCGCCGCCGAGCGCCGCGCGCCGCGGCTGGCCGCGGCAGCCGCGCGTGCGCTGATCGCGGCCGGCGACGGCGAGGCGGCGCAGCGCCTCATCGAGGAACGGATCGCTGCGGAGTGGGATTCGGAGCTGGCCGGCCTGTATGCCGAGTGCCGCGGCGGCGACACGCTTGGGCGGATTGCGCGCGCCGAGAAGTGGCTGGAGAAACATCCGCAGGAGGCGCGCCTGCTGCTGGCGCTCGGCCGCCTGTGCCGCGAGCAGCAGCTGTGGGGCAAGGCGCAGAGCTATTTCGAGGCGTCGCTGGCGATCCAGCCCAGCCAGGAAGCGCACGTCGAGCTGGCCACGCTGTTCGCCCAGCTCGGCCGCAGCGAGGAATCCAACCAGGCCTACCGCAGCGCCGCGGCGCTGTGCCGACAGGGTTAGCTATCCCCCCGGCCCCTTCCCAAGGAAGGGGGTGACGGCGGTTCGCGGGCTGCGCCCGCTCCCTGTGATGACCTGCCCGGGCTTGGGGCGGCCCGGCGCCCGGGTCAGGCCCAGTCCCTGGGCCTGAGAAAGTCCGTGTACAGCTTTTCCTCGGCGCTGCCCGCCTCGGGTTTCCAGTCGTAGCGCCACTTCACCAGCGGCGGCAGCGACATCAGGATCGATTCGGTGCGCCCGCCCGACTGCAGGCCGAACAGGGTGCCGCGGTCCCACACCAGGTTGAACTCGACGTAGCGGCCGCGCCGGTAGGCCTGGAAGTCGCGCTCGCGCTCACCATAGGGCAGGGCGCGCCGGCGCTCGGCGATGGGCAGGTAGGCGTCCGTGAAGGCATCGCCGACGGCCTGCGTCAGGCGGAAGCAGCGGTCAAAGCCACCCTCGTTCAAGTCGTCGAAGAAGACGCCGCCGATGCCGCGCGGCTCGTTGCGGTGCCTGAGGAAGAAGTACTCGTCGCACCACTGCTTGTAGCGGGCATGGGCATCCGGGCCGAAGGGCGCCAGCGCCTGCTTGCAGGTGGCGTGGAAGTGGCGCGCGTCGTCCTCGAAACCGTAGCAGGGCGTGAGGTCCATGCCGCCGCCGAACCACCAGATCGGGTCCTCGTTTTCCTTGCGCGCGACGAAGCAGCGCACGTTCAGGTGCGCCGTCGGGCAGTAGGGGTTGCGCGGGTGCAGCACCAGCGAGACGCCCATCGCCTCCCAGGCGCGCCCGGCCAGTGCGGGACGCGCGGCGCTGGCCGAAGGCGGCAGGCGGCTGCCGGTGACGTGGGAGAAGTTGACGCCGCCACGCTCGAAGAAACCGCCTTCTTCGATCAGGCGGGTGATGCCGCCGCCGCCCTCCGGGCGCGTCCAGGCGTCGGTGAGGAAGGGCTGGCCGTCGAAGGCTTCCAGCGCGGAGACGATACGGCCTTGCAGGCCGCGGAGGTAGTCAAGAACCGGTGAGACATCCATCGCTGGCGGCGGGTGGCGCGATGGCCGCTTAGCGCCGTATGGCGCGATGCCCGATATCGCGCCGCATCTGCATGCCGGCGAACTCGATTTTCTCGGCGATCTCGTAGGCGCGCATCTGCGCCGCCCGGACGTTGTCGCCCAGGGCGGTGACGCAGAGCACGCGCCCGCCCGCCGTGACGATGTCCTTGCCCGAGCGCGCGGTGCCGGCGTGGAAGACATGGTAGTCGTCGCCGGCCGGTGGCAGACCGTGGAGGGTGTCGCCCTTGCGCGGCGATTCCGGGTAGCCGGCCGCCGCCATGACCACGCCGAGGGCGACGCGGCGATCCCACTCCGCCTCGATGTCCTTCAGGCGGCAATGGATGGCCGCCTCGACGAGGTCGACCAGGTCGCTCTTCAGGCGCAGCATGATCGGCTGGGTTTCCGGGTCGCCCATGCGGCAGTTGAACTCCAGCGTCTTCACCGTGCCGTCCGGTGCGATCATCAGGCCGGCATAGAGAAAACCGGTGTAGGGGATGCCATCCTGCGCCATGCCGTTGAGGGTCGGCATGATGATTTCCCGCATGACGCGGGCGTGTACTTCCGGCGTCACCACCGGCGCCGGCGAATAGGCGCCCATGCCGCCGGTGTTGGGGCCCTCGTCGCCGTCGTGCAGGCGCTTGTGGTCCTGGCTGGTGGCGAGCGGCAGGGCATGCGAGCCGTCGCACATGACGATGAAGCTGGCTTCCTCGCCCTGCAGGAATTCCTCGATGACCACGCGCGCCCCGGCGTCGCCCATCCTGTTGTCGACCAGCATCTGGTCGATGGCGGCGTGCGCCTCGGCGGAATCCATGGCGACCACCACGCCCTTGCCGGCGGCCAGCCCGTCGGCCTTGACGACGATGGGCGCGCCCTGCGCGTCGACGTAGGCGTGCGCCTCCTCGGCGTTGCCGAAGGTGGCGAATGCGGCGGTGGGAATTCTGTGGCGCTGCATGAAGCGCTTGGCGAAATCCTTGGAGGATTCCAGTTGCGCCGCTTCGCGCGTCGGCCCGAAGATGGGCAGGTTATTTGCGCGGAAGGCGTTCACCACGCCGGCGGCGAGCGGCGCCTCGGGACCGACGACGGTAAGGTATATCTGCTCCTTCTCGGCGAAGGCGGCCAGTTCGTCGATGGCGGTAATGGAAACGTTCTCCAGCCCGTTCTCCCGCGCCGTGCCGGCGTTGCCGGGGGCGACATAGACCTTCTGGATGCGCGGTGATTTCGCCAGCCGCCAGGCCAGCGCATGCTCGCGGCCGCCGGAGCCGATGACCAGGAGTTTCATTGCGGAAAACCTTTCACCACCAAGACACCAAGGACACAAAGGTACACCAAGAAGACCAGAAACCCTTGTTGTTGTCCAACTCCTTGGTGCAACTTGGTGTCCTTGGTGCCTTGGTGGTCAGCGCTTTCAATGCCGGAAATGACGGAAGCCGGTGAACACCATGGCGACGTTCTGCTCGTCTGCGGCGGCGATCACCTCCGCGTCGCGCACCGAGCCGCCCGGCTGGATCACCGCCGTGGCGCCGGCGCGGGCCAGCACGTCGAGGCCGTCGCGGAAGGGGAAGAAGGCGTCCGAGGCGACCACCGAGCCGGCCACGGTGAGGCCGTTGTTCTCGGCCTTGATGGCGGCGATGCGGGCGGAGTCGACGCGGCTCATCTGCCCGGCGCCGACACCCATGGTCATGCCGTCCTTGCAGTAGACGATGGCGTTCGACTTGACGTACTTGGCGACGCGCCAGGCGAAGAGGAGGTCGGTCGTCTCCTGCGCCGTCGGCGCGCGCTTGGTCACCACCTTGATGTCGGATTCGCCGATGCGTGCCATGTCGGCTGTCTGCACCAGCAGGCCGCCGCCGACGCGCTTGTAGTCGAGGACGTTCTCGGCGCGACCAAGGGGGACGATCAGCACGCGCAGGTTCTGCTTGGCGGCGAAGACGGCGCGGGCGTCGGCGGCGATCTCGGGGGCGATGATCACCTCGGCGAACTGGCCGGAGACGGCCTCCGCTGTCGCCTTGTCGATGGCGCAGTTGAAGGCGATGATGCCGCCGAAGGCCGAGGTCGGATCGGTCTTGAAGGCCTTCCGGTAGGCCTCCAGCGCCGTCGGCGCAATGGCCACGCCGCAGGGGTTGGCGTGCTTGACGATGACGCAGGCCGTTGCGGCGTCGAACGCTTTCACGCATTCCCAGGCTGCATCGGCGTCGGCGATGTTGTTGTAGGAGAGCTCCTTGCCCTGCAACTGCGCGTAATTGGCGATGCTGCCAGCCACCGGCGCCGGCTCGCGATAGAACGCCGCCTGCTGGTGCGGGTTCTCGCCGTAGCGCATGGTGTCGACCTTGTCGAAGGCGAGCTGCAGGCGCTCGGGGAAGGCGGCCGGCTTGTTGCCTGCGTCGAGGCTGGTGAGCCAATTGGCGATGGCCCCGTCGTAACGCGCCGTGTGCGTGAAAGCCTTCTTCGCCAGGGCAAAACGCGTCTTGTAGGAGAGCGCACCGCCGTTGGCCTTCAGTTCCTCGACGATGGTGGCGTAGTCTTCCGGATCGGTGACGATGCCGACACCGCCCGCTTCGTTGCCGTGGTTCTTGGCCGCCGCGCGCACCATGGTCGGGCCGCCGATGTCGATGTTCTCGACGGCGTCGGCCAGCGTACAGTCCTTCTTTGCCACCGTCTGCGCGAAGGGATAGAGGTTCACCACCACCAGGTCGATGGCTGGAATGTCGTGCTTCTGCATGGTCGCCGCGTGCTCGGCGTTGCCGCGGATGCCGAGGATGCCGCCGTGCACCTTCGGATGCAGGGTCTTGACGCGGCCGTCGAGCATTTCCGGGAAGCCGGTGTAGTCGGAGACTTCGGTCACCGGCACGCCGGCTTCGCGCAGCATCTTGGCGCTGCCGCCGGTGGATAGGATACTGACACCGAGCTCGGCGAGGGCGCGGGCGAAATCAACGACACCGCGTTTGTCGGAGACACTAATGAGGGCTTGGGTGATTTTCATGGTGAATGGGAAGCGTTATCCACCGATTACACGGATGAACACGGATGGTTCCCTGTCTTTCCCCGATCCGTGTCCCTCCGTGTAATCCGTGGCGGTTTTTCAAAGCAGTTTGTGTTCGACCAGCTTGCGTCGCAGGGTGTTGCGGTTGATGCCGAGCATGTCGGCGGCCACGGTCTGGTTGCCGTCGGCCTCGCGCATGACGACCTCCAGCATCGGCCGCTCGATGTTGCGCAGGACCATGTCGTAGATGGCGCAGGGTTTCTCGCCATCGAGATCCTTGAAGTAGCGGTCGAGCGAGCGCCGGACGCACTCGGCGATTTCGCTGCGGCTGGGTTGAGTGGCTCTGCTCATGCCGCCAATTCCTCGATGTAGTAGAGACGATCGTTCTGCGCGGCGAGGCCGAGGAAGAATTCGTCGACCGCGGCGAGCTGCGCGTCGATCGTCGGCAGCTGGTTCATGGCGTGGCGGAACTGCGCGGAGCCGGCCAGGCCCTTGGTGTACCAGGAGATGTGCTTGCGCGCGACGCCCACGCCCGTTTCCGCGCCGTAGAAGGCGTAGAGCTCGGCGAGATGGCCGCGCAGCACCCGGTGGATCTCCTCGACGCGCGGCGCCGGCAGCTTCTCGCCGGTGGCGAGGAAATGCTCGATCTCGCGGAAGATCCACGGCCGGCCCTGGGCGGCGCGGCCGATCATGAGGGCGTCGACGCCGGTGACCTCCAGCACGCGCATGGCTTTTTCGGGCGAGGTAATGTCGCCGTTGGCGACGATGGGAATGCGCGCCGCGGCCTTCACCGCGGCGATGGTCTCGTATTCCGCCTCGCCGGTGTAGCCGCAGGCGCGCGTGCGGCCGTGGATGGCGAGCGCGCGGATGCCGGCGTTTTCGGCAATCCGCAGAATGGACAGCGCGTTTCGGTTCGTTTTGTCCCAGCCGGTGCGGATCTTCAGGGTGACGGGGATGTCGACGGCGCCGACGACGGCATCGAGGATGCGCTTCACCAGCGGCTCGTTCTGCAGCAGCGCCGAGCCGGCCATGACGTTGCAGACCTTCTTCGCCGGACAGCCCATGTTGATGTCGATGATCTGCGCGCCCCGGTCGACGTTGTAGCGGGCAGCCTCGGCCATCATGACGGGGTCGGCGCCGGCGATCTGCACCGAGACGGGCTGCACCTCTCCCTCGTGGTTGGCACGGCGCTTTGTCTTGGCGCTGCCGTAGAGCAGGGAGTTGGAGGTGACCATTTCCGAGACGGCCAGCCCGGCGCCCATCTGCTTGCACAGCTGGCGAAAGGGACGGTCGGTGACCCCGGCCATGGGCGCGACGAACAGGTTGTTGCGTAGCGTGTAGCCGGCAAATTGCATCGGGGCTCTGCGTCGTTCGGGGTTCGGGGAGGGCGCGAATTGTAACCCAATTCGAAGTCAGCCGGCATCAACTGTCATGAGCCCGGGAAGCGGATTCCTTTATCGTGACATCTACCAAGCCCGCGCACCGAAGATCATGCGCCGCGCAAAAAAACGGCGTGCGGCGGGCATCAGGTCGAGCGCGAGCAGGCCGGCGCTGCGCGCGTGCGCCGGAAGTTGCCCGGGCAATCCGAACAGGCGCACCAGGCTGTCGGTGATGCCGATGGCGCCCAGCCGGTCCAGCCGCCGCGCCGCAGCATGGCGGGCCAGCAGCGTTGCGTCGCCGCAATCCGCCGCGTCTTCCAGCAGACGCACCAGTTGTGCGGCGTCGCGCAATGCAAGGTTGAAGCCCTGGCCGGCCACGGGATGCAGCGTCTGCGCGGCATTGCCCAGCCAGACGGTGCGCGGCGCCACGGGCGTCCTGCGATAGCGCAGGGCGAGGGGGAAGGTCGAGCGCGCATCCGCGGCGAGGAATCGGAATCGTCCGCCGAAGAGCGCGTCCAGGCGGGCGAGGAATCGGTCGTCGTCGAGCGCAGAAACGGCGTCGCATTCGGCGCAGCTCGCGGCCCACACCAGCGCGTAGCGCTGCCCGAGCGGCAGCAGCGCGACAGGACCGTCCGCGGTGAACCGCTCGTAGGCAACACCCGCTGCCGGCTTGCTCGTCCGCAGGACGGCCAGCAAGGCGCGCTGTCCGTAGTCGCGGGAAACGATCTTCGCTCCCTCGCCGGTCGCGCCCTCGGCCCAGGCGACCAGCCGGGCCGAAACCGTTCGAGCACGCTCCGTGGCGATGCAGCGCAGGAAGATGCGATCGATGGCGGCATCAGTTTCCGCGACGCGCGTTTCGCGGTGAATGACGATGCCGGCGTCGGCACAGGCGCGATCGAGCGCAGCGGCGATGCCGCTCGCGCCGGCAACGTAGCCGAGGGACGGCACGCCGGCTTGCGCCGCCTCGATCAGCGTGCGACCCAAGCGCCCCTGTTGCGAGACGTGGATGGCCGAGATGGGGGTCGCGCCGATTGCCGCCCAGGCGCCGAGCCGATCGAGGATCTGCCGTGAGCCATGCGACAGCGCAAGTACGCGCCGGTCTTCGCCGCCGGCGCCGGCACGGCGCGCGTCGAATACCTCGCAGCCGATCCCTGCCTGGTGCAGCATCAGCGCCAGCGCCAGGCCTGTCGGGCCGCCTCCGGCGACGGCGACGGGAAGCATCAGCCCCGTTGCGCCATCAGCGCCTCGATGTCGCCGATGGACTTGGGCGCCGCGTCGGTGAGTATCTCGCAGCCGCCGCCCGTGACGAGGGCGTTGTCCTCGATGCGCACACCGATGTTCCACAGCGCGCGCGGCACGTCGTCGGCGGCGCGGATATAGCAGCCTGGCTCGACGGTGAGCGTCATGCCGGCTTGCAGGGGACGCCAGGCGCCGTCGAGCTTGTAGTCGCCGGCGTCGTGCACGTCCATGCCGAGCCAGTGGCCGGTGCGGTGCATGTAGAAGCGGCGGTAGGCGCCGGACTCGAGGACGCCGTCGAGGCTGCCGGAAAGCAGCTTGAGATCGAGCATGCCCTGCGCCAGCACGCGCAGCGCCGCCTCGTGGGCGGCGTCCCAGGCCTTGCCCGGCGCGATCCCGGCGATCGCCGCGCGCTGGGCGGCGAGCACGAGTTCGTAGACGTCGCGCTGGGCCGGCGAGAACTTTCCGTTCACCGGGAAGGTGCGCGTGATGTCCGCCGCGTAGGAGTCCGCCTCGCAGCCGGCATCGATGAGCAGCAGGTCGCCGTCCCGCAGGGACTGACTATTGCCGACGTAGTGCAGGATGCAGGCGTTGGCGCCGCCGGCGACGATGGGCGGGTAGGCCGGCGCCTGTGCCCCGCAGCGGCGGAATTCGTGCATCAGCTCCGCCTCGATCTCGTATTCGAAGCGTCCCGGCGCCGCGGTGCGCATGGCGCGGCGGTGCGCCGCCGCCGAAATGTCGGCGGCGCGTCGCATGTCGGCAATTTCTTGCGCGTCCTTGACGAGACGCATCTCGTCCAGCGCGATGCGCACGTCGCGGATTTCCGCAGGTGCCCGGGCGCCGTTGCGCACGCCGGCGCGCACGCGGTTCAGCGCAGCGACGATGCGGCCGTCCCAGGCGGCGTCGTGCCCCATCGAGTAGTGCAGCGCCGGCTGGCCGGCGATCAGTTCGACGAGCTTGTCATCGAGACTGCCGACGGGAAAGGCGTCATCGAAGCCGAACGCCTCGCGGGCGGCGTCGGGACCGTGGCGGAACCCGTCCCAGACTTCCTTCTCGGCATCCTTCTCGCGGCAGAAGAGCAGGGCGCGCGGCGTGTCGCCGGCGACGAGCACGATGCAGGCCTCCGGCTCCGGGAAGCCGGAAAGGTAATAGAAGTAGCTGTCGTGGCGGTAGGGATAATGCGAGTCGCGGTTGCGCACGCGTTCGGGCGCGGTCGGGATGACGGCGATGCCGCTTCCCATGGCCCCGAGCAGGCGCGCGCGACGGTCGGCGAAGACTTGCTTGTCCACGGAATTTCGGAGGGTCGTTGGAGGCGTGACGATTATAGCGCCGAGAGCAGGCGGTCGATATCGGCGAGTCGCTCCGGCGTGCCGATGTCGAACCAGAGGCCGGCGTGCAGCTCGCCGCTGACGGCGCCTGCCTCCATCGCCGCGCGCAGCAGCGGGGCCAGACTGGCCCTGGCGCCGCGGGCAATGCCGGCGAAGAGCCGGGGGTCGTAGAGGCCGATGCCCGAGAAGGTCAGCTTCGCCTCGCCGTCGCCGGACACCCGGCCGTCGCGCAGGGCGAAGTCGCCCCGCGGATGGTGCGGCGGGTTGGGCACCAGCACCAGGTGGGCCAGCGTCCGGCGACCGGCCATCGCACGGGCCAGCGCGGGCATTCGCGCGTAGTCGAAGTCGCAGGCGATGTCGCCGTTGATGACGGCGAAGGGCGCCTCGCCGAGGAGCGGCAGCGCCTGGGCGATGCCGCCGGCGGTCTCCAGCGCCTCGGTTTCGGGCGAGTAGCGGATGACGGCGCCGAAGCGGCCGCCGTCGCCGAGCGCGGCCTCGATCATGCCGCCCAGATGGGCGTGGTTGATGACGATGTCGCGGATGCCGGCGCGCACCAGTGCCTCGATGTGCCACACGATGAGCGGCTTGCCGCCCGCCGACAGCAGCGGCTTGGGTGTCGCGTCCGTGAGCGGCCGCATGCGTTCGCCGCGGCCGGCGGCCAGGATCATCGCCTTCATCAGAAGGTATAGCCGACCTGCGGCCTGCGTTCTTCCAGTTCGTCGAAGAGGCGCGCGAGCGGGGCGAGCGGGGCGTAGCGCGTGGCGGCATGGCGCACGTAGCTCACGAAGCGCGGCGTGTCGGCGAGATACTTCGGCTTGCCGTCGCGATAATTGATGCGGGCGAAGATGCCCAGCACCTTGAGGTGGCGCTGCAGGCCCATCCACTCCATGTCGCGGTAGAAACGGGCGAAGTCGGCGTCCACCGGCAGGCCGGCGCGCCGGGCCTTCTCCCAGTAGCGCACCGTCCAGTCGAGCACCCGTTCCTCCTCCCAGCCGACGAAGGCGTCGCGGAACAGCGAGGCGACATCGTAGGTGACGGGACCGGACACCGCGTCCTGGAAATCCAGCACGCCGGGATTCGGCGCGCTCACCATCAGGTTGCGCGGCATGTAGTCGCGGTGCACGAACACCTGCGGCTGGGCGAGGATGTTTTGCAGCAGGAGACATTGCACGCCCTCGAGCGCCTCCTGCTGCGCGGCCGTCAGCGGTGCGCCGAGGTGGCGGGCGACGTACCAGTCCGGAAACAGACTCAGCTCCCGCCGCAGGAGGGCCTCGTCGTAGGGCGGCAGCGCGTCGGGTCGGCTGGCCAGCTGCCATTTGACGAGCGCGTCGATGGCGTCGCGAAAGAGGGCGTCGGCGTTCGACGCATCGAGCGCATCCAGGTAGGTGGTGCTTCCCAGGTCGGTGAGCAGGAGCAGGCCGCGCGCGAGGTCCTCGGCGAGAATTTCAGGCGCATGCACTCCGGCGCCCCTGAGCAGTCCGGCGACGCGCACGAAGGGACGGCAGTCCTCGTGCTCCGGCGGGGCATCCATGACGATGCGCGTCGTGCCGTCGTCGAAGCCGACGCGGAAGTAGCGCCGAAAGCTGGCGTCGGCCGAGGCCGGAGCGACCGAATGGGGGCGTCCGGGAAACAGTCCGGCGAGCCAGTCGTGGACCAGTTCGAGGCGTTGCATGACCGCTGCGCGAAGGTTGGTCGGGATGCGCTTGGTGATAAACTATGCGATTCTATCATTGGTGCCGCGGCGCCCTTCCCGGTTGCGCGGCGGCGGACAAGAAAAGCAATCCAACCATGCACGCTTCGGCGCGGCTAGCTCTGGCCATCGCTCTCGGCCTGACCGGCGGACTGTCGGCGGCCGGGGACTTGCCGCCGCTGCGCGTCGATCCGGCGCTGCTGGGCGGCGCCGTCTCCGCTAGGCCGGCGCACCCGGCCGCAGCACCCCTCCTCGAGGCGAAGCCGGTGCCGGCGCAGCCGCAGGCAGCGAAGGGCGAGCCTGCCGCTGCGGCGGCGCAGGATGGAAAACCGCCGGTGGCCGCCGCGCCGAAGGCGGAGGGGAAAGCCGCTCCTTCCAAGGAAACTCCCGCGCCGGAGAAGGCGGAAGCGCCGCGCTCAGCGCCCGGATCGCCGGAGCCGCCCCCCGCGCAGGCGGCAGTCGTCGTGCCGCAGCCGGTTGCGCCGGTGCCGATCGCGCAGCCGCCACGGGTGGAGGAGCGTCCCGCGCTGCCGCCGCTGTATTCGGCCCATGCGGAGGCCGGCCTCGTCCCCGCCCTCAGGCCGGCCGAGCGCCTCTCGCCGCTCAAGGAGGACAAGCGCGTTGCCTATCCCACGTTCATCGCCGCTTCCCGCATCGACGGCCGCAACGACAACGAGGTCATCGCCGAAGGCGAGGCGGAACTGCGCCGGACCAATACTTCGCTTGCTGCCGACCGCCTGACCTACTGGAAGGTCGAGGACGAAATGGAAGCGGCGGGCAATGTGCGCTACGCCAAGGAGGCCGACCGCATGTCGGGGCCGAAGCTGCGCCTCAACCTGACCGACAACACCGGCCATTTCGAGCAGCCCAGCTATTCGGTGGTCCGATCCAGGAAGGAAGACAGGGACGGCCCGGCCTATTCCCCGGCGCTCGGTTCGGCCATGCAGCCCATCAAGAAACTGCCGTCCTTCCTGCCGCAGGAGAAGAAGGAGAAAGCCGCGGTCGCCACCATCGCCGGCGAGGTGGCGGACGCGGAGCAGAATCTGACGACCGCCTCGGGCAGGGCGGAGCGGCTCGAATTCCTCGGCGACAACCGCCTGCGGCTGACGAATGCCAGCTACAGCACCTGCTCGGCGGAGGATCCGGACTGGTATGCGCGCGTGGCGCAGCTCGACCTCGATTACGATCGCGAGATCGGTGAGGGACGCGATGCGACGGTGATGTTCAAGGACTTTCCCCTGTTCTATACGCCCTGGATCAGCTTCTCGCTCAACAACCGGCGCAAATCCGGCTTCCTCGCGCCGACCTTTGGCACCAGTTCCAAGTCGGGCATCGAGTACACCCAGCCCTACTACTGGGACATCGCGCCGAACATGGACATGACCATTGCTCCGCGCCTGATGACCAAGCGCGGCCTGCAGGTCAATACCGAGTTCCGCTATCTGAATCATGACTACCAGGGCCGGGCGCGCGTCGAGTGGCTGCCCGACGACCGCCTGAAGGACCGCAACCGCTACGGCTACTCGATCCTCCACCTGCATCCGAACCTCGGGCACGGCTTCAGCGGCCTGCTGAACCTCAGCGGCGTTTCGGACGGAACCTATCTGCGCGACCTCAGCACGCGCATCACAGAGGCCTCGCAGGGCAACCTGCTGCGCCAGGGCGTGCTGAACTACGGCGGCTGGTGGGGCTCCGCCTCGTTGAACGTGCAGACCTATCAGACCCTGCAGGATCCTGCGCTGCCGCCGGCGGTCAAGCCCTACCAGCGCGTGCCGCAGATCACGGTGGCGTCGAGCCGGCCGGAATTCGTCGGCGGGACGGCTTTCGCGTTTGCCGGCGAGTACGTGAATTTCGATCACCCCACCCTCGACATCGGCCGCCGCCTGACGCTGTATCCGCAACTGTCGCTGCCGCTGCAGTCGCCGGCCTGGCATTTCACGCCGAAGATCGGCCTTCATTCGACGCGCTACGATCTCGAGCGGAAGACCTCCGTCGGCCCCGACACCATCGTGCGCAACCTGCCCGTCTTCAGTGTCGACGCCGGGCTGGCCTTCGAGCGGAATTTCGACTGGTTCGGCAAGGGACTGAGCCAGACGCTCGAGCCGCGCCTGTTCTACCTGCTGGTGCCCCAGCGCACGCAGAACCAGATTCCCGTCTTCGATTCGGGCCTGACCGACTTCAACTTTGCCACCATCTTCTCCGACAACATCTATGCCGGCGTCGACCGCATCGCCGATGCCAACCAGCTGACGGCTGCGCTGACCTCGCGGCTGATCGATCCGCAGACCGGCGAGGAGTACGTGCGCGGCATGGCCGGGCAGCGCTATTACTTCGCCAAGCAGCATGTCACGCTGCCGGGCGAGCCGGCGCGTCCCGGCGGCGCATCCGATTTCCTCGCCGCGCTGTCCGGGCGGCTGATGCCGAAGACCTATGCCGATGTCGCCTGGCAATACGACCCGCGTGACGGCGAAACGGAGCGCTTCGTGATCGGCGGGCGCTGGCAGCCGGACTTCGCCAAGGTGCTCAATGCCAGCTACCGCTATACGCGCGACCACACGCTGAGCGGCGGAACGGCCGGCATCCGTCAGGTGGATTTTTCAGGCCAGTGGCCGCTGGGGCGCGGCTGGTACGGCGTCGGCCGATTCAATTACTCGCTGAAGGAGAAGAAGGTCATCGAGACCATCGGCGGCCTGGAATACAACGGCGGCTGCTGGGTCGGCCGTCTGGTGGTGCAACGTTACGCGACGGCCACCGGAGACACCAACACGGCGCTGTTCGTCCAGCTCGAGCTGAACGACTTCTCCAAGATCGGCTCCAACCCGCTCGAGTTGCTGGCACGGAGAGTGCCCGGCTACGGCCGCATCAACCAGTCGGTCACCAGTCCGGTGTTCGGCTACGATTAAAGGGATATCCGAGTGAGCCGCTTTTCCGATTGCGCAAGGCTTGTCGTCGCCGCGTGGCTGGGCGGTCTCGTCGCCGCCTCCGCGGCGCTGGCGCAGGGGCGTCCGCCGGCACGGGTAATCGAGGCGGATCGCATCATCGCCGTCGTCAACGACGAGGTGGTCACCGCGCACGAACTGAGGTCCCGGGTGGCCACGGTCGAACGACAGCTGCGCCAGCAGGGAACGCAGATGCCGCCGCGCGACGTCCTCGAGAAGCACGTTCTCGAGCGGCTGATCGTCGACCGTGCGCAGCTGCAGTTCGCCAAGGAAACCGGCCTGCAGGTCGACGATGCCCAGCTCGACCAGACGCTGGCGCGCATCGCCGAGGGAAACCGCATGGGGTTGGCGCAGTTTCGCGCGTCCCTCGAGCGCGACGGCATTCCGTGGATGAAATTCCGCGAGGACATCCGCGACGAGATGGTCATCGGCCGGCTGCGCGAGCGCGAAGTCGACAGCAAGATCGTCGTCACGGAAGGCGAGATCGACAATTTCCTGCAGACCGCCGGCGCCATGGGCAGCGAGGAGTTCAACCTGGCCCACATCCTGCTGCGCGTGCCCGAGCAGGCGAAGCCGGAGCAACTGGCGCGCCTGCAGGCGCGCGCCGAGGAGATCATTGCCCAGCTCAGGCGCGGCGCCGACTTCGGCCAGCTGGCGGCGAGTCATTCCGATGCGCCGGACGGCCTGTCCGGCGGCCTGATGGGCTGGCGATCCGTCGAGCGCCTGCCTACCCTGTTTGCCGAGGCGGTGACGAAACTCAAGCCGGGCGAGCTATCCGACGTGCTGAGAAGCCCCGCCGGCTATCACATCCTCAAGCTGCTCGACCGGCGCGGCGGCGCCATCAAGGCGCAGCCGGTGGAGCAGACGCGCGCGCGCCACATCCTGATCAAGACCAGTGAGCTGGTGTCGGAGACCGAGGCCAGGCGGCGACTGGCCGACCTGAAGGATCGCCTTGCCCATGGCGGCGATTTCGCCGAGCTGGCCCGGCTGCATTCGAACGACCTGTCTGCCTCGAAGGGCGGCGACCTCGGCTGGCTCAATCCGGGCGACACTGTGCCGGACTTCGAGCAGGCGATGAACCGCCTCAAGCCGGGCGAAGTCGGCGAGCCGGTGAAATCGCCCTTCGGCTGGCACCTCATCCAGGTGCTGGAACGTCGCATCGATGTCTCGCAGGAGCGGGTGCGCCAGCGCGCGCGCGCAGCCTTGCGCGAGCGCAAGGCGGACGAAGCCTATCAGGATTGGCTGCGCCAGATGCGCGACCGTGCCTACGTCGAATATCGGCAGGAAGACAACCGGTAGCGCAGGAGCGGCGAAGCGGCATGGAGCGCCATCCCGTCATAGCCGTCACCAGCGGCGAGCCGGCCGGCATCGGGCCGGACATCTGCCTCGCCCTGGCCGGGCGCGAGAGCGCCGCCCGGATCGTCGTCCTCGGCGACCGGGATCTGATGGCGGCGCGCGCGGAGCGGCTCGGCCGAACGCTGGACGGCCTCGACATCCTGCACGTCCCCCTGCGCCGGCCGGCGCGTGCCGGCCGCCTCGACGCCGGCAACGCCGCCTACGTGCTGGAGATGCTGGACCTTGCGCTCGCCGGCTGCCGTTCCGGCGGGTTCGCCGCGATGGTCACGGCGCCGGTGCACAAGGGCGTCATCAACGATGCCGGGATTGCCTTCAGCGGACACACGGAATACCTGGCCGAGAAGACCGGCACGCCCCGCGTCGTCATGATGCTGGCAGGCGCCGGCTTGCGTGTGGCGCTGGCGACGACCCACCTGCCGCTGAAGGACGTGCCGGCCGCCATCACCCGCCCCGAACTGGAAACCACGCTGCGCATCCTGCACGCCGATCTCCTGGGGAAATTCGGCATCGCGCGACCGCGCATCCTCGTGGCGGGACTCAATCCGCACGCCGGCGAGGGCGGCCACATGGGGCGCGAGGAGATCGAGGTCATCGCGCCGGTGCTGGACAAGCTGCGCGTCGAGGGCATGGATCTCGTCGGCCCGCTGCCGGCGGACACGCTGTTCACGCCCGGCGTGCTGGCCGGCGCCGACGCCCAGCTCGCCATGTACCACGACCAGGGCCTTGCCGTCCTCAAGCATGCCGCCTTCGAGGACGGCATCAACATCACGCTCGGCCTGCCGATCGTCCGCACTTCGGTCGACCATGGCACCGCGCTCGACCTCGCCGGCACCGGCAGGGCCGATCCGCGCAGCCTGTTTGCCGCACTGGATCTTGCCGTGCAGCTGGTGCGGCGCCGATGAAGGAGCATGCCCCCCGAAAGCGATTCGGCCAGAATTTCCTCGTCTCGCCAGGGGTGGTGGCGAAGATCGTCGACGCCGTCCGGCCGCAGGCAGACGACCGGGTCGTCGAGATCGGCCCGGGCCTGGGTGCCCTCACCGAGCCGCTGCTGGCGCGGCTGCGCCATCTGCATGTCGTCGAGATCGATCGCGATCTGATTGCCCGGCTGCGCGAGCGCTTTTCGCCCGAGCGGCTGACGATCCATCAGGGCGACGCGCTGCAATTCGACTTCGCCGCGCTCGGTCGCGGCCTGCGCGTGGTCGGCAACCTGCCCTACAACATTTCCACGCCGCTGCTGTTCCATCTGGCCGCCTGCGCCGGCGGCGTGCGCGACATGCACTTCATGCTGCAGCGGGAGGTGGTCGAGCGCATGGTGGCGGCGCCGGGCGGGCCGGAGTACGGGCGGCTGTCGGTGATGCTGCAATACCGCTTCGAGATGGAACGCCTGCTCCTGGTGCCGCCGGGCGCCTTCAATCCGGCGCCCAGGGTGGAATCGGCGGTGGTGCGCATGCTTCCCCGCCCGCCCGCGGTGCTGGCCGCGAGCGATGGCACCCTGCTGGGGGATGTCGTAAAGTCAGCCTTTGCGCAACGGCGCAAGATGCTGCGCAACACGCTGCGCGAGCGCCTGTCGGAGGAGGATTGGGCAGCGCTGGGCATCGCGCCGACGCGGCGCGCGGAGGAACTGGCGGTCGGCGACTACGTGCGCATCGCCAACCGCCTGGCCGAAGCCGGGATCAGCTCTTCGTCGAGCAGGTCTTGATGCCAAAGGGCAGATAGGCCGGGCACCAGCCAAGGGCGCCGGTGGCCAGCGGCACGGCGCCGATCCAGGCCCACACCGGGCCGCCCATCACGGCCCAGGCGACAAGCGCCAGGCCGACCACGATGCGAAGCGTGCGGTCGATGCCGCCGACATTGCTTTTCATGCTGCCCTCCTGTTCGGGTTGAGAATGCACGGCTATTGGAACCCGAAGCGCGTGGCCGCGTCTGTAACCAAGGTTACACAGATTCGGCGATCCGCCGCAGCGCGGCGGCATCCCTGATTTCGATCTGCTCCCGCCCGAGACTGACCAGTCCCTGCTCGGCGAAACCCTTCAGCAGGCGGCTGACCATTTCGCGCACGCTGCCCAGTTCGTCGGCGAGCTGCTGGTGGGTGGCGTGCACGACGCGACCCTTGCCCAACAACAGGGCGGCAAGCCGCTGGTCGAGCTTGCGGAAGGCGACCTCCTCGACCAGCCGCATCAGGTCGGCCATGCGTTCGGCGAACAGGTTGAAGATGAAGTTGCGGAAGGGCGCCTGCGCCAGCAGATCGTTGAACAGGGCCTGTGGCAGCAGCACCAGCACCGTTTCGCTTTCCGTCGTGCCCCGGGCGTTGTAGGGGACGTTGCCGAGCAGGCAGCTGGAGGTGATGATGCAGGTCTCGCCGGGCGTGACCCGGTAGAGCGGCAGCTCGCGTCCGTTGGCGGCCACCTTCGCGACGCGGATGGCGCCGGCAAGGATGAAGGGAAAGCCCTGGCAGGGCTGGCGCTCGTCGAACAGCATGGCGCCGGCCGGGACGGTAACGGCCCGCCCTGCGCCGGCGATGTCCTCGCGCAGCTTCGGCGGCAATTCCGTCAGCACGGGATACTGCGCTTCGAGCTGCGGCAGGGAAAGGCTCACTTCAGCTCCGCGATGACCGGAGCGTGGTCTGAGGGCCGCTCCGCCCTGCGCGCCTCCTTGTCCACGCGACAGGCCGTGCAATCCCGGGCCAGATCCTGCGAGAGCAGGATATGGTCGATGCGCAAGCCCCTGTTGCGGCGAAAGGCCATCATGCGGTAATCCCACCAGGTGTAGGTCTTTTCCGGCTGATCGAAGAGCCGGAAGGCGTCCTTCAGCCCGAGATCGAGCAACCGGCGGAAGGCGGTGCGCTCCGGTTCGGAAAACAGCACCTGCCCCTCCCAGGCCTGCGGATCATGCACATCCGGCTCCTCGGGGGCAATGTTGTAATCGCCGAGCAGCGCCAGGCGCGGATGGCGCGCCAATTCCGATTCAAGCCAGGCCGTCAGCGCCCCGACCCATTTCAGCTTGTAGGCGTACTTGTCCGAGCCGACACTCTGGCCGTTTGGGAAATAGGCGCAGACGATGCGCATGCCGTCGATCGTGGCGGCGATCAATCGCTGCTGCGCGTCGGCGAAACCCGGGATGCCGGCGGACACGTCGGCCGGCGGCTGCAGCCGGGAGAGGATGGCGACGCCGTTGTAGGTCTTCTGGCCGGCGAAAGCGGCACGGTAGCCGGCCGATTCGAATTCCAGCCGCGGAAAAGCCTTGTCCTCGAGCTTGGTTTCCTGCAGGCAGACGACGTCCGGATGCTGCGCGGCCAGCCAATCGAGCAGCTGCGGCAGGCGGACCTTGAGGGAGTTGACGTTCCAGGTGGCGAGCTTCATCGCCCGGTGGGCTGACCGCCGGCCGCGCCGGTCGCCGTGCCGCGCGGGTAGCCGGCGGTATCGAGCAGGCCATGCCAGGTTTCCTCTTCGAAGCCGATCTGCTTCGATTTGCCGACGGTGAGCGCAGGGAACTGCAGCTTGTCCGTGCCCAGCGTCTTCTTGAATATATCGGCGTCGTTGGTCGTTACCACGCTTCCTTCGCGGAAGGGAATGCCTCGGTGCTTCAGCAGGTCGCGCGCAGCGGCACATTCCGAGGCGCATTCGGGCGTCGTATACAGCATGACCGGAAAGTTCTGCGCGGCCTGTTGCACATCAAAGGGCTGGCCGCTGATCTCGATGCTGGACGTGACGCCGAGCTTCGGCTGGTCGACCTTCCTGATTTCCTTTGGGGGGGGCTGGTCGGAATAATGCACCTTGCCGTCCTTGTCCACCCAGCGATACATCGTCTGGGCGACGGCGCCTGAAACAAACAGGGTCAGCGAAATCAGGCAGAGCGGGATTGTTCTCATGGCGCGCCTCCGTCAGGGTGTTACGCCAGAATCATACCACTGTGCCGCAGCAGGGCTTCGACGCTGGGCGCGCGGCCGCGGAAGGCCTTGAAGGACTCCAGCGCCGGGCGGCTGCCGCCGACGGCGAGGATCTCGTCGCGAAAGCGCCGGCCGGTGGCCGGGTTGAGCACGCTGCCGTTGGCGCGCTCCTCCTCGAAGGCGGCGAAGGCGTCGGCGGAGAGCACCTCGGCCCACTTGTAGCTGTAGTAGCCCGCCGCGTAGCCGCCGGCGAAGATGTGCGAGAAGCTGTTGGGAAAGCGGTGCCAGGGCGGCGGGAAGACCACCGCCACCTCCTGCCGCACCTCCTCGATCAGGTCGAGCACGCTCTTCTGGCCGGCCGGCTCGAAGTCGCTGTGCAGCAGCAGGTCGAACAGGCTGAACTCGAGCTGGCGCACGATCTGCATGCCGCTCTGGAAATTCTTCGCCGCGGTCATGCGGTCGAACAATGCGCGCGGCAGCGGCGCGTCTGTGTCGACATGCGCAGTCATGCCCGAGAGCACCTCCCACTCCCAGCAGAAATTCTCCATGAACTGGCTGGGCAGCTCGACGGCGTCCCACTCGACACCGTTGATGCCGGAGACGCCGAGCTCCTCGACGCGGGTGAGCAGGTGGTGCAGGCCGTGGCCGGTCTCGTGGAAGAGGGTGATCACCTCATCGTGGGTGAACAAGGCCGGCTTGTTGCCGACGGGGCGGGAGAAGTTGCAGTTCAGATACGCGACCGGCGTCTGGATGCCCGTCGCGGTGCGCCGGCGCGTGACGGCGTCGTCCATCCAGGCGCCGCCGCGCTTGGTCTCGCGCGCGTAGAGATCGAGGTAGAACCGGCCGACCAGCCCGCCCTGCGCGTCCTCGATGCGGAAGAAGCGCACGTCCTCGTGCCACACCGGCGCCGCGTCGGGCCGGATGCGCACGCCGAACAGCGTCTCGATGACGCGGAACAGGCCCTCCAGCACCTTGTGCTCGGGGAAGTACCGGCGCACCTCCTCGTCCGAGAAGCCGTGGCGCGCCAGCTTGAGCTTCTCCGAGGCCCAGCCGATGTCCCACGGTTCCAGCAAAGTCAGTCCCTGCGACACGGCGAATGCGCGCAGCTCGGCCATGTCACGCAGGGCCGATGGCTTCGACTTCACGGCGAGCTCGCGCAGGAAGGCCAGCACCTCGGCCGGCGACTCGGCCATCTTCGGCACCAGCGAGACTTCGGCGAAATTGCCATAGCCGAGGTGGCCGGACTCTTCGGCGCGCAGTTCGAGCAGGCGGCGGATCAGCGGCATGTTGTCCCATTCCGGCTTGCCGCCCATCTCGTGGAACTCCGCGGCGCGGGTGGCGTAGGCGCGGTACATCGCCTCGCGCAGGCGGCGCGACTCGGCGTACTGCATCACCGGCAGGTAGGAGGGCATGTGCAGGGTGAACTTCCAGCCGTGCTTGTCGTCCTTCCCCGCTGCGGCGCGCGCCGCCTCGACCACATCGGCGGGAATGCCGGCCAGCTCCGCTTCGTCGCCGACGAATTCGGCGAAGGCGTTGGTGGCGTCGAGCAGGTTCTCGGAGAATTTCGCCTGCAGGCTGGCGAGTTCCTCCTGGATGGCCTGGAAGCGCGGCTTGACGTCTTCCGGCAGCTCGGCGCCGGAGAGGCGGAAGTCGCGGATCTCGTGCTCGACGATGCGCTGCTGCGCCGCGGTTAGCCGATCGAAGCCCGGGCCGGCCCTGAGCGCCTTGAACTGGGCG
This sequence comes from Rhodocyclaceae bacterium, assembly GCA_008933825.1. GTDB lineage: Bacteria > Pseudomonadota > Gammaproteobacteria > Burkholderiales > Rhodocyclaceae > Desulfobacillus. Next base: position 27,990 of record WBUF01000009.1, on the reverse strand, counting down.
AAGAGATGCGGGTTCTGCCCCAGCTCGGCGAAGAAGCGCGTCACCTCCGGCAGGTTGGCGTTGTAGGCCTCGCGCCAGTCCGGCACGTCCATCACGGCGTGCAGGTGGCCGACGACACCCCAGGCGCGCGAGAGGCGCTCGTTGGCGTCGAAGAAGGGCGCGGCGAAGTCCGCCCAGGTGGCCGGCGCCGTCTCCAGGTGCGCCAGCAGCGCGCGGTTTTCGGCGAGCAGTTCCGTGATGGCAGGGGTGACGTGTTCGGGGCGCACGGCGTCGAAGCGCGGCAGGCCGGAGAAGTCGAGCAAAGGGTTCATTGTCGTCATGGTCTTCAAACGCAAAGGGCGCGGAGCGCGCCCTCTATAGTTGGGGGTCGGAATCGTTCAATCAAGCTTCCGGCCGCTGAGCCGCTCGTAGGCTTCGCGGTACTTGGCCGTGGTCTTGGCGATGATTTCCGGCGGCAGCTTCGGCCCCGGTGCCTTTTTGTTCCAGTCGAGCGTCTCCAGGTAGTCGCGCACGATCTGCTTGTCGAAGCTCGGCGGGCTGATGCCCTCGCGGTACTCGTCGGCCGGCCAGAAGCGCGAGGAGTCCGGCGTCAGCGCCTCGTCGATGAGGTGCAGGCGGCCGTTGCCGTCGAGGCCGAATTCGAACTTGGTGTCGGCGATGATGATGCCGCGCGAAGCCGCGTAGTCCGAGGCCTCGCCGTAGAAGCGCAGGGTGACGTCGCGCACCTGCTCCGCGAGCGCCTTGCCGAGAATTTTCTCGACGGTGGCGAAATCGATGTTCTCGTCGTGGGCGCCCTGCTCGGCCTTGGTCGACGGCGTGAACAGCGGCTGCGGCAGCTTCTGTGCCATCTTCAGGCCGGCCGGCAGCGGGATGCCGCAGACGGCGCCGGTCTTCTGGTAGTCCTTCCAGCCGCTGCCGATGATGTAGCCGCGCACCACGGCCTCGACCGGCAGGGGCTTCAGGCGCTTCACCACCACCGAGCGGCCGCGCACCTGGGCGCGCTCCTCCTCGCCCTTCACCACCGATTCCGGGTCGATGCCGGTGAGGTGGTTGGGGACGATGTGGGCCAGGCGCTCGAACCAGAAACTCGACACCGCCGTCAGCACGCGGCCCTTGTCCGGGATCGGGTCGGGCAGGATCACGTCGAAGGCCGACAGGCGGTCGGTGGTGACGATCAGCATCTGCTGCTCATTCACTGAGTAAATGTCGCGCACCTTGCCGCGGGCGATGAGGGGCAGGCTGGCGATGCGGGATTCGTAGACGGTCTGGCTCATGGGGGAGGGGGTTGAGGAAAGCCGCAATTATACGGTTGCCGGGGCGGCGGACAACCATGCACTCAAGCCGGGCATCGCCACCCCCTCCAGGCTGTCGAGGATGGCCGCGGCGCCGCTGAAATCCTGGTCGCGTGTGTAGTCGCAGGGTGTGACGATCGTGGCCAGCCCGGCGCCCAGGGAGGCCTTCAGGCCGTTCTCCGAATCCTCGAAGGCGAGGCAGGCCGAAGCGGGCAGGCCGAGCCGCTCCAGCACCCACCGATAGATGTCGGGCGCCGGTTTCTTCGCCGGCACCACGTCGCCGGCGCCGATCGCCTCGAACCAGGCCATGGCCTCCGGGCCAAGGGCGGGCACGAGCAAGGCGGAGACGTTTTCCGGCGTGGTGGTGGTGGCGACGGCCAGACGAAGCCCGGCCGCCCGCGCCCCGGCCAGCAGCTGTTTCACGCCGGGCCGCAGCGGAATGGCGCCCGAGGCGGCCAGCTGCGTGTAATGCCGCGTCTTTGCCTTGTGCAGCGTCGCTACACGCTCGGCGACATCCGGCAAGCTGGCGAAGTCGGGGCGGTGACGGGCGGCGAAATGCAGCATGCGCTCCTTGCCGCCGGTGACGGCGAGCAGCTCGCCGTAGAACGCCTCGTCCCAGTGCCAGTCGAGGCCGGCCTCGCGGAAGGCGGCGTTGAAGGCCGGCCGGTGGCCGTCGCGCTCCGTGTCCGCCAGTGTTCCGTCGACGTCGAAAATCAGTCCCTGCAGCACGGCGCTATTCCCTGACGTAAGGCCGATCCTTGGCGGCCTGGTCCTCGCGGTAGGGAAACTTGACGTGGCCGAAGCGGATGGCGAGCACGGCGAGGGTGAGCAGCAGGATGGCGCCCGCCGTCGCCATCACGCGCAGCTCGGTGAGCTCCTTGATGTCGAGGATCAGGTAGCGCGCCAGCGCCACCATGGCGATGTAGAGCGGATAGCGCACCGGGATGTGGCCGGAGCGGAAGTACTGGCCGATCATCGCCAGCACCTCGAGATAGAGGAACATCAGCAGCAGGTCGGCCAGGGTGACCTTGCGCGCCTCGATCATCGTCGCCGCCTCCTGCCAGATCGCCACGGTGGTGGCGAAGGCGATGATCAGCAGGCCGGCGAGTTCGACGATGTCGAGGCCGCCGCTGAAGAATCGGCGGATGCGGTCGAGGGTGTGGGAGCGGATGTCCATGCTCAGGCGGCGCGCTTGGATCTGGCGGTGCGCCCGGCTTGGGGACGCACTTCGCCGGCGCCGGGCTCGCGCACGATGAATTGCGTGTGGGTGCGCCTGGCCAGCGCCTTCGCCTTGCGCGCGGCGCGTGCCAGCGCGGCCGGAACGGCCTGCATTTCGCTGTCGGGCAGTGTGGAGACGGATTTTTTCATGGGTTGGCTACTTCGTCGAGCAGCCGGGGCGGGTCGACGCTGTTGTCGAAGAGTTGCCAGAAGTTTACCAGCCGTTTGTAGCTGCGGTGGAAATTGCGCAGGCCGGCATCGTAGCGGCGGCGAATGACCGGCTCGGGGACATCGTGGCCGCCCTGGGCGACACGCGCGGCGACGCGCGCAACGGCCATCTCGGCGTCCGGCAAGGCGAGGAAGATCAGTTTGATGACATATCCCTGCCGCCGCCAGGCGGGGATCATCCTGGCGTAGCTGCGGCCGGCCAGTGTCGTCTCGAAGGCGAAGCTCTCGCGCCGCGCCGCATGCTCGGCGATGATGACGATGTTGCGCGCGCTCACGGCGCGCCCTCCGCGTCGCAGGAACGGGTCCGTTCGCCTTCGATCAGCGCGATCTCGCGCGTGTCGAGGCGGAAGAGGGCGTAGACGGCGCGGTCGAGCTCGGCTTCGAGGGCGGCGAGGCGGGCCGAGAGGGCATCCACTTCGGCCTTCTGCCGCGCGAACCAGTCTTCCCAGGCGTTGCGCTCGGCGAGCGGGATGTCCTGGCGGAACTGCTTCTTCGCTTCGGCCTGGAAGGCGCGGAAGCCGTCGAGACGCCACCATTCGGCCAGCTTCGTCGACAGCTTCGCCGTGGCGCCGCCGGGGGCGAGGTCGGGGATGCGTCGGCAAAAGTCAGTCTGCGCAACACGGCGCGCTTCGGCCGTTTTCTGGCAGTCCTCGGCAAGGCGGGCGATGGCCTCGCGCTCGGCCGGGCTGGCGGCGGGGATGGGGAGGGTTTCGACATGCTGTGCGCGCAGTTCGAGGCGCCATTCCCCGCCGCGCAGCGGCGAGCAGATGCCGAACAGGTAATGCCAGACGACCTTCGAGTTGAGCAGGCCGACGAGGAACCAGTCGGTGGTGGGAACGTAGAAGACCTTGTTGCTCAGGTATCGGCCTTCCCGGTCGAGGGAGAATTTCGGCCCCTGCGACATTTCCGGGTAGATGAGCTTGGGGCTTTCGAAGTCGCGGATGTAGGCGGCCCACTCGGCGAGCAGCCGCTTGTGCCCGGGCGGCGTCGGCTCGTTGCCGGCGCGCTACGCGAGGAAACGGGCGTTGAAAAGAGGCTGGTGGAAGAGCGTCATGCGAAAGTCAGTCCCCCCGGCACGGCGTTCATTCCTCGAAGGTGTCGCGCAGCACCGCCAGCAGGGCGGTGAGGGTGGCGGCATCCACGGCGCCGAGGCGCTTGACGAGGCGGGCCTTGTCGAGGGCGCGCATCTGCTCGGGCAGGATCAGGCCTTTCTTGCGGCCGAAGGACACGGGCACGCGGAACGGCGCCGGCTGGCTGCCGGTGGTCATCGGCGCCACCAGGACGGTGCGCAGCCAGTCGTGAATCTCGGGCGGCGAGACGATCACGCAAGGCCGCGTTTTCTGGATTTCGGCGCCAATGGTCGGGTCGAGTGCGGCCAGCCAGACCTCGCCGCGCTTGACCCTGGCCTTCACCATTTCAGGCTGGCGTCTTCGGCGTTGGCGAATCCGGGCCAGATCGCCGCATCGTCGCCGGCCCGGGCCAGTTCGCGCGCGGCCTCCGCCCAGCCGGCGCGGGGCTTGCGGTCATGGATGGGCCGCAGGACGAGGGCGCCGTTTTCCACGGCCATGTCCACGTCGGCTTCCAGTCCGGCCTCCGCCAGCAGCGGTTTGGGAATCAGCACGCCCTGGGAGTTGCCGATCTTGCGAATCGCGGTGCGCATGGGACATTCCTTCATGTTTTACAAAGTTATAACTATACGCGGGAAGGCTGCCGGTGAAAAGACGGCGGCCGCCGGGCTTGCGCCGGGCGGCCGCGTTACCGGTTGGCAATGGGCTTACTTGACGATCTGGTTCAGCTCTCCTTTCCGGTAGCGCTCGGCCATCTTCTCCAGCGAGACCGGCTTGATCTTCGCCGCCTGGCCGGCACAGCCGAAGGCCTCGTAGCGCAGCTTGCATATCTCCCTGGCGGCCTTCTGCGCGTCGGCGAGGAACTTGCGCGGATCGAACTCGGCCGGCTTCTCGGCCATGTGGCGGCGCATGGCGCCGGTCATGGCGAGGCGGATGTCGGTGTCGATGTTCACCTTGCGCACGCCGTGCTTGATGCCGGTGACGATCTCCTCGACCGGCACGCCGTAGGTCTCCTTCATCTGGCCGCCGTACTTGCGGATGATCTCCAGCCACTCCTGCGGCACGCTGGAGGAGCCGTGCATCACCAGGTGGGTGTTGGGGATGCGGGCGTGGATCTCCTTGATGCGGTCGATGGCGAGGATGTCGCCGGTCGGCTTGCGCGTGAACTTGTAGGCGCCGTGCGAGGTGCCGATGGCGATGGCGAGCGCGTCGCACTGGGTCTTCTGCACGAAGTCGGCGGCCTGATCGGGGTCGGTGAGCAGGTCTTCGCGCTTCATGGTGCCCTCGGCGCCGTGGCCGTCCTCCTTGTCCGCCTTCATGGTCTCGAGCGAGCCGAGCACGCCGAGCTCGGCCTCGACGGTGACGCCGATGGCGTGGGCGAAGTCGACCACCTTGCGCGAGGTCTCGAGGTTGTACTCGTAGGAGGAGGGCGTCTTGCCGTCCTCCATCAGGGAGCCGTCCATCATCACGCTGGAGAAGCCGGAGCGGATCGCCGCCATGCACACCGCCGGCGACTGGCCGTGGTCCTGGTGCATGACGACCGGGATGTGCGGATAGGCCTCGATGGCGGCCTCGATGAGGTGGCGCAGGAAATGCTCGCCGGCGTATTTGCGCGCGCCGGCCGAGCCCTGCATGATCACCGGGCTGCCGGTTTCGTCGGCGGCTTCCATGATGGCGCGCACCTGCTCCAGGTTGTTCACGTTGAAGGCGGGCAGGCCGTAGCCGTTTTCGGCGGCGTGGTCCAGCAGCTGGCGCATCGATACGAGTGGCATGGCGTGGTCTCCTTGATTTGGAATGGGAAGGCTTACAGGCTGCTGCGACCGGCCGAGTAGCTGTGTTCGCCGACGCGCACGATTTTCATGGTGTTGGTGCCGCCCGGCGTGCCGACCGGTTCGCCGATAGTCAGCACGATGGTGTCGCCGGGCTGCACGGCGCCGGCGCGGATCAGTTCCTCCTCCGCCTCGCGCAGGGCCTCCTCGCGGTCGTGGCCGATGTAGCGCATCATCAGCGGAAAGACGTCGCGGTAGAGGCTCATGCGGTAGCGGCTGCGGATCTCCGGCGTCAGGGCGTAGATCGGCACGCCGCAGTTGATGCGCGACATCCACAGCGCGGTCGATCCGGACTGTGTCAGCGCGGCGATGGCCTTCACCTTGAGATGGTAGGCGGTGAACAGCGCGGCCATGGCGATCGACTGGTCGATGCGCGTGAACACCCGGTCGAGGAAGTGGCTGTCGAGGGTAATCTCCTCGGATTTCTCGGCCTCGACGCAGATGCGCGCCATGGCCTCGATGGTTTCCACCGGATACTTGCCGGCGGCGGTCTCGGCCGAGAGCATGACGGCGTCGGTGCCGTCGAGCACGGCGTTGGCGACGTCGGACACTTCGGCGCGCGTCGGTACCGGGCTGGAGATCATGGATTCCATCATCTGCGTGGCGGTGATGGCGACCTTGTTGTGCTCGCGGGCGACGCGGATCATGCGCTTCTGCAGGGCCGGCACGGCGGCGTCGCCGACCTCGACGGCGAGGTCGCCGCGCGCCACCATGATGGCGTCCGAGGCATCGAGGATTTCTTCCAGCGCGGCGATGGCTTCCGTTCGTTCGATCTTGGCGATGATCAGCGCATCGGATCCGGCGGCGGCGAGCAGCTCGCGCGCCTGGCGGATGTCGGCGCCCGATTTCGGGAAGGACACGGCGACGTAGTCGGCGTTGAATTCCGCCGCCAGCCGGATGTCTCCCTTGTCCTTGTCGGTCAGTGCCGGGGCGGAAAGGCCGCCGCCCTGGCGGTTGATGCCCTTGTTGTTCGACAGCGTGCCGCCGACGCGCACGCGGCAGTGGATCTCGCGGCCCCGGATCGATTCCACGTCGAGCACGATGCGGCCGTCGTCGAGCAGCAGCACGGCGCCCGGCTCGACGTCGCCCACCAGCTCCGGATAGTCGAGGCCGACGCGCGCGGCATCGCCCAGCTTGCAGGCGGCGTCGAGGATGAAGGCCGAGCCGTTGGCCAGCTCGACCTTGCCCTCGGCGAACTTGCCGACGCGGATCTTCGGCCCCTGCAGGTCGACCATGATGCCGACGGTGCGGCCGACGCGGCGCACGCAGTCGCGCACCAGCTCGACGCGCTTGCGGTGGTCGTCGTGCGTGCCGTGCGAGAAGTTGAGGCGGACGACATCCACGCCCGCTTCGATCATGCGGGTGAGGACGCCGGTTTCGGAAGAGGCCGGGCCGAGGGTGGCGACGATCTTGGTCGAGCGCTGCATCGCCGGGGGTGTTCAGCCCTTGGCCCGCTGCTCGAGGATGTCCACCGCGGGCAGGACCTTGCCCTCGAGGAACTCGAGGAAGGCGCCGCCGGCCGTGGAGATGTAGGACACCTTGTCGTAGATGCCGTACTTCTGGATGGCGGCGATGGTGTCGCCGCCGCCGGCCAGGGTGAAGGCGCGGGTTTCGGCGATGGCCGCGGCGATCTTCTTCGTGCCCTCGCCGAACTGGTCGAACTCGAAGACGCCGACCGGGCCGTTCCACACCACGGTACCGGCCTTCATGATGATGTCGACCAGCTCCTGCGTGCTCTTCGGGCCGATGTCGAAGATCATGTCGTCGTCGGCCACACTGCCGGCGTCCTTCAGCACGGCGGCTTCCGCGGCGTCGAACTTCTTGCCGCAGACCACGTCGACGGCCACCGGAATGGTGGCGCCGCGCCTGGCCATCTTCTCCATCAGCGCCTTCGCCGTCGGCACCAGGTCGGCCTCGCACAGCGACTTGCCGACTTCCTTGCCGGTGGCCTTGAGGAAGGTGTTGGCGATGCCGCCGCCGACCACCAGCTGGTCGACCTTCTCGGAAAGCGCTTCCAGCACGGTGAGCTTGGTCGACACCTTCGAGCCGCCGACGATGGCGACCATCGGGCGGGCCGGGTTGAGCAGGGCCTTCGACAGGGCGCCCAGCTCCTCGGCCACCAGCAGGCCGGCGCAGGCCGCCGGGGCGAACTGGGCGATGCCGTAGGTGCTGCCTTCGGCGCGATGGGCGGTGCCGAAGGCGTCCATGACGAAGAGGTCGCACAGCGCGGCATATTTGCGCGCGGTTGCCTCGACGTTCTTCTTCTCGCCCTTGTTGAAGCGGCAGTTCTCCAGCAGCACCACTTCGCCCGCCGCCACCTCGAAACCGCCGTCGACCCAGTCGCGCACCAGGCGCACCGGCCGGCCGAGCTTGGCGGCCATCACGTCGGCGACGGGCTTGAGCGAGTTCTCCTCGGTGAACACGCCCTCCTCGGGGCGGCCGAGGTGGGAGGTGACCATTACCGCAGCACCCGCCTCGAGGCAGTGCAAGAGGGTCGGCATGGAGGCGGTGATGCGGGCGTCGGAGGTGACCTTGCCGTCCTTGACCGGCACGTTGAGGTCGGCGCGGATGAAGACGCGCTTGCCCTTGAGGTCGAAATCGGTGAGTTTCTTGAATTTCATGGCTGTCCGGAGAGGCGGCCGGCGCGGGGCGCGCCGGCCGCGGCAAGGGGGATTTACTTGGCGACGTGCTTGACGAAGCGCAGCATGTTGCAGGTGTAGCCGTACTCGTTGTCGTACCAGGAGACGACCTTGACGAAGGTCTTGTCCAGGGCGATGCCGGCCTCGGCGTCGAAGATCGACGGGTGGGTGTTGCCGCGGAAGTCGGTGGCGACGACCTTGTCCTCGGTGTAGCCGAGCACGCCCTTCATGGCGCCTTCGGAGGCGGCCTTCATGGCGGCGCAGATGTCCTTGTAGTCGGCTTCCTTGTTCAACTCGACGGTGAGGTCGACCACCGAGACGTCGGAAGTCGGCACGCGGAAGGCCATGCCGGTGAGCTTCTTGTTCAGTTCGGGCAGCACCACGCCGACGGCCTTGGCGGCGCCGGTCGAGGACGGGATGATGTTCTCGAGGATGCCGCGGCCGCCGCGCCAGTCCTTGCTGGAGGGGCCGTCGACGGTCTTCTGCGTCGCCGTGGCGGCGTGCACCGTGGTCATCAGGCCGCGCTTGATGCCCCAGTTGTCGTTGAGCACCTTGGCGACGGGCGCCAGGCAGTTGGTGGTGCAGGAGGCGGCGGAGACGATGGTCTGGCCGGCGTACTTCTCGTGGTTCACGCCGAAGACGAACATCGGCGTGTCGTCCTTCGACGGCGCCGACTGGACGACCTTCCTGGCGCCGGCGTCGAGGTGCTTCTGGCAGGTGTCCTTGGTCAGGAAGAAGCCGGTGGACTCGATGACGATGTCGGCGCCGACCTCGCCCCACTTCAGGTTGGCGGGGTCCTTCTCGGCGGTCAGGCGGATCTTCTTGCCGTTAACGACCAGGTTGTTGCCTTCGACGGCGATGCTGCCGTTGAAGCGGCCATGCACCGAGTCGTACTGCAGCATGTAGGCCAGGTAGCCGGGCTCGAGCAGGTCGTTGATGGCGACGACTTCGATCTCGGGGAAGTCCTTCGCGATGGCGCGGAAGGCCATGCGACCGATGCGTCCGAAACCGTTGATGCCGACTTTGATAGCCATGAGGTGATCTCCAGATTTGAAGTTACAGAAGCGATTTCACGGCCTTCACGACGTTCTCCGCCGTGAAGCCGAATTCCTTGAACAGCACGCCGGCCGGGGCCGACTCGCCGAAGCGGTCGAGGCCGACGACCTTGCCCTCCAGCCCGACGTACTTGTACCAGCCGTCGCTGACGCCCGCCTCAACGGCGACGCGCGGCAGGCCCTTCGGCAGCACGCCCGCCTTGTAGGCCGCGTCCTGGCGGTCGAAGGCATTGGTGTTGGGCATGGAGACGACGCGGACGGCGACGTCCTCCCTGGCCAGCTCGGCCTGGGCCTTGAGCGCCAGGTCGACCTCGGAGCCGGTGGCGAGGATCACCGCCTGGGCCTTGCCCTGTGCCTCGGAGAGGACGTAGCCGCCGCGGGCGATGGCGGCGATCTGGGCATCGTCGCGCTTGACGAAGGGCAGGTTCTGCCGCGACAGGCACAGCGCCGAAGGACCGCTGCGTTTTTCCACCGCCTGGGTCCACGCCACCATCGTCTCGACGGTGTCGCAGGGGCGCCAGACGTCCAGGTTCGGCACCATGCGCAGGGTGGCGGTTTGCTCGACCGGCTGGTGCGTCGGGCCGTCCTCGCCGAGGCCGATCGAGTCGTGGGTGAACACGTAGATGACGCGCTGCTTCATCAGCGCCGACATGCGGATGGCGTTGCGGGCGTACTCCGAGAACATCAGGAAGGTGCCGCCGAAGGGGAGTATCCCGCCGTGCAGCGCCATGCCGTTCATGATGTGCGCCATGCCGAACTCGCGCACGCCGTAGGAGATGTAGTTGCCGGGGGTGCGGCCGGAGACGTGCTTGCAGCCGGTCCAGTTGGTCAGGTTCGAGCCGGTCAGATCCGCCGAGCCGCCGACGAACTCGGGCAGGGCCGGGGCGAGGGCATTGATGGCAATTTGGGAAGCCTTGCGCGTGGCGACGGTCTCGGCCTTCTCGTTGGCGGCGGCGACGGCCTTCTGCGCGTGCTCGGCCCAGCCCGTGGGCAGCTCGCCCGCCATGCGGCGCGTGAACTCGGCGGCCAGTTCCGGGTAGGCCTTGGCGTAGCGATCGAACTTGTGCTGCCATTCGGCTTGTGCTGCGGCGCCCTTCTTGCGCGCGTCCCAGGCCTCGTAGACCTCCTGCGGGACCTCGAAGGGCGGGAAGACCCAGCCCATGTGCGGACGGGCGGCGGCGATTTCGGCGTCGCCCAGCGGCGCGCCGTGCACGTCGTGGCTGCCGGCCTTGGTGGGCGCGCCCATGCCGATGCGCGTCTTGCAGCAGATCAGGGTCGGGCGCGAAGGCTCGGCCCTGGCCTTCTCGATGGCGGCGTGGATGGCCTCGGGATCGTGGCCGTTCACGTTGGCGATCACCTGCCAGCCGTAGGCGGCGAAGCGCTTCGGCGTGTCGTCGGTGAACCAGCCCTCGACGTGGCCGTCGATGGAGATGCCATTGTCGTCCCAGAAGGCGGTGAGCTTGCCCAGGCCCCAGGTGCCGGCAAGCGCGCAGGCCTCGTGCGAGAGGCCTTCCATCAGGCAGCCGTCGCCGAGGAAGGTCCAGGTGCGATGGTCGACGATCTCGTGGCCGGGCCGGTTGAACTCGGCGGCGAGCAGCTTCTCCGCCATGGCCATGCCGACGGCGTTGGTGATGCCCTGGCCGAGGGGCCCCGTGGTGGTCTCGACGCCCGGCGTGTAGCCGTACTCGGGGTGGCCCGGGGTCTTCGAGTGCAGCTGGCGGAAGGCCTTGATGTCGTCCATGCTGACGTCGTAGCCGGTGAGGTGCAGCAGGGCGTAGACGAGCATCGAGCCGTGGCCGTTGGACAGCACGAAGCGGTCGCGGTCGGCCCATTTCGGGTCGGCCGGGTTGTGGCGCAGGTGGTGGTTCCACAGCACCTCGGCGATCTCCGCCATGCCCATGGGGGCGCCGGGATGGCCGGACTTGGCTTTCTCGACGGCATCCATGGCGAGGGCGCGGATGGCGCTGGTCAGGTTGTTGAACACCGCTGTCTCGAAGTCGCTGAAAGTGGCACGCTGGGTGGACATCTTCGTTTCCCCTTGTTTCCTGGTTCGGTGGTGCCCGCCGGAAAACTGCAAATTATCTTCCAAACGGGGCGAGATGGGTAGTTTGCGGCGGTCAGGCCTTCTTGCGCCTTTCCATGAGCTGCAGGATGAGCGGCGTGAGGACGAGCTGCATGGCCAACTCCATCTTGCCGCCGGGCACGACGAGGCAGTTCGGCCGCGACATGAAGGAGTCGTGGATCATGGTCAGCAGGTAAGGGAAGTCCACGCCGTGCGGGTCGCGGTAGCGGATCACCACGAAGGACTCGTCCAGCGTCGGGATGTCGCGGGCGATGAAGGGGTTGGAGGTGTCCACCACCGGCACGCGCTGGAAATTGATGTGGGTGCGCGAGAACTGCGGCGTGATGAAGTGCACGTAGTCGTACATGCGGCGCAGGATGGTCTGCGTCACCGCCTCGACCGAGTAGCCGCGCGTGCTGGTGTCGCGGTGGATCTTCTGGATCCACTCGAGGTTCACCGTCGGCACCACGCCGACCAGCAGGTCGGTGTGGCGGGCGACGTCCACCGTGTCGGTCTTGACGCCGCCGTGCAGGCCCTCGTAGAACAGGCAGTCGGTGCCGAGGGGCAGGTCCTCCCAGGGCGTGAAGGTGCCGGGCTTCTGCTGCCACGGCTCGGCTTCCTGCTCGTTGTGCAGGTAGTAGCGGCGCTTGCCGCTGCCGGTCTCGCCATAGCCCCTGAACAGCGCCTCCAGCTCCTCGAACAGGTTGGCCTCCGGGCCGAAATGGCTGATGTGCTCGCAGACGCCGGCCTTTTCCGACATCTGGATGGCCTTCTTCATCTCCTCGCGGTCGTACTTGTGGAAGCTGTCGCCCTCGATCACCGCCGAGAGGATCTTCTCGCGGCGAAAGATGTGCTCGAAGGATTTCTTGACCGTGGAGGTGCCGGCGCCGGAGGAGCCGGTGATGGCGACGACGGGATGCTTGGCGGACATGGTCGAACCTCAGCGAATGGTTGGAATCGGGGTGCGGCGCGGCGGCCGACGATTGGGTGAATTTAACCGGGACAATGCATAAGTTCCATTCAAAATTTATTATGGAACGAATAAGAAGACTCTTATGTATTTATTTCGTCAGCGCCATGTACAGCAGCGGCAGCTTTTCCGGCAGCTGCTCGACCCGGTCCAGCACCAGGTGGCGCCGGCCGAAAATCTCCCGGACGTAGCCGTCGGCCTTCGGGTCGAGGCTGAGGCAGAAGGTGTCGACGCCCTTCGCCGCCAGCTCGCCGACCGCCTTGCGCGCATCGGCATGCAGGTGGCCGGGGTCGCGCACGTCGATGTCGGCCGGCTCGCCGTCGGTGAGCAGGAGCAGCAGGCGCTTGTCGGCCTGGCGCTGCGCGAGGGCCGCCCCCGCGTGGCGCAGCGCCGCCCCCATGCGCGTCGACCAGCCGGCGCCGGCGGCGGCGAGCCGCCCCTTCACCGCGTCGTCCCAGCGCTCGGAGAAGCCCTTGATGTGCAGGTAGCGCACCTCGTGCCGGGTGTTGGAATGGAAGCCGGCGATGGCGAAGGGATCGTTCAGGCGCTCGATGGCCATGCCGAGCAGGGAGACGGCCTCCTGCGACAGTTCCAGCACCGTCTGCTCGCCGCCGGCGACCTTCTGGTTGAGCGACTCCGACAGGTCGAGCAGCAGCAGCACGGCGATGCTGCGGCCGCTGCTGCGGTGGCTCAGGTTGATGCGAGGATCGGGCGTGATGCCGCACTTGAAGTCGATCAGCGAGCGGATCGCCGTGTCGAGGTCGAGCTCGGAGCCGTCCTCCCGGTAGCGGATGCGCTGCTTGTTCTGCGGCTTGATGAGGTCGAGCAGGCGCATCAGGCGGCGGGCCAGCGCGGCGTGCTTGTCCAGCAGGCGGTCGATCTTCGCCGCCTCGCCGGCCGGGTGCAGCGCTTCGTAGAGGCTGACCCAGTCCGGCCGGTAGGACTCGCTGGCCTGGTCCCATTCGGGGTAATGGCGCGGCGGCAGCCCCTGCGGCGCCTCCGTCTCGCGCGTCTCCTTCCGCGTGTCGAAGGCCTCCTCCTCGTCGCCCTCCTCGATGAAGGCCCACAGCTGGCGGTTGTCGTCGCGGTAGTCGACCACCGTGTCGTCGAAATGGATGCGCGGCAGCTGGTCGCTCGGGCGCCGCGTGCGCGCCACGTAGGCGAGCGCAAGTTGCGCCATCTCGGCCGTGCTCGAAGGGCCGTCGGCGAGCGCGGCATGGAAGGCGGCGACGGTATCGTTGAGGACCGGATCCGCATAGCCGTGCGCCGCGTCGAGGCAGGCGCGCGAGAGCACGGCGAGACGGTGGCGCAGGCAGGACACGGTTTCCGGATCGCAGGCGCCCTCGACCGGCTGCGGATGCAGGGCGAGCAGGACGGGGGCGAGGCCGGGATACTCGCGCATCAGCAGGCGGTCGATGCGTGCGTCCTCGAGGAACTCCACGGCCAGGCGCTGGAAGGGGCTCCAGTTGTCGGCGATCTGCGGCGACGACCAGCGCCGGTGGCCGGCCATGTGCGCCAGCGTGGCGCGGTAGCGGTCCAGCCCGGAAACCCCGTTGCGCGCGTCGTAGACGTCGGGCAGGCGCATGCCGAGCCCGTCGTAGTAGGGCACGATCCGGCGCAGCGCGTGCCAGGCGTTGGAATAGGGGATCAGCGGCTGCGGGTCGCGCCACAACGCGCGCAGGGTGAGGTCGAGGCGGCGCTCGGCGTCGGCGAACAGGGTGCCGTGGCGTTCGCGCGCGAGCACGGCGCGGCTGTCGGCGAGCGCCAGCTTGAAATAGTCCTCCTGCTGCTGCGGATGGTCGCCGTAGTGGCGGATGCCGTAGTCGACCCAGTTCTGCAGCCCCGCCATCGGCAGCTGCTCGACCAGCTGCGGCGCCTGGCGGAAGAAGGCCGGCAGGCCGGGACTGGGAATGGTTGGATGGGTGGCGTGGCCGCCGTGGATGGAGCCGGTGGTGCGCGCCATCAGATCCTGCGCGAGGTCGAGGTAGAAGGCGAGCTGCTCGCGCGAGGCGAGGCGGCGCGCCACGGGGGCGAGGGTCTGCAGGAAGGGCGCGATGGCATGGCCGTTGGGCGAGGCCTGCAGGGTGCGCGCCGTGGCCATGACGTCGTCCAGCGCCGCGGTGCCGACGGCGGCGGCGACCGAGGGCCAGGCCTCGAGGAAGGCCAGCACCGGCTCCGGCCCGCGGCCGAGGCGGCTGAGATATTTCGCCGCCGTCACGTAGCCGTCCATCTCCGGTTTCGAGAAGGACGCCAGCGCCTCGTAGAGGCATTCCTCGAAGACGTCGGCCACCTGCGTGAAGCCGCAGTCCATCTCGCGCCACCAGGCCTGCACCTGGGGGTGGTGCATGATGCGCTGGCGGGCGTCCAATTTCATCGGCCTTCCCCCCATCCCCCTTCCCGAGGAAGGGGGTGACGGTTGTTCGCCGCTGCGCGGCTCCATGTTGTTGACTGCGCTGTCCTTGGGGCGGCCCGGCGGACAGCGCGCATCGCCCAATTCACGCCGTGTTGCAGAGACTGACTTTTACGCGAAGATCGCATCGACGGCGTGGTCGAGCGTGGCGCGGATGTCGGCGTCGTCGGTGATCGGCCGCGCCATCGCCGTGCGGCAGGCGGCGCGCGGGGCGACGCCGCGGCGGATGAGTTGGGCGGCGTAGACAACGAGGCGCGTCGACACGCCCTCGGCGAGGCCGTGGCCCTTCAGGTTGCGCGCCGCCTGGGCGAGCTTCACCAGGCGGCCGGCGGTCTCAGGGTCGATGCCTGTCTCGCGCGCGACGATCTGCGCTTCCAGTCCCGGCTCGGGATAGTCGAAATCGAAGGCGGCGAAGCGCTGCCTGGTCGACTGCTTGAGGTCCTTCATGAGCGACTGGTAGCCGGGGTTGTAGGAGATCACCAGCTGGAAGTCGGGGTGGGCGGCGACCACCTCGCCCTTCTTGTCGAGCGGCAGCGTGCGGCGGTGGTCGGTGAGCGGATGGATCACCACGGTGGTGTCCTGGCGCGCCTCGACGATCTCGTCGAGATAGCAGATGGCGCCGATGCGGGCGGCGGTGGTGAGCGGCCCGTCGAGCCAGCGCGTGCCCTCGCGGTCGAGCAGGTAGCGGCCGACGAGATCCGAGGCCGTCATGTCCTCGTTGCAGGCGACGGTGACGAGGGGCCGGTCGAGCTTCCACGCCATGTGCTCGACGAAACGGCTCTTGCCGCAGCCGGTGGGGCCCTTCAGCATCACCGGCAGGCGCGCGGCGTAGGCGGCCTCGTACAGCGCCACCTCGTCGCCCTGCGGCTGGTAGAAGGGCTCCCTGCCGATGCGGTACTGACCGACGTCCTGATTCATGGCGTTCTCCGAAAGTAAAAAAGCCCCTGCCCTTGCGGGTCAGGGGCTAACCGGTAATCCGACTGGTAAACGGATTACTTGTGAGCTTTGAGCTTGTCGCGCCATCCCGGGTAGAGCTTGTCGGCGTCCTGCGGGAACGATTCGAAGGCGCGGGCGAATTCCTTGTGGCTCTTCGCCCACTCGATCGGATCGGCCTTGGCCTTCCAGCAGTCGTAGGCCTGGCGCAGCGAGATGGCGCCGGCGGCCGGGGAATCGATGTGGCCGTAGGCCCCGCCGCCGGCAGTGTTGATGACATTGCCGTGGCCGAGGTTCTCGAAGAAGCCGGGCAGGCGCAGGGCGTTCATGCCGCCGGAGATGATCGGCGTGGTGGCCTTCACGCCGTCCCACTTCTGGAAGTAGACCGGGCCCTGGCACTCGTCGCGCTCGATCATGTAGGCGATGATCTTGTCGTCGCCTTCGCCTTCCATCTTGCCGTAGCCCATGGTGCCGACATGGATGCCGGAGGCGCCCTGCAGGCGGCTCATCTTGGCCAGCACGAAGGCGCTGTAGCCGCGCTTCGACTGCGGCGAGGTGACGGCGCCGTGGCCGGCGCGGTGGTAGTGCAGGAACTGGTTCGCATACTGGCGGCGCGCGGTGGTGACCATGCCGGGGCCGCCGACGTAGCCGTCGACCAGGAAGGCCAGCTTGTTGGCGTCGGGGCCGAAGGTCTCCAGCGCGAAATCGGCGCGGGCGCACATTTCATAATGGTCGTCGGCGGTGATGTTCATGGAGAACAGCTTGGCCTGGCCGGTCTCGTCCATGGCGCGCTTCATGGCGTCGTAGACCAAAGGAATGGTCTTCTTCAGCGGCGCGAAGACCTGGTTGCCCTGCGGCTCGTCGTTCTTGATGAAGTCGCCGCCGAGCCAGAACTGGTAGGCCGCCTTGGCGAAGGGCTCCGGGCGCAGGCCGAGCTTGGGCTTGATGATGGTGCCGGCGATGTAGCCGCCGTCCTTGACCGGGCGGCCGAGGATGCGCCAGAGGTCTTCGATGTTATAGGCCGGGCAGTCGAACTGGCGGATCACTTCCGGCGGGACGTAGAAGTCGACCATCTTGGCGTACTCGATGTCGCCCATGCCCTGGTTGTTGCCGATGGTCAGCGTCAGAAAGGAGACCAGCATCATGCGGCCGTCGGTGATGTTGCGGTCGAACAGCTCCAGCGGGTAGGCGATGCGCATGTCCTCGGCGGCTTCGTCGATGTAATACACCAGGGCGTCGACACCCTTGGTGAATTCGTCGGTGGTGCTGACCTCGACGTTGGTGCCGGTGGACGACTCGGCGGCGAAGTGGGCAGCGCCCTCGAGGTAGCCGGTGCCGGCCTTCGGCTTCATCTTGTAGGCACAGAGAATGTGCCGGCCGCCGGCGATGAGCTCCTCTTCCTTCAGGGTCAGGTCGGCGTAGCGGTTCGACTGGTCCATGGGTTCTCCCGTTGATTGCGTTCACGTTGGATACGGGACGCACTCTATTCCCGAAAATCCATAAGGTGAACTAAATGTTTGTTATGGTATTCTTGTATTGTTCCTTATGGACTGACCAATCATGCACCTGACCCTGCGCCAGCTGAAGATTTTCGAGGCGGTGGCGCGCCACCTGTCGTTCTCGCGCGCCGCCGACGAACTGCACCTGACCCAGCCCGCCGTCTCCATGCAGGTGCGCAGCCTGGAAGAAGCGGCCGGGCTGCCGCTCACCGAGCAGGTCGGCAAGCGCGTCTTCCTCACCGAGGCCGGCGAGGAACTGGCGCGCCACGCCCGCGTCGTCGCCCAGCAGCTGCGCGAGGCCGAGGAAGCGCTCGCCGCCATGAAGGGCTTGCGCGGCGGGCGGCTGAACATCGGCGTGGTGTCCACCGCGAAGTATTTCGCGCCGCGCCTGCTCACGGCCTTCCGCCGGCATTACCCGGAAGTCGAACTGCGCCTCGGCGTGCACAACCGTGGCGAGATCGTCCAGCAGCTGGCCGACAACGACGTCGACCTCGCCATCATGGGGCGGCCGCCGCAGGAACTGGAAACGGTCTCCGAGCCCTTCGCCGAAAACCCGCTGGTTTTCGTCGCCGCGCCGGATCATCCGCTGGCGGGGGCGCGGCGCATCGCACCAAAGCAGCTGGCGCAGGAGAGCTTCCTGCTGCGCGAGCCCGGCTCGGGCACGCGGGCGGCGATGGAGCGCTTCCTGGCGGAGAACGGGGTGGTGCCGCAGCGCACCGTCGAGATGACCAGCAACGAAACCATCAAGCAGGCGGTGATGGCCGGCATGGGCATC
The DNA here is from genome assembly GCA_008933825.1 of Rhodocyclaceae bacterium. Lineage (GTDB taxonomy): Bacteria > Pseudomonadota > Gammaproteobacteria > Burkholderiales > Rhodocyclaceae > Desulfobacillus. Next base: position 10,013 of record WBUF01000009.1, on the reverse strand, counting down.
TCCTTCATCTCCGAGCGCACCATCGTGCTCGAGCTGGCCACCGGCCACATCGCCCGCCTCAATGTGGCGGGCACGCCGCTCAAGCGCCACTGGTTCGTGGTGCATCGCGCCGAGAAGCGCCTGCTGCCGGTGGCCGAAGCCTTCCGCCGGTTCCTGCTGCAGGAAAGCGGCGGACTGGACCAGCCGCCGCAGGAGAAGGAAGCCGCGAAGAAACCGCCTAGCGCCGCGAGCGGATCCAGTCGCGCCAGGCTTCGAAGAGGCGCGGGTCCACTGCGGCGATGACCGAACGCTTCCACAGGTCGTCAGCGTCGAAGTCGTCGTGCTTGAGAGTACACATGCGCCCGCCGGCTTCCTCGAGGATGAGGCGTCCCGCAGCGTAGTCCCACAGTTTCTGGCCGCCGTGCAACAGCAGGTCGAGGCGGCCGGCGGCGACGTAGGCCCATTCCAGGGTGCTGCAGCCGAAGTTGCGCTGCGAGTAGTAGGGCGGCCGCGTGGCGAGGTCGTCGCCGAGCTTCTTCGGGATGCGCTTGAAGTCGACGCCGGCGACGCACTCCTTCAGGCCGTTTGCCGGCGGGCGCAACGGCAGCTTCAGCCCGTTCATCGTGACGCCGCCGCCGCGCGAGGCGGCGAACATCTCGCGTGTCGCAGGATCGTACACCACGCCGATCACGGCGCGGCCTTCGATGTAGTAGGCGACCGAAATGGCGAAGAAGGGGAGTCCCGCGACGTAGTTGGTGGTGCCGTCGATGGGGTCGACCACCCACAGCCCATCGCCGCCTTCGTCCCACAGCCGGCGCTGCTCGGCCTCGCCCATCTCCTCCTCGCCGATCACCGGGCGCGGCCGCAGGCGGCGCAGGCGCTCGACCAGCGCCTGCTGGGCAGCGATGTCGACTTCGGTGAAGATGGTGCCGTCGGACTTGTGCTCGCGGACCACGCGCAGGTAGCGCGGCATCACCACCTGGGCGGCCACTTCGCGCACCACCTGGGTGACCGCCGCGCACAGCTCGTAGTAGGTTGAACTCAAGACGGGTTCTTCCATTTGATCGAGCAGCCCAGGCTGGGGATCTGCTCGCGCGGCCCCTCGCCGGTTTGCGCCACCTGCAGCATGGCCTCGAAGAGCTCGCGCCGTGCCGCCGGGACTGACTCTTTCCGCGAGGCGTCGAGGCGGCCGCGGTACTGCAGTTCAAGGGCGGCGTTGAAGCCGAAGAAGTCGGGCGTGCATACCGCGCCGTAGGCCTTCGCCACCTCCTGCGTCGCGTCGAGGACGTAGGGGAAGGGGAATTCCATGCGATTCGACACTGCCACCATGTTGTCCCAGGCGTCCTCAGGATAGTCGGCCGGGTCGTTCGACATGACGGCGATCGACCCGATCCCGTGCGTCGCCAGTTCGCGGCAGTCGCGCACGATGCGGTCGAGCACCGCCTTGACGTAGGGGCAGTGGTTGCAGATGAACATCACCAGCAGGCCGTTCGGCCCGCGGCTGCTGGCCAGGCTGTGGCAGCGGCCGTCGGTGCCGGGCAGGTCGAAGTCGGGGGCCTTCCAGCCGAAGTCGCAGACGGGTGTGGTGAGGCTGACCATGGCGGACAGTGGTGGGAAAAATGCGAAGGCTGCGGAATAATAGCACGATGATTCCGCGCTTCTTCTGCCCGCAGCCGCTCGCAGCGAACAGTCTTGCCGACCTGCCGCCCGCCGTCGCGCATCACGCCCTGCGCGTGCTGCGCCTCGGCGTCGGCGATGCCGTCGTGCTCTTCAACGGCGAGGGCGGCGCATACCCCGGCCGCATCGCCGTGGCCGGCCGCGGCGTGCGCGTGCAACTGGCCGAATGGGATTCCGGCGAGCGCGAGTCGCCGCTCGACCTCACCCTGGCGCAGGCGCTGCCCTCGGCCGACAAGATGGACTTCGTCGTGCAGAAGGCCGTCGAACTGGGCGTCGCGCGCATCCAGCCGCTGCTGGCCGCCCGCAGCGTGGTGCGTCTGGCCGGCGAGCGCGCCGAGCGCCGCGTCGCCCACTGGCAGCAGGTGGCGGTCTCTTCCTGCGAGCAGTGCGGCCGCAACCGGGTGCCGCCAATTGCACCGGTTCTTGATCTGCGGCAATGGCTTGGCCGCCTGCCGCCGGACAATGAAACGCAGCGGCTGCTGCTCTCGCCCCAGGGCGGGCGCCGGCCGCGCGAACTGGCCGGCACGAATGGCTTCCTGCTGCTGATCGGGCCCGAAGGCGGGCTGGAAGCGGAGGAGGCGGCGGCGGCCCGGCTGGCAGGATTCGCGGACCTGTCGCTCGGCCCGCGCGTCCTGCGCACGGAAACCGCGGGTCCGGCCGCGCTGGCCGCGCTGGGCGCGCTTTGCGGCGATCTTTAAGGGGAACGACCATGTTCGAATCGGCGGAGCTGGGGCACAAGATCGGCAAAGAGGCCTTCGACAAGGAGGCGCCGAAGCTGCGCGCCGACCTGCTCGATGCGCAATTCGACGTCGGCGAGCTGAGGAAATTCCCGGTCATCATCCTCATCAACGGCGTCGATGGCGCCGGCAAGGGCGAGACGGTGAATCTCCTCAACGCCTGGATGGATCCGCGCCACATCCAGACCCACGCCTTCCCGCCGCCCTCCGACGAGGAGCGCGAACGGCCCTTCATGTGGCGCTTCTGGCGCGCCCTGCCGCCGAAGGGCAAGATCGGCATCCTCTTCGGCAACTGGTACACCGACCCCATCGTCAACCGCGTGCTGAAAAAGGCCAAGGCTGCCGACCTCGACCAGTCCATCGAGGAGATCAACCGCTTCGAACAGATGCTCTCCGACGAGGGCGCGCTGATCCTCAAGTTCTGGTTCCACCTCTCCAAGGATGCGCAGAGGAAGCGCCTCAAGGCGCTGGAGAAGGACAAGGACACGCGCTGGCGGGTGACCCAGGCCGACTGGGAGCACTTCGCCATCTACGACAAGTTCCGCGCCGTCTCCGAGCGTGCCCTGCGCCACACCAGCACCGGCGTGGCGCCGTGGAACGTCGTCGAGGGCGTCGACGAGCAATACCGCTACCTCACGGTGGCGAAGATCCTGCTCGATGCCATGCAAAAACGCGTCGCCCAGGAAAAGAAGGGCGCGCGGCGCGTTGCCCTCAGCGCGCCGCCGCCGCCGCCCGCCGCCGACCGGCGCGACCTCATCAATTCGCTGGACATGAAGCTGGCGCTGAGCAAGAAGAAGTTCGACAAGGCGCTGGAGAAATACCAGGGCCGGCTGAACCTGCTCACGCGCCACCCGAAATTCAAGGAGCGCTCGCTGATCGTCGTCTTCGAGGGCTCGGACGCCGCCGGCAAGGGCGGCAGCATCCGGCGCATCACCGGCGCGCTCGACGCTCGCCAGTACCAGATCGTCCCGATCGCCGCGCCCACCGAGGAGGAACGCGCCCAGCCCTACCTGTGGCGCTTCTGGCGCCACGTGCCGCGCGTCGGCCGCGTCACCATTTTCGACCGCTCCTGGTACGGCCGCGTGCTGGTCGAGCGCGTCGAGGGCTTCGCTCCGGAGGCGGACTGGATGCGCGCCTACGCGGAGATCAACGACTTCGAGGACCAGATGGTACGCAGCGGCGCCATCGTCGCCAAATTCTGGCTGGCCATCACGGCGGAGGAACAGTTGAAGCGCTTCAAGGAACGCGAGAAGACCCGCTTCAAGCGTTTCAAGATCACGGCCGAAGACTGGCGCAACCGCAAGAAATGGGACGACTATCAGCATGCCGTCTGCGACATGATCGACCGTACCAGCACCGAGATCGCCCCCTGGACCCTGGTCGAGGCGAACGACAAGCTGCATGCCCGCATCAAGGTGCTGAAGACCCTGTGCGACCGGCTGGAGGACGCGCTCGATTAGGGCCCCTGTGCCGACGAGTGGCCGATTCGTCGGGGGCAACGGCACGGTAGCGTGAAATATTTCCGCCCCCTTGCCGTTATCATAAGTTAAAATTCAAGCAAAACATTGGCTTGGGAGGGTTGCTTGATGAATATTCTCGGCGTAGCGACATGACGGCACCCGAATCTCCGCGGCATTACGTTTCCTGGTTCCGCCAGGCGGCGCCGTACATCCACGCCTTTCGCGAGCGCACCTTCGTCATCGGCTTCGATGGCGAGGTGGCGCAGGGCGCGCTCGCCCAGGCCCTGGCGCAGGACTGCAACCTGCTCGCGGCGCTGGGCATCCGTCTGGTGCTGGTACACGGTGCGCGGCCGCAGATCGAGGCGGAGCTCACGCGGCGCGGCCTCAAGGCGAAGTACCACAAGGGTCTGCGCGTCACCGACGCCGCGGCGCTGGAGTGCGTCAAGGCGGCGATGGGCGTCACCCGCCTGGAAATCGAGGCGCTGCTCTCGCAGGGCCTGCCCAACACGCCGATGGCCGGCGCCTACATGCGCGTGACCGGCGGCAACTTCATCACCGCCAAGCCGGTCGGCGTGGTGGGCGGCGTCGACTACCAGTACACCGGCGCGGTGCGCAAGATCGTTGCCGAGGAGATCAGCGCCGACCTCGACCAGAACAACGTGGTGCTGATCAGCCCGATCGGCGTCTCGCCGGCCGGCGAAATCTTCAACCTCAGCCTGGAAGAGGTGGCCGAGGCGGTCGCCGTCTCCCTGCAGGCCGAGAAGCTGATCTTTCTGTGCGACGCGCCCGGCGTCACCGACGCGCGCGGCCGGCTGATCGAGGCGATCACCGCCGACGAGGCCGCGCAACTGCTGAAGAAGCCGAAGCGCCTGACCGAGGACCTCGGCCTCTACCTGCCCTGCTGCGTGCGCGCCACGCGCGCCGGCGTCAAGCGCGCCCACCTGGTCGACCGCGACGTCGATGGCGGATTGCTGCTGGAGCTGTTTACCCATGAAGGCGTCGGCACCGTCGTCACGCGCGACCCGCTGGCGCAGCTGCGCGAGGCGACCATCGACGACGTCGCCGCCATCGTCGGCCTGATAGCCCCGCTGGAGGCCGACGGCACGCTGGTGCGGCGCGGCCGCGAGCGGCTGGAAATGGAGATCGGGCGCTTTTCCGTGCTCGAGCACGACGGCGTGATCCTCGGCTGCGCGGCGCTCTATCCGTTCAGCCGCGATCGCGCGGCGGAACTCGCCTGCCTGGCGGTCAACCCCGACTACCGCCGCCTCGGCTACGGCGAGCAGCTGCTGCACTACATGGAGCGCAGGGCCAGGAAAGCGGGCCTGAAGAGGCTGTTCGTGCTGACCACGCGCACCGCACACTGGTTCATCGAGCGCGGCTTCAAGGAGGCCGGCGTCGACTCGCTGCCGCGCGAGAAGCGGGAACTGTACAACTGGCAGCGTCGTTCCAAGGTGCTTGGCAAGGCCTTGTAAGGGGGCAATCATGCTCGAAGCCCTCAAGGGCATCACCTTCTCGCTGCGCCTGCGCCTGATCGCAGCAGCCTGCGTCGCCCTGGTGCTGGGGCTCTGGATGCTGGCGGCGAACAGCGTGCGGCTGCTCGATGAGGCCTTGCTGGCGCGCGAAAACAGCCACCTCGCAGAACTGCAGGCGCTCTATGGCGCCTCGCTGGCGCTGCCGCTGGCCGAGCGCGATTACGTTCGACTGACGAGCCTGGTTGCCCAGCTGGCGCGGCAGAAGGACATGAGTTACCTCGTGCTGCGGGACGAGACGGGGCGCGTCGTCGCGGCGGAAGGGCGGGATCCGCTCGCCCCCCTGCCAGTGCCCGTGCTGGACTTCGCCCAGCTGCCGCGCGAGGCGGTGCGCTTCGACGGCATGGTGACGCTGCGCCTCGGCGAGCGCGAGGTCGGCAGCGCGCATTTCGGCATCGACACCCGGTTTCTGCGCCAGGCCAGCGCCAACCTGCTGTGGCAGAGCACCGCCATCGGCTGGGCGGCGCTGGTGCTCACGGCGGTCCTGCTCGCCTTCGTCAGCTACTGGCTGATGCGCAACCTGCGCGTGCTGCAGCAGGGCGTCGCGGCCCTCGAGAGCGGAGCGGCCGACGTGCGACTGCCGGCAGGCGGCAATGACGAGATCGGCCGGCTGACGCGCGCCTTCAACCGCATGGCGCAGGCGCTCGACGAGCGCGTCGAGGCGCTCAAGAAAAGCGAGGCGCGCTTCCACGCCATCGCCGACTACACTTACGGCGTCGAAGCCTGGTTCAATCCGCGCGGCCGCCTGATCTGGATCAACCGCTCCGTGGAGCGCATCACCGGCTATGCGCCGCTCGAGTGCCTGCTGTCGAACAGCCTGGTCGACATGCTGGTCTTCGAGAAGGACCGCAAGCTTGCCCTGGAGGTGGCGCTCAAGGCCTTGCGCGGCAGCAGCGGGGACAACTTCGAGGTGCGCCTCAGGCGCAAGGACGGCAGCATCGTGTGGACCGTGATCAACTGGCAGCCGATCCACGGCCCGCAGGGGGAATACCTTGGCCTGCGCGTCTCCGGCGACGAGATCCAGGCGCGCAAGGAGGCCGAGCTCAAGCTGCTCGACACCGTGGTGGAACTGCGCCGCACCCAGGCGCTGAAGGAGTATTACCTCACCGTCAGCAACGAGGAACGCGCACGCCTCGATGCGCTGCTCAACGTCATGAAGATCGGCGTGCTCTTCGTTGACGGCAACCAGCGCGTCGTCTATTTCAACGACGCCATGCGCGACATCTGCCAGCTGCCGCGCGACGAGAACCTGATCGGCCTGCGCGACAGCGGCATGCTCGACCGCACGGCGCACCTGCGCAGCGACGATGCCGGCTATCGCCAGCATGTCGAGGAAGTGCTCGCCAGCGGGACGGAGATCAGCGAGCCATACGAGATACCGTTCCGCGACGGCCGCATCGTCACCGACACGTCCGCCCTCGTGCCCGGCGACAAGCCGGGCCGGCATATCGGCCGCGTCTGGATCTACGAGGACGTGACCCGCCAGAAGCAGCTCGAGGCCCAGCTCGTCCGTCTCGCCGAGCGCGACCCGCTCACCAACCTCTACAACCGCCGCCGCTTCCACGACGAGATCGGGCGCATCATCGCCGACGCCTCGCGCCGCAAGAGCCAGGCCGGGCTGCTCGCCATCGACCTCGACGGCTTCAAGCCGATCAACGACGAGTTCGGCCACCAGGCCGGCGATGCCGTGCTGGTGCGCCTGGCCGAGGAAGTGGGCGCCATCGTGCGCCGCAACGAAATCTTCTTCCGTATCGGCGGCGACGAATTCGCCATCCTGGCGCCGGATGCCGACGAGGAGGAAATGATCGGCCTTGCCCGCCGCGTCGGCGGCAAGGTCGCCGACATGCGCTTCAAGTTCGCCGGGCGGGAGGTGCAGCTCACCGCCAGCCTCGGCATCGCCCTCTATCCGAAGCATGCCGCCGACAGCGAGGAAATGATCGCCCGCGCCGATTCAGCCATGTACCAGGCAAAGATGGGCGGCAAGAACAGGTGGGCGATCTACGGCGGCGCGAAGCTGCACTGAACACGGTAGAATAGCCTCCGTCAGCCCGCGACGGCGGGCGCCTTACACACGAAAGGAATCGCGATGGGCCGCATGGTGAAATGCGTCAAGCTGGGCCGCGAGGCGGAGGGCATGGACTTCCCGCCGGTGCCGGGCGAACTGGGCAAGCGCATTTTCGAGAATGTTTCGAAGGAAGCCTGGCAGCAATGGATCAAGTTCCAGACCATGCTGATCAACGAGAACCGCCTCAACCTCGCGGACGCCAAGGCGCGCAAATACCTCGCCGAGCAGATGGAGAAGCACTTCTTCGGCACCGGTGCCGACCAGGTGCAGGGCTACGTGCCGCCAAAGCCCTGATTCTCGCCGGGAACGCAAAAAAGCCGCGCTCGAAGCGCGGTTTTTTTATTGCTGCAAAAGTCAGTCCCTGCGATACGGCGATCAGGCGCGCTTCAGGGTCTTCACGCCGTCCGCCCCGGCCAGCAGCGCGACGTCCGCCCCGCGCAGGGCGAAGAGGCCGTTGGTGACGACGCCGACGATGGCATTGATGCGGGTCTCCAGCGCCTGCGGGTCGGCGATGGAAAGGCCCTTCACGTCGAGGATGACATTGCCGTTGTCGGTGGCGAAGCCGGCGCGCAGCACCGGCTCGCCGCCGAGCTTCGACAGTTCGCGCGCGACGTGGGCGCGGGCCATCGGGATGACTTCCACCGGCAGGGGGAACTTGCCCATCACCTGCACCAGCTTCGAGGCGTCGGCGATGCAGACGAACCTTTTCGCCACGGCGGCGACGATCTTCTCGCGCGTCAGCGCGCCGCCGCCGCCCTTGATCATCGCCATGGAGGAGTCGATCTCGTCGGCGCCGTCGACGTAGACCGGGAGGTCGCCGACGTCGTTGAGGTCGAGCACCTGGATGCCGTGGCCGGCCAGCCGCTTCGCCGTGGCTTCCGAGCTGGCGACGGCGCCGGGGATGCGGTCCTTGATCTTGCCGAGCTCGTCGATGAAGCAGTTGGCCGTCGAGCCGGTGCCGACGCCGATGATGGCGCCGGGCACCACGTAGTCGATGGCGGCGCGCGCCACCGCCTGCTTGAGTTCGTCCTGGGTCATTTCATCCTGCCGATTGATGGGTTCGGCAGGATTTTACTTCTTCTTCGATGGCGGCAGGTCGGTGCAGCTGCCCTCATACACCTCCGCCGCCATGCCGATGGATTCGCCCAGGGTCGGGTGCGGGTGGATGGTCTTGCCGATGTCCACCGCGTCGGCACCCATCTCGATGGCCAGGGCGATCTCGCCGATCATGTCGCCGGCGTGGGTGCCGACGATGCCGCCGCCGACGATGCGGTGCCCACCGTTTTCCGACTCGTCGAAGATCAGCTTGGTGAAGCCCTCGTCGCGGCCGTTGGCAATCGCCCGGCCGGAGGCGGCCCAGGGAAACTTGCCGACGCCGACCTTGACGCCCTGTTTCTTCGCCTCGTCCTCGGTGAGGCCGACCCAGGTGACTTCGGGGTCGGTGTAGGCGACGCCGGGAATCACGCGGGCGTCGAAGAAGGCCTTGTGCCCGGCCGCCGCTTCAGCGGCGACGTGGGCCTCGTGCACCGCCTTGTGCGCCAGCATCGGCTGGCCGACGAGGTCGCCGATGGCGTAGATGTGCGGGACGTTGGTGCGCATCTGGCGGTCGACGGCGATGAAGCCGCGCGCGTCCACCGCCACGCCGGCCTTGTCGGCGCCGATCTTGCTGCCGTTCGGTCTGCGGCCGGCGGATTGCAGGATCATGTCGTACATCTGGGGTTCAGCAGGCGCTTTCTCGCCCTCGAACCAGACCTTCAGGCCATCCTTCAGCGCTTCGACCTTGACGGTCTTCGTCTTCAGCATCACTTTCTCGAAGCGGCCGGCGTTCTTCTTCTCCCACACCTTGACCAGGTCGCGGTCGGGGCCCTGCATCAGGCCGTCGAGCATCTCGACGACATCCACTTTCGCGCCGAGCGTTGAGTACACCGTCGCCATCTCCAGGCCGATGATGCCGCCGCCGATCACCAGCAGGCGTTTCGGCACGAAGCGCAGTTCCAGCGCGCCGGTGGAGTCGACGATGCGCGGATCGTCGGGGATGAAGGGCAGGCGCACGGCGCTGCTGCCTGCGGCGATGATGCATTTCTGGAAGCGGATCACCTTCTTGCCGCCGGCCTTCTCCTGGCCCTCGCCCTGGGTGAGCTCGACCTCGAGGTGGTTGGCGTCGAGGAAATGGCCGTAGCCGCGCACGATGTCCACCTTGCGCGCCTTGGCCATGCCGGCGAGGCCGCCAGTGAGCTTGGAGACCACCTTCGCCTTGTGCGCGCGCAGCTTGTCGAGGTCGAGCTTCGGCTGAGCGAAGGCCACGCCGCAGTCGGCCATGTGCGCGGCTTCCTCCATCACCGCGGCGACGTGCAGCAGCGCCTTGGAGGGAATGCAGCCGACGTTGAGGCAGACGCCGCCGAGGGAAGCGTAGCGCTCGACCAGCACGGTCTTCAGGCCGAGGTCGGCCGAGCGGAAGGCGGCGGAGTAGCCGCCGGGGCCGGCGCCGAGGACGAGCATGTCGGTCTCGATATCCGCGCCGCCGGCATGGCGGGCGGCTTGCGGCGCCGGGGTGGCGGCAGGGGGT
>WBUF01000109.1 GCA_008933825.1 Rhodocyclaceae bacterium | reverse complement strand
GGTGTGGGCGCAGGGGCTGGCGCGGCGGCGCCGGCTTCGACGGTTTCCAGCAGCAGCACCAGCGTGCCTTCGGCGACCTTGTCGCCAATCTTCAGTTTGATTTCCTTCACTGTGCCGGCGGCGGGGGCGGGCACTTCCATGGTGGCCTTGTCGGACTCCAGGGTGACGAGCGGGTCCTCCGCCTTGACCGTGTCGCCGGGACTGACTTGTATCTCGATCACCGGCACGTCCTTGAAGTCGCCGATGTCGGGCACCTTCACTTCGAGCAGGCTCATTTGCTTTTCCTCGACAGTTTCATCGTGTGCAGGACGATCGGGCCCTGGGTGGCGGTGTCGAACTCGGCGCCGGCCAGGACGCCGATCCGCGCCACTTCGGTCGCCGTCCTGCAGCGATCGTAGGCGGCGAACATCGCCCCCAGCGCGAAGTTGCGCCCGGAGCCGATGCCCCAGAAGCGGTCGTAGTCGAACACCTCGCGATAGGAATACACGCCATAGATGCCGCTCGCGTTCACGATCAGCGCGGTGATCTGCGAGGACTCGTAGGGATCGTCCTCGTCCTCCTTCGGATTGAGATAGCCCTGCTCCTTGAGGAGGGGATGCAGGCGGCGGAAGGTCTCGTACACTTCCATGCGGTTGCCGAGCCGGATGTCCTCGAGCTTCGGCAGCAGGGCGGAGAGCACCAGGTGGTGGGCGCTGCTGCCGCACAGTCCGATCCAGGAGCCGCCGATCTCGATGATCTTGTCGTGCTCGCCCTTGTACTGGCGGCCCAGCCGCGTGTCGCCGAAGGTGGTGAGCGAGTCGGCGGCGATGGCCACCATGCCGTTCTTCTTCACCGCGACGATGGTGGTCACAGCAGCACCCGCCGCATGTCGGCCAGCACCTGCGCGAGATAGGCGGTGAAGCGCGCCGCCGAAGCGCCGTCGATGACGCGGTGGTCGTAGGACAGCGAGAGCGGGATCATCAGGCGCGGCTGGAAGGCCTTGCCGTCCCACACCGGCCTGGTCTGCGACTTCGACACGCCGAGGATGGCCACCTCGGGCGCGTTGACGATCGGCGTGAACGCCGTGCCGCCGATGCCGCCGAGGCTGGAGATGGAGAAGCAGCCGCCCTGCATCTCGGCCGGGCCGAGCTTGCCCTCGCGCGCCTTGGCGGAGAGCGCGCCCATCTCCTTGGCGATCTCCAGCAGGCCTTTCCTGTCGGCATCGCGGATCACCGGCACCACCAGGCCGTTGGGCGTGTCGGCGGCGAAGCCGATGTGGAAGTACTGCTTGTACACAAGGTTTTCGCCGTCCAGCGAGGCGTTGAAGTCGGGGTATTTCTTCAGCGCCGCCACCGCCGCCTTGATGAGGAAGGCGAGCATGGTGAGCTTCGCGCCGGATTTTTCATTCTCCTTGTTCAACTGCACGCGCAGCGCCTCGAGATCGGTGATGTCGGCCTCGTCGAACTGCGTGACATGCGGGATCATCACCCAGTTGCGGGCGAGGTTGGCGCCGGAGATCTTCTTGATGCGCGAGAGTGGCTTCGATTCGACGGGGCCGAACTTGGCGAAGTCCACCGTCGGCCAGGGCAGCAGATCCAGCCCGGTGCCGCCGGCGGGCGCCGCGCCGCGCGGCTGCGCCAGCGCCTGCTTGACGTAGTTCTGCACGTCTTCCTGCAGGATGCGGCCCTTCGGTCCGGTTCCCTTCACCAGCGCGACGTCGACGCCGAGCTCGCGCGCGAAGCGCCGCACCGAGGGGCTGGCGTGGGCGCGGTGGCCCACGACCGCCGCGGCGATCTCCGCC
>WBUF01000078.1 GCA_008933825.1 Rhodocyclaceae bacterium | reverse complement strand
TATTCTCCTTCCTGATTTATGCACTAACCTTTTCTCTCCGTCACATTCCTACCCCATTCACGCACTATCTACCAGCAATTGCATCCGGATGTACTAATTCTCACCAGAGGTCGGCGTAGCTGACTGATTCAGAAAAGGTGTGTTGCGACCTGGCAAGGGCTTGCCGCCGAAGTACGGGCCTTGCGTAAGCGCGCTGAGCGTGCAGAAATGGAACTGGCCATTTTAAAAAAAGCGATGTCGATCTTTGCCGCTCCGCCGGGAAGGGACTGAAATACATGTTTATCACCAACCACCGGCACTGTTGGCCGGTGCGCCTGCAGTGCCATGTGCTGCAGGTGAGTGCCAGCGGCTACTATGCCTGGTTAAAGCGACCTGAACCTCAGCTTAGTGACGATGAGCGCAAGCTGGTGCGTGCCATGCGCGAGATTGATGAGAAGTCCAACCATACCTTCGGCAGCCGCCGGATGTACAAGGAACTGCGGCGAGGCAACCTTGTGGCAGGCCGTCACAAAATGCGCCGGCTGATGCGGGAAGACGGCATCCGTGTCAAGCGCACGCCCAGGCGTGCATGCGTGCAGACCACGGATTCGCAGCATCAGCACCCGGTGGCCGACAACCGGCTCAATCGCAACTTTACCGTCAAGGCACCGAACACCGTCTGGGCTGCCGACATCACCTTTGTGCCGACCAACGGTGGCTATGTGTACTTGGCGGTGGTGATGGATTTGTTCTCGCGTCGCATCATTGGCTGGCATCTGTCAGAGACGATCACGCAACAGCTCACCATCACGGCACTCTGGAAGGCCTGGAAGAACCGTTCTTATGCCACCGGCATGCTCATTCATAGTGATCGCGGTTCGCAGTATGCTGCCACTGGCTACCGCCAGTTTCTGACTGACTACTGCAAAGCAACGCAGAGCATGAGCCGCAAGGGAAACTGCTGGGACAACGCACCACTAGAATCCTTTTTTGCCACGCTCAAGACCGAAGAATTCAACGACATCAACTTCGTCGATCTCGAGCACGTCCAGCGTCAGGCTGCACACTACATCGAGAATATCTACAATCGCAGACGACTGCATTCAACACTTGAATATTCTACTCCCGTTGACTTTGAAAACAACGACGTTCGTAATCAAAAACACCTACACTAATGTGTCCATTTTTGTAGGACCACACCACTGGCCATTTGGGTACCGCGTAGGATAAAATGACAACACCCATCTGCCCTTGGACAGATGGGTGTTGTTGATGTCTGTGGTGTTCCTTAGGGGAAGATGCCCAGAAGCTCGTATGACTGACCAATTCTGCTGAGCGAATGTACAAAGGCTGCTGTTCGCATGTCATGTTGCATCCGCTTGTCGCCGCGCAGAGTTTCCATGATGTTATGATATGCATTTATCATACTGTCTTCCAGACCTGAGTTAACCAGGTCCTCTTCGTCGGCACCGCGGGCAATTAGTTTGCGTTCGGCCAAAGTGAGGTCTTTGCCGGTAAGTCGTTCAATGGTTTCTACCAGACGGAGGTTGCTGCCTTCCTCAAAACGTTTGTCGAGTCGGCCAAACCTGACGTGCGAGATGTTTTTTAACCATTCAAAGTAACTCACCACTACACCACCGGCGTTTACAAACATATCCGGCATAACATAGATGCCCTTCTTCAGCAAAATTTCGTCGGCTACTGATGTAACCGGTCCATTTGCAGCCTCAACAACCATCTTTGCTTTAATGTTAGGAGCATTTTCTTTGTAAATCTGATTTTCGAGTGCAGCGGGAATCAGGATGTCGCATGGATATTCCAGAACACTATTCCCGTTCTTAATGGTTTTTGCACCATGGAATCCGGTAATTGAGCCAGTATTCCTGCGGTGAGCGGCAAGTTCTTCAACATCAATTCCTTTGTCGTTGACAACTGCACCGTCGTACTCAATAATCCCAATAATGGTACCACCGCCTTCTTGCACGAACTTGGCGGTGTGGTATCCCACATTGCCAAATCCCTGGACGATAATACGCTTACCTTCAAGGCCCACCGACATTTTTAAATGCTTCATCAGCTTCGGATCGTTTACGGCTTCGCGCAGAGAAAAGAAAACGCCCCGACCGGTGGCTGCAGTTCTACCGCGTACGCCACCCTGGCCAACGGGTTTCCCTGTAACGCAGCCAAGCGCATTAATATCATCCTTACTGAATGTTTGATATGTATCCGCAATCCAGGCCATTTCACGCTGACTGCTGCCGTAGTCCGGTGCGGGAACGTCAACCGAGGGGCCGATAAAATTTTTCTTAATCAGTTCAACGGTATAGCGCCGTGTAATGCGCTCCAACTCCTCTACGGTATAGTTCTTGGGGTTGATCTTTATGCCCCCCTTGCCACCACCAAACGGTACGTCAACAACAGAGCACTTATAGGTCATCAGTGCCGAAAGAGCTTCAACTTCTTCCTGATTTACAGCCTGATCATAGCGGATACCGCCCTTACAGGGCATTCTGTGGTGACTATGCTCGGCACGCCATGCTTCGATAACCTGAACGTCGCCCTTGACGCGTACCGGAAACCGTACATAATAGACAGAGTTGCACACCTTGATCTGGTTAAGGATACCCTGAGGAATATTCAGGTACCTCACCGCCTTATCAAAATAGTGGTTCACCGAGTCAAGAAAAGGCTGCGAGCCAAGTGGTATTGCGTTACCGGCAGATGCTCCCTTCTTGGATTTGGAGACTTTAGCCATGGATACAATCCTAAAAAAAATTATAAAATATAATGAACGGTTTCCGTATAGGGTTACAGATTCCCTCTGCGTTCCTGTTCGCGTTCTATACTTTCGAATAAGGCTTTAAAGTTACCCTTGCCGAATGACCGGGCACCTTTCCGCTGAATGACTTCGTAGAACAACGTTGGACGATCACCAACGGGCTTGGTGAAAATCTGGAGCAGGTAGCCTTCGTCATCACGGTCAACCAGGATGTTCAGACGGCGGATGTCGGCAAGATCTTCTTCGATACTGCCAACACGGTCCAGCAGGTCTTCGTAATACGTGTCGGGTACGGTAAGAAATTCAACGCCGCGCCGACGCAGTTCGCCAACGGTATGGATAATGTCGTTCGTGGCAACAGCAATATGCTGGACACCGGGTCCATGGTAAAATTCGAGGTATTCATCTATCTGACTTTTCTTCTTACCTTTTGCCGGCTCGTTAATCGGGAATTTGATGTAGCCGTTCCCGTTGGTCATTACCTTGCTCATGAGCGCGGTGTACTCAGTTGAAATATCGTTGTCATCGAATGTCTTCAGCAGTTTAAAGCCCATGACATCTTCGTAAAAGGCAACCCACTCGTTCATTTTACCCAGTTCCACGTTGCCTACACAGTGATCTACGTACAACAGGCCAACAGGTTCGGTTACGTAGTCGTCGGAAACCGGGCTATATCCCGGCATAAAAACACCACTATAATTCTTGCGTTCAACAAAGGTGTGAACTGTTTCACCATAGGTGTGAATGCCCGCAACAACTACTTCGCCGTGTTCATCTTTTAATATGGTTGGTTCCATAGCACTCTTTGCACCGCGACGCGTAGTTTCTTCCCAGGCTTTCTTTGCGTCGTCAACCCATAGTGCCAGAATCTTCACGCCATCACCATGCAGTTTAATATGATCACTGACCGGATGATCCGGATGCATCGGGGTGGTGATGATAAGCCTGATTTTACCTTGCTGCAGCACGTATGAAGCACGGTCACGGACACCGGTTTCGGGTCCGGCATAAGCAATAAGTTTAAATCCAAAAGCGGTCCGGTAGAAGTATGTTGTCTGCTTTGCATTACCAACATAGAATTCAATGAAGTCGGTTCCGTTGATGGGCAGGAATTCCTGATCTGTGATGGTTTGAGTTTCTGTTTCAGGTGTCACGGTGTCCTCCGGAGATTTTATCGTACAAATTGTTCGGTGTGTGATGTTAGAAATTCTTCCAGTTGCTCGTTTTGTTCGTCAGTGCCCAGTGTAATACGTACTGCGGTCGGGATTCCGAATCCTGTCAGCGGTCGTGAAATGAACCCCGCCCGGAGCAGTGTCATGTAAAACTGCTGTGCCCGGTCTGTATCGTGTAAATCAATAAAAACAAAATTGGTAATGCTTTCTGATGTTGTGTAGCCCGACGTCCGTAACGCCCCGAGTAACCTGTTCATGCCGCGCTGAGCACATGCAACGGTTTTTTGTACATGGCCGGTATCGGATAACGCGGCCACTGCGGCAGCACAGCCAATTCCATTCGGGTCAAACGGAAGGCAGGTTTTCAGCAACCACTGCATCAGCTCGGGATTGCCCAGAGCGTATCCAACGCGGAACGCAGCCAAACCATATGCCTTCGAGAATGTTCGGAGTGAAATCACATTGGGGTGCGTTGCATACAAGCCCTGCGGATAGGTATCCGGAGCCATTGCCACGGCATACTCATGGTAGGCTTCGTCCAACACCACAACCACGCTGTCAGGCACCCGTTCGAGCAACCAGTGTAATTTGTCGGTCGTAATGTAGGTGCCGGTCGGATTATTCGGGTTAGGGATGTAGATAATTTTTGTTGACGGCGTAATTGCCGCGGCAAGGCGCTCTACATCGAACCGATAGCCCCCTCCCAAATCCACATAATCAGGCTGACTGCCAACGGTGCGCACGGCAATACCAAAACTCACAAACCCACCCCGGCTGGAAAGAGCAGTCTCGCCGGGAAGAAGCAGGGTACGCATAAGCTGGTGGATGATGGCATCGCTGCCATTGTTCACAACGATACCCTCAAGCGGATGGTTGTGATACGTGGCAAGAGCCATACGTAAACCAAGACCACCATCGCCGTAGCGGTGCGATTGCTCCAGCGCATGCCGTGCCGCATCCAGAGCAAACGAAGAAGCGCCAAACGGATTCTCGTTTGACGCTAGTTTAACGACGTGAGTTAAACCGTACTGCTTTCGAATTTCTTCCGCACTGGTACCCGGTGTGTATGTGCCAACCTGCCGAAGGTGCTCGGGGATTGAAATCATAACTGCAAAACTACGAATTACCTCTTCTCTCTAATTTCGTTGTATGCTACCTACCATTGCAATCGTTTTTACGGGTGGAACCATTGCCTCGACACTTGACGAAGGGTTCGGTGGCGTGGTGCCAAGTTTAACGGGCGGACAAATCCTGGCCCATGTTCCAGGTCTGGATGCCGTTGCCACCGTTATTGCCCATGAATACGGTGCTTACCCGGGTCCGCACATTACCCCGCAGCACATGCTTGAAATTTCGAAGGTGGTAGGGGGCTATGCCACACGCAGCGATATTAGCGGCATCATTGTTACCCATGGAACCGATACGCTCGAAGAAACTGCCTACTTTTTGGACTGTACGGTAAACACCCATAAACCCGTTGTGGTGATCGGTGCAATGCGCAATTCGTCGGAACCGGACTGGGATGGACCCCGCAATATCCGTGATGCAGTTCTGGTATGTGGCAATCCCACGGCATGCGAGAAGGGCGTGATGGTGGTGCTCGGCGGCGAGGTACTTGCTGCATCGGAAGCAACAAAGGCCGACACTGAAGATGTAAATACATTTGCAAGTATGAACTTCGGACCGCTTGGCAGGGTAATGAACAACCAGGTTCTTATGCATCGCTCACCGCTGCACCGGGACCATTTTTCAGTAGATCACCTTCCTGAATTTGTGCCGTTGTTAAAGTGCTATGCGGGAATGGACCGGTGGTTTATTGATGAAGCCGTGCGCCATGGTGCCCGCGGCATCGTGATTGAAGCCTTTGGTGTGGGCAATGTTACTCCCTTGGTAGCTCAGGCACTTACCGATGCTGTAGCGCAGGGAATACCGGTGGTTCTGGTGTCACGCTGTCCAATCGGCCGGGTGGAACACGTGTACGCATACGAAGGTGCCGGGAAGCAATTATATCGTAAAGGTGTGATTTTTGCCGATTACTTAAACGGACCCAAGGCACGTATCAAGCTCATGTGTGCCCTTGCCGCCAACAAAACAATGAACCAAATTCGGGAGAGTTTCGAGTGGGTAAACAGGATGGAGAGTGCTGACTAATGCGCTGTACCGTGGCAACGATCGATGCAGATGCACTTCGGTGGAATCTTAGCATCATTAAAAAAAAGGCCGGCCCCGCAACGGTGTGCGCAATGGTAAAGGCTAATGCCTATGGGCATGACATCGTTACCGTAGCACGTATCCTTCAGGCCGAAGGCGTTACCTGGTTTGGCGTTGCCTTTGCCGACGAAGCAATTGTTCTGCGCAACAACGGGATTACCGGTTCGATTATTCTGCTTACGCCTCATGAACCACACGAAGTTGAAACCGTTCTGGATTATCGTCTTGTGCCGGTGATCTGCAGCATTCAGCAAGCACGCCTACTTGCCGAGAAAGCGTCTGAACGCGGAGTTACCGCGTCAGCCCATCTGTACGTAGATACCGGAATGCATCGTGACGGGATAGGCGTACACGAGGCCTTTCATGCTCTGACGGAGATAGATGGGTTCAAGGGGCTTAGGGTTGATGGTGTTTGTATGCACTTTGCCACGGCTGATGTATTGCATCATCCGTTTATTCAGGAGCAGGAAAGTAAGTTTATTGAATTGTTAAAAAAAGTAGCCGATCATGGACGAACCTTCACCTATGTGCATGCTTCCAATACGGGAGCACTCTGGCAACATGCCGGAAACATGGGTACCATGGTCCGAACCGGCATGTCGATGTACGGCTATGCCCAGCCTTCCGATCCTGCTGCCCATCTGAAACCCGTGATGTCGCTACGGAGCAGGGTGATTGGTATTCGCCGAATCTGGCCGGGTGATTCTGTGAGCTACGGACAACGGTTTATTTCTACCACCGAAACAACGATCTGTACGGTACCCATCGGTTATGGCGACGGGTACATGCGTTGCCTGACCGGCAAGGCATGGTGCCTTATCCGCGGTGAGAAGTATCCGGTTGTTGGAACTGTGTGTATGGATGAAATTATGGTTGACGTGGGGAATGCCAAGGTTACCGTAGGTGACGAAGTGGTGTTAATCGGAACACAGGCTAATGCAAGTGGGAAGGTGCAAAGTATCGACGCTACCGATGTAGCGGAATGGGCAGGCACCATACCGTACGAAATCACTACCGCAGTAAGTGCAAGAGTGCCCAGACTGCTGGTTTATGACGGAAAGGGGCTGTAACGTGCTTAATGTTCGGTTAGACAATTTTGAAGGACCTTTAGACCTGCTCCTGTTTTTTATAAAACGGGATGAATTGGATATCTACGATATACCGATCGCCTCAATAACGTCCGAATTCCTGGAATATGTTCGGGTGATCGAGATGCTTGACTTAGACCTTGCCGGTGAGTTCGTTGTTATGGCAAGTATGCTGGTGCAGATCAAGGCTCAAATGCTTTTACCGAAGGACGAACGTGTTGGCGGTGATGACTCGCTGATTGATGATACCGACCCACGCGCAGAACTCGTGCGCCGTCTGCTCGAGTACAAGCGTTTTAAGGAAGCATCCGAACAACTGGGTACACAGGCCGACCAGCAGCGCCATATCCTGTACCGCCAGGTGTTCGAAGCCGAGGCAATTCATGCAGCCGAGAGCGGAAGCTATCGTAATGCTACACTTTTTGATCTTCTTAAAGCGTTAAAGAAGGCAATTGATCGTGCACCGGATACCACCACCACCCACGTGGTTGAACGGTATCCAATTACCGTTGAAGAAAAAGCTGAAGAAATTGTCCACCTGCTGCGATCCCGCCCCAGCGTGCGTTTCTTTGAACTTGTAGGGAACCTAACGGTGCAGCATATTGTGGTAACGTTCCTGGCACTGTTAGAACTTGCAAAAAATCATCGGATACGCGTTCAGCAGGATGAACAATTCGACGATATCGTCATTGTTCAGCGCTCCGATTCCCATGATCAGGAGTCAGAAACAACAACAGAAACAGAAGAAGTATCATCATGACAGAAATCGAAAATTCAGGTTCGCCTGAGCCCCTTTCAGTTCCATATTTCTTTACGTTGGAACGCTACGATCAGCGCAGAGCGCTTGAGTCACTGATTTTTGCCAGCGAAGAACCGCTGACGCAAAAACTGATGTATAAAATCCTGGTGCTGGAAGATCCCACACAGGAGGAATCGCCCGGACAGCAGCAGCTGCCACTTGATGGTGAGACTGAAAAGCAGGCCACGCCGGAGCGTGTTCCGTTTGAGGTACCAAGGGACTATTTTGATGAAATTATAAATGAAATTAACGATGAATTAGAGATGGGTGATCGGCCGTTCAGAGTGGTCCGTATTGCAGGTGGCTATCAGTTTGCCACCACACCGCAGCACGGACAGTTAGTGCAGCGACTGTTAAAAGCGCGTAATAAGAAACGTCTTACACAGGCAGCACTGGAAACACTTGCCATCATCGCCTACCGTCAGCCCCTTACCAAGAGCGAGGTTGACGCCGTTCGTGGCGTTAACAGCGGTGAAGTTGTGAACTCGCTCGTCGAACGCGGTTTTGTTGATATGGTAGGACGCAGCGAGGCAATTGGGAAACCAATTCTGTACGGCACCACCGAAGAATTCCTGCGATTGTTTGGCTTAAACTCACTCTCGGACCTGCCCAAACTGCGCGAAATAGATGAGTTGTTGAAAACCGCTACCAGTATAGTAGAGGCCGACGACACCATTTCACTTATCCCTGACCATCGCCTTCTGCGCCGCCAACTGGCCGACCTGCTTGAGCAGGGGCGGACACAGCCATTAGAACCCGGTTCGGAAGAAACTCCTGAAGTCCCGACAGATCCTACAGAGTAATTGGTAATTTTCCGGTTTTATTATTATAATTTTTGGGGTCTATACGAAAAAAAAAGAAATAGTGGACCAAAACAATTCCGATATCCACCACCGCAGGTCTTTACGATTCAAAGGGTACGATTATACACACGAAGGCTTATACTTTATTACCATTTGTACTCAGGATAGGAAATGTCTGTTTGGCAGGGTGGTAAACAGCAAAATGAAATTAAACGATGCTGGTAAAATTGCCAATCAGTGTTGGTTAAATATTCCCAACCATTTTCCGGATGTGGTTCTACACGAATATGTGGTCATGCCCAATCATATTCACGGAATCATTGAAATAAATGGAACGAACACCGTAGGGGCAAAAAACATATCGCCCCAAAACGTCACGCCCGATGAAATGATGTCGGACAAAACCGGTGCGAAAAATATCGGATCAAACACCGTGGGGGCGAAAGATTTTTTGCCCCTACCGTCACGCCCGAATGGTACATCAAAAACCATCGGTTCAATCGTACGCGAGTTTAAAATTGGTGTAACAAAATGGATGCGACAAAACACAAATATCTATGATGTGTGGCAACGTAATTATTACGTGCATATCATCCGCGATGAACAGTCGTATCATCGTATTGCAGAATACATCAAAAACAACCCTGCCAATTGGCGGGATGATGAATTCCATATGTAGGGGGCGAAAAATTTTTCGCCCCAAAACATATCGCCCCAAAACATATCGCCTGATGAAATGATGTCGGACAAAACCGGTGCGAAAAAAAATATCGGATCAAACACCGTAGGGGCGAAAAATTTTTCGCCCCTACCGTCACGCCCGAATGGTACATCAAAAACCATCGGTTCAATCGTACGCGGGTTTAAAATTGGTGTTACAAAATGGATGCGACAAAACACAAATATTTATGATGTGTGGCAACGTAATTATTACGAGCATATCATCCGCGATGAACAGTCGTATCATCGTATTGCAGAATACATCAAAAACAACCCTGCCAATTGGCGGGATGATGAATTCCATATGTAGGGGGCGAAAAATTTTTCACCCCAAAACATATCGCCCCAAAACATATCGCCCCAAAACATATCGCCCCAAAACATATCGCCCCAAAACATATCGCCCCAAAACGTCACGCCTGATGAAATGATGACAGACAAAACCGGTGCGAAAAAAATCGGACCAACAACGT
>WBUF01000077.1 GCA_008933825.1 Rhodocyclaceae bacterium | reverse complement strand
GGAAGAAAACATGCTTACCCTCACCCCCGCCGCCGACGACGAGGCAGCGCGCGCCCTTGAGGTTCAGGAAGATCGGCAGGAAATCCATGCGTCGGAAGAGGGGCGGCTTCGTGGGGCCGCCTTCAAAGCGAGTTGAGCGCCATTATACCGTCAGCCTGCCGAGCCGCAGCCGCCGCGGCTGCCGCAGCCGCCGCAACTGGAGGGCGGGCAGCTGCCGCCCGGCGCCTGGGTCTGCATGAAGACGAACTGCCACTCGCCCGGCTCGACTTCGACGAAGTCGAGCAGCATGCCTTCCAGCAGCTCGCGGCTGGGCGGGGCGATGAGCACGGTGAGGCCCTCGCATTCATAGGAGAGGTCGTGCTCGCGCTGGTCGTCGAAGCCGATGCCGAAGGCGATCTGGCCGTCCTCCTCGAGCTTGGCGGCGACGCGCAGGCCCATGCCGACGGCGTCGCTTTGGACGGCGGAGTCGAGGATGCGGGTGGCGGCGGCGGGGGTGAGGGTAAGCATGTTTTCTTCCTCTTCAGGGGTTGGGGGGTGGCGAACACTGCCGGGCGAAACCGACGAAACGGGCGGCCCAGTTGCAGTTGCCGGCGCTGCGCAGGTGGGTGTACGAGGCCAGCAGGTTCTTGTAAACGATGCCGTCGCGGGCGCCGTCGGCGCCGTGTCCGCGCTTCACCTCGTAGGCGAAACGCGTGGCCGGGTCGAGGTTCTCCAGGCTGGAGTAGTGGAATTCGTGGGCCGGGATTTCGTCGGGATGGCTGCCTGCCGGCACCCACGGATGGGCGTCGGTCGGCGCCAGGCGCACGTAGCCGCGCCCGACCGGCTTCTCGTGCATGACGACGTCGGCGGGGATGACGCCCACCATCTCGCGTCGTTCGCCGCGCCAGGCGAGGCTGCGGGCCAGATACATGAGGCCGCCGCACTCGGCATAGGCGGGCAGACCCGCCTCGATGGCGCCGCGGATCGATTCGCGCATGCCCTTGTTCGCCTCAAGCTCGCGCATGAAGCACTCCGGAAAGCCGCCGCCGAGGAAGAGGGCGTCGACCTCCGGCAGCTTCGCGTCGGCGATGGGGCTGAAGAACACCGGCTCGGCGCCGGCCTGCCTGAGGGCGTCGAGGTCGTCGGCGTAGTAAAAGCCGAAGGCGGGATCGCGGGCGATGCCCACGCGCAGCGTCGGCTGTGCGGCCGGTGCGGTCGCGACGATGGCGGGCTTGAGCGGCTGGTCGGTGGCGGTCACCTGCAGCAGGCGGCCGATGTCCACCTGCTCCGAAACGATCCTGGCGATGGCGGCGATGCGCGCCTCGGCGGTGGCGGCCTCGTTGGCCGGCATCAGGCCGAGGTGGCGCTCGACGATGGCCAGCTCCGGGTTCTCCAGCACGGCGCCCAGCACCGGCACGTCGGTGTAGTGTTCGATGACGGCGCGCAGCTTGGCCTCGTGGCGCGTGCCGCCGAGGCGGTTGAGGATGACGCCGGCGATGCGGATGTTGCGGTCGAAGGCCTGGTAGCCGAGGATCAGCGGGGCGATGCCGCGCGTCATGCCGCGCGCGTCGAGCACCAGCACCACCGGCAGGCCGAGGAGTTCCGCCAGCGCCGCGTTGCTGTTGCTGCCGGCCAGGTCCAGCCCGTCGTAGAGCCCCTTGTTGCCCTCGACCAGGGCGACGTCGGCATTGGCGCCGTGGCGGGCGAAGCCGTCGAGGATTTCGGCGCAGGGCTGCAGGTAGAAATCCAGGTTGCGGCAGGGGCGCCCCGCCGCCAGGCCGAGCCAGATCGGGTCGATGTAGTCGGGGCCCTTCTTGAAGGTCTGCACGGCCAGGCCGCGGCTGCGCAGGGCGGCGGCGAGTCCCAGGCTCAGCGTGGTCTTGCCGGAGGACTTGTGCGCGGCGGAAACGAGGAAGCGGTGCATGCCGCCAGTGTATCGCGACAGGTGCCGCGTCGCGCTCAGTCCTCGGCCTTGAGCGCGGCGAAATCGTCCTGCGGCAGAAAGCGCAGCACGCGCACCGCGACGACAGTGATGAGGAAGGCCAGGGCGATGCCGCCGAAGCCGAGGGCGAATTCGCCGGCAACCGGCGAATAGCCGTTCACGATGCCGTCCTGGAAGCTGCTCGTCACGGCATAGCCGGGGAAGATCTCCAGCGGGAAGGCCTGGCCGCCGACGATGGTGACGAACATCTGGGCGAGGCCGCCCAGCACCACCAGCACCGCGGCGGCGATGACGCGCGCCTGGGTCGCGCCGGGCAGGAAGATCAGCGCCAGCGGCAGGAGGCCGCCGACCGCCACCTGGCCGAGCCAGAAGGCGGCGGTGTAGACGCCGCCGTCGAGCAGCAGGAAGCGCTCGTAGGCGTCCTGTTTGGCGAAGTAGAGGCTGGTCAGATGCATCACGGCGGTGAAGTACAGCGCTGCGCCGACGAAGACGGCGAGCAGGTTCTTCATGCGGGCGAGGATGCGCGCGTCGAGCACGAGGCCGTTCCAGGCGTACATCGCGCCCTGCACGATGAGGAAGGCCGCCAGGCCGTAGGCGAAGGAGTAGATGATGAACATCGGCGCCAGCAGCGCCGAGCCGTAGGCGGTGCGCGCGACGAGGAAGCCGAAGATCGAGCCGGTGGCGGTGGTCAGCGCCAGGCGCCAGAAGAAGGCGAGGAAGCCGATCACCTTCGAGTAGCCGTTCAGGCTGCGGTCCATCATGGTCACCAGGTAGGCGGCGACGATGGCGAAGAAGCCCGAATAGAACATCATGTTGAGGGCGAAGATCGACTTGAAGTTGAAGTGCGTCATCGCCACGATGAGCCGGTCGGGGCGGCCGAGGTCGGCCGCCAGCACGGCGAGGCCGCCGGCCATCATGGCCAGCGCCAGCAGGCCGGAGAGCGGCGCGCGCGCCTTGTACACCGGCTTGCCGAAGACCGAGCCGATCGAGGCGACGTTGAGCACGCCGGAGGCGGCGACGATGAGGAACACGGCGAAGACGTGCGGCATGCCCCAGACGATCTGGTTGTCCATGCCGGTGACGACGTGGCCGCTGTGCTCGAAGTGCAGGAAGGCGGCGAAGGCCGCCAGCAGGAACAGGCCGCCCGCAGCGAGCAGGCCCCAGAAGGCGGCGGGGCGGCTTTGCGTTTCGACGTAGGAAGCAATCGCCATCTTCAAATCCCTTCGTAGCGGACGCCGAGGTCGAGCTTGAGGTCGGCGCGCACCTGGGTGGTCTTTACCTCGCGCACGCGCTTGGCGATCGCGCTCCCGGGGTCGTTCAGGTCGCCGAACAGCATGGCATTGTGGCCGGCCGCGGCGCAGGCCTCGACGCAGGCCGGCGTGCCGCCGCGGTCGACTCGGTGCACGCACAGCGTGCAGCCCTCGACGCAGCCCTGGCCGCGCGGCACCTCGGGGTTCTGGTCGGTGTGCGGCTCGTGCACGAAGGAGCGCGCCTTGTAGGGGCAGGCCATCATGCAGTAGCGGCAGCCGATGCAGATGTGGCGGTCGACCAGCACGATGCCGTCGGCGCGCTTGAACGAGGCGCCGGTCGGGCAGACGTCCACGCAGGGCGGGTTGGCGCAGTGCTGGCACATCATCGGCAGCGACAGGGCGCGGCCGGTCTTGAGTTCCTTCAGGTCGATCTTGCGGATCCACTGCGCATCGGTGCGCGGCTTCTTCACTTCGGACAGGCCGTTTTCCTTGCCGCAGGCGGAGACGCATTCCGTGCAGCCGCTCTGGCAGCGCGTGGTGTCGATGAGCATGCCCCAGCGCACTTTCGACGTGACCGGCTCGTTGTCCGGCTTGGCGGCGGCGATTTCGACCAGGCGGATGCCGGGGGCAATGGCGACGAAGCCGGCGCCGGCCGCCGCTGCGGCGAGGAATTTGCGACGGTCGATGTTGTTCTCGCTCATGGTCTGGCTCCGGCGGTCTTTTGGCCGGGCTTCGGCTGATGGCAGTCCCAGCAGTCGGGCTTCACCGCCGCGTAGTCGTGGCAGCTCTGGCAGAAGCCGTCCTTGCCGAGCACCGTGCCGGTCTTCTGGCTGGCGTGGCAGGCGATGCACTCGTTCAGGCTGTGCTTCTTCGTGCGGATGCCCTCGTGCAGGGTCTTGTCACGCTGGTGCTTGAGGAGTTTCATGTGGTCGCGCCGCATGACGTCCTTCGCCTCGACGCACTGGCCGGGCTTCTCGATGGCGATCGCCGGCAGCGGCGTGCGGCCGGGCTCCGCCGCGTGCGCCGCGGCAAAAGTCAGTCCCCACAGGACGGCGAGGGCGATCGCTCTCACGCTCACTCCCCGAGGCCCATCTGGATGTAGCCGGTCGGACAGACGTCGTGGCAGATATGGCAGCCGATGCAGCGGTCGTAGTCGGTGTAGACGTAACGGCCGGTGGAGGCTTCCTTCTTCGGCACGCGCTTGACCGCCGTCTGCGGGCAGTACACCACGCAGTTGTCGCACTCGAAGCACTGGCCGCAGCTCATGCAGCGCTTGGCTTCCGCCACGACCTGCTTCTCGTCGAGCGGGTCCAGGCGCTCCTGGAAGTTGCCGAGGGCCTGCTCCTTGTTGAGGGTGGTGACGTTGCGGATGTTGCGCGGCGTATAGCCGAAGTGGCCGAGGAACAGCTCCTTGTGCGTGATGACGTAGCGGTCGGAGCGGTTGTCGAAGTTGTGCACCGCGCCCCGGGAGACGTCGGTGCCGCGCAGCGGCTCCTTGACCGGCTCGACCGGCTTGCCGCTCTCGATGAGCTTGCGCTGCATGTCCCAGTAGTGCACGTCGATCTTGGCGCGCTTGTCCTGCTCTTCGCCGCGCAGGAAGCGGTCGATGCCCTCGGCGGCGATCCAGCCGTGGCCGATGGCGGTGGTGAGGAGATGCGGGCGGATGACGTCGCCGCCCGTGAACACGCCGGGCTTGCCCTGCACCTGGTAGTTCTTGTCGGCGGCCACGCTGCCCTTGCCGGAGTCGAACTCCTCGAGGCCGCTGAAATCCACCGCCTGGCCGATGGCCGAGACGATGAGGTCGGCCGGAATCTCCTGCTCGCTGCCTTCGATCATCTTGATCTCCAGCTTCGGGCCGACGAACCTGGCCTCGCACTGCGCCACGCGCAGGGCGGTGGCGCGGCCGTCGGCGCCGCGCACCACGCCGACCGGCGCCCAGCCGCCGCGGATGTCGATGCCTTCGGCCTTCGCCTGCTCGATCTCGTGCTTGTTGGCCTGCATCTTGTCCACCGGGAAGACCGAGGTCAGCGTCACCTCGGCGCCCTGGCGGGCGGAGATCTCGGCAACGTCGTGGGCGGCGCGGCCGCCGATGACGTCCTCCGGCCGGTCGGTGGGCTTCGGGTTGTCGATGGCGCCGAGGCGGCGCGCCACGGTGGCGACGTCGATCGAGGTGTCGCCGCCGCCGACCACCACCACGCGCTTGCCGACGTACTTCATGCGGCCGTCGTTGAAGGCGCGCAGGAAGGAGGTCGCGGTGACCACGTTGGGGGCGTCGTTGCCCTCGCAGGGCAGGGCGCGGCCGCCCTGGGCGCCGAGGCCGAGGAACACCGCGTCGAACTGCTTGCGGATGTCCTCCATGCTGACGTCGCTGCCGATGCGCGTCTTCAGCCGGGTCTTGACGCCGAGGTCGAGGATGCGCTGGATCTCGGCGTCGAGGACCTCGCGCGGTGTGCGAAAGCCCGGGATGCCGTAGCGCATCATGCCGCCGAGGAACTCGTGTTCGTCGAAGATGGTGACTTCATGGCCCATGCGCGCCAGCTGGTAGGCGCAGGACAGGCCGGCCGGCCCGCCGCCGATGACCGCCACCTTCTTGCCGGTCTTCGTCTCGGGGGCCTTGAACGCCAGCTTGTTCTGGATGGCGTATTCGCCGAGGAAGTGCTCGACGGAGTTGATGCCGACGTGGTCTTCCAGGGCGTTGCGGTTGCAGCCGGTCTCACAGGGCGCCGGGCAGACGCGGCCCATCACGGAGGGGAAGGGGTTGGCCTCCGTCAGGCGGCGCCAGGCGTACTCGTAGACCGGCATGACCGGCTTGCCGTCGGCGCCGACCGGCGGTTTCTCGATCCCGCGCACGATGTTCAGGTAGCCGCGGATGTCCTCGCCGGAGGGGCAGCTGCCCTGGCAGGGCGGCGTCGACTGGATGTAGGTCGGGCACTTGTAGGAATGGCTGGCCTGGAAGATGTACTTGTTCCAGGGCACGTGCTTGCTGTCGCCGTCCTTGAAGCGGCGAAACGTGAGTTGCTGCGGTTTCTCGTTGGTGGCCGACATCGTTGTCTCCTTATGATTCCTAGTCGTTGCTGCCGAGCCGGATGGCCGTGCTGACGAGCTGGTGCACGCCGCCGACCATGCCGCGGTTGAACTGGTAGTAGGGCAGGACCTTGGTGAATTGCGCCTTGCAGATGGCGCAGATGGTCGCCAGGAAATTCACGCCGTGCTGGTCCGCCACCTGCTTGAGCGCGCCCATGCGCGGCATGGCGCCCTTGACGCGCAGTTCGAGCAGCTCGTCGGTGAGCACGCCGCCGCCGCCGCCGCAGCAGAAGGTGGCTTCGTGGGTGGTGCCGGGCGCCATCTCGAAATAGTTGTTCGCCACGGCCCGGATGATCGCGCGCGGGATCTCGAACTGGCCGCCCGGGGTGTCGCCCATGCGCGAGGCGCGCGCCACGTTGCAGGAATCGTGGAAGGTGACGATGCGGTGGTCGTTGGCCGACCGGTCGAACTTCAGCGCGCCGCGCTGGATCAGGTCCCAGGTCACCTCGCAGATGTGCGCGGGCTGCTTGTGGCGGTGGTCAAGCTGGCTCTGCAGCTGCACCGCGAAGGGATCGTTGGCGCCGGCGCCGATGCCGGTCAGGGTGTTCCAGAAGCTGTAGGCGACGCGCCAGGCGTGGCCGCATTCCCCGACGACGATGCGCTTGACGCCCAGTTCGAGGGCCGCCTCGCGGATGCGCAGGGCGATCGTCCGCAACTGCTCGTAGTTGCCGATGAACATGCCGAAGTTGCCGGCTTCAGAGGCCTTCGAGGACAGCGTCCAGGAGATGCCGGCGGCGTGGAAGACCTTGCCGTAGCCGATCAGGCTGTCGATGTGCGGTTCGGCGAAAAAGTCGGCCGAGGGCGTCACCAGCAGGACTTCGGCGCCCTTCACGTCCATCGGATACCTGACGTCGACGCCGGTGTCTTCCTTGACGTCCTCCTCGACGCCCTGCAGGGTGTCTGCCAGCGCCGGGCCGGGCAGGCCGAGGTTGTTGCCGATCTTGTGCACCTTGCCGATGATCTCGTTCGAGTACTTCTGGCCGTAGCCGACCGAGTCGAGGATCTCGCGGCCGGCCATGGTGATCTCGGCGGTGTCGATGCCGTAGGGGCAGAATACCGAGCAGCGGCGGCACTCGGAACACTGGTGGTAGTACTTGTACCAGTCGTCGAGCACTTCGCGCGTGAGCTCGGTGGCGCCGACCAGCTTCGGGAACAGCTTGCCGGCCAGGGTGAAGTGGCGGCGGTAGACGCCGCGCATCAGGTCCTGGCGCGCCACCGGCATGTTCTTCGGGTCGCCGGTGCCGAGGAAGTAGTGGCACTTGTCGGTGCAGGCGCCGCAATGCACGCAGGCGTCGAGATAGACCTTCAGCGAGCGGTACTTCTTCAGCAGCTCGCCGAGGCGGCCGACGGCCTTCTGTTCCCAGTCCGGCACCAGTTCGCCGGGAAAGCCGATGGCCGCGTTGATCTTGTCGGAGGCGACGAAAGGCTTGCTCTGCGCCATGGCGTCCGGCTTGAGCGCCGGGATGGCGGGGAAGTCCTGCAGTTCGGGCGTGGTGAATTCGGCGGCGGCCATGGCGGTCTCAGTTTTTCTCCAACTCGGCGGCCCAGGGCGCCAGGTGGCGGTGCTCGCGCGGATCGTCGGCCTGGTTGCGCGAGGGGCTGAAGAACACGCCCGGTGCATGCAGCAGCTTGCTGAAGGGGAAGACGATCATCAGTGCCGCCACCAGCGTCAGGTGGATGTAGAGGCCCGGATGCGCGGGCAGCGGCTGCACGTCGAAGCGCATCAGGCCGAGGAAGAATGCCTTCACGGCGACGATGTCGGTGTGCATGAGGAACTTCATGGCCAGGCCGGAGGCGCCGATGCCGGCGAGGAGCGCCAGCATCAGGTGGTCGGACGGCGTCGAGATGTAGCGGATGCGCTCGACCAGAAAGCGGCGGCCCCACAGGCCGAGGAGGCCGGCCACCATGGCGAAGCCGGCGTAGAGGCCGAAGGGCTGCACCCAGCCGACCCAGAACCACACCGGCTCGGTGAAGTAGCGCAGGTGGCGCATGAGCACCAGCAGCAGCGCGCCGTGGAACAGGATGCCGAAGGCCCAGATCCACAGGTTGGACTTGAACAGGCTCTCGAACAGCGCCACCTCGCGCAGCATGCGCAGCACCACGCCGCCGGTGGTGGTCGGCGCCGGCGTGGTGGGGATCTTCAGCGGCGCCGGCGTGCGGAAGTAGTCCGCGATCTTCAGCGCCAGGCCGGCGACGAGGATCGCCGTGGCGGCGTAGAAGAGGACGGCGAAGAAGATCGTGGCTGCGCTCATGGGCAAGAGGCTGTCCGGGCGATGTGAGTCATGCCCTGTCGTCCCCGCGCAAGCGGGGACCCAGCACTTGAACTGGATTCCCGCGTTCGCGGGAATGACGGGCTATCCGCGAATCAGATGCAGCCGGTCGGCTTCGGCAGGCCGGCGATCTTGCACGCCTGCTTGCCCGGGCCATAGGGGAACAGCTCGTACAGGTACTGGCTGTTGCCCTTCTCCGGCCCGAGCTTCTTGCCGATGGCCTTGGTCAGCACGCGCACCGCCGGGGCGATCTGGAACTCGTTGTAGTACTCGCGCAGGAAGTTGATGACCTCCCAGTGCTGTTCGCTCATGTTGATGTTCTCCTGCTCGGCGAGCAGCTTGGCGACATCCTCGTTCCATTCGTTGATGTCGGTCAGGTAGCCTTCCTCGTCGGTCTCGTAGGTCTTGCCATTCACTTCGATAGCCATGGTGGGTCTCCTAAAAAAGCGTTTACAGCCAGGATTGGCAGGTGGCGTGTTCCGTCACCAGATCGACGAAACCGCCGTAATCGACCAGGTTGACGCCGTCCAGGACGCGGTCGGCCATGCCGCGCGCTTCCAGGTCGGGTTTCAGCGCATAGACCTTCATCTGGCCCATGGCCTGCTTCAGCTTGCCGACGGCGCTGTTGCCGGTCGTCGCGGCATACACGCCGTCCTCGATGAGGAGCAGCGCCCCGCCCTGCGCCGTGGCGAGGCAGGTGTCCAGGGCGTTGCGGTCCAGGGGCGACTTGTTCACGATGTGCAGCATTGCTTTTCCCCTTTCAGAAGCTCAGGACGATGTCCTGGGTTTCCATCAGCTTGCCGATTTCGGCGCGGGTGAGCACCTCGACCGGCACGCACATGTCCTCCTGCGTCAGGCCGCGCGCTTCCAGCGCCTCCTGCTCGACGTAGAGCTTGTTGATGTCGTAGTCGTCGAGTGCGCGGTAAGTCGGTTGGAAGTTCTTCACCTCGATGCCCTTGGTGTTGAAGCCCTTCTTCAGCTGGTACACGCCGTCGTCCATGAAGGCGAGGCTGACGTCCTGGTCGAAGGCCGCGGCGATCAGCACCACCTCGAGCGACTCGAGGGCGTAGATGGTGCCGTGCGGCGCCTTGCGGTTGACGTACATGAATTTCTTGACTTGTCCTTCGCTCATGGCTCAGTCCCCGAAAGTCACCAGGCGGTCGGCCTGGATGCCGGCTTCGATCAGCTGCCCCAGCCCGGAGATGCGGAAGCCGGGCGCCAGGTTCTCGTCCTTGATGCCGCGGCGCAGCGCCGCGGCCACGCACACCACCAGGTCGATGTTGTGATCCTGGGCCAGCTTGGCCCAGCGGTTGACGACGTGACGGTCGTCCTGCGGCGGCTCGGTCAGGCGCGTCGAGTTGTTCACGCCGTCGTGGTAGAAGAACACCCGGCTGACCTGGTGTCCCTTCTCGATGGCCGCGCGGGCGAACAGGTAGGCGCTGTCCGTCGCCTCGTGCGTATAGGGGCCTTCGTTGATGAGGATGGCGATCTTCATGCCGGCTCCGGCTCAGAAGCGGATGTGCGTGGAAGCGTTCAGGTTCGAACGCGAGCCGCGCCAGTCGTCGATCAGGTACTTGGTGAAGGTCAGCCCGGTCTTCTCGAAGAAGCGCGGCCAGCCGATGCGCTCGATCCAGTCGGCCATGCGTTCCCAGGAGCGGGCGTCCTCCTTGTAGGTGCGCAGGATCTTCTTCACCACGGCGGCGACTTCGGGCCAGCGCGGAGCGTTGTTGGGCAGGCCGGCGGCGACCATCTTCATGAACTGCGGCTTGAGGCGGGCGTTGGAGTTCTTGCCGCCAACCCAGATCGCCAGCTTGGAGTGCTCGGGATCGTTGATCTGCATGGGCG
>WBUF01000108.1 GCA_008933825.1 Rhodocyclaceae bacterium | reverse complement strand
TGCGGCGAAACAGCGAACGCTTTCCGGGGGATTTCATGTTCGCGCTGGAGCAGGACGAGTGGGAAGCTTTAAGGTCGCAATTTGCGACCTTAAAGACGGGGCGCGGTCAGCACCGCAAGTACCTGCCCTACGTTTTCACCGAGCACGGGGCGATCATGGCGGCAACGGTGTTGAACAGCCCGCGCGCCGTCGAGGTGTCGATCTTCGTGGTGCGCGCTTTCGTGCAGTTGCGCGAGCTGCTCGCCGGGCACAAGGAACTGGCCAAGCGGCTCGATGAACTGGAGGCCCGCATCGAGCGCAAACTCATGACCCACGACCAGGCCATCGCCGGCATCCTCGATGCCATCCGCCAACTCATGGCGCCGCCACCCACGAAGAAGCGGCCGATCGGGTTCGTCACCGGGGAGAAGAAGTAGGCACCACAAATCGAAGGGCCGCGATCAGCGGCCCTTCTCTTAGCAGCTACCGCGCACAGCGCGGTGGGTGGGAATTTCTCTCTTCAATCAAACCCATTCAACGCCGGCCTCTTCTCTCTCGCGAAGGTCGCCGTGTTGCGGGGACTGACTTTTGCGGAAAGCTCTGGGATTAATTCGAGCTTGGACCCGAGTCGGAATTGCAGTCCTTGTGGCTCCCTGTGGCAGATTCTCCTTCACTCGAAGACCGGTCCTTACGCCACTTTGAAATAGCTGCCCAAAGGAATAGTGCAAATCCAAAACCAATATAAATAGCATCTAACCACGGAGGGCCGACAGAGAGAATACTCTTGTACAGCACAGCTAACGCAAGCAACGCCAGCCCGAGCAGCAAATAAATCGCCGCACGCACCTTTCCTAGCCGGTCGCCGGCCGCTCTGTCTAGTCTTGGCATACAGGGACTGCCCTACACATCTCTTGAATCTCAGGTGCGCCTACTGTTACAAACAGTACCGCTCCTAAGGCCGGACTCTTCAGGATATTGGCAGTTGCATTTACGGCCGGTGTCAGACCTTGCGCTCCAATCGCCGTCAATCCCTTATTGGCCCAGTTTGCTCCCTTTCCAATGCCATAGTTGGACCCCACATACACCGCCGTCTTCCCGACTACACCCGCTGTCAATAAGCATAGGCCATTCATCACTGGCGGATCGCCTTTCGGAGTGCAGGTACACGGTTTTTTGTTTTGTATTCTCTGAGCAAGAGACCCTGGCGGCAGCGGTGGGAGCGTCATGTTCATTATCGGCCCGCTGGGTAGCTGAGGCTCATTGGGAAACAACCCTTCTGGATCCACAAAGCTCAACGGGTTGTTCTTCGCGTAGAGGTAGAGCGACAGATCGCCGCCGTTGAGCTCAAGCGGATCGGCGGTGGTGTATCTCCCCGTCCCCGGGTCATACCACCGGTTGAGGTTGTAGTTCAGATTGGTTTCCCGGTCGAAACCAATCCGTTGGGTTCAGATTTCCACCCCTATTTCTCAATTAGATATGAAAACAACAGTTCATTACCGGGCAAGATGTCAGATACGAGAAGCACGGCTTTTTTGCCTATAAGCAGTGTCCCCTTTTTGATATACGGTTCTCTAATCGTCGGAAGCTTGACCGCGATGGCCGTTCCTTCAAAAGGAACATTGAATTGTCGTTCCTGACAGATGAAACGGCGAACAACAATTTCCTTGTTTGAGACAGATACGTGACGCACCTCGATGAGCTGCAAGATAAACACCCAGGTCGCAAGCAAAACCACAACTAATGCCCAGCACAGAAGTGCGATGGCGGCAAATTGATTCTCCACCTTTTCACGAATATGCGGATAGCCCAATGCGTCAACGGCAATCACCAATAAATAAAGATGGCAAGCTAGTGTAGTGTCTCATTAATGCCTTTACATTTTATCGAATTCGCCTATACTCGAAGCACGGGGTGCTTTGGGGAGCGTGTCATGGCGAGAGAGCGGATCGCGCTGGAAGCGGAAGAGAGACGG
>WBUF01000076.1 GCA_008933825.1 Rhodocyclaceae bacterium | reverse complement strand
GGCTCCTGGCGCAGCACGGTGATCACCGGCCTGACCCTGCCGATCGCCATCCTCGGCACCTTCCTCGCCCTCTACTGGTTCGGCTTCACCATCAACATGCTGACGCTGATGGCGATGTCGCTGTGCATCGGCCTGCTCATCGACGACGCCATCGTCGTGCGCGAGAACATCGTGCGCCACGCCGCGCTCGGCGCCGACCACAAGACGGCGGCGCTGGAAGGCACGCGCGAGATCGGCCTGGCGGTGCTGGCGACGACACTGTCCATCGTCGCCGTGTTCCTGCCGGTGGGCTTCATGGGCGGCATCATCGGCCGCTTCTTCCACCAGTTCGGCATCACGGTGGCGGCGGCGGTGCTGCTCTCCATGTTCATCTCCTTCACGCTCGACCCGATGCTCTCCTCGGTGTGGCCGGACCCGGCGGTGCACGGCAAGCTGCCGGGCGGCCCGCTCGGCCGCGTGCTGCACTGGTTCGAGCGCCTGGTGCAGCGCATCTCCGACGTCTACCAGCGCATGCTGGCCTGGGCGCTGCGGCACCGCGGCAAGACGCTGGCGGCGGCGATCGGCATTTTCGTCGGCAGCTTCTTCCTCATCCCGCTGCTCGGCAGCGAGTTCGTGCCGCAGGCGGACTTCGCCGAGACCCAGGTGAACTTCCAGACGCCGGTCGGCTCCTCGCTCGAGCTGACCGAGGCCAAGGCGCGCCAGGTCGACGCCGCGCTGCGCGAGTTCTCCGAAGTGAAGACCACCTACACCACGATCAACACCGCCAACACCGGCAAGCACGCCGCGGCGATGTACATCACCCTGACCGACCGCAAGGACCGCACGCGCAGCCAGAACGAGCTGACCAAGCCGATGCGCGAGCGCCTGCAGAGCATCGGCGGCATCGCGGTGACCCACGTCGGCGTGATGAACCCGGTCTCCAACGCCAAGCTGCTGGTGGTCAGCCTGCAGGGCGCCGACCTGGCCGAGCTGGAGAAAGTCTCGGAGGACGCCCAGACGCGGCTGCGCAAGATTCCCGGCCTGGTCGACCTCGACAGCAGCCTGAAGCCGGCCAAGCCGAGCATCTCGGTCGAACTGCGGCGCGAGCTGGCCTCCGACCTCGGCATCTCGCTCGCCCAGGTCGGCGCGGCGCTGCGGCCGCTGCTCGCCGGCGAGGACACCGGCACCTGGCGCGGGCCTGACGACGAGTACTACGACGTGCGCGTGCGCCTGGCGCCCACCGACCGCGCCGCCGCCGCCGATCTCGAGCGGATCATGCTGACCAGCTCGCAGCTGCAGGCCGACGGCACGCCGCGCGCCGTGCCGCTGCGCCAGGTCGCCGCGCTGAAGGACTCGAAGGGCGTCTCGCAGATCAACCGGCGCGACCTGACGCGCGAGGTCGAGCTGACCGCCAACGTCTACGGCCGCTCTGCCGGCGAGGTGTCGAAGGACATCGCGGCGGCGCTCGGCGGCATGGACTGGAAGCCGGGCTACCGCTGGGTGATGGGCGGCTCGACCAAGGACATGCAGGAGGCCTTCGGCTTCGCCGCCTCGGCGCTGTTCCTCGCCATCGTCTTCATCTACATGATCCTCGCCTCGCAGTTCAGGAGCTTCGTGCAGCCGCTGGCCATCATGTCCTCGCTGCCGCTGACCCTGATCGGCGTCATCCTGGCGCTGATGCTCTTCGGCAGCGCGCTGAACCTCTTCTCGATCATCGGCTTCATCCTGCTGATGGGCCTGGTCACCAAGAACGCCATCCTGCTGGTGGACTTCGCCAACCAGGCGCGCGCCGCCGGCAGCGACCGCACGGCAGCCATCCTCGAGGCCGCCCGCGTGCGCCTGCGGCCGATCCTGATGACGACCCTGGCCATGGTCTTCGGCATGCTGCCGCTGGCGCTGGGCATCGCCGAGGGCGCCGAGCAGCGCGCGCCGATGGGCCAGGCGGTGATCGGCGGTGTCATCACCTCCTCGCTGCTGACCCTGGTGGTGGTGCCGGTGGTCTACGCCTACCTCGACGATCTCACCGTTTGGGCGAGGCGGCGCTTCGCCCGCAAGGAACAACAATGAAAACCCAACATCTGCTGGCGGCCGGCCTGGCCGCACTGTTGCTGGCCGGCTGTGCGAAGAAGGAAGCGCCGGAACAGCCCCTGCGCACCGTCCGCGTGATGAAGGTGGATGGCGCCGCCGTGTCCGGCAGCCTGACTTTTCCCGGCGAGGTGCGCGCGCGCTACGAGAGCCGGCTGGCTTTTCGCCTCGGCGGCAAGCTCGTCGAACGGCGCGTCGACGTCGGCGCCGCGGTCAAGCGCGGCCAGGTGCTGGCGCGCCTCGATGCGCAGGACGCATCGCTCAACGCGGCGCAGGCCGAGGCGGCGCGCGCCCTGGCCGAAGCCGAAGCGAAGCGCTACCGCGAACTGCGGGAAAGAAACTTCGTCAGCCAGGCCGTGCTCGACGCCAAGGAGACGGCGCTTGCGACGGCTGCGGCGCAGGCCGGCGTGGCGAAGAACCAGGCCGCCTACACCACGCTCGTCGCCGACCGTGACGGCGTCGTCACGGCGGTCGAGGCCGAGGCCGGCCAGGTGGTCGCCGCCGGCCAGACGGTGCTGCGCGTCGCCGAGGGCAGGGAGAAGGAAATCTTCATCGCCGTGCCGGAAGCCGATGTGGAGGCCGTGCGTGCAGCGGAGTCCTTCGAGGTCGGACTGAGCAGCCGGCCCGGCCGCGTCTGGCAAGGCCGGCTGCGCGAGTTCTCGCCCTCCGCCGATCCGGCGACGCGCACTTTCACCGCGCGCATCGCGGTGCCGGAGGCCGATGAATCGGTGCGCCTCGGCATGAGCGCCGGCGTGCGGGCAAAAGTCAGTCTGCGCGACACGGCGCTGCGTCTGCCGCTGTCCGCCTTCTTCACGCGCGACGACCAGGCCAACGTCTGGGTGGTCGATCCGGCGACGCAGACGGTGAGCCTGAGGAAGGTCGACACCGACGGCGTCGTCGGCAACGACTTGCGCGTCAAGGGCGGCCTGCAGCCGGGCATGCTGGTGGTCACCGCCGGCGCCAGCCTGCTCGAGCCGGGCCAGAAGGTGCGCCTGCCGGAAGCGGAAAAATGAAAACGGAAAACCTTGCTTCACCACAGAGACACAGAGGCACAGAGGAAGCGAAAAACACGGATTTTCTCCGTGTCTCTGTGTCTCTGTGGTTAAGGGTTCTGTAAATGAATCCCGAAGGCCGCTTCAACCTCACCGCGGCGGCGCTGCGCCACCGCGAACTGACGCTGTTCTTCATCCTGGTCATCGCCATCTCCGGCTTCGCCTCGTATTTCAATCTCGGCCAGCGCGAGGACCCGGACTTCACCTTCCGCGCCATGGTCATCCGCACCCTGTGGCCGGGCGCCACGGCCGAGCAGGTCGACCGGCAGGTGACCGACCGCATCGAGAAGAAGCTGCAGGAAGTGCCCCACTTCCGCCACACCGTAAGCCATTCCAAGGCCGGCGAGTCGCTCATCATTCTCGAACTGAAGGACACGGCGCGCGGGCGGGATGTCGGCGACATCTGGTACCAGGTGCGCAAGAAGATCGGCGACATCCGCGGCACGCTGCCGGAAGGCGTCGCCGGGCCCTTCTACAACGACGAGTTCGGCGACGTCTTCGGCTCCATCTACGCCTTTACCGCCGACGGCTTCACGCACTCCGAGCTGCGCGACCACGTCGAGGCGGCGCGCCAGCGCCTGCTCAAGCTGCCCAACGTCGCCAAGATCGAGCTGGTCGGCGTGCAGGAAGACCGCATCTTCATCGAGCTCTCGCCGCAGCGGCTCGCCACCCTCGGACTGGATGCCCAGGCCATCGGCCAGGCGCTGGCGACGCAGAACGCCGTCGTGCCGGCCGGCGCCCTGCAGTCGGCCAGCCACGCCATTCCGCTGCGCGTCACCGGCGAGCTCAACTCGGTGGCGGCGGTAGCCGGCACGCGCGTCGCGGTGGCAGGCCGCAGCATCCGCATCGGCGACATCGCGCGGGTCTGGCGCGACACCATCGACCCGCCGATCTCGAAAATGTACTACCGCGGCCAGCAGGCCATCGGCCTGGCCGTGTCGATGACGAAGGACGGCGACGTGCTCAAGCTGGGCGAGGACCTGTCCGCCGAGATGGCGCGCATCCGCGCCGACCTGCCGCTCGGCGTCGAGTTCGCCCAGGTGTCGGACCAGCCGCGCATCGTCAGGCAGGCGGTGGGCGATTTCATGCGCGTCTTCCTGGAAGCCCTGGGCATCGTGCTGCTGGTGTCCTTTCTCAGCCTCGGCCTGCGCACCGGCCTGGTGGTGGCCATCACCATCCCCTGGGTGGTGGCGGCGACCTTCCTCGGCATGCGCTACTTCGGCATCGACCTGCACCGCATTTCCACGGGCGCCCTGATCATCGCCCTGGGCCTGCTGGTGGACGACGCCATGATCGCGGTGGAGATGATGTCGAGAAAGATCGAGCAGGGCCTCGGCAAGCTCGCCGCCGCCGCCTTCGCCTGGCGCAGCACGGCCTTTCCCATGCTCACCGGCACGCTGGTCACTGCCGCCGGCTTCCTGCCGATCGGCACGGCGAAGTCGGCCACCGGGGAGTACACCTTCGGCATCTTCGCCGTGGTCGGCCTGGCGCTGCTGATTTCCTGGGTGGCGGCCGTCGTCGTCACGCCCTTTTTCGGCAACCTGATCCTGAAGGGGCCGCAGCACGAGCATGCCATCGCCGGCCACGACGTCTTCGACACGCGCTTCTACAACCGGCTGCGCGGCGTCCTCGAGTGGTGCCTCGTCCATCGCAGGCTGACCATGCTCGCCACGGCGGGCCTGTTCGCGCTCGGCGTCGCCGGCATGGGGCTCACCGAGAAGCAGTTCTTCCCCAATTCCAACCGCAACGAGGTGCTGGTCGAGTTGTGGCTGCAGGAAGGGTCGAGCATCAAGGCCACCGAGGAGCAGGCCAAGCGGCTGGAGGCCGCGCTGGCGGAGGATCCGGACGTCGCTTCCTGGGTGACCTATGTCGGCAACGGCTCGCCGCGCTACTTCCTCTCGCTCGACCAGCAGCTGTTCCGCCCGAATTTCGCCCAGACGGTGATCCTGTCGAAGGATCTGGAGGGGCGCGAGCGCATCGTGAAACGGCTGCGGGCGCTGCTCGCCGAGCAGTTCCCCGGCGTGCGCGCGCGCGCCAACCGCGTTGCCCTCGGGCCGCCGGTCGCCTATCCCGTGCAGTTCCGCGTCGTCGGCAGCGAGATCCCGAAGGTCAAGGAGATCGCCGGCGAGGTGGCGCAGGCGATGCGCGCCTCGCCCCACACCCTGGACGTCAACACCGACTGGGGTGTGCGCGCGCCGATGCTGCGCGTCGAGGTGGACCAGGACAAGGCGCGCGCCCTCGGCGTGTCCACGGCCAGCGTCTCGCGCGCCCTGCAGGGCGCCATCAGCGGCGCCACGCTGGCCCAGTTCCGCGAGAACGACCGCCTCATCGACATCGTGCTGCGCGCGCCGCAAGCCGAGCGCGATGCCATGGAGCGCGTGCTGGCGGTGCAGGTGCCGACCGCCTCGGCGCGCTACGTGCCGGTGACCCAGGTGGCGACGGTGCGCGAGGCCTTCGAGGAACCGATCCTGTGGCGGCGCAGCCGCGAGCTGACCCTGACCGTGCGCGCCGACATCGTCGACGGCGTGCAGGCGCCCGACGTGGCGATGGCCATCGACCGGCAGCTGGCCGAGCTGCGTGCGAAGCTTCCCGCCGGCTACCGCATCGACATCGGCGGCTCGCTGGAGGAATCCGGCCGCGCGCAGGAATCCATCAACGCCGGCATGCCGCTGATGCTGGCGGCGGTGCTGGCCATCCTGATGATCCAGCTGCAGAGCTTCGCCCGCACCTTCATGGTGCTGCTGACGGCGCCGCTCGGCCTGATCGGCGTGGCGCTGGCGCTGCTGGTGTTCCGCCAGCCCTTCGGCTTCGTCGCCATGCTCGGCACCATTGCGCTGGGCGGCATGATCATGCGCAACACGGTGATCCTGGTCGACCAGATCGAGCAGGACATCCGCGAAGGCTCCCCGCCCTGGGTGGCGATCCGCGAAGCGACGGTGCGCCGCTTCCGGCCGATCATGCTGACGGCCGCCGCCGCCATGCTGGCGATGATTCCGCTCACGCGCAATGTGCTGTGGGGACCGATGGCCTTCGCCATCATGGGCGGCCTGCTGGTGGCCACCGTGCTGACGGTGCTGTTCGTGCCGGCGTTGTATGCCGCGTGGTTCCGGGTGAAGCCGGCCACGATGGCGGAATAGGTTAAAATTATGGGCCTGTTCTCAATGGTTTTGTCGGGGTAGCCGGCATTCATTATAAGAAAATGCTAATATATCTATCTGGAGCAAGTACATGAATCTGGAACAAGCCCGCTTGAACATGGTCGAGCAGCAGATCCGCACCTGGGAGGTGCTGGACCAGGACGTGCTCGACCTGCTGATGACCATCAAGCGCGAGGATTTCGTGCCGAAGGGATACGTCAAGCTGGCTTACGCCGAAGCGGCGATTCCGCTCGGCCACGGTGCGGCCATGCTGACGCCGGCGCTCGAGGCGAAATTCCTGCAGGCGCTCTCTTTGCGCAAATCGGACAGGGTGCTGGAGATCGGCACGGGGTCGGGCTACATGGCGGCGCTCCTCGGTGCGCGCAGCGACCATGTCCATACCGTCGAAATCGAGCCGGAACTGGCGGCGCGGGCGCGCGAGAACCTGCAGCGCGAGTGCGCCGACAACGTCACCGTCATCGAGGGCGACGGCGCCCGGGGCTGGCCGGCCAACGCGCCCTACGACGTCATCGTCCTGTCCGGTTCCGTTGCGGACATTCCGCAGACCCTGCTGGACCAGCTGAAGGTCGGCGGCCGCCTGCTGGCGGTGGTCGGCGAAGCGCCGCTGATGCAGGCCCGCCTCGTCACCTGCGTGGCCGAAGGGCGCTTCCAGAGCGCGAACCTGTTCGAAACCAGCATCCCGCGCCTGCGCAACGTGCCGACACGGGAAAAATTCGTCTTTTGAGGAAGCGGAATGGAATACATCACGGCAGTGGAATTGAACGAATGGCTAAGGGACGCAGGGCGCCCCGCTCCGCTGCTGCTCGACGTGCGCGAGCCCGATGAATTCGCCGCCTACCGCATCGAGGGCTCGCAGCTCATGCCGATGCGCAGCCTTCCCGCCCGCTTGCACGAACTCGACCGCCGCGCCGACGTCGTCATGGTCTGCCGCTCCGGCGCGCGCAGCTATCACGCCGGCCTGTTCCTCAGGCAGAACGGCTTCGAGCGCGTCTTCAACCTGGCCGGCGGCGTCATCGCCTGGTCGCGCGAAGTCGAGCGCGCCGCGGCATAACCGCAAAGAGGGCTTACCCATGAAGAAGATTCCGCTGCTCTTGTCCCTGCTGCTGACCGGCGCGCCGTCTTTCGGCGCCGACCTGCTGCAGGTCTATCGCGACGCCATCGAATACGATGCGCAGTTCGCCTCATCGAAGGCGGCCTGGCAGGCCGGACAGGAAAAGCTGCCGCAAGGCCGCGCCGGCCTGCTGCCGGTAATTTCGGCTTCCGCCAGCACGGTCTGGAACGATGCCGACTTCCAGCGCCGCATGCCCGGCGCCGGCACGGTCGATGCTCAATACAACACCAACGGTTACCAGCTCACCCTGACCCAGCCGATCTTCCGCTGGCAGAACATCGAGCAGTACCGCCAGGGCAAGCTGGCCGTGGCGGTGGCAGACGCCCAGTTCTCGCAGGCGAAACAGGACCTCGTCCTGCGCGTCTCGCAGGCCTATTTCGACGTGCTGCTGGCGCAGGACAGCCTGAGCCTTTCCCAGGCGCAGAAGAAGGCCATCGCCGAGCAGCTGGAAGCGGCCAAGCGCAATTTCGAAGTGGGCACCGCCACCATCACCGACACGCACGAAGCCCAGGCGCGCTACGACCTCGCCACCGCGCAGGAGCTGGCCGCGCAGAACGAGCTCGAGATCAAGCGCCAGGCCCTGCGCCAGGTGATCGGCAAGGTGCCCGAGGTGCTTGCCTCCCTGCGCCCCCAGGTGACGCTGCAGCGCCCGCAGCCCGACGACATGGCGAAGTGGGTGGAGGCCGCCGAGGCCGGCAGCCCGCTGGTGCAGGCGCAGGAAGCCGCGCTGGAAATTGCCGACAAGGAAATCAACAAGCAGCGCGCCGGCCACTTGCCGACACTGGACCTGGTGGCGGCGCGCGGCCGCAGCTCGGCCTCCGGCGCGCTTGCGCTGGGCATCGTCGGTCCGGGCAACGACACACACACGTCCACAGTCGGCCTGCAGCTCAACCTG
This sequence comes from Rhodocyclaceae bacterium, assembly GCA_008933825.1. Lineage (GTDB taxonomy): Bacteria > Pseudomonadota > Gammaproteobacteria > Burkholderiales > Rhodocyclaceae > Desulfobacillus. The sequence goes on along the minus strand of WBUF01000076.1, from coordinate 2,673 downwards.
CCGATCTTCGCCGGCGGCGCGGTGATGTCGAAGGATCGCGAGGCGGTCGCCCTGCGCGAGAAGGCGCGCGCAGACCTCGACAACACCCGGCGCAGCGCCGCCCTCGGCGCGCGCCAGGCCTACCTCGGCGTCACCAACGGAATGGCCCAGGTCAGGGCCTTCGAGCAGGCGCTGGTTTCCAGCCAGTCGGCCCTCGAATCGAACAAGCTGGGTTACGAAGTCGGCGTGCGCATCAACATCGACGTGCTGAACGCCCAGCAGCAGCTCTACGCCACCCGCCGCGACCTCGCCAAGGCACGCTACGACACGCTGCTTGCCCAGCTGCGCCTGAAAGCCGCTGCCGGCAGCCTGGGCGAAGAGGACGTCCAGGCGATCAACGCATTGCTCGAGAAATAAGCGCCTGCACCAAACGCCAGCTTAATTGCATTTGGTATCACTGGCCGCAATCCTTTGGGAGAATTCGTAGGTCGGCCTTCAGGCCGACTTGGGCGGCCGGTGTCGGCCTGAAGGCCGACCTACGAAGGGTCACAGCCAGACCGCATCCCAGTGCGGGTATTCCGTCAGCGATGTAACCAGTCCTGCACGCAATGGATTGGCCATGATATAGCGGGCGATTTCGCGTAGATCCTCTTCCTCCCGCAACGCATGGTCGTGAAATGCGGCCTGCCAAAGCGCGTCATGATGGCCCAGGTGCCTGTTGATCTGTCGGCTGCTACGGCCCTTCAACATGCCGACGGCTTTTTCCAGGCTCGCGTTGTTCCCGAGCTGGAACAGCCAATGCACATGGTCGGGCATGACAACCCATGCGAGCGAACCGACGGCACCCTCATCGTGTAGCGTTCGCATTTCCCGAATCAGCAGTCTTGCCGCGCATAGGTTTACGAAAACCGGCCGGCGCTTCTTGGTCACGGCGGTAATGAAATAAGCGCGGTTAGGTTCGGAGAACCTGCCCTTGCGCAGCGCGTTGTAGGTCATGCGGGTTTAACGCCTGTGTCGGCCTGAAGGCCGACCTACAAGCGAACAAATTTGCATGCGGTTCCCCGTAGGTCGGGCTTCAGCCCGACAATGGCGGAAGATGGCGCGTAATCATCTCAAGCGTCCTTGCCGTCGCGCCGCGGTGGCGCGCGGCGAAAGCCTTGCCCGCCTCGCCCATGCGCCGGCGAGCGTCCTCGTCGGCGAGCAGTTCCGCCGCCGCTTCCAGCAGTTCCTCCGCCGAGCCAATCTGCCGCGTCGCGCCGCATTCCAGGGCCAGCTCGGCCGCCAGCGAGAAATTGTGGGTCGAGCGGCCGATCAGCACCGGGCGGCCAACGGCGCAGGGCTCGATCAGGTTCTGGCTGCCGTAGTCGAGCAGGCTGCCGCCGACGAAGGCGAGGTCGCAGGCGGCGTAGTAGGCGAATAGTTCTCCCATGCTGTCGCCGAGCAGCACCTGCGTCCGTGCCGCCACCGGCGCATCTTCGCTGCGCCGCTGCACGGCGAGGCCGGCTTTCGCGGCGAGTGCGGCGACCTCGTCGAAGCGCTGCGGATGGCGCGGCACGACGACAAGCAGCGCATCGCCGAGGGGCCGCTGCGCCAGCGCCGCGAAGAGCAGGGCCTCCTCGCCCTCACGGGTGCTGGCGGCCAGCAGCACCGGGCGCGGCCCCATGCGCTGCCGCAATGCCTCACCCAGCGCGAGCTGTTCCGGCGGCGGCAGGATGTCGAACTTGACGTTGCCCAGCACCTCGACTGCAGGCGCGCCCAGCGCGGTCAGCCGGGCGGCGTCCTGCTGCGTCTGCGCGGCGATGGCGGCCAGGTCCCGCAGCGCGGCGCGCGTCAGTGCGGGAAAGCGCGCATAGTTTCGCGCCGATTTCTCCGAGAGGCGGGCGTTCGCCAAGAGCAAGGGAATATCCCGCCCCTTGCAGGCTGCCACCAGGTTCGGCCAGATCTCGGTTTCCATGATGACGCCGACGGCCGGCTTGAAATGCCGCAGGAAGCGCCGCACGGCGAACGGATAGTCGTAGGGCAGGTAGGCGCGCAGCACGCTGTCGCCGAGCAGGTCTTCCGAGGTCTGGCGGCCGGTCGGCGTCATGTGCGTGAGCAGGATGCGATGGCCGGGATAGCGGGCCTTGAGCGCGGCGACGATCGGCGCCGCGGCGCGCGTCTCGCCGACGGAAACGGCGTGCAGCCAGATCAGCGGCCCCTGTGCCGTTGTTTCGTAGCGCCCGAAGCGCTCGCCGAGATGCGCCAGGTACTCCGGTTGTTTCCTGCTGCGCAGGAAAAGATGCAGCCACACATAAGGCAGCAGGGCGAGCAGCGCCAGGTTGTAGAAGAAGCGTGCCATCATTCCGCAGGTCGGGCTGTAGGTCGGGCTTCAGCCCGACTCTGGCGGTTGACCGGCGCCTGCTGTCGGGCTGAAGCCCGACCTACGTGATCTTCGATCGCGGCAACTACCTCTGCGGCCGTCGGCGGCGCGCCGGCGCCGCCCAGATTGATCGCCGTCTCGCCGGCATACACGCCGGTGAGTTCCGGCTGCGAGCCGGCGAACAGGCAGAAAGTCAGTCGCCCCAGGGCGGCGGCGATGTGGCTGAGGCCGGTGTCGACGCCGACGACGAGGCGCGCGCCGGCCAACAGCTGCGCCAGCTCGGCGATGCCCATCGGCGGCGCGGCGACGGCCTGCGCCATGCCGCCGGCGAGGCG
>WBUF01000107.1 GCA_008933825.1 Rhodocyclaceae bacterium | reverse complement strand
TGCACAAGCCCGAAGAGTTCGAGGGCACCGGCATCGGCCTGGCCACCGTCGCGCGCATCGCCCACCGCCACGGCGGACGAATCTGGGTCGAAGCCAGCCCAAACCAGGGCGCTACGTTCCGGTTCACGCTGTCACGCTGATGCGGAGAACGCAGTGACCGACAAGTCCTTCCCCCGGCACGATTACCGCCACGCCCTGCTGCGCGACGAGAATACGCTGCGCTTCCTGCGCCTGATCGTCGGCCTGATGCTGGCCAGCAGCGCGACCTACCTGGCCGCCGCTCTATTGTTCTCCGACCACGACCTGCTCAGGAGTTCCGGCGCCGTTGCCGCCTTCGCCAGCGGAGTCGTCGCCCTCGCTCTGATCAGAAAGGGTCGGCTCGAACAGGGCGTGCAGCTGCTTGTCTGGGGCGTCTGGCTATCCGTTCTGCTCCAGGTTTCGCTCAGCAACGGTCTGATGAGCCGGAGCCTGATAGCCTTCCCCATCATCATCATGCTGGGCGGCTGGCTGCTGACGCCGCGCGGCACTCTGGCACTGTGCCTGGCCACGCTGCTGGCCGGCGCGGCGCTGGCCGCGGGCGAGCAGGCGGGCTTGCTGCCCCTGTATGCATCACCTTCGCCGCCGCTGCTGGTCTGGCTGGCCTTCAGCATCTATATCGTCCTGTCGGCGACCCTGGCCTTCTTCATCTTCCGCGGCTTCCGCCGCCATCACAGGACGATGCATCGCCTGGGCGACCATCTGCGAGCCCAGTTCAACACCTCCTCGGCGCGCGAGGCCGAGCTGCATCTGGTCATGGAGAGCGTGCCGGTCATGCTGTTCCACGGTGACCGCGACAAGCGCTGCCTCTACGCCAACCGCAGCTACCGGGATTTCTATGCCGCGGGCCAGAAGAACCTCGCCGGCCTCAGCGTGCGCGAGATCATCGGCGCGGCGAACTACGACGGCAACCCCGTCGAAGCCACGCTCGAGCGCGTGCTGGCAGGCGAGCGCATCGCCTATCGCGCCAGCCGCAAATCGACGAACGGCGACCTGCGCATGCTGGACATCGTCATGATCCCCGAACCCGACGCGGCAGGCGGCACCCGCGGCTTCTTCGCCCTGTTCCGCGACGTCACCGAGGAAGTCCGGGCCGAAGCGGCGCTGCGCAGCTCGGAGGAGAAGTTCACCAAGGTCTTCCATGCCAGCCCGGTGGCGATTTCCATCAGCCGCATGAAGGACGGCCTTTACCTTGACGTGAATGACGCCTTCGTCGAGCAGTTCGGCTGGGCGCGCGAGGAAATGCTCGGCCATTCCTCAGTAGACATCGGCCTCTGGCCCAGCCGGGCGGAACGGGAGCGATGGACGGCGGAACTGAGCCTGGCGGGCCGAACGAGGAACAGGCAGACCACGCTGCGGACGAAGGCGGGCGCGCTGCACACCGTCATCGTGTCCGCCGAGCGCATTGTGCTCGGCGGCGAGGAGTGCATTGTCGGCCTGGTGCACGACATCACCGAGCGGCTGCAGGCCGAAACCGCCCTGCAGGAGCGGGAGGCGCGCCTGCGCGAAGCGCAGCGCATCGGCCATTTCGGCAGCTGGGAGCTGCTCATACCCAGCCAGCGCATGAGCTTTTCGGACGAGCTCTGTCGCATCTACGAGATTGGCCAGTCCGGCTTCGGCGGCACCTGGCAGGACCTGCTCGGCATGGTCCATCCCGAAGACCTGCCCGTCATGCAGGAAATCTGGCGCAAGGCGGGCAGGGGCGAGGGCAAGCACGTGCTGCGGCACCGCATCCGGATGTCCGACGGGCGCGTCAAGCACCTGCTCGTGCGATTCGAGGTCTTCCGCGATGCGAACGGCCATCCCGTGCACGCGCTTGGCACCGCCCAGGACGTCACCGAGCAGGTGCTGGCGCGCGAGGAGGTGCAGCGCCTGAACGACGAGCTGGAGGCGCGGGTGGCCGCGCGCACGGCCGAGCTCACCGCGGCCAACCGCGAGCTGGAGTCCTTCGCCT
>WBUF01000008.1 GCA_008933825.1 Rhodocyclaceae bacterium | reverse complement strand
CCACCACTATTCAAACCCCAACCCTTCTCGGTTGGGGTTTTTTCTGCCCGGAACGCCAGTGTTGGCGCGGTTTCCGGCCTTGGCCTCTTGAGCACGCTCCTCCCGAAGTCGCCGTTCCAAGCGCGCATTCGGGCGTTTTTCTCTCTCTGTTCTCTGCTCTCCTGGGCATTCCTCGCACATTGCAACACGGAGAGGATGCCCAGGATGGCTGACGGCAGAGACCACTTGTCAGGACACTGTCCGGACAACTACAATAAGGGCATTCAAGATCAGTCCGGAGGGGCACCATGAGCACCCTGAATCTTTCCAAGACCGAGCGCATTGACGTTCGTGCAAGCACGCCGGTCAAGCAGCTTCTGCAGGAAGCCGCGCGCGCCTGCCACAAGAACGTCAGCGAGTTCCTGCTCGACGCAGGCGTGACGGCGGCCGCGCAGACGCTGGCAGATCGTCGTCAGTTCGTGCTGGATGACACACAGTGGCAGGCCTTCCAGGAAGCACTGGACCGCCCGGTGCAAAGCAAGCCGCGCCTGAAGAAGTTGCTGCGTGAACCCGGGGTGCTGGGTTGAGCGATGGCTACTCACCCATTCGCAAGCTGCTTGCGACGGATCAGGTCGATGCTTTCGACTGCGGCCAGGTTGCGCTGAACCAGTTCCTGCAGCGCTACGCGCTCGTCAACCAGAAGGCCAACAGCGCGCAGACCTACGTCTGTTGCCAGGGTGACGTTGTGGTCGGCTTCTACAGCCTCGCCGTCGGCAGTGTCGATCCGGAGGCCGCGCCGTCAAGAGTGATGAAGGGGCTGGCGCGTCACCCGGTACCGGTCATGATCCTGGCCCGGCTCGCGGTGGACAAGGAGCATCAGCGCAAAGGCCTGGGCCAGGCCTTGCTCAAGGATGCGTTGCTGCGCACCGCTCAGGCTGCCGACATCGCCGGCATTCGCTGCCTGCTGGTCCATGCCAAGGACGATGCGGCGCGGCAGTGGTACGAGTCGTGGGAATTCGAGCCCAGCGCGACTGACCCGTACCACTTGTTCCTGATGCTCAAGGACCTCAAGGGCATGTTGAGCTGAGGGGTGTCTTCGCCTCAGAGACCGACTCTCTCGCGCTGCTCATCCCACAGCGCTGGCGGATCAACCGCCAGATCAAACAGCGTGATGTGGCTCGGCAGCCTGTCGTCGTCTAGGATGGCGGCGACAATGCCGGGCGCCAGCGTGGTCAGATTGGGTGTGCCAGATGGCGCCCACTCGCTGATTGCCCTGTGGCGAGGACGCGGTCACCGTGCTGTTGACTGCGTGTCGCACCGCGTGGAACTGGTGGTAGGCGCTACTCGCGCCTCCAGGTGATCATGGACGAATGCCACCGACGCCTTCCGGCAAGATCGCAAGGTGCTGGCGTTGACTGAATGCACCGAACACATCGAAGGTATCGCGTCGATTGCCGCCCACGCCCGCTGCATTGCTCTTCAAGCGACTGAGATGGAATTGAATCGGCGTCCGTCCACCACCAATATCGATGACCAACCGCTTCTGCAGTTGGTCATTTTTTTCGTCCTCCCGCTCACCCACGAGGGTTCCTGCGAATTCTATTTGGCAGGCTGCAGCAGGGGCAGGCGCAGCAGTTCGTTGGCTGACGAGTGATGCAAACCTTCACGTTGGGCGATCCCGCTGCCGCTGCCGTCGATTCAGGAACACCACCCCTTCCGCGGGTGGCGTTTTCCTTTATACCGCGGTAACCTTGACGCACACGAATGTCGCCAGGAGATGTCGATGCGCCCAACCTTCCCTTCCGTTCTTCTTGTCGCAGCCTCTCTGGCGTGCCCGCCAACCGCAGGCTTGGCTCAAAATGCCGAAGATAAACAAGCAGCGGGCAATGCTTCTTCCACAAGCAAAGTGCAGGAACCGGCCAAGCCGCTCAGCAATGAAGAACAGGCCGAGGCCAGGCGCCTGGCTCGCGAGGAACGCGCGCGCGAAGCTGAACGAGAACGCCTGGAACGTGAGCGCCAGTGCCGCATCAAGCCGGTGATGACCGACGCCGAAATCACCCTTTGCAAGGAGGTCTGGCGCTAGGGCCCGTTTCACAATTGTTTTGTCGGACAAAACACAATTGTGAACAACTCCTAATCTGCCCGCCCCGCCGCGAAAAAATGCCACCCGCAGGTGGCATTTTCATGTCGGGATGCCGCGTCAACCCTTGACGCGGTTGCGATATTCGCCGATGCGGGTGTCGATCTCGATCTTGTCGCCTGTCTCGCAAAACAGCGGGACCGAGACCTCGTAGCCAGTGGCGATCTTGGCGGGCTTGAGCACCTTGCCAGAGGTGTCGCCGCGCACGGCCGGCTCGGTATAGACGATCTCGCGCACCACGCTGGTGGGGAGTTCCACCGAGATGGCCTTGCCGTTGTAGAACACCACCTCGCAGGCCATGCCGTCCTCGAGGTAGTTGAGGGCATCGCCCATGTTCTCCTTTTCCACCTCGTACTGGTTGTACTCGGCGTCCATGAAGACGTACATGGGGTCGGCGAGATACGAGTAGGTGACTTCCTTCCGCTCGAGGGTGACAACCTCGAACTTCTCGTCGGCCTTGAAGATGTTCTCGCTTGGCGCGTCGGTGAGGAGGTTCTTGAATTTCATCTTCACAACGGCGGCGTTGCGGCCGGACTTGTTGTATTCGGCCTTCTGCACGACCATCGGATCCTTGCCGATCATGACGACGTTGCCTACGCGGAGCTCCTGTGCCAGTTTCATTTGATGTTACGCCGCTGGAGAAACGAGAAATTATAGCCTAACCGAACAGAACTGCACCAGCTTGGCTGCCAGATCGCCGTTGTTGCGCAGAACGGCCGCCCAGGATTCGGCATGCCGCACCAGCAGCCCCTGCTGCGCCCAGTACGCAGGCCAGGCCGCCCCCATTCCTTTGCCGCGGCTCCAGGCATTCCAGAAATCCGCTACTGTGCTGCCCGCCTCGGCCGGCAGGGTGTGGCAATAATGCCGCAGGAAAGCCGCCAGTTTGTGCAGGTGGCTACCCTCCGCCTGCGGATAGGGTTGCCAGACCATTGGGCGAAGGGCCCATTGCGCCCTCACGAAGGAATCTTCGCCGCGCACGAAATTGCAATCGCAGGCCCACAGCAGCCGGTCGAAGCGGTCCTGCGCCAGGAACGGCAGGATGCGCACTTCCAGACTGCCGCGCCGCAGGGCGCCACCGGCGGGCGGGGCGGACTGGCCGAAGTAGACCGCGATCGCTTCGCCAGCAATGCCTTCCGGCACCAGACAGGTGACCGGCCCCTGCTCGTGCCAGCATTCGAACAGTTCCTCGGCGCGGCTGCCCGGATAGCAGAACAGCGAGATGCGGGCCTCCTCTCCATGCGCCGGCGCCATCCCCAGTTCCTGCCAGAAGTCAGCCTGTGCCCCGGCGCTCAATTGAAAGGCGCGACGCTGCCGTTCCAGATCCCACTCCTGCAGCACGCCTCCGGTGTTCGGCGCAAAGCCGGGGAAAAAGAAATGCCTGGTAAGCGGCAGACGCGGGCTGGGCGAAGCCAGTCCATGGCATTCGCCGACCCAATCTTCGGCACTGAGGTACTCGAGGTTGATCCAGCGCGGCGCGGGCGTTCTGGCCGCCATGACGTGCAGGTAGCAATCCGGCAGATCGCAGGCGAAAGCTTCCACCACCACATCGGCCGCTTCGACGGCCGGAAACGGCCGCGCCCAGTGCCGCACCTCGACACCGCTGCTTTGCTGCACCTCCCGATCGACTGCGATTTCCGGCCAGATGCGGCGGAAGGCTGCCAGGTCATCTATCCAGAGGCGCACTTGCAGGCCGTATTCCGCCGCCAACTGGCGCGAGAGCCGCCAGCAGACGCCGATGTCGCCGTAGTTGTCCACAACGCTGCAGAAGATATCCCAGGATTTGGGGTTTTCCATTTATCTATTTGTTTTATATCGATTTAATATTTTCCAGGGGCGATCCGGCCTTGTCTGCTCAAGCCACACGGTGCATGGGCCGTAATTATAACTATCGGTGCTGACTGGACTATTTCCGCGCGATGATCGAACGTCCGCTGCCCTCCCTCGAATCCTGGGTGAGTTACCTCAGCCAGGCGGCCATTCCCGTGTTGAAGCGTACAGCGCGCGAACTGGAACGCCTGCGTGAAAACGAGGAGAACGTCACCGGCCGCCAGCTTGCCGGCGCAATCCTGCACGACCCGCTCATGACGCTGCGCGTGCTGGCCTATATCGAAGCGCACCGCCGCAAAAGCCAAACTGCCGATATCACCACCATCGACCATGCCATCATGATGATCGGCATCACGCCCTTCTTCGCCAAGTTCGAGAATCTGCCGCTGGTCGAGGACCGGCTGAAGGACCTGCCCCAGGCCCTGCTCGGCCTGCTGCGAGTCATTGCCCGCGCCCGCCAGTCCTCGCTGTTCGCGCGCGACTGGGCGGTGCTGCGCCATGACCTCAACGTCGAGGAAGTTACCGTCGCCGCCCTGCTGCACGACACGGCGGAAATCCTGCTCTGGTGCTTCGCGCCCGCCATGATGCTGGCCATCCGCGCGCGGCAGACGGAAACCCCCGGGCTGCGCAGCGCCGCCGCCCAGGAAGCGGTGCTCGGCATCCGCGCCGGCGACCTGCAACTGGCCCTGGCGCGCGCCTGGCACCTGCCCGATCTGCTGCAGACGCTGATGGACGATGGCCACGCCGAACATCCGCGCGTGCGCAACGTCATTCATGCAGTCAACCTGGCGCGGCATGCGGCCAACGGCTGGAACGACCCCGCCATCCCCGACGACTTGAGCGAGATCGGCAAGCTGCTCGGCATCTCCGAGGCATCCCTGCTGGAGCGCCTGCGCCGCATCGCCGAGATACCGCCCGCCGCCGACGCCACGCCGGCGGAGAGCGCGGGCGATGATCGTCCAAACCGGTTGGATTAGAATAGCCCCCATTCGACCAAGCCGGGAGATAAGCATGGGAATCGTTTCTCTGGTGGTGCTGGGCCTCATCGTCGTCGCGCTGGTGTACGGCGTGATGATCTACAACGGGCTGGTGCAGGTGAAGCATGCCGTCGCCAAGGCCTGGGCCAACATCGACGTGCTGCTCAAGCAGCGCCACGACGAGTTGCCCAAGCTGGTCGAGACCTGCAAGCAGTACAAGCAGTTCGAGCAGGAGACCCTGCAGCGCGTCATCGAGGCGCGCTCTCGTGTGCAGACCGCGCGCGAAAGCCAGAACATACCCGCGCTGGGCCAGGCGGAAGGCGCCCTGCGCCTGGGTCTCGGCCAGATCTTCGCCGTCGCCGAGGCCTATCCCGATCTGAAGGCCAACGAGAACTTCATGCAGCTGCAAACGCGCATCACGGCCCTCGAGAACGGCATCGCCGACCGGCGCGAGCTGTACAACGAGGCGGTGAACATCAACAACGTGCGCATCGAGCAATTTCCGGATTCCATCGTCGCCGGCATGTTCCGCTTCGAGGCCAAGCCCCTGCTCGAATTTGCCGTGGAGGAGAAGGCCGACGTCGACATGAAGGCGCTGTTCGGCTGAAGCCGCCGCCGCAATGCTCGTTTCCCTGAAGCGGGGATACAGCAACCTCGTCACCTCAGGCGGCCAGCTCGTCCTGCTGGTCATCGGCGCCAAGACCGAATCGGCGCTCGGCATGTTCGTCTGCGTGGCGCTGATGGTGCCGCTGAGCCTCTTCGCCTGGACTTCCGCCTTCCGGCGCATCCGCGCCGTCGACGACACACCCACCTCCAGAATCGCCTCCGCCGCGCAGGGCTACGTGGAACTGATCGGCACGGGCAAGCCGCTCGCCGGCGCGCCGCTGATAAGCCCCTGCTCCCATGTGCCCTGCCTGTGGTACCGCTATACCGTCGAACGCCGGGATAGCGACAACAAGTGGCACACGGAAGAACGCGGCGAGAGCGACGCTTCCTTCATCCTCGATGACGGCTCCGGCGAGTGCGCCGTCGATCCCGATGGCGCCGAGATGCTCGTGACGAAGAAGGAGTCCTGGATCGAAGGCGACCGCCGCTACACCGAATGGCTGCTGATCGAGCGGCAGACCATCTACGCGCTGGGCCAGTTCGCCACGCGCGGAAGCGTCGACCTTCGGCTGAGCGCGGCGGAGGACGTGAAACAGCTTCTGGCGGAGTGGAAAGGGAATCCCGAGCCGCTCAACAGGCGCTTCGACCTGGACGGCGACGGCCGACTCGACCTGAAAGAATGGGAACTGGCCCGCGCGCAGGCCAGGCGAGAGGTGCTGGCCAGCCACCGCGAACTGCGCACGACGAGCGAACTGCACGTCCTGCACCTGCCGCAGGACGGCCGCCACTACCTCATCTCGGACCTCGATCCGGCCGGCCTCGCCAGGAGATACCGCTGGTGGTCGTGGTTCCACCTCGCGATTTTTTTCGCCGCGCTGACCGCCCTGCCGTTTCTCTGGCACATGGATGGCTGATGTCAGGCCTGTCCGCGCCGTCCCGTGGCGACTAATGACTTTTAGCCGACGCGGGACTCGAGTGCTTCCCAGCGCACCAGGGCCTGAGCAATCTCCGTGTCCAGCCCGTCAAGCCGCTCCCTGAGCCGACGGATTTCCTCCGGCGCGTCGCGATAAAGCGCCGGATCGGCAAGGCGCAGATTGAGGCTGGCCTGCTCGGCTTCCATCGCGGCAATCCGGTCGGGCAGCGCTTCCAGTTCGCGCGCCTCCTTGAACGACAGCTTGGCCTTCGGCCGTGGCTCGCGCTTCTTCTCGATGTATTCACGCCTTTCCGGCGCAGGCACCGCTGCCTCCTGCCCGCGCCGCGACTGTGTCTCGCGCAGCCAGTCCTCGTAGCCGCCGACGGTTTCGCGCCATCGGCCCTCGCCCTCCGCCGCGATCACCTGGGTGACGATGTTGTCGAGGAAGCTGCGGTCGTGGCTGACGAGGAACACCGTGCCGTCGTAGTCCTGTAGCAAGGCTTCGAGCAGTTCCAGCGTCTCGATGTCGAGGTCGTTGGTCGGCTCGTCGAGCACGATGACGTTGGCCGGCTGGCTGAAGAGACGCGCCAGCAGCAGGCGGTTGCGCTCGCCGCCGGAGAGCGACTTCACCGGCGAACGCGCCCGCGCGGAAGGGAACAGGAAGTCCTCGAGGTAACTGATGACGTGCTTCCTCTCGCCGCCGAGCTGCACGTAGTCGGAACCCGGGCTGATGACGTCGGCCAGCGTCGCCTCCTCGTCGAGCGCGGCGCGGAACTGGTCGAAGTAGGCCACCGCCAGCCTGGTGCCGAGGCGCACGCTGCCGGCATCCGGCGCGATCTCGCCGAGGATCAGGCGGATCAGCGTGGTCTTGCCGGCGCCGTTCGGGCCGATGATGCCGACGCGGTCGCCGCGCAGTATCCGGCAAGAAAAGTCGCGCACGATGTCCCGCTCGCCGTAGTGCTTGCTGACGTGCTCGATCTCCGCCACCAGCTTGCCGGAGGCCTCGCCGCGCGTGAGCTGGAAGCCGACGCCGCCCAGCCGCTCGCGCCGCGCGGCGCGCTCGCGGCGCAGCTGCTCCAGCCGCCGCACGCGGCCTTCGTTCCTCGTGCGCCGCGCCTCGATGCCCTTGCGGATCCACACTTCCTCCTGCGCCAGCAGCTTGTCGAACTTCGCGTTCTGCTGCGCCTCCGCCGCCAGCATGTCGGCCTTGCGTGCCTGGTAGTCGGCGAAGCGGCCGGGGAAGCTCGTCAGGTTTCCCCGATCCAGCTCGACGATGCGCGTGGCGACGGCATCGAGGAAGCGCCGGTCGTGCGTGATCACCACCACCGCGCCACCGAAGCCGGAGATCAGCTGTTCCAGCCAGAGGATGCCGTCGAGATCCAGATGGTTGGTCGGCTCGTCGAGCAGCAGGAGCTCCGGATCGCCGGCCAGGGCGCGCGCCAGCGCCACACGTTTTAGCCCGCCGCCGGAAAGCTCGCCCAAGCGCGCCTCGCCCGGCAGCCTCAGTTGCGACAGCGCCTGCTCCACGCGCGTGTTGAGCCGCCAGCCGTCGCCTGCCTCCAGCTCGGTCTGCAGTTCGTGCAAGCGCACCAGCGCCACCTCGCCGTGGTCGTGCGCCAGCCGCTGGGCGGCGTCGTGGTATTCGACGAGCAGGCGGCTCGTCGCGCCAACGCCCGAGGCGACCGCCTCGTAGGCCGTCTGCCCGGGCGGAAAATCCGGTTCCTGCGGCACATAGGCAATGCGCAGGCCCTCGCGGCGCCAGACGGTGCCGTCGTCGAGCGCGCCCTCGCCCGCCAGCGCGCGCAACAGGCTGGACTTGCCGCTGCCGTTGCGGCCGATCAGCGCGATGCGCTCGCCCGCGTCGACCTGGAAATCGGCATGATCGAGCAGCGCGACGTGGCCGAAGGCCAGGCAGCCCTTGTCGAGGGAGATGAGCGGCATGGAACGTCGGCCCGCAAACGCGCGCCGCGGAGAAATACGATGGCGCGATTATAGCGGAGCGGCTAAAATACGCGCCCCGCTCCTCGTAGTTCAATGGATAGAACGGCCGCCTCCTAAGCGGCAAATACAGGTTCGATTCCTGTCGAGGGGACCAGTTTCCTCCCCTTTCCCGCAAAAGTCAGTCCGCGCAGGACGGCGCTACTTCTGCCGCGGCGCCATTTTCTGCTCGATGGCGAATACCGCCGCCTCGACGCGCGAAGTGAGATTGAGCTTGGAGAGAATGTGTCGCACGTGCAGCTTGACCGTGTCGTGCGAAATGTCCAGCGCGCGGGCGATGGCCTTGTTGGACTGGCCCTGCGCCAGGTGGTCGAGGATCTCGCGCTCGCGCGCGGTGAGTTGGGCAAGCAGGTTCTCGCGCGCCGCATTCCTGGCGCCACCGCCCTGCAGCAAATTGACCAGCTTCAGCGTCATGGCCGGCGCCACCACCGTCTCGCCGCGCACGGCGCGCTGGATGGCGTCGACGACGTCGTCCGGCTCCATGTCCTTGAGCAGATAGCCGCGGGCGCCGGCGCGCATGGCGTTGGCGAGGTCGTCCTCGGCGTCGCTGACGGTGAGGATCAGGGTCGGCTTTTCCCAGGCGCCTTCCTGCAGCTCGCGCAGCAGGGCGAGGCCGCCGTGCGGCGGCATGTTGAGGTCGAGGATCAGCACGTCGGGCTGCGCCGCTGAAATGAGTTTCGCCGCCTCGCCCGGATTGCCGGAGGCGGCGACGACGCGGATGTTGTCGCGACCATCGAGCAACTCCGCCAGCCCCTTGCGGAACAGGGTATGGTCGTCCACCAGCATGACCTTGACGATGTCCTGCTCCATGCTACGGCTCCGGGTGGATGGGCACCATCAGGCGCAGGCGGGCGCCGCCCTGCGGCCGGTTGGCGATCTCGATGTTGCCGCCGAGGCGCTGGGCGCGCTCGCTCATGATGCTGATGCCGAAATGGTGGCGCAGGTCGGGCTGGATACCCATGACGAAGACGCCCCGGCCGTCGTCCTCCACGGTGAAGGCGTATTGTCCGTCGACCACGTCGAGCAGCAGCCAGGCCTGCCTGGCGCCCGCATGGCGGGCGACGTTGGAGAGCGCCTCCTGCAGGATGTGGAACACTTGCACCTCTTGGTCCACGCTCAGGTTCAGGTCGGGGATGCGGTTCTCGAACTCCAGCCGGACGCCGGTGCGGTCGAAATAGCCGGCGGCAAGTTCCTGCAGGGCGTGCTCGAGCCCGAGCGGATCCATGCGGTTGCGGAACTGGGTGAGCAATTCGCGCAGGCTGGCATACGCCTCGTCGAGTGCCTGCTGGATGTCGCCCGAGTATTTCAGCGCCTTGCCGCTCTCGTAGCCGAGCAGGGCCTCGCGCAACAGTTCGACGCGCATCTTCATGTAGGCCATCGTCTGCGCGAGCGAGTCGTGCACCTCGTTGGCCATCATCTGCCGTTCGCTCATCAGCGTCATGCGCAGGTTCTCGCGCATCAGCCGGGCGTTCTCGATGGCCATGCCGAGATGCTCGCCGATGGCGGTGAACAACAGCGAGACTTCCTCGGGTATCGGCCGGGCCTCGGCCATGTACAGGTTGTAGGCGCCGAGCAGACGGCCCTGATGCTCCAGCGGCACGGCGACCATGGCGCTGCACTGGCTGAAGTAGGGCAGGTGCGTGCGTTCACTGCAGGAAGCCAGGTTCTGCGTCTGGCGGGCGGCGTGGCTGCGAATCGCCGCCCCGCAGATGCCGCAATCGACGTCGACCAGGCGCTCCTTTTCGACGACTTCATCGGGCAGCCCCAGCGAGGCGGCAATGCGCATATGCCGCCCGTCGGCGGTAAGCACGCGCACGACGCCAGCCGAGGCGCCGGACAGCCGCACCATCATGCCGAGGAAACGGTCAAGCAAGGCATCGAGGTCGTACTCTGAGGCGAGCGTTGCGGCGACCTCGGAGAGCACACGCAGGGTCTGCATCCTGCCTGCCTCTTCCCTGCCGGTTTCCGCCTCGCCCTGCAACCGTGCCGGACCGCCCTGCGCCATGCCGCCACTCCATAAGTAATCGCTTATTATAAGTCCTTTGCGGCCTCCGGCAGCGGCCAGCGTCCATCCAGCACGCGCTCGGCCCACAACAAGCCCGCGATGCTCTTGCCGTCGGTGAGGCGGCCGTCGCGCACGGCTTCGAGAGCCTCGCCAAGAAACAGTTCATGCACTTCGAGGAATTCGCCAGCGTCGAGTGCATTGCCGACGTGGCTCAAACCGCGCGCAAGAAAAATCTCGATGTGCTCGTCTGAATAGCCGATGCACGGGTGGAGGGTGCCGAGATGGCGCCAGTCGTTCGCCACGTAGCCTGTCTCTTCCTGCAATTCGCGCCGTGCGGTAAGGAAGATGTCCTCGCCGGGATGGATCTTGCCGGCCGGCAACTCGAGAAAGACGCGATCGAGTGGATAGCGAAACTGGCGCTCGAAGAGCAGTTTGCCATTGGGCAGTTCGGCGATCATCAGCACCGCGCCGGGGTGTCTGATGTACTCACGGGTAGCCGTCAGGCCGTCCGGCAGGCGCACGGTATCCCGCATAACGTTCAGCAATTTACCGATAAAGACTGCCTCGCCCTCAACAAATTCCTCATTCAACTGGTTGTCTTCAATGGATTTTGTAAGTTTCATTTTTAAAATGAACAATACTTGACTATTTTTGTCTATTATAAGTATTCGATGATTAACGAAAGGAGACAGCCATGTCAGAAATCATTCCGGGCTTACCTGCCGACGGAGTCGTGACGGTGAATCGCGTGCTTCTGAAGCCCGAGTATAGCGTCGACGACCTCGAGGAACGGGTAGCCCTGCTGTGCGAAAACGTGAAGACTTACCATTCCGACAGCGGCTTCGTCGGCGGTTTCGTCGCCCTCAATTCCGGCATGATTTCCAACGAGGGCAGCACCGTCGGCCAGGCCGTGGAAAGCCCCCTGAAGGAGCGCGAGGCACTGATCGTCACCTTCTGGCGCTCCTTCAGCGAGCACGAGGCCTCGCACCGCAGCGACACCTTCCAGCCGCTGTTCCGGCGGGCGCTGGAACTATGCGAAAACGGCAACGAGGAGATTGCCTATCGCATGCTCTGGTCCGGAAAGGCCTACAGCCCGGTCGAAGCCGAACTGGCCAAGGCAGCGAAGGCGCAATACGCCCGGGCCGCCTGATCAGCTGCCGAGGAGGAAGGTGTAAGTGGCGTAGATCGCGTATTTCAGCACGCCTTCCGGCAGCAGGCCAAGGAAGGCCACGGCCAGGCCGTTGACCGAGAGCAGGATGCGCATGTCGCGCGGTGCCTCGAGCGGGGCGGTGTCAGTCGGTGCATCGAAATACATGACCTTCACTACACGCAGGTAGTAGAAGGCGCCGATCAGCGAGAACAGCACGGCGAACACCGCCAGCCATATCTGGTTGGCGGCGACCACCGCCTGCAGCACGGCGAACTTGGCGAAGAAGCCTACGAAGAACGGCACCCCGGCCATCGAGAACATGAGGATCATCATGATCGCTGCGAACCAGGGACTGCGCCGGTTAAGTCCCCTGAAATCGTCGATCTCCTCGGCCTCGAAGCCGGCGCGCGAGAGCAGGAGAATCATGCCGAAGGCGCCCAGGCTCATCAGCACGTAGGCGATGGCGTAGAACATCGCCGAGCTGTAGGCATTCAGCGTGAAGCGCGGGTCGCCGCCGACGATGCCGGAGAGCACGCCCAGCAGCATGAAGCCCATGTGGGAAATCGCCGAGTAGGCCAGCATGCGCTTGAGGTTGCGCTGCGCGATGGCGGCCAGGTTGCCCAGCGCGATGGACAGGGCGGCGAGGATCATCAGCATCACCTGCCAGTGCTCGGCCAGCTCGGCCAGGCCGGTGACCAGCACGCGCAGCGTGATGGCAAAGGCGGCCAGCTTCGGCGCCGAGCCGAGAAGCAGCGTCACCGCCGTCGGTGCGCCGTGATAAACGTCGGGCACCCACATATGGAAGGGCACCACGCCCAGCTTGAAGGCGAGGCCGGCGACGACGAAGATCAGGCCGAACACCAGCACCGTCTTGTTGCCGCCGCCCAGCGCGATGCGCTGCCCCATCTCGGCGATCTCGAGCGAGCCGATGGCACCGTACACCATCGACATGCCGTAGAGCAGCAGGCCCGAGGCCATCGAGCCGAGCACGAAGTACTTCATCGCCGCCTCGGTGGCGCGCACCGAATCACGGTCGATCGCCACCAGCGCATACATCGACAGCGCCAGCAGTTCGAGGCCGAGATAAACCGTGACGAAGTGGCTGGCCGAGATCATCACCATCATGCCCAGCGTGGCGAACAGCACCAGCAGGTAGAACTCGCCGCGGTCCAGGTTGCGCGCGGCGAGGTAGGCGCGACTGTAGACCAGCATGATCGCCACCGCCGGATAGAGCGCCAGCTTCAGGAAGTCGGCGAAGAGGTCGTCGACGAACATGTTGCTGAAGGTCGTCACGCCCTGCCCGTCCATGGTGACGAATGTAATGCCGAAGCAGCCGGCCAGGGTCAGCTGGGCCATCAGGTAGGCCAGCCAGCGGCGGCCTTTCCCAGCGAACAGGTCGACCAGCAGCAGCACGCAGGCCATCACCAGGATGAAGATCTCCGCCGAGGCGGGGTAGAGATCGGGCATCACGAAATTGATCATGGTCGAAGGCTCACAGCTTGGGAACGGCGACGTGCTTCAGCAGATGGTCCACCGAGGCATGCATGACTTCGGTAAACGGCAAGGGATACAGGCCCATGCCCAGCACGCACAGCGCCAAGATCCCCAGGATGACGAACTCCCGCGCATTGATGTCGGCCAACTCCGCCACGTGGTGGTTGGCCACGGCGCCGAACAACACGCGCTTGACCATCCAAAGGGTGTAGGCGGCGCCAAGGATCAGCGTGATCGCGGCGGCGAAACCGATCCAGAAGTCGTGCTTCACGGCGCCGAGGATGACCATGAACTCGCCGACGAAGCCGCTGGTGGCCGGCAACCCCGAATTGGCCATGGCGAAAAGGACCATGAAAGCGGCGAATTTCGGCATGGTATGCACGACGCCGCCGTAGTCGGCGATCTGCCGGCTGTGCACGCGGTCGTAGAGAACGCCGACACAGAGGAACATGGCGCCGGAGACGAAGCCGTGCGAGATCATCTGCACCAGCGCGCCCTCGACGCCAAGCTGGTTGAAGATGAAGAAGCCGAGCGTGACGAAGCCCATGTGCGAGATCGACGAATAGGCGATCAGCTTCTTCATGTCGGATTGCACCAGGGCGACGAAGCCGATGTACACCACGGCGATCAGCGACAGCGCGATCATCAGCCAGGCCAGTTCGCGCGAGGCATCCGGCGCGATCGGCAGCGAAAACCTGAGAAAGCCGTAGGCGCCCAGCTTCAGCATGATGGCGGCCAGCACCACCGAACCGCCGGTTGGCGCCTCGACGTGGGCGTCCGGCAGCCAGGTGTGCACCGGCCACATCGGCACCTTGACGGCGAAGGCAACGAGGAAGGCGAGGAACAGCCAGATCTGCGCAGAGAGCGGAATCTTCATCGCGTGCCAGTCGAGCAGGCTGAAACTGAAGCCGGACTGGAAGAACAGCCAGATCAGCGCGACCAGCATCAGCAGCGAACCGAGCAGCGTGTAGAGGAAGAACTTGAAGGCTGCGTAGACCCGGTTCGGGCCGCCCCAGGCGCCGATGATGATGTACATCGGGATCAGGGAGGCCTCGAAGAAAACGTAGAACAGCATGGCATCGAGCGCCGAGAAGATGCCGTTCATGAGGCCCGACATGATGAGGAAAGCCGCCATGTATTGGGCCACCTTCTCCCCGATCACCTTCCAGCCGGCCAGCACCACCAGCGGCGTGATGAAGCTGTTGAGCAGGATGAACAGCACCGAGATGCCATCCACGCCAAGCGAGTAATGGATGTTGAAGCGCGGGATCCACTGCCGCAGTTCGGTGAACTGCATGTCGCTGGTCGTCGGGTCGAAGCCGATGTATAGCGGCAGGGTAACGAGGAATCCGGCCACGGCCACCACCAGGGCGAGCGGACGCGCCAGGCCGGCATTGCGGTCGGAGCCGGTGGCGAGCACCAGCAGGCCGCCGACGATGGGCAGCCAGATCGCAAGACTCAATAAGGGAAGACCTGACATTCTTGTTTTCCTAGGCCCGGTTCATCCACAAAGTCAGCAGCACGAAGACGCCGATGATCATGGAGAACGCATACTGGTAGATGTAGCCCGACTGGAAGAGACGGACGATCGAGGCGATCCAGCCGACCACCCTGGCCGAGCCGTTCACAGCCAAGCCATCGATCACGGTCTGGTCGCCGCCTTTCCACAGGCCACGGCCGAGCAAGCGCGCGCCGCCGGCAAAGAACCAGTCGTTGAAGCGGTCGAAGCCGTATTTGTCCTCGAGGATGCGCGCCAGCGCACCGGACTTCGCTTTGATCACGGCAGGCAGGTCGGGGCGTGCGATATATAGATACCAGGCCGTCGCCGCGCCGCCCAGGGCCAGCCAGAACGGCGGCGTCATCAGGCCATGGATGACCATGCCGAAGGCGCCGTGGAAGCCGGCCTTCATGCTGGCGATGGCGGGATGCTCTGGCGCGATGAAGATCGCGCCGCCGAAGTAGTTGCCGAACAGCGCCGGTCCGATCATCGTCCAGCCGGCGATGACGGACGGAATCGCCAGAAGGATCAGCGGGACGGTGACGACCCAGGGCGATTCCTTCGGCTCGACCGGGCCATGATGGCCATGGTCATCATGACCGTGCGCGTCGAGTCCATGCTCGTCATGGCCGTGCGCCTCATGCGCATCGTGCGCCGGCGCATCGCGGAAACGCTCCTTGCCATGAAAGGCGAAGAACACCAGGCGGAAGGAATAGAAGCCGCCGACAAAGACGCCGGCCAGGATCAGCGCATAGGCAAAGCCGGCGCCCGTCGTGGTCGACAGGTGCACCGCCTCGATGATGGAATCCTTGGAGAAGAAGCCGGCGAAGGGCGGGAAGCCGGCGTTGGCCAGCGCGCCGATCAGCACCGTGAGATAGGTGATCGGCATGTACTTCCTCAGTCCGCCCATCCTGCGCATGTCCTGTTCGTGGTGCATGGCGATGATCACCGAACCGGCGCCGAGGAACAGCACCGCCTTGAAGAAGGCGTGGGTGGCGAGGTGGAACATCGCCGCCGAGTAGGCCGAGGCGCCCAGGGCGGTGGTCATGTAGCCGAGCTGCGACAGCGTCGAGTAGGCGACGACGCGCTTGATGTCGGTCTGCACGATGGCGATCAGCGCCATGAAGAAGGCGGTGATGGCGCCGATGACGATGACGAAGGACAGGGCCGCGTCCGACAGCTCGAACAGGGGCGACATGCGCGAGACCATGAAGATGCCGGCCGTCACCATGGTGGCGGCGTGGATCAGCGCGGAGATCGGCGTCGGGCCTTCCATCGAGTCGGGCAGCCAGACGTGCAGCGGAAACTGCGCCGACTTGCCCATGGCGCCGATGAACAGGCAGATGCAGACGACGCTGACCAGCGCCCAGGCCGTGCCCGGAACCAGTTCGATGCTGGTATTGGCCAGTTGCTGGGCCTGGGCGAAAACGTCGCCGTAATTGAGCGAGCCGCAGTAAGCCGCAATCAGGCCGATGCCGAGCAGGAAGCCGAAGTCGCCGACACGGTTGACCAGGAAGGCCTTCAGGTTCGCATACACCGCCGTCGGGCGCACCGACCAGAAGCCGATCAGCAGATAGGAGACCAGGCCAACCGCCTCCCAGCCAAAGAAGAGCTGGAGGAAGTTGTTGCTCATCACCAGCATCAGCATCGAGAAGGTGAACAGCGAAATGTAGGCAAAGAAGCGCTGGTAGCTGTTCCTGCCGGCCAGGCTGCCGGCCGGCCAGTTGTCCTCGTCGTGCGCCATGTAGCCGATGGTGTAGATGTGCACCATCAGCGAGACGAAGGTGACCACCAGCATCATGGTCACCGTCAGCTTGTCGATGAGGAAGCCCACGTCGAAGCTGATGCCGCCGCTCGTGGCCCAGATGTAGACTGCGGCGTTATAGGTCTGGCCGGCGTCCACGTCCTGGAAGATCAGACAGGAGAGGATCAGCGACGCGGCCACGCCGAGGCTGGTGATCCAGTGCGCACCGGCGCGTCCGATGCTCCCGCCGAAGAGACCGGCGACGACGGCCCCCGCGAGCGGAGCCAGGGGCACGTAGATGGCGAGGGGGTGCATTGCGCTCATGGCTTATCCCTGCAGGCTGTCGAGGTCGTCGACGTGGATCGTGCGCAGGTTGCGGAACAGCACGACCAGGATGGCCAGTCCGATGGCGGCTTCCGCCGCGGCGACCGTCAGGATAAAGAAGACGAACACCTGCCCGCCAATGTCGCCGAGGAAATGCGAGAAGGCGACGAAGTTCATGTTGACGGCGAGCAGCATCAGTTCGATGGCCATCAGCAGGACGATGAGGTTCTTGCGGTTGAGGAACACGCCGACCACGCCGACCGAGAAGATGACGGCGCCGAGGATGAGGTAGTGGTTGAGGCTCGGCATCACCTTACTCCTTTTCCACCGGCATCGAGACGATGCGCACGCGCTCGTTGCGCCTGACGGCGATCTGCCGCGCCGGGTCGAGCGACTTGTGGTCGCGGCGTTGGCGCAGGTTGATCGCGACCGCGGCGATCAGGGCCACCAGCAGAATCACCGAGGCCAGTTCGAAGGGATAAACATAGTCGGTGTAGATGGCCACTCCGAGCGCCTTGGTGTTGGAGACGCCGGCCGCCGTCGGGGCGGGCGCCGGCATCGCATCGAGGCCGAAGCTGCGGGCGGAGAGCACCGCCACCATTTCGACCACCATCAGCACGGCAATCGGCCCGCCCAGCCAGAGGTTGTTCCAGAAGCCGCGGCGCAATCGCTCGAGATTGATGTCGAGCATCATGACGACAAAGAGGAAAAGCACCATCACGGCGCCGACGTAGACGACGATCAGGGCAATGGCGAGGAATTCGGCCTGCAGCAGGAGCCAGAGGCCGCTGGCGTTGAAGAAGGCGAGCACCAGGAACAGCACGGCATGCACCGGGTTGCGCGCGGTGACGACGCGCAGCGCGGCGAGCACCAGGATCGTCGAGAAGATGTAGAAGAGCGTGGTCTTGATGTCCATGGGCGTCACCGGAACCTGGCGTCCTGCTCCCGGTCGGCGGCGATCTGCGCCTCGTGCCTGTCGCCCACCGCCAGCAGCATCTGCTTGGTGTAGTAGAGGTCGCCGCGCTTCTCGCCGTGGTATTCCAGCACGCGCGTCTCGACGATGGCGTCCACCGGGCAGGCCTCCTCGCAGAAGCCGCAGAAAATGCACTTCGTCAGGTCGATGTCGTAGCGCGTGGTGCGACGCGAAGTTTGCCCATTCGCGTCTTCACGCTCGGCCGATTCGATGGTGATGGCCATCGCCGGGCACACCGCCTCGCACAGCTTGCAGGCGATGCAGCGCTCTTCTCCGTTCGGATAGCGGCGCAGGGCGTGCAGGCCGCGGAAGCGGTTGCCCTGCGGCGTCGTCTCCTCCGGATACTGGATGGTGATCTTCGGCGCGAAGAAATAGCGCCCGGTGACCGACATGCCCTTGAAGAGCTCCTTCAGGAGCAGGCTGTTGAGGAAGTCCTTGGCACCCATCGTTCAGCCTCTCATTTGAAGATGTTGAACGGCGACACCATCCAGGTGCCGACGACGGCGATCCAGACCAGGGTCAGCGGCACGAACACCTTCCAGCCCAGGCGCATGATCTGGTCGTAGCGATAGCGCGGGAAGGTGGCGCGGATCCACAGGTAGATCAGCAGGAAGAAGGCAACCTTGATGGCCAGCCAGAGGAAGCCGTCGGGCAGGAAGCCGACCGGAGACAGCCAGCCGCCGAGGAACAGGATCGAGGTGAGGGTCGCCACCAGGATCATGTTGGCGTATTCGGCGAGGAAGAACATGGCGAAGGCCATGCCGGAGTACTCGACCATGTGGCCGGCGACGATCTCGGATTCGCCCTCGACCACGTCGAAGGGCGCTCGGTTGGTTTCCGCCACGCCCGAGACGAAATACACCACGAACATCGGCGCGAGCGGTATCCAGTTCCAGGACAGGAAGCCGGCGCCCTGCCCGGCAAACCAGCCGCGGCCCTGGGCGTGCACGATGTCGGTGAAATTCAGGCTGTTGGAAACCATCAGCACCGTCACCAGCGCCATGCCCATGGCGATCTCGTAGGACACCATCTGCGCCGAGGCGCGCATGGCGCCGAGGAAGGGATACTTCGAGTTGGAGGCCCAGCCGGCGATGATGACGCCGTAGATGCCCATCGAGGTCATGGCAAGGACATAGAACAGGCCGGCGTCGATGTTGGCCAGGGCGCCGCCGTCGAAGAAGGGCACCACCGCCCAAGCCGCCAGCGCCGGCGCGATGGCCAGCACTGGAGCGGCGAAGAACAGCACCTTGTTGGCGCCGGAAGGCACGATGACTTCCTTGAAAAACAGCTTCATGCCGTCGGCGATGGGTTGCAGCAGACCGAGCGGGCCGACGCGGTTGGGCCCCAGGCGTACCTGCATATAGCCGATGACCTTGCGCTCGGCCAACGTGAGATACGCCACCGAGAGCATCAGCGGAACCAGGATGGCCACGATTTTTATGATCACCCAGACCAGCGGCCACACCGGCTCGATCAGCGCCCACAGCGGTTCCCACAGGCCGAACAGGCCCCAGAAATGCTCGAAGGCTTGGAGGACCAGGGCTTCCATCACGCGCGCTCCACGGTGAGTTCGCCCTGCATCGGGCCGAGGCCGGAAGTCAGTTCATGGCCCGCGGCAACGCGCACGCAGCCGTCGGGTACGCCGGCATCGAGTTGCACGGCCAGCACCGCCGTCCCGCCGAGGCTGACTTTTACCTGCGCCCCGGCAGTAAGACCCAGCTTCGCCAGCGTGGCGGCGTTCATGCGCGCGGCGGGCGGCGCGGCATCGCGCGTCATCTGCAGCGAAGGCGCGCGCCGCGCCAGGGGGTCGGCGAAGTGGATCGGCACGTCGGCCACGCGTTCCAACTTCGGCTGCAGCGCCGGTGCAGTCGGCGCCAGGCTGACGGCAATTCCCTCCGCCCGATTGTTCAGGCGCTCGGCCACCGAGCCGGTCATGCCGCCCAGCGCCTCGTCGCGCACAGTCTCGGAATTGTCCTGTTCGAAGCCGGCCAGGCCGAGCAGGTTGCCCAGCACGCGCAGCACCTTCCAGGCCGGGCGCGTTTCGCCCTGCGGCTTGACCACGGCGTGGAAGCTCTGCACGCGGCCTTCGGTGTTGATGAAAGAGCCAGACGTCTCGGTGAACGGCGCGATGGGCAGAATCACATGGGCGTAGTCGAGGGCGCGGGTCTTGAACGGCGTCATCGCCACGACCAGGTCGGCGCCCTTCAAAGCGGTCAGCGCCTGCTGCGGATTGGCGCAGTCGAGTTCGGGCTCGGCATGCAGGACGAAATAGGCGCGGCAAGGCGCGGCCAGCATGCGCGCGGCGTTGAGGCCCGAGGTACCCGGCACGGCCTTGGCGACGTAGCCGCCGACCGAGTTGGCCGCCTCGCCGAGATAGCCGAAGCGCGCGCCGGTCAGATCGGCCAGCTTTTGCGCCAGGGCATGCAGCGTCGCCGACTGGACATGCTGCTGGGCGAAGTTGCCGAGGAAGACCGCGCCCTTCTCGCCCGAGGCCAAGCTTTCGGCGATGGCCTTCGCCGCTGCGGTGGGCTGCACGCCGGCGAGCGCCGCATCGACGGTCACGCCCTTGATTTCAGCCACAGCCTTGACGATGCCGGCGAGTTCCATTGCCAGCGCCGACGGTGCGACGATGGACTTGGCGTGCAGGTTGATCAGCTGGTCGTCGTCGGCGACGTGCAGCAGGCTGACGCGGGTGAACTTCTTCGCCGCCTGGCGCAGGCGCTGGGCCAGCAGCGGATGGTCCTTGCGCAGGAAGCTGCCGACGACCAGCACGCGATCCAGCATGGGAATCTCGGCAACCGGCATGCCCAGCCAGGGCGTGATGCCCTTGCCGTCGAGGGAAAAGTCAGTCTGGCGGAGACGGCAGTCGATGTTCTCGCTGCCGGCGCCGCGCACGAATTTCTGCAGCAGGTGGAGTTCTTCCAGCGTCGAATGCGGCGAGGCCAGCGCGCCAAACGAAGCGGTGCCATGCTCGCGCACCACGCGCTTCAGATCGGTGCCGATGAATTCCAGCGCCGTCTGCCAGTCCACCTCGCGCCATTCGCCGCACTGCTTGAGCATCGGCTTGGTTAGCCGTGCCTTGGAATTCAGGGCCTCGTAGGAGAAGCGATCCTTGTCCGACAGCCAGCACTCGTTGACGTCCTCGTTCTCCAGCGGCAGGACGCGGAGGACGCGGTCGTGCTTGACCTGGACGATCAGGTTGGCGCCGAGGCCGTCGTGCGGGCTGACCGATTTCCGCCGCGACAGCTCCCAGGTGCGCGCGGCGAAGCGGAAGGGCTTCGAGGTCAGCGCGCCGACCGGGCAGAGGTCGATGACGTTGCCGGACAGTTCCGAATCCACCGTCTTCTCGATGAAGGGCATGATCTCGGCGTGCTCGCCGCGGAAGGCCTGGCCCATCTCCTGCCAGCCGGCGATCTCCTGCGTGAAGCGGACGCAGCGCGTGCAGTGGATGCAGCGCGTCATGTCGGTGGCAATGAGCGGCCCGAGGTTCTTGTTCACCACCACGCGCTTCTCTTCCTGGTAGCGCGCGGCGCTCTGGCCGTAGCCGACGGAGAGGTCCTGCAGCTGGCACTCGCCGCCCTGGTCGCAGATCGGGCAGTCGAGCGGGTGGTTGATGAGGAGGAACTCCATCACGCCCTTCTGCGCCTTGACGGCGGCTTCCGAGTGCGTGAACACCTTCATGCCGTTGGTCACCGGCGTGGCGCAGGCCGGCAGGGGCTTGGGCGCCTTCTCCACCTGCACCAGGCACATGCGGCAGTTGGCGGCGATGGACAGCTTCTTGTGGTAGCAGAAGTGCGGGACGAAGATGCCGAGCTGGTGGGCGGCATCCATCACGGTGGCTCCGTCGGACACCTCGGTCTTTTTGCCGTCGATCTCGATTTCGAGCATTTGCTACGCCGCCTTGAAGAAGCCGCTGCCCGCGCGCTGCACGTCCTCGGGCACCAGGCATTTCTTGTTTTGGATGTGATACTCGAACTCTGCACCGAAGTGCTTGAGGAAGCCTCTCACCGGCATGGAGGCCGCGTCGCCGAGGGCGCAGATGGTGCGGCCCATGATGTTCTCGGTGACGCTGTTCAGGAGGTCGAGATCCTCCGGCCGTCCCTCGCCGTGCTCGATGCGGTGAACGACGCGATAGAGCCAGCCGGTGCCCTCGCGGCAGGGCGTGCACTGGCCGCAGGACTCCTCGAAATAGAAGTAGGACAGGCGTTCGAGCGCGCGCACCATGCAGGTGGTCTCGTCCATGACGATGACGGCGCCGGAGCCGAGCATGGAGCCGGCCTTGGCGATCGAGTCGTAGTCGAGCGTGCACTCCATGATGACATCGGCCGGCAGCACCGGCGAGGACGAGCCGCCCGGAATGACGCCTTTCAGTTTGCGCCCGCTGCGCATGCCTCCGGCCATTTCCAGCAGGTCCCTGAACGGCGTGCCCATCGGCACTTCGAAGTTGCCGGGGCGGTTGACATGGCCGGAGACGGAGAAGAGCTTTGTGCCGCCGTTGTTCGGCTTGCCCAGCTCGAGGAATTTTTCGCCGCCCTGGTTGATGATGTACGGCACCGAGGCAAAGGTCTCGGTGTTGTTGATGGTGGTCGGCTTGCCGTAGAGGCCGAAGCTCGCCGGGAAGGGCGGCTTGAAGCGCGGCTGGCCCTTCTTGCCTTCGATCGACTCGAGCAGCGCGGTTTCCTCGCCGCAGATGTAGGCGCCGTAGCCGTGGTGGGCCTGCAGTTCGAAGCTGAAGTCGGAGCCGAGGATGTTCGGCCCCAGCAGCTTCGCCGCGCGTGCCTCCTCGAGGGCTTCCTCGAAGCGCTTGTAGATTTCCCAGATCTCGCCGTGGATGTAGTTGTAGCCGCGCGCGCAGCCCATGGCATAGCCGGCAATGATCATGCCCTCGATCACCATGTGCGGGTTCCAGCGCAGGATGTCGCGGTCCTTGAAGGTGCCCGGCTCGCCCTCGTCGGAGTTGCAGACAACGTACTTGGCGCCGGGGAACTGGCGCGGCATGAAGCTCCACTTCAGGCCGGTCGGGAAGCCGGCGCCGCCGCGGCCGCGCAGCGAGGACTTCTTCAGCTCGGCGACGATGTTCTCGGGCGGGATGTTCTCGTCGATGATCTTCTTCAGCGCGCTGTAGCCGCCGCGCTTGACGTACTCGGCAAGGCGCCAGCTGCGCTCGCCCTCTTCCGCGTTCAGGATGAAGCCGAGTGCGCCCATTACTGGCACTCCCCGAGCAGCCGGTCGATCTGCTCCGGCTGCATGAAGCTGCACATGCGCACGTTGTTCACCAGCAGCACCGGCGCGTCGCCGCAGGCGCCCATGCACTCACCCTCCTTCAGCGTGAACCTGCCGTCGGGAGTGGTCTCGTTGAAGCCGATGCCGAGCTTCTGCTTGAGGTAGTCGGCGGCATGCACGCCGCCTGAGAGCGCACAGGGCAGGTTGGTGCACACGGTGATCTTGACCTTGCCGACCGGGGCGAGGTCGTACATGTTGTAGAAGCTCGCCACTTCATACACCGCCACCGGCGCCATGCCGAGATGGCCGGCCACGGCCTCGATGGTTTCGGTAGACAGCCAGCCCTTTTCCATCTGGGCGATGGCCAGCGCCGCCATCACGGCGGATTGTTTCTGCTCCGCCGGATATTTGGCGATTTCGCGGTCTATTTTCTGAATTGCGTCCTGGCTCAGCATGATTATCTATCGGTGTCGCCCAGCACCAAGTCGATGGTGCCGATGATGGCCGTGGCGTCGGCGATCATGTGGCCCTTCGCCATCTCGTCGGTGGCGGCCAGATGCGGGAAGCCGGGCGAGCGCAGCTTGATGCGATAGGGCTTGTTGCCGCCGTCGGAAATGGCATACACGCCGAACTCGCCCTTCGGATGCTCGATGGCGGCATAGGCCTCGCCCGGCGGCACGTGCATGCCCTCGGTGAACAGTTTGAAGTGATGGATCAGCTCTTCCATGCCGGCCTTCATCTTCTCGCGCGGCGGCGGCGCCACCTTGTGGTTGTCGGTGATCACTGGACCGGGGTTCATGCGCAGCCAGTCGATGCACTGCTTGACGATGCGGTTGGCCTGGCGCATCTCCTCGATGCGCACCAGGTATCGGTCGTAGCAATCGCCGTTGACGCCGACCGGCACGTCGAATTCCATGCGGTCATACACTTCGTAGGGCTGTTTCTTGCGCAAATCCCACTCGACGCCGGAGCCGCGCAGCATCGGGCCGGTGAAACCGAGGGCCAGCGCCCGCTCCGGAGAGACCACGCCGACGCCGACGGTGCGCTGCTTCCAGATGCGGTTGTCGGTGAGCAGCGTCTCGTACTCGTCGACATAGGCCGGAAAACGGTTGGTGAAGTCCTCGATGAAGTCGAGCAGCGAGCCCTGGCGCGCCTCGTTGAGCCGCTTTACGGTCTCGGCATTCTTGAACTTGTTCTGGACGTACTGCGGCATGCGGTCCGGCAGGTCGCGATAGACGCCGCCCGGCCGGTAGTAGGCGGCATGCAGGCGCGCGCCGGAGACCGCCTCGTACACGTCCATCAAGTCTTCGCGCTCGCGGAAGGTGTAAAGCACCATGGTCATGGCGCCGATGTCGAGAGCGTGGGTGCCGATGTTCAGAAGGTGATTCAGGATGCGCGTCACCTCGTCCATCATGACGCGGATGTACTGGGCGCGCAGCGGCACCTCGGCGCCGAGCAGACGCTCCACCGCCAGGCAGTAGGCGTGCTCGTTGCACATCATGGAAACGTAGTCGAGCCGATCCAGGTAGGGGAGCGTCTGGAGCCAGGTGCGGGTTTCGGCAAGTTTTTCGGTGCCCCGATGCAGCAGGCCAATGTGCGGATCGGCGCGAACGATCACCTCGCCGTCGAGTTCCAGCACCAGACGCAACACGCCGTGCGCCGCCGGATGCTGCGGGCCGAAATTGATCGTGTAATTGCGAATCTCAGCCATGGCCGGCATCCCCGTAGTGCTCCTCGCGGATGATGCGCGGCGTGTTCTCGCGCGGCTCGATCGTCACCGGCTGGTAGATGACGCGGCGCTGCTCGGGATCGTAGCGCATCTCGACATGGCCGGAGATCGGAAAATCCTTGCGGAAGGGATGGCCGACGAAGCCGTAGTCGGTGAGGATGCGGCGCAGGTCGGGGTGGCCCTCGAAGAGGATGCCATAGAGGTCGAAGGCCTCGCGCTCGTACCAGTTGGCGCTGTTCCAGATGCCGATCAGCGAGGGGAGCACGGGATAGCCGTCGTCGTCGGCAAACACGCGCAGGCGCAATCGCCAGTTTTTCGATACTGAAGTCAGGTGAGAGACGACGGCGAAGCGGCGGCCGTTCCAGGCGCCGTCGCCCCAGGTCGAATAATCGACGCCGGTAAGGTCGATCAGCTGTTCGAAGCGCAGATCGGGGTGGTCGCGCAGGATGCGCGCAGTCTCGAGATAGTTTGCTGGAGCGACCTCAAGGGTCGCTTCCCCCAGGGCGGTGCCAAGCCGGGCGATGCGCTCGCCGAGGACATTTTGCAGATTCTGGCCTAGCGTTTCTAGCCGGGTGCTCATCGGGGTCTCGTCTTCATTCAGCGTGCGATGGTGCTGGTGCGCCTGATCTTGTTCTGCAACTGGATCAGGCCGTAGAGCAGGGCCTCCGCCGTCGGCGGGCAGCCCGGCACGTAGATGTCGACCGGCACGATGCGATCGCAGCCGCGCACGACGGAATAGGAATAGTGGTAATAGCCGCCGCCATTGGCGCAGGAGCCCATCGACACCACCCAGCGCGGCTCGGGCATCTGGTCGTACACCTTGCGCAGGGCCGGCGCCATCTTGTTCGTCAGCGTGCCGGCGACAATCATCACGTCGGACTGGCGCGGACTGGGCCGGAAAACGATGCCGAAGCGATCCAGATCGTAGCGCGAGCAGCCGGCCTGGATCATTTCGACGGCACAGCAGGCCAGGCCGAAGGTCATCGGCCACATCGAGCCGGTGCGCGTCCAGTTGATGACGGTGTCGAGGGTGGTGGTGACGAAGCCTTTTTCGAAAACGCCTTCGATGCTCACGGCTCGTTCACTCCCAATCCAGCGCGCCCCTGGCCCAGGCATATACATAACCGAGTACCAGGATGCCGATGAAGATCATCATCTCGATGAAGCCGAACAGCCGCATGGCTTCCGACGACACGATGTCCTTGAAGATCACCGCCCAGGGGAAAAGGAAGGCAATTTCCAAGTCGAACAGGATGAAGATGATGGCGATCAGGTAGAAGCGCACGTCGAACTTCATGCGCGCATCCTCGAAGGCCTCGAAGCCGCATTCGAATGGGGACAGCTTTTCACTGTCGGGCCGGTTGGGGGCGATCAGCCAGCCGAGGAAGATGGGTGCACACCCGAAGGCCAAGCCGACGAGTATGAAAACGAAAACAGGAAAATAGTTTTCCAGCATAGTCTGCGCGGAGGGACTTGCCAACCCGTCCGCCGGGCCCTTGTTCCTGCTGCACATCGGGCCAGCCACAGGCCCGGAGGTTTTTTGGTGCCGACGGTGAGACTCGAACTCACACGGCTTTCGCCACTACCCCCTCAAGATAGCGTGTCTACCAATTTCACCACGTCGGCATGCAATCCGCGGTTTTGCCGTTGCCTCTGGCAGCGCCACTTTTTCCTTATGACGACGCAAAACAAAATTATACCTGTTTTTGCGTCGCAACATCCCTTACTTCGGAATTTCCTTCGCCTTCGAATCAGCCGCAGCCGGTTGCGACGGCGACGGCTCCGCCGGTGCGGCAGGCGGGGGCTTGACCTGATCCATGACGCTGGCCGGCGCCTGGCTGCGATTCGTCGCCATGTAGCTCAAACCAAGGCTGGTCAGGAAAAAAACCGTCGCCAGGGCTGCCGTCATGCGACTCAGGAAGTTGGCCGAGCCCGAGGCGCCAAACAGGCTGCCCGAAGCGCCGCTGCCGAAAGCCGCACCCATGTCGGCTCCCTTGCCGTGCTGCAGCAGAACCAGCCCGATCACGGCCGCACCCACCAGGATATGCACCGTGAGGATCAGGGGAAAGAGAATGCCGTCCATTGCCAGTCCGTTTCGAGTTAGCCCGCCGCCCGGCAGATCGCCAGAAAGTCCTGCGCCACCAGGGAAGCGCCGCCGATCAGGCCGCCGTCAATGTCGGCCATACCGAACAGTTCGGCGGCATTTTGCGGCTTGACGCTGCCACCATAGAGAATTTGCAACCGCTGGGCCAGAGCGGCATCGCTGCCGGCCATCCGTTGCCGAATGAAGGCATGCACTTCCTGTGCCTGCTGCGGAGTGGCTGTGCGGCCGGTGCCGATGGCCCACACCGGTTCGTAGGCAATCACCGCATTTGCAAAACCGCTGATGTCGGCCGCCTGCAGCACGGCATCGAGCTGGGCGGCGATGACCTGCTCGGTAACATTGTCCTCGCGCTGATCGAGGGTCTCGCCAAGGCAGAGGATCGGCTGCAGCCCGCCCTGCACCGCCGCGACGAATTTCGCCGCCACGGTCTCGTTGTTCTCGCCATACAGGCTGCGCCGTTCCGAATGACCGACGATGACGTAGCGGCAGCCGAAATCGACCAGCATGGCCGCGCTGACTTCGCCGGTATAGGCGCCCTGGGCATGCTCCGAGAGGGTCTGGCCGCCCCACGCGATGGCCGTGTCTTTCAGCTGCTCCTGAGCCTGGGCCAAATAGGGAAACGGGACGCAGACAGCGCAGTCGGATCCGCCGCCTTTGCCAGCTTCCTGCACGAGGCTTTGCAGAAGATCGCGATTGCGGGCCAAGCCGCCATGCATCTTCCAGTTGCCCGCCACCAGCTTGCGCCGCATGATTTCCGCTGTTCCCGGTACGTCAAAAGCGCAAGATTTTAGCTTCTGGGCACCTTCCGGTCAAATGAAATACCGCCCAGCCTGTCGCCAAGGCCGTGCTGGCGGCAGGCCGATCAATCACGATGCAGCGCGCTGCACGACTTCGGCGATGTCCTGCGCCAGATCCGCCACCTGCCGGGCCTCGCGGCCCTCGACCATCACGCGCAGCAGCGGCTCGGTGCCGGAAGCGCGCAGCAGGACGCGGCCGCTGCCGCCCAATTCCCGTTCGGCGGTACGGCGCGCCGACTCGATCTCGGGGCGCTTCTGCCAGTCGAAGTCGCTCGGCAGCCTGACATTGATCAGGGTCTGCGGATAGAGTGTCAGGTCGGCGCAGGCCTGTTCGAGGGCAAGGTGCTGCAACCGCAGCGCCGCCAGCACCTGGAGCGCCGACACGATACCGTCGCCGGTGGTATGACGGTCGAGGCAGATGATGTGGCCGGAGTTCTCGCCGCCCAGCTTCCAGCCGCGCTCGATGAGCGTCTCCAGCACATAGCGGTCGCCGACCTTGGCGCGCACGATGGGCAGACCCAGCTTCGCCAGGGCGTGCTCCAGGCCGAGATTGGTCATCAGCGTGCCGACCACGCCGGCCAGGCCGCCGTTTGCAAGACGTTGTCGGGCAATGACGTAGAGCAGCTGATCGCCGTCGTAGAGCCGGCCCCGGGCATCCACCATCATGACGCGGTCGCCATCGCCGTCCAGGGCAATCCCCAGATCGGCGCCCTGCGCCAGCACCGCCTGCTGCAAGGCCTGCGGCGCGGTCGCGCCGACCTGGTCGTTGATGTTCAATCCGTTCGGCTCGGCGCCGATGGCCTGTACCTCGGCGCCAAGCTCGTGGAACACCTTCGGCGCAATGTGGTAGGCCGCGCCGTGGGCGCAGTCGACCACGATCTTCATGCCGCGCAGGTCGAGTTCGGCGGGAAAAGTGCTTTTGCAGAATTCGATGTAACGGCCGGCCGCATCGTCGATGCGGCGCGCCTTGCCAAGCCGCGCCGGCGCGGCGCAGCCCATCGGCTGCTCCAGGCGCGATTCGATTTCCGCCTCCACCGCGTCGGGCAGCTTGGTGCCGGCGGCAGAGAAAAACTTGATGCCGTTGTCGGGATAGGGATTGTGCGAGGCGGAAATGACCACGCCGGCCTGCAGGCGCAGGGCACGGGTCAGGTAGGCGATGGCCGGGGTCGGCAGCGGCCCGGTCAGCATGACATCGACGCCCGCCGCGGCGAAGCCGGCTTCGAGCGCCGCCTCGAGCAGGTAGCCGGAGATGCGCGTGTCCTTGCCGATCAGCACCGCCGGATGCTCGCCCTCATTTGCGTGACCTCGCAGATGCTCGCGCGCCACCAGGGTGGTGCCGGCGGCATAGCCCAGGCGCATGACGAAATCGGGCGTGATCGGCGCCTCGCCCACCGTGCCGCGCACGCCGTCCGTGCCGAAATACTTGCGTCCCATGCTTACCTCGTTCCTTCGACGGCCGCCCATACGGCCAGGGCGTCCCGGGTGGCGGCCACATCATGAACGCGCAGGATTCTAGCCCCATTCCGTGCTGCCAGCAGCGCCGCGGTGGCGCTTGCCGTCTCGCGCAGACCGACTTTTCTTCCGGTAATCTCGCCCAGCATGGATTTGCGCGACAGGCCGGCCAGCACGCCGGCGCCCAGGTCGCCGAAACGCGCCAGCGCCCGCAGCAGGGCGAGGTTGTGTTCGAGCCGCTTGCCAAAACCGAAGCCGGGGTCGACGACGATGCGCTCGCGCCCGATTCCGGCGGCCTGCGCCACGGCAACGCGCTGGGCGAGAAAGTCATGCACTTCCGCCACCACGTCGCCGTAGCGCGGGTCGCCTTGCATGGTGCGCGGCTCGCCCTGCATGTGCATCAGGCAGACGGCAGCGCCTGAATCGGCCACGGCCCGCAGCGCCCCCGGCGCCTGCAGCGCGGCAATGTCGTTGATGAGCGAGGCGCCGGCAGCGATGGTGCGGCGCATCACCTGCGGTTTCACGGTATCAATGGAAAGTGGCACCCTCAGTTCGGCCAGAGCCTCGACGACCGGCACAATCCGGCGCAACTCTTCTTCTTCGGAAACGGGTTGCGCGCCAGGCCGCGAAGATTCGCCGCCGATATCAAGTATGTCGGCGCCCGCCTCGACCAGTTGCCGCGCATGGGCAACGGCCTGCGCGGCATCGAAATGACGCCCGCCGTCGGAAAACGAATCCGGCGTGACGTTGACGATGCCCATGATGAGCGGACGCTCGAGGGACAGGCGGTAATTGCCGCAATGCAGTTCAGGGGCCATGAAACAGTGGCTGGATCGGTCGCCCGATCCGGCTATCGGTCGTTCAGTCTCGGCTCAAGCCGGCGCAGCGGCGTTGGGCGCTGCGCCTGGCGAGTTGTCCGCAGGCGTGCCGGCTGGCGGCGAGCTGCGCTTCGGCTCGCGCGGCGGCTTGCCAGCCATGATGTCGTTGATCTGGTCTGCGTCGAGCGTTTCCCATTCCAGCAGGGCCTGCGTCATGGCCTCGATCTTGTCGCGGTTCTCCTCGATCAGGCGCCGCGCCAGACCGTACTGCTGGTCGATGATGCGGCGGATCTCGGCATCGACCTGCTGCATGGTCGCCTCCGACACATTCTTGTGCGTGGTGATCGAGCGGCCGAGGAAAACCTCGCCCTCGTTCTCGCCGTAGACCATGGTGCCGAGGGCGTCCGACATGCCCCACTGCGTCACCATGCGGCGGGCGATGTCGGTGGCGCGCTCGAAGTCGTTGGAGGCGCCGGTGGTCATCTGGTTCATGAAGATCTCTTCGGCGATGCGTCCGCCGAAGAGCACGGCGATGGTATTGAGCAGGCGATCGCGGTCCTGGCTGTAGCGGTCCTGCTCGGGCAGCTGCATGGTTACGCCCAGTGCCCGGCCGCGCGGAATGATGGTGACCTTGTGCACAGGATCGGTCTTCGGCAGGAGCTTCGCCACCAGCACATGGCCCGACTCGTGGTAGGCGGTGTTCTTACGCTCCTCCTCGGGCATGACCATGGAGCGGCGCTCGGCGCCCATCATGATCTTGTCCTTGGCGCGCTCGAAGTCCTCCATGTCGACCAGGCGCTTGTTGCCGCGCGCGGCGAAGAGGGCCGCCTCGTTCACCAGGTTGGCGAGGTCGGCGCCGGAGAAGCCCGGCGTGCCGCGGGCGATGATGTCGGCCTTGACGTCCGGCGCCACCGGCACCTTGCGCATGTGCACCATGAGGATCTGCTCGCGGCCGCGGATGTCGGGCAGCGGCACCACGACCTGGCGGTCGAAGCGGCCCGGGCGCAAGAGCGCCGGGTCGAGCACGTCCGGGCGGTTGGTGGCGGCGATGACGATGACGCCGGCGGTGCCCTCGAAGCCGTCCATCTCGACCAGCAGCTGGTTCAGCGTCTGCTCGCGCTCATCGTTGCCGCCGCCGAGGCCGGCGCCGCGCTGGCGGCCGACCGCGTCGATCTCGTCGATGAAGATGATGCAGGGGGCGTGCTTCTTGGCCTGCTCGAACATGTCGCGCACGCGGGCGGCGCCGACGCCGACGAACATCTCGACGAAGTCGGAGCCGGAAATCGAGAAGAACGGCACCTTCGCCTCGCCGGCGATGGCCTTCGCCAGCAAGGTCTTGCCGGTGCCGGGGTTGCCGACCATCAGCACGCCGCGCGGGATGCGCCCGCCCAGCTTCTGGAACTTGCTCGGGTCGCGCAGGAAGTCGACCAGTTCGGAGACGTCCTCCTTGGCCTCGTCGCAGCCGGCGACGTCGGCGAAGGTGACCGTGTTGGCCGACTCGTCCATCATCCTTGCGCGCGATTTGCCGAAGGAAAAGGCGCCTCCCTTGCCGCCGCCCTGCATCTGGCGCATGAAGAATATCCACACGCCGATCAAGAGCAGCATCGGGAACCAGGAAACGAAGAGGTTCATGAGGAAGGACTGTTCCTCCTCCGGCTTCGCCACCACCTTGACATTGTTCTTGAGCAGATCGCTCACCATCCACAGGTCGGCCGGCGCGTAGGAAATGATCTTCCTGCCTTCCGTAGTGGTCGCCTCGAGCGTGCGACCCTGGATCACCACCTTGGCGATGCGCCCGGCCTTCACCTCTTCGAGGAACTGGGAGTATTCGAGCGTGTTCTGCGCGACCTGGCGCGTGCTGAACTGGTTGAATACGGTCATCAGCACGACGCCGATGACCAGCCAGATGGCGAGATTCTTGAAGAGATTGTTCAAGCGCTTCCTCTACGGCCCGTCAGGGGCCCATCGATATTCATGCATTCTACGGCCGACTCCCCTGCTGCGCAAACCGGCCGAGTTTTCCCCTACAGCCGACAGGCTGCTAGGGACGGCATTCCCGGCCCAGCAGGTACACCTCGTTGCTGCGGCCGCGCGAGGATTTCGGCTTGCGCACCGCGACCTTCCCGAAAACCGCCCCCATCGCCTTGCGAAAGGCATCGAACCCCTCGCCCTGAAACACCTTGACCAGGAAATCGCCGCCGGGTTTCAGATGCCGGGCAGAAAATTCGAGCGCCAGTTCGGCCAGATGAACCGAACGTGCCTGGTCCGTGGCAGCGATACCCGAGATATTGGGGGCCATGTCGGAGATCACAAGGTCGACCGGGCGCCCGCCCAGGCGAAAAGTCAGTTCCCACAGTACGGCGTCCTCGCGGAAATCACCCTTGACGAACTCCACTCCGGCCACCGGCACCATGTCGAGCAGGTCGAGCGCGAGCACTCTGCCGCCGCCGCTGCCGGCCCGCTCCGCCGCCACCTGGGACCAGCCGCCTGGCGCGGCCCCGAGATCAACCACCACCATGCCCGGCCTCAAAAGACGGTCCCTGTCGTCGATCTCCATCAGCTTGAAGGCGGCGCGCGAGTGCCAACCTTCCGCCTTTGCCCGCTGGACAAAGGGATCGGTGACATGCTCACGCATCCAGGCCTTGCTGGTCTTGTGCTTTTTCAACGCGTAGAATCCGGCAATGATCGAACTGAGCTCTTCACAGCGGCGCGCCCTGCGCGCCCGCGCCCACGGCCTCAAGCCAGTCGCCAGCATCAGCCAGAACGGCCTCACCGACGCCGTCCTCGCCGAAATCGACCGTGGCCTCAAGGCCCACGAACTGATCAAGGTGCGCGTCTATGGTACCGAACGCGGGGGGCGCACAGCGCTCCTCGTCGATATCTGTACACGACTGGAGGCCGCCCCCGTGCAGCATATCGGCAATATCCTCGTGGTGTTCAGGAAAAATCCGGACAATGCGAAGCCGGCACAGCCGCAGCCCAAACCCAGGAAAGCAGCCACACCCGCCAGCCCGCGGCGGCGTCCGGGCAAATAGTCACACGTAGCGGACGTCGAGAATCTCGTACTCGCGCGTGCCTCCGGGCGCCTTCACCTCGGCGATGTCTCCGGCATACTTGCCGATGAGGGCGCGCGCGATGGGCGAGGAAATGGATATCTTGTTGTTCTTCAGGTCGGCCTCGTCTTCGCCGACGATCTGGTAGGTGACCTGGGCGCCGGATTCCTGGTCCTCGAGATCGACCGTGGCGCCGAAGACACAGCGGCCGTCGGCATCGAGCAGTTTCGGGTCGATGATCTGGGCGTTGCCGAGCTTGCCCTCGATTTCCTGGATGCGCCCCTCGATGAAGCCCTGACGCTCGCGCGCCGCGGCGTATTCGGCGTTCTCGGACAGGTCGCCGTGGGCGCGCGCCTCGGCGATGGCGCTGACCACGTTGGGACGGTCGACCGTCTTCAGCCGGTGCAACTCCTGGCGCAGCATCTCGGCGCCGGCTTTCGTGATGGGGACTTTGCTCATGCTGCCTATCCTAACTCAGCGTGCAGGGCCTGCAAGGCGTAAGGCACCATCTCGTCCAGGTGACGCATGCCGGCACAGGCGGCTCTCGCGCCTTCGATGGTGGTGAACACCGTGACGCGCTGGGCCAGGGCGCTGGTGCGGATGGAGCGCGAGTCGGCAATGGCTTGGCGCTTCTCCTCGACGGTGTTGATGATCAGCGCCACCTCGTTGTTCTTGATCATGTCCACGATGTGCGGCCTGCCCTCGGCCACCTTGTTCACCACCTGCACCTTGAGGCCGGCAGCCTCGATGGCGCCGCCGGTACCGCGCGTGGCAAGCAGCGTGAAGCCGAGTCCGGCCAGGTCCTTTGCCACCTCGACCGCCTTGGCGCGGTCCTGTTCCTTGACCGAGATGAACACCTTGCCCGACTTGGGCAGCCGGGTGCCGCCGGCGAGCTGCGACTTGACGAAGGCCTCGGCGAAGCTGCGGCCCACGCCCATCACCTCGCCGGTGGACTTCATCTCCGGGCCGAGGATGGTGTCGACGCCGGGAAACTTGACGAAGGGGAACACCGCCTCCTTCACCGAATAGAAGGGCGGCACGATTTCGCGCATGACGCCCTGCCCGGCCAGGCTGGTGCCGGCCATGCAACGTGCCGCCACCTTGGCCAGCGGCCGCCCGGTCGCCTTGGAGACGAAGGGCACGGTGCGCGAGGCGCGCGGATTCACTTCCAGCACATACACCGTGCCGTCCTGGATGGCGAACTGCACGTTCATCAGACCGACGACGTTGAGGGCCTTGGCCATCTGTTCGGTCTGGCGCCGCAGTTCGTTCTGGATGTCCTTGGAAAGCGTGTAGGGCGGCAGCGAGCAGGCGGAATCGCCCGAATGCACGCCGGCCTGCTCGATGTGCTGCATGATGCCGCCAATGATCACCTGCTTGCCGTCGGAGAGCGCATCGACATCCACCTCGGTGGCGTCGTTGAGGAAGCGGTCGAGCAGCACCGGCGAGTCGTTGGACACCTTGATGGCGTCGCGCATGTAGCGCTCGAGGTCCTTCTGCTCGTGCACGATCTCCATGGCGCGGCCGCCCAGCACGTAGCTCGGCCGCACCACCAGCGGATAGCCGATCTCGGCGGCGAGGCGGATGGCGTCGCCTTCCGTGCGCGCCGTGCGGTTGGGCGGCTGCTTGAGCCCGAGTTCATGCAGCATCTTCTGGAAGCGCTCGCGGTCCTCGGCGGCGTCGATCATGTCGGGGCTGGTGCCGATGATCGGCACGCCGTTGGCCTCCAGGTCGAGGGCGCGCTTCAGCGGCGTCTGGCCGCCGAACTGCACGATCACCCCGGCCGGCTGCTCGACGTTCACGATCTCGAGGATATCCTCCAGGGTGAGCGGCTCGAAATAGAGGCGGTCGGAGGTGTCGTAGTCGGTGGACACCGTCTCCGGGTTGCAGTTGACCATGATGGTCTCGAAGCCGTCCTCGCGCATGGCCAGCGCCGCATGCACGCAGCAGTAGTCGAACTCGATGCCCTGGCCGATGCGGTTGGGCCCGCCGCCGAGCACCATGATCTTCCTGCGCTTCGTCGGCTGCGCCTCGCACTCCTCCTCGTAGGTGGAGTACAGATAGGCGGTGTGGGTGGCGAACTCGGCGGCGCAGGTGTCGACGCGCTTGAACACCGGCCGGACATCGAGGGCGTGGCGGTGCATGCGCACGGCGGTTTCCGTACTGTCCATCAGCTTTGCCAGGCGCCGGTCGGAGAAGCCCTTGCGCTTCAGGCGCCGCATCTCGTCGGCATCGAGATCGTGCAGCTTCTGGCCGGCGAGCGCCGCCTCCTCGCGCACGATGTCCTCGATCTGCACCAGGAACCACGGGTCGATCCGGGTCAGCTGGAAGGCCTTCTCCCGGCTCATGCCGTTGCGGAAGGCCTGGCCCAGGTGCCACATGCGCTGGGCGCCCGGATTGGCCAGCTCCTGTTCGATGGTGTCCTCGTCGGCATCCATCTCGTCCAGGCCGTAGACGCTCACCTCCAGCCCGCGCAGGGCCTTCTGGAAGGATTCCTGGAAGGTGCGGCCGATGGCCATCACCTCGCCCACCGACTTCATCTGCGTGGTCAGCCGGTCGTTGGCCTGCGGGAATTTCTCGAAGGCAAAGCGCGGCACCTTGGTGACGACGTAGTCGATGGTTGGCTCGAAGGAAGCCGGGGTGGCACCGCCGGTAATCTCGTTTTTCAGTTCGTCGAGCGTGTAGCCGACTGCCAGCTTGGCGGCGACCTTGGCAATGGGAAAGCCGGTGGCCTTGGAGGCCAGCGCCGAGGAGCGCGACACGCGCGGATTCATCTCGATGACGATCATGCGCCCGTCAGCCGGATTGATGGCGAACTGGACGTTGGAGCCGCCGGTGTCGACGCCGATCTCGCGCAGCACGGCAATGGAGGCGTCGCGCAGTATCTGGTATTCCTTGTCCGTCAGCGTCTGCGCCGGCGCCACGGTGATCGAGTCGCCGGTGTGCACGCCCATCGGGTCGAGGTTCTCGATCGAGCAGACGATGATGCAGTTGTCACTGCGATCGCGCACCACCTCCATCTCGAACTCTTTCCAGCCCAGCAGCGATTCCTCGATCAGAAGCTCGCGCGTGGGCGAAGCTTCCAGACCGCGCTTGCAGATCTCGACGAACTCCTCCTGGTTGTAGGCGATGCCGCCGCCGGTGCCGCCCAGCGTGAAGGACGGGCGGATGATGGCCGGGTAGCCGATCGCTGCCTGCACCTGCGAGGCCTCCTCCAGGCTGTGGGCGATGGCCGAGCGCGCGCTGCCCAGGCCGATTTTCGTCATCGCCGCCTTGAACTTCTCGCGGTCCTCGGCCTTGTCGATCGCCTCGCGCGAGGCGCCGATCAGTTCGACGCCATATTTTTCCAGCACGCCGTGCCGGGCCAGGTCGAGCGCGCAATTGAGCGCAGTCTGGCCGCCCATGGTCGGCAGCAGCGCGTCGGGGCGCTCCTTCTCGATGATCTTCTCGATCATCGTCCAGTGGATCGGCTCGATGTAGGTGACGTCGGCCGTCTCCGGGTCCGTCATGATCGTCGCCGGGTTGGAATTGACCAGGACGACCCTGTAGCCCTCGTCGCGCAGCGCCTTGCAGGCCTGGGCGCCGGAGTAATCGAACTCGCAGGCCTGGCCGATGATGATCGGGCCGGCGCCGATGATGAGGACGGAATGGATGTCGGTACGCTTAGGCATGCTTGCGCTGCTCCATCATCCCGATGAAACGGTCGAACAGGTAGGCCAGATCGTGCGGCCCGGGGCTGGCCTCGGGGTGGCCCTGGAAGCAGAAGGCCGGCACGTCGGTGCGCACCATGCCCTGCAGGCTGCCGTCGAAGAGCGAGACATGGGTCATGCGCAGATTGGTCGGCAAGGTGGCGGCATCGACGGCGAAGCCGTGGTTCTGGCTGGTGATCAGCACCTGGCCCGAATCGAGGTCCTTCACCGGATGGTTGGCGCCGTGGTGGCCGAATTTCATTTTCATCGTCTTTGCGCCGGAGGCCAGGCCCAGCAGCTGATGCCCGAGGCAGATGCCGAAGGTCGGAATGCCGCGCGCGAGGATCTCGCGGATGGCGGCGATGGCGTAACCGCAAGGCTCGGGGTCGCCCGGACCGTTGGAAAGAAACACCCCGTCCGGATTCAGTGCCAGCGCCTCGGAGGCCTGCGCCTGCGCCGGCAGCACGGTAACGCGGCAACCGCGGCTCGCCAGCATGCGCAGGATGTTGCGCTTGACGCCGTAGTCGAAGGCGACGACACGGAAATGTGCGGACGCTGGCGTGACGTAGCCCCTGCCGAGCGCCCATTCGCCTTCGGTCCAGGCGTAGGACGTTTCGGTGCTCACCACCTTGGCCAGGTCCATGCCGGCCAGGCCTGGGAAGCGCCGTGCTGCGGCGACTGACTTTTCCTCGTCGATCTCGCCGGTGGCCAGGCAGCCGCTCTGGGCGCCCTTTTCGCGCAGAATGCGCGTCAGCTTGCGCGTGTCGATGCCGGCGATGGCGACGACGTTCTCGGCCTTGAGGTAATCGGTCAGGGTCCGTTCGCTGCGGAAGTTGGAGGCCAGCAGCGGCAGGTCGCGAATCACCAGGCCGGCGGCATGCACCTTGGAGGCTTCGCAGTCCTCGCGGTTGATGCCCGTGTTGCCGATGTGGGGATAGGTCAGGGTGACGATCTGCCGGCAGTAGGAGGGGTCGGTGAGGATCTCCTGATAGCCGGTCATGGCGGTGTTGAACACCACCTCGCCGACGCTGGAACCCGTGGCGCCAATGCCGATTCCGCGAAATACCGTCCCATCCGCTAAGGCGAGGATGGCTTTCGGAAAATCAGACACTTAAGCGCTCCTGTCGGCACTGCGCAGGCGTGCCAAGGCGATGACCGGGCGCGCTGCGGATTGTTGTAGATATGCGAAGCGGGACGGGCTGCCGGCCCCTCCCGCTCGGGATAAAACTTTCGAAGTCTACCTCAGAAACCGCTCGGTCTGCAATCTTCAGCGCAGGCCCAACACATCCTGCATGTCGAAGAGGCCATTCTTGCGCCCCTTGAGGAAGCGCGCCGCGCGCAGGCTGCCCAGTGCGTAGGGCATGCGCGAAGCAGCCTTGTGGGTGATCTCGATGCGCTCGCCGGTGCCGGCAAAGAGCACGGTGTGGTCGCCGACGATGTCCCCGCCGCGCACCGTGGCGAAGCCGATGGTGGAGGGGGCGCGCTCTCCGGTGACGCCCTCGCGGCCGTATACGGCGCACTGCTTCAGGTCGCGCCCGAGCGCCGCCGCCACCACTTCGCCCATGCGCAGGGCAGTGCCGGAAGGGGCGTCTATCTTATGGCGGTGGTGCGCCTCGACGATCTCGATGTCGTAGCCGTGGCTGAGTACGCGGGCGGCGGTGTCCAGCAGCTTGAAGACAAGATTGACGCCAACTGCCATGTTCGGAGCAAAGACGATCGGAATGTCGCGCGCGGCCTCCTCGATCAGCCGTTTTTGCCCGGCCTCCATGCCGGTGGTGCCGATCACCGTCGCCACGCCAAGGCGACGGCAACTGGCCAGATGCGCCAGCGTGCCGGCCGGCCGCGTGAAGTCGACCAGGCAGTCGACGCCGGCCAGCGCCGCGTCTAAGTCGGTGGTAATCGATACGCCGCAGGGCAAGCCGACCAGTTCCCCGGCGTCCTTGCCAAGAAAGGGGCTGCCGACCACGTCGAGCGCGGCCGCCAGTTGCATCTCCTTGTCCTTCAGCACGGCTTCGATGAGCGTGCGCCCCATGCGGCCGGAACTGCCGGCTATCGCAATCTTCATGGTTCGGCTCCTGGTTTATTCGCTGCGCCGGACAGGACGCCCGGCGCTGCTTACTGCTTCTCGACGGGAGGCGCCCCGTCCGCGGGCCTGGCTGCGGCTTCCGCTGGCTTGTCGCCTTCTTTGGCCTCCTGCTTTTCCGCCATTGGCGCAATCTCGATCACGCGCGCACGCGCCGAGGCGGCCGCGGTCGCTGCCGCTTCCGTCTCGCCCGGCTCGGCGCCGACCACGTCGCCGGCAACCCGCGCCAGCCTGTTGTCCTCGAAAAAAACGGCGAAGCGGCGCAACTGCAACTCGCCACGGCCGGGCTTGAAGCTGTAGATGTAATCCCAGCGGTCGGCATGAAAGATGTCCGCCACCAGCGGCGTGCCGAGGATGAAACGCACCTGGTCGCGAGTCATGCCGGGCTTCAGCTGGGCCACCATCTCCTGCGTGACATAGTTGCCCTGGCGGATGTCGATG
The DNA here is from genome assembly GCA_008933825.1 of Rhodocyclaceae bacterium. Classification (GTDB taxonomy): domain Bacteria; phylum Pseudomonadota; class Gammaproteobacteria; order Burkholderiales; family Rhodocyclaceae; genus Desulfobacillus. The sequence goes on along the minus strand of WBUF01000008.1, from coordinate 41,123 downwards.
CGATAGGGCGTGACGGCGGAGGCCACGTCGGGCATCTGCATGTTCGAGCAGGCCGCCAGCGGCAAAAGGAGAGGCAGGGTGCGCAGGAGTCGCATGCGGAATCAAAGGCCGGGGTTTCTCAACGAACGCGCGAGACTATATCATAATGATCATTTTCTCCCGACTCCCCGCCGCCATGAGCAATTCGCAGGATCTGAAAAGCATGGGCCTCAAGGCGACCTTCCCGCGCCTGAAGATTCTCGACCTGTTCCAGAAGGCCCATGCGGATACCGGCAGCCGTCACATGACGGCCGAAGAAGTCTATCTTGCCCTGGTTGCCGAAGGCATGGATATCGGCCTGGCGACGGTCTATCGGGTGCTAACGCAGTTCGAGCAGGCCGGGCTGCTCGAACGGCATTACTTCGAGTCCGGCAAAGCGGTGTTCGAACTGAACGAGGGCAAGCACCACGACCACCTCGTCTGCCTGCAGTGCGGCAAGGTGGAGGAGTTCTACGATCCCGAAATCGAGAAACGCCAGAAAAAAATTGCCAAGGAGCGCGGCTTCCAGATGCATGAGCACGCGCTGCACATTTACGCCGACTGCATCAAGCCGAACTGCCCGAACAAGAAGCAGTAGCGCCGGCCAGCCAAGCCATGGACGCCTTCCTGACGTCGACCGTGCTCGTCGCACTGGCCGAGATCGGCGACAAGACACAGCTGCTGTCCTTCGTTCTCGCCGCGCGACTGAGGAAGCCGGGGGCGATCATTCTCGGCATTTTCGCTGCCACCTTCCTCAACCACGCGTTGGCCGGCTCGGTCGGGGTCTGGCTGGCAAGCCTGGCCTCGCCTCAGGTGCTGCCCTGGGCCACCGGGCTGCTCTTCATCGGCTTCGGCCTGTGGACGCTGCATCCGGACTCGCTCGATGACGATCCGAAGCTGCATCGGGCCGGCGCCTTCGTCACCGCCGCCGTCGCCTTCTTCATCGCCGAGATGGGCGACAAGACGCAACTGGCGACGGTGGCGCTGGGCGCGCGCTTCGACATGCTGGCCGCGGTGGTGATCGGCACGACGCTGGGCATGCTGATCGCCAACATCCCGGCGGTGCTGGTGGGCGAGGCGCTGGCACAGAAGCTGCCGATGAAGGCGATCCGCATCGCTGCGGCAGGAGTGTTCATCGTCACGGGGCTCGTGACGATGTTCGGCATGCCAAACCTGGTTCAGTAGCCGAGCATTTCCGCCGCATGCTTGCGGGTGGTCGGCGTGATCTTCATGCCGCCCAGCATGCGGGCGATCTCCTCGATGCGGCCGTCGCGGTCGAGCGGCGTGACGCGGCTGACGACGCCCTTGCCCGCCTCCTCCTTGGCGATGGTCCACTGCCAGTCGGCCTGCGCCGCCACCTGTGGCAGATGCGTCACGCACAGCACCTGGCGCTCGCCGCCGAGCTGCTTGAGCAGGCGTCCGACGATCTCGGCCACGCCGCCGCCGATGCCGACATCCACCTCGTCGAAGACCAGGGTCGGCACATTGCCCGCCGCCGAGGCGATCACCTGGATAGCCAGGCCAATGCGCGAAAGCTCTCCGCCAGAGGCAACCCGGGACAGCGTGCCGAGAGGCTGGCCGGCATGCGCGCTGACGCGAAACTCGACATTCTCCAGGCCGTGGGCGGCGCCTTCCGGCAGCTTCTCGATTGCAACCTCGAACCGTCCGCCCGGCATGGCCAGTTGCTGCATGGCCTCGCTCACGGCCTTGCCAAGAGACGCCGCGGATTTGCGGCGTCCCTTGCTGAGCCGTTCCGCCTGGACAAGATACGCCTGCCGGGCCTGCGCCTCGCGTTCGGCCAGCGCGACGGCATCCTGGAGGGTATCCAGTTCGATCAGGCGCGCGCCCCATGCGGCCAGCAGCCTCGGCAGCTCGTCCGGCTGGACGCGGTATTTGCGGGCGGCGTCGTGCACTGCCCGCATGTGGAGCTCGACTTCGCCGAGGCGCGCCGGATCGACATCGATGCGCTCACGGTAATGGCGCAGGGCATGTGCCGCCTCCTGCAGCTGAATCTGGGCGCTCGCGACGACTTCCAGCGCCTCCTTCAGCGAAGGATCGTAATCGACCAGCTGGCGCAGCCGGGCGCCGATGCGTTCGACCTGCCACATCGCGGCGCGCTCGCCTTCGGACAGTCCCTCCAGCGCCTCCTCGACGCCCGTCTGCAGCGAGGCGGCATGGGCAAGCCGCTTGTGCTCGATTGCCGTCTCGGCCCAGGCGTCGGCATCGAAGCCGAGCCCGGTCACTTCTTTCGCCTGCCAGGCCAGCATCTCGCGCTCGCGTGCATTCGCCTCGGCATTTTTCTCGGCTGCGAGGCGCGCCTCTTTCGCCTTGCGCCAAGCCGTGTGGAGTGACGCCACCGCCCCTGCCAGAGGCTCCTGGCCAGCCAAGCCGTCGAGCAAACGGCGCTGGGTGTCCGCGCGCAACAGGCTGTGGTGAGCGTGCTGGCCATGGATGTCGGCCAGGAAATCGGCCGTCTCGCGCATTTGGCCCAGCGTCGCCGGCACGCCGTTGATGTAGCCGCGCGAGCGCCCGTTCGACTCGATCACGCGGCGCAGCAGGCAGGCGTCGTCCTCGAAATCACTGGCGCGCAGCCAAACGGCCAGCGGGCTGCCGGCCGCAACGGCGAACTCGGCGCTGATCTCGGCCTTGTCGCAGCCGCTGCGCACCGAAGACGGGTCGGCCCGCTCGCCCAGCGCCAGTGAAAGGGCGTCAACCAGGATCGACTTCCCCGCACCTGTCTCGCCCGTCAGGGCGCCGAAGCCCGGGGCGAATTCCAGTTCCAGGATATCGACGATGACGTAGTCGCGGATGTGAATGCGTCGCAACATCGTGCATCAGTACCGGCGCGGCGTTTCGCTCCAGTGCAGCTTTTCGCGCAGCATGGCGAAATAGCTGTAGCCGAGCGGATGCAGCAGGCGGATCGATAGGCGCGATCGCGACACGCCGACGCGATCCCCTGCCTCCAGGTCGCATTTTTCCTGCCCGTCGGCATGCACGCGGGCGCGATGCGGCATGTGCAGCACGATCTCGATCCGGCTGTCGTTGCTTACCGTGATCGGCCGGTTGGACAGCGCATGCGGGCAGAGCGGCACCAGCGCCATGCCGGGAACGGCCGGATGCAGGATCGGGCCGTTGGCCGACAGGGCATAGGCGGTGGAGCCGGTCGGCGTGGCGACGATCAGCCCGTCGGAGCGCTGGTTATAGAGAAACTCCCCGTCGATGGAAACGGCAAACTCGATCATGCGGCCGAGGTCGCCTTTGTTAACCACCACGTCGTTGAGGGCCTGCGTGCGGAAGATACAGTCGTCGCCGCGCTGCACCGAAGCCTCGAGCAGGCAGCGCTGTTCGCTCTTGAACTTGCCCTCGATCAGATCGCCCACGCCGTCGAGCATGTCGTCGCGGGCGAGGTCGGTCATGAAGCCGAGCCGGCCCTGATTGACGCCGACCAAAGGCACGTCGGATTCCGCCAGTTGCCTGGCGGCCGTCAGCATGGAGCCGTCGCCGCCAAGCACGATGGCCAGGTCGGCACGCCGGCCGATGCTGGCGTAGGAGGCGATGGCAAAGCCGTCCGCGCCCACCAGGGCGGCAGTGCCCTCCTCGACCATCACGTCGATGCCGCGGCTCCTGAGAAACTCCGCCAGCACCATCAGCGATTCGGCGATCTCGGGGCTTTTATACTTGCCGATCAGTGCGATAGTTCTGAAAACAGGACTCATGGCGAGAATTTAACCACAAATCGGCGCACGTTTCCGGGGCTTGCATCTGCTGCATCCCGCCGCCATTTTTGTACAATGCAAGCAATGCTGGACCAACGCTCCCAAATTCTCCTCAAGACGCTGATCGAACGCTACGTCGCGGAAGGCCAGCCGGTGGGCTCGCGCGCCTTGTCGAAGCACTCCTGCCTGGAACTCTCGCCGGCGACGGTGCGCAACGTCATGTCCGATCTGGAGGAGTTGGGCTTCATCGCCAGCCCGCACACCTCCGCCGGGCGAGTGCCGACGCCGCGCGGCTACCGCTTCTTCGTCGACAGCCTGCTTACCGTGCAGCCGCTGCCGGAGGCCAAGATCCACGAACTCGAGGAACAGTTGCAGCCCGACCAGCCGCAGCGGCTGATCAGCTCGGCTTCGCAGCTGCTGTCCGAGCTGACCCGCTTTGCCGGTGTCGTGGTGGCGCCGCGGCGCGTCACGCCCAGGATCCGCCAGATCGAGTTCCTCGGCCTGTCCGAGAAACGCGTCCTGCTCATCATCGTGACGGCCGAGGGCGACGTGCAGAACCGCATCCTGTTCACCCAGCGCGCCTACACGCCCGCCGAACTGGTCAGCGCCGCCAACTACCTCAACCAGAATTTTGCCGGGCTCGATTTCGCCGAGATCCGCAGCCGGGTGCGCGATGAACTGCGCCAGTTGCACGCCGACATGACCGAATTGATGACGGCCGCCATGGAAGCCGGCGGCCGGGCGGTGGCGGATACTTCCGAGCAGTACGTCATCTCGGGCGAGAAGAACCTCCTTGAAATCGCGGACATCTCCTCCAACATGAGCCGCCTGCGCGAGCTGTTCGCCCTCTTCGACCAGCGCACCAGCCTGGTACAGCTGCTCGACCTGAGCAATCGGGCCGAAGGGGTGCAGGTCTTCATCGGCGGCGAGTCGGGGCTCGCCCCGCTCGACGAGTGCAGCGTCATCACCGCTCCCTACGAGGTCGACGGGCGCGTCGTCGGCTCGGTCGGCGTCATCGGCCCGACGCGCATGGCCTACGAGCGCGTCATCCCCATCGTCGACATCACCGCCAAGCTGCTCTCGAGCGCCCTTTCCGCGCCATGATGCAGCCCCTTGCGCACGCAGGCAAGCCGGCCGTCCTCCTCATCAACCTGGGCACGCCTGAAGCGCCGACGGCGCCGGCCCTGCGCTCGTATCTGAAGCAGTTCCTCTGGGACCCCCGCGTCGTCGGCCTGCCGCGCCCACTGTGGTGGCTGGTGCTCAATCTGGTCATCCTCAACACCCGGCCGAAGGCTTCGGCGGACAAGTACACCAGGATATGGATGCCAGAAGGCTCTCCCCTGAAGGTTCACACGGAACGTCAGGCCAAGCTCCTGCGCGGCTACCTTGGCCAGTCCGGGCGGAGCGACATCGTCGTCGAATGGGCCATGCGCTACGGCGAGCCTTCTGTCGCCGCTGCGCTGGACCGCCTTAAGGCGGCCGGCTGCACGCGCATTCTGGTCGTCCCACTCTATCCGCAGTATTCCGCCACCACCACGGCCAGCGCCATGGATGCCGTTGCAGGATGGGTGCGCCGCAATCCGCAGTCCGTCGCCATCGAAGCGCTTGAGCGCTTCCATGACAGCCCGGGCTACATTGCGGCCCTGGCTGCCGGCATCCGTGCCCACTGGATGGATTACGGACGGCCGGAGAAGCTGGTAATGAGCTTCCACGGCCTGCCGAAGGCCAGCATCGGGCGGGGCGATCCCTATTACGGGCAATGCCTCGAGACCGGCCGCCTGCTGGCAAGCGAACTCGGACTGAACGATGATGATTACGCCATCGCCTTCCAGTCGCGCTTCGGAGCAGCCGAATGGCTGCAGCCCTACACACGGCAAATGCTGGAGGCGCTGGGGCGCGGCGGCGTCGGGCGGGTGGACGTGGTCTGCCCAGGCTTCGTCGCGGACTGCCTGGAAACGCTGGAAGAGATCGCCATGGAAGGCCGCGCGGCCTTTCTGGCTTCGGGCGGCAAGGAATTCCGCTGCATACCCTGCCTTAACGAACGGCACGAATGGATCAAGGCGCTCGCCGACCTGGTGAGCAACCGGCTCGCCGGCTGATCAGGCGCGCGATTTGCCCAGCTTGCGGCGGGTCGCACCGGGATCAAAGTTGCCCTGCATCTGCCTAAGAGCGCTGCGGCGCGCTTTCACGGCCTGCCTGAAGGCCCCTTCTTCGCCGTACTTGTTCACGGAAAACTTGGCCCGCCTGACTCGCCCATCGGGCAACACCCAGGAGGCGACCCAGAGCCAGCGTTGTTCGGCCGGCGCTTTTCCGCTGCCTGTGGAGGCGCAGTAGCGGCAGACACCAACCACGCCGGATTTGTTGTTTTTCTTCAGTATCTCGGCATGCTCCCGCTTCGTGAGCGGCGGGTGCTGCGCGACAATCCCGTCGCGATAGGCCTTGGCCGCCGCCAATGATCGGCTTTTTCCGCCGAACACGCCATCGCTGAACTGCTTGCGGAAAATGACGCCACGGCGCTGGATGGTGACCAGCCAGCCGTGGGTGCGACTGCCCTCGTTATCGACTCGGGTCACGCCGTAGATCGGGGATTTTTTCTTCACCTCATTCTCCGGATTGGGCAACAAAGCTGTTACGGCCGTTCAGGACAAAACTTGAGGCCCTTGATTTTTCCGCCTGCCGCCAGCAAATACGCCTACACGGACAACACCGGGCCCAGGACAACCCATGCCGCACCCGCACATCATCGTCTGCCCCCATTGCAATGCCGCAAACCGGGTTCCGACCGATCGCCTGGCCGACCGGCCAAACTGCGGAAAATGCAGGCGGGCCTTGTTCACCGGCCATCCTGTCGAACTGGACGAAGCCCGCTTCGACGATCATGTCGGCCGCAGCGGCATCCCGGTGGTCGTGGATTTCTGGGCGCCGTGGTGCGGACCCTGCCGCATGATGGCACCGGCCTACGCCCAGGCCGCCCACCAGCTCGAGCCGCGCTACCGTCTGGCCAAGCTGAATACCGAGGAAGCCCAAGAGATCGCCGCCCGCTACGGCATCCGCAGCATCCCGACGCTGATCGTATTCCGCAACGGCCGCGAGATCGCGCGCCAGTCCGGTGCCATGGACGCCGGCAACCTGGTTCGCTGGATCACTGCACAGGCCTGATCCGCCGATCGCCGGCGCATAAATTGGCCTCAAGTTTTCCGCATTCGTGCCGATATGTTTTTCCGAGACGCCCTGACGTGCGAATCGCGCCGCGAACATTTACTTTCTGCGAAAGCTTCGTTCGCGGGCCAGCTTCTTTCGACGCGACAGGCGCGTCTCACCATCTTCTCGGATTGCGCGATTTTGCCGTAATCACTGGTAAATCGCCGTCCTCCGGCGACTGACTTTACTCGCCGCTGCTCGGCAAACCGTTGATCGGGGAACCCATCTGTCGCTGGATCGTCGGAAACAACGCCGCATTCGATCGCCTGCTCGTCTGGTTGCCCGCGGTGGAGGCGATCGTCATGCTGGCGGACCTGCGCGAGCGCCGAGTCGGCACCCTTGCCCCGGATCGCCTCGTCGCGCCATTCGATCTGCGCAGCGGCACAACGCCTCCCTCGGCGACGCGCTCGATCGGCATCTGTCTCGGCGAAAACGGCCGGGCCGCCTGCCTGCAGCAAATCGACCGACGGCCTGATCAGCCCCTCTTCCCCGGCTCGACGGCGGGCGGCGTGTCCATCGGTTCCAGCGCAAGCTCGATTTCCAGCTTCTCAGCGGCGACCGGCTTGTGGGCCTGCTCGCCATGGCTGGCGAGGCTGCGATCCGCCGCCGCGAGGCGGCGGATCGCGGTCGCCACCAGCCTTTTCTGGATCCGCTGGAAGCATTCCTCGGTGGCCAGCGCCAGGGCGGCATTGTTGATGTCCAGATAGGCGATCGGCGTCAGCGTCACCACCGAGGCGCTGCGGCGCGGTGCATCCTGGTTGAGGTAGGCCATCTCCCCCACCACTTCGCCCGTGCCGAGCCGGCAGATGACCCGATCTTCCACGGACACCTCGACCTCCCCCTCGATGACGATGCCGAATCCCGACTCCTCGTCGCCCTCGCGCATGAGCAGGGTGTCAGCCGGAATCATGCGCCAGGTGCTGATGCGCAGCACTTCCCACAACTCAAGCTCCTCGAAGCCGCGGAAAAACTCCAGTGTTTTCAGCGCCTCCAGACGTGATGTGTCGAGCGCCACCCAATTGTCGTCGACCACCTGGAAGCGCACCGAAGACAAGTCCTGCGCCATCTCGGCACCGTTGCGGTAGCGCGAATACAGGTCCTTCTCCAGCGCCCGGCGAACGATGTTGTCCATGGAGGCAGGCACGTTCGGATTGATCTGGCTCGGCATGGGCGGATCGGCATTGATGATCTTGTACACCAGTTGCGCAGTGCTGGCGGCGCGGAAAGGCAGGCGCCCGGTCAGCATGTGGAAGAGGACGACGCCGAGCGAATAGAGGTCGGTCTTCTGGTTGAGCGGATAGCCCTTGATCTGCTCCGGAGACATGTAGGCCGGCGAGCCGACACCCATGATGAAGGTCGAGTCGGTCTCGCTCTTCTTGGCCGTGTTCAGGGCCAGGCCGAAATCCATGATCTTCACGTTGTCCTGGTCGTCGACCAGGATATTGGCCGGCTTGATGTCGCGATGGATGACGCCCTGCTTGAAGGCATAGTCAAGCGCCAGGCAGCACTTGAAAATGATGCCGACGACGCGGTGCAGGGGCAGCAGCTTGTCGAAGGAACAGAAGTTCGACAATTCCCGGCCGGAGACGTGCTCCATCACGATGTAGGCCTGATCGTCCTCGAGCACCGTGTCATAGATGCGGATGATGTTGGGGTGGTCGAGCTTTTTTGCCATCGCCCCTTCGGTGGCGAACAGCTTCTTCAGCCGACGCGTCCATTGCGCCTCGTCAGCGCTGCCTTCGAAGCGCACCAGCTTGATGGCCACCGGCTCCGTCCGGCCCGGCTCCTCCGCCAGGTACACGGTGGCCGTGGCGCCGCGTCCCAGTTCCCTCAGGACGCGATATTTGCCGATGGCCTCGACCGAATCCTTCTTTCCCATGGCCGCCATCCTAGGCCAGCAGGATGGAAGCGGCAAGGGCGCCAGCCATGCCTTCCGGCCTGGATTACAATCCGCCCCCTTGAAAAGGGCGAAACCGCCTCAATTTCGAAGAAATTGCCAAAGGGAGCAGAGAAGCGTGCAAGACACCCAACCGACCCCACCCGGCCAGGCTACGGAGCCGGCCGCGGAACCGACTGCAACGGCCGCAAGCGGCCTGGAAACCCCGGCCGAACGGCTCGTCGGCCCCGATGCGCTGCTGCTTGCCGCCGAGCAGAAGGTAGCCGAACTCAACGATGCCTGGCTGCGCGCCAAGGCTGAAACCGAGAATCTGCGCCGCCGCGCCCAGGAAGACATCGCCAGGGCGCACAAATACGCCGCCGAGAAATTCGCCGCTGAAATGCTGCCTGTGAAGGACAGCCTGGAAGCGGCGCTGGCCGCCGAGGGCGCATCCGCCGAGAACCTCCGCAACGGCGTCGAACTCACCCTGAAGCAGCTCGTCACGGCCTTCGAGAAATCCGGCCTGACCGAACTCAATCCGCTCGGCGAGAAATTCGATCCGAATCTCCACCAGGCCATCAGCACCGTCGCGGCCGAGGGCGAGGCGAACCGTGTTCTGCAGGTGCTGCAGAAGGGCTACGCACTCAACGAACGGGTACTGCGCCCGGCCCTGGTCATCGTCTCGAGAGTGCCGGACGCTTGAAATTCCTCCCTAAATCCCCATATCCGACACAGGCTTAACCAACATTTTCAAGGAACCATCATGGGCAAGATCATCGGCATCGACCTCGGCACCACCAACTCCTGCGTCGCCATCATGGAGGGCGGCAAGCCCAAGGTCATCGAAAACGCGGAGGGCGCCCGCACGACGCCTTCGGTCGTCGCCTACGCCGACGACGGCGAGATCCTCTGCGGCGCGGCGGCCAAGCGCCAGGCGGTGACCAACGCCAAGAACACCCTCTTCGCGGTAAAGCGCCTGATCGGCCGCCGTTTCGAAGAAAAGGAAGTGCAGAAGGACATCGACCTGATGCCCTTCAAGATCGTCAAGGCCGACAACAACGACGCCTGGGTGGAAGTGCGCGGCAAGAAGATGGCCCCGCCGCAGGTCTCCGCCGAGGTGCTGCGCAAGATGAAAAAGACTGCGGAAGACTACCTCGGCGAGGAAGTCTCTGAAGCCGTCATCACCGTGCCAGCCTACTTCAACGACAGCCAGCGCCAGGCCACCAAGGACGCCGGCAAGATCGCCGGACTGGAAGTCAAGCGCATCATCAACGAACCGACGGCGGCAGCCATCTCCTTCGGCCTCGACAAAAAGGAAGGCGACCGCAAGATCGCGGTGTACGACCTCGGCGGTGGCACCTTCGACATTTCCATCATCGAAATAGCGGAAATCGAGGGTGAGCACCAGTTCGAGGTGCTGTCGACCAACGGCGACACCTTCCTCGGCGGCGAGGACTTCGACCAGCGCCTGATCGATTACATCGTCACCGAGTTCAAGAAGGAGCAAGGGGTCGATCTCAAGAACGACGTGCTGGCCCTGCAGCGCCTCAAGGAGGCTGCGGAAAAGGCCAAGATCGAGCTCTCCGGCTCGCAGCAGACCGAGATCAACCTGCCCTACATCACGGCCGATGCCTCGGGACCGAAGCACCTGACCCTGAAGATCACCCGCGCCAAGTACGAGTCGCTGGTGGAGGATCTCATCGCCCGCACCATCGAGCCCTGCCGCGTCGCCATCAAGGACGCCGGCGTCAAGGTCTCCGATATCGAGGACGTGATACTCGTTGGCGGCATGACCCGCATGCCCAAGGTGCAGGATACCGTCAAGCAGTTCTTCGGCAAGGAGCCGAGGAAGGACGTCAACCCCGACGAGGCCGTCGCCGTCGGCGCCGCCATTCAGGGCGGCGTCCTGCAGGGCGAAGTGAAGGACGTGCTGCTGCTCGACGTCACCCCGCTGTCGCTCGGCATCGAAACCCTCGGCGGCGTGATGACCAAGCTGATCGGCAAGAACACCACCATCCCGACCAAGCAGAGTCAGGTGTTCTCCACCGCAGACGACAACCAGTCGGCCGTGACGATCCATGTCCTGCAGGGCGAGCGCGAAATGGCCTCAGGAAACAAGAGCCTCGGCCAGTTCAACCTCACCGACATTCCGCCGGCGCCGCGGGGGCTTCCGCAGATCGAGGTCACCTTCGACATCGACGCCAACGGCATCCTGCACGTCTCGGCCAAGGACAAAGCCACCGGCAAGGAGAACAAGATCAAGATACAGGCAAGTTCCGGCCTCAGCGAGGACGAAATCAACCGCATGGTGAAGGACGCCGAGGCGCACGCCGAGGATGACCGCAAGCTGCACGAGCTGGTCAATGCCCGCAACGCCTGCGATGCCATGGTGCACTCGGTGAAGAAGGCGCTGGCCGACTACGGCGACAAGATCGACGGCGAAGAGAAGGCCAGGATCGAGTCCGCCATCAAGGACGCGGAGGAGGCTATCAAGGGTGGCGACAAGGAGGCCCTCGAGGCCAAGACCGCGGCGTTGGCCCAGGCCAGCCAGAAACTCGGCGAGAAAATCTATGCCGAGCAGCAGGCCGCGGCTGGCGCTGCGCCGGGCACTGATGCCGGCGGGAAGAAAGACGACGGCGATGTGGTGGACGCCGAGTTCACGGAAGTGAAGGACAAGAAGGGTTAAAACGTCACGATGTGACGTCATAACTGGCCGGGTTGAAGCGGGCGCCTGAGGCGCCCCTTAACCCGGCTGCGTTGCCTGTAGTGTATTGATAACCATCATGGCCAAAAAAGACTATTACGAAGTCCTCGGCGTCAATCGCGACGCGTCGGATGACGAGATCAAGAAGGCCTATCGCAAGCTGGCCATGAAGCACCATCCGGACCGCAATCCGGACAACCCGAAGGCCGAGGAGCACTTCAAGGAAGCCAAGGAGGCCTACGAAATCCTGTCCGACGCTCAGAAGCGCGCCGCCTATGACCAGTACGGCCATGCCGGCGTCGATCCACATGCCGGCATGGGCGGCGCCGGCATGGGCGGCGGGTTCGGCAACTTCGGCGATGCCTTTTCCGACATCTTCGGCGACATTTTCGGCGGCGGGCGGACCGGCGGTCGTGGCGGCGTCTATCGCGGCGCCGACCTGCGCTACAACCTTGAAATCTCGCTGGAGGACGCCGCGCGCGGCAGCGAAACGCGCATCCGCATCCCGACCATGGAAGAGTGCGAGTCCTGCGGCGGCAGCGGCGCCAAGAAAGGCACCAGCCCGACCACCTGCCCCACCTGCCACGGCCACGGCCAGGTACGGATTCAGCAGGGGTTCTTCTCCATCCAGCAGACGTGCCCGAAATGCCACGGCAGCGGCCGTTTCGTCGCCGACCCCTGTCAGGCCTGCCATGGCGCCGGCCGGGTCAAGCAGCATAAAACGCTCTCGGTGAAGATCCCCTCCGGTGTGGACGAAGGGGACCGCATCCGCCTCTCCGGCGAAGGGGAGCATGGCGTGGGCGGCGGACCTCCGGGCGACCTTTACGTGCAAATCCACATCAAGCCGCACGCCGTGTTCCAGCGCGACCACGATGACCTGCATTGCGAGATGCCGATCAGTTTCAGCATCGCCGCGCTGGGCGGCGAGATCGAGATTCCCACCCTCGACGGCATGGCCAAGATCAAGATTCCGGCCGAGACCCAGAGTGGCAAAGTGTTCCGTCTGCGCGGCAAGGGCATCAAAGGCGTGCGCAGCCATCACCACGGCGACCTGATGTGCCACGTCGTCGTGGAAACCCCCGTCAACTTGACCGATCGCCAGAAGGAACTGTTGCGCGAACTGGAAGCCATCAACGTCAAGGACGGCTCCCGGCACAACCCTCGCGCGAAATCCTGGATGGATAAAGCCAAGGATTTCTTCGGAGGTTGACTCCCGTTTCAACACATCAGGTAGTATATTTCCCGGTTCTTTTGTATCATTAAAAAAACGGCGCACAAGGTTACGGCCTGAATCCCCAGCCGGACCTGGCGGTAAGTGCGACACCATCCCGCAGTCCTTTTCACAGGCGTGGTATCGCTTAATCGGCCATGCGAGGTTGGCCGTTGGTTACCGGTGCATGACAATCTGGAGGAGACCGGCATGAAACCAGCCATCTCGCGGCTCTTGGCCGCATTCTTCCCGCTGATGCACGCGCTTTGCGCCGGCGCCGCGGATCCCGGCATCACGTCCGACAGCATCCTGATCGGCCAGACCGGCGTGTTCTCCGGCCCTGTCGCCGAGCCTTCGTTGCAATACCGCGCCGGCGCCCAACTGTATTTCGATGCCGTGAATGCAAAGGGCGGCATTCACGGCCGCAAGATCAAGCTTCTGTCCTATGATGACAAGTTCGATCCCAAGCTGGCGGCGGAAAACGCCAGAAAGCTGCTGGTCGAAGACAAGGTGTTTACCCTCTTCGGACTGATCGGCACCGGCGCCACGGCGGCCTCCATGCCCATCGTCAGCGAGCATCGGGTACCGGTCGTGGGCTCCTTGAGTGGATCGGACGGGCTACGCGATCCCAAGCTTAAACTGCTGTTCCATACCCGGGCGAGCTACAGCGACGAAACCGACAAGATGGTCGTGCAACTGAAATCCACCGGAGTGAAGTCGATTGCGGTTGTTTATCAGGACGACGCGTTCGGCAAGGCCGGCCTGAAGTCGGCGCAGGGCGCCTTCGAGCGCCAAGGCGTCAAGCCGGCGATCGAGGCCCCCATAGACATGAACAAGCTGGAGGCCCTTCGGCCGATCGTGGACAAGGTGGCGCAGACCCAGCCCGGTGCCATCATCATGGTAACGGCCGGCAAGGCGTCGACGGCATTCATCCGGGAATATCTCAAAACCGGGCAGCGACCGCAATTCTTCGGTGTCTCGGTGCTCAGCGCCAAGGCGCTGCTCGCCGAGCTCGGTGCGGATGCCCATGGCATCGTCATTGCCCAGGTGGTGCCTTCCCCGCTTCGTACCAGCTACGGCATTTCCAAGGAATTCCTCGCTGCGGCGAAAAAGTCCGACAGCAAGGATGTCACCTACAACAGCCTGGAAGGCTATCTGACCGCCAAAGTGTTCGCCGAGGCGCTGCGCCGCGCCGGCAAGGATTTGAGCCGCGCCAAGCTTGTCGCCGCACTCGAGTCACTCAACAACTTCGACCTTGGCGGCTTCATCATCGACTACTCGGGCAGCAAGCGCGCCGGCACAAGCTTCGTCGACCTGTCGATCATCAGCAAGACGGGGCAGTTCCTGCACTGATCAGGCGCGGCGCCACTCGGTGGCGCCGCCCGGCTTGTCCTCGAGCGCAATGCCCAGCGCCAGCAATTCGGCACGGATGCGATCGGCCTCGGCGAAGTTCTTCGCCTGCTTGGCAGCGGCACGAGCGGCAATGCGTGCTTCGATATCCGTTGCGTCGGTCTGGCCGGCCGCTGCCGGCACCGATTGAAGGAAAGTCGCCGGCTCGCGCTCGATGAGGCCCAGCGTGCCGCCGAGGGCCTTGAGCAGGCCAGCCGCGGCGGCCGAGCGCGAGCGGTTCACTTCGCTGGCCAGTTCGAACAGGACGGCAATCGCCTCGGGCGTGTTGAAGTCGTCGTCCATGGCGGCGCGGAACCTGGCGGCGTGCGGCTCGTTCCAGTCGATCGGCACCGGCGCCGCGGACATGCCCTTCAACGCCGTATAGAGGCGCGTCAGCGCGCCGCGCGCATCGTCGAGGTGCGCATCGGAGTAGTTGAGCGGACTGCGATAGTGCGCGCGTAGGATGAAGAAGCGCACCACCTCGGCATCATATTGCTTCAGCACCTCGCGGATGGTGAAGAAGTTGCCGAGCGACTTCGACATCTTCTCGTCGTCTACCCGCACGAAGCCGTTGTGCATCCAGTAGTTCACGAAACGGCAGCCGTGCGCACCCTCGCTCTGGGCGATCTCGTTCTCATGGTGGGGAAACTGCAGGTCCTGACCGCCGCCGTGGATGTCGAAATGCGGCCCGAGAAATTCCGAGCTCATGGCAGAGCATTCGATATGCCATCCCGGACGACCGCTGCCCCAGGGCGAATTCCATCTCGCCTCGTCCGGCTCGCCCTCCTTGGCATGCTTCCACAAAACGAAGTCGAGCGGATCGTGCTTGCCTGCCATGACTTCGACGCGCTCACCGGCGCGCAGGTCCTCCAGGGATTTCCCCGAAAGACGGCCATAGCCCTCGAACTTGCGCACGCTGTAGCAGACATCGTGATTGGCCGCAACGTAAGCATAGCCGTTCTTCTCCAGCGCGGCGATCAGGCGCTGCATGGCGGCCACATGATCCGTCGCGCGCGGCTCGTGGTCGGGTTGCAGGACGCCGAGCGCCTCAGCGTCTTCGTGCATGAAGGCGATGTAGCGGTCGGTCAGCGCCTTGATCGTCTCGCCGTTTTCCTGCGCCCGCCGGATGATTTTGTCGTCGATGTCGGTGATGTTGCGCACGTACAGGACCGTGTATCCGCTGGTCCGCAGCCAGCGCGCCACCATGTCGAACACCACCAGCACGCGGGCATGGCCAAGGTGGCAATAGTCATACACTGTCATGCCACAGACATACATGCGGACGAGGCCCGGCTCGATCGGGGCGAACACCTGCTTGTCGCGCAGCAGGGTATTGTGGATTTTCAGCATGGGAGGTGCAGGGCTCGGGGGGTCGCGACGATTATTGTTGTTCTGCCGCCATTCTTGCTAGAATGCCTAATTATTCAAACGCCTATGTCCGAAAAGTATAACACAATGATCTTGCCCCGAATGACCCTGCTGCGGCTTTCCGTTCCAACGCACGTCCTTGCCAGCCTGCTAGGCGCCGCGCTTCTCGTGTTGGCCCCGACGACGGCCAGCGCCGATCCTCTGCAGGAAGCCGGTCGTCTGATGAAGCAGGGCCAGCTTGGACCTGCCCTGGAAAGAACCGACCAGGCTTTGGCCGCCAAGCCCAAGGATGCCCAGGCGCGCTTCATGAAGGGCCTCATCCTGACCGAGATGGGCCGCCAGAATGATGCCATCGTCGTATTCACCAAGCTGACCGAGGACTATCCGGAGCTGCCGGAACCCTACAACAACCTCGCCGTGCTCTACGCCCAGCAGCGCCAGTTCGAAAAGGCCAAGAACGCACTGGAAATGGCCATCCGCACGCACCCGTCCTATGCCACGGCCCACGAGAACCTCGGCGACATCTATGCCCGCATGGCCAGCCAGGCCTACGACAAAGCGCTGCAGATCGATTCCTCGAACGCCAGCGCGCAAACCAAGCTGGCGCTGATCCGCGACCTGATGAGCAACTCCGCCCGTCCGGCCGCGCTCGCCTCGCGCAGCACGACCGGCAAGGTGCCAGCCTCCGCTGCTCCGGCTGCGAAGCAGGAAGCCCCCTCGGCCACAAAGCCGGAACCGGCCCCCGCCGCGAGAACCGAGCCCGTCGATCCAAAACCGGCCCCTGTCGCCGAAGCCAAGTCCGCCGGCGGCGAGCCTGAGGTGGAAAAAGCCCTCCGCGGCTGGGCTGACGCCTGGTCCGCAAAAGACTTCAAGGCCTATCTTGCCGCCTACGCCAGCGACTTCCAGACGCCGGGCGGTCAGCCACGCAGCGCATGGGAAGCGGAGCGGGCCCGCCGGATCAACAAACCCGAGTCGATCCAAATCGGCATCGAGAACCTGCAGGTGGCCCTCGAAGGCGAACGCGCCACGGCCAGGTTCCGCCAGAACTACAAGTCGGGCAAGCTGAAGACTTCCGCCACCAAGACCATGGTGCTGGTCCGGCGCGATGGCAGGTGGCTCATCCAGCAGGAGCGGGTCGGCAACTGATGAAAGCCAGCGCA
Organism: Rhodocyclaceae bacterium; assembly: GCA_008933825.1. Classification (GTDB taxonomy): domain Bacteria; phylum Pseudomonadota; class Gammaproteobacteria; order Burkholderiales; family Rhodocyclaceae; genus Desulfobacillus. Next base: position 24,481 of record WBUF01000008.1, on the reverse strand, counting down.
AGCATTCGGCGCGTGACGACAGCCTTGCTGTTTGCCGCGGGCGCCGCGCCATCCGCCGCAGAGCAGACCTTCTCCGATTTCGGCCCCGAGCCCTTGCTGGCGCAGGCGTTCACCCATATCGAGCAGAACCGCCTCGATGCGGCGCTGGCCCAGACCGACCAATTGCTCAAGGCCTTTCCGAATTTCCGGCTTGGCCACCTCATCAAGGGCGATCTGCTGCTCGCCCGCACGCGGCCGATCGAGACGCTGGGCAATGCCGCCAACGCACCGCAGGACAAACTGTCCGACCTGCGCGAGGAGGCCATCGCTCGCCTGAAGGCATATCGCGACAAGCCGCTGGCCGACTATGTGCCCCGATATCTGCTGCAGATGCACCCGGAGCAGAAGTATGCGGTGGTGGTCGACACGCAGAAGGCGCGCCTCTATCTCTATCGCAACGAGGGCGGCAAGCCGCGCTTCGTCGCCGACTATTACATTTCCCATGGCAAGGCCGGCGCGGAGAAGCTGCGCGAGGGCGACAAGAAGACTCCGATCGGCGTCTACCATGTCACCGCCAGCCTGCCGCGGCAAAAGCTGAGCGACTTCTACGGCAGCGGCGCCTTCCCGATCAACTACCCGAACGAATGGGACAAGCGCCTCGGCCGCAACGGCCACGGCATCTGGCTGCATGGCACCCCTTCCGACACTTTCTCCCGCCCGCCGAAGGCCTCGGACGGCTGTGTCGTGCTCGCCAACCAGGATCTCGATGCACTGGCGAAGAACCTGCAGATCGGCACCACGCCAGTCATCATCTCCAACAGCATCGAGTGGCTCTCGCTCGACGACTGGCAAACCGAACGCACCGCCCTTTCGGTCAGCATCGAAACCTGGCGCCGCGACTGGGAAAGCCTCGATACAGGACAATACCTGCGCCATTACTCGCAGCGTTTCCAGTCCGGCAAGCTGGATTTCGCACAGTGGTCGGCGCAAAAGCGCCAGGTCAACGCCGGCAAGCAGTGGATCAAGGTGTCCGCGGACAACGTCAGCATGTTCCGCAGTCCCGGCAAGGAAGAACTGGTCGTCGTCACCTTCGACCAGAACTATCGCAGCAGCAATCTCAGCAACACCATGAAGAAGCGCCAGTACTGGATCAAGGAGGATGGCGCCTGGAAGATTGTCTACGAAGGCGGCGCCTGAGCCCTTTCTCTATTAAGGAAATCCCCCAATGAATAAGTTGTTCGCGCTGGCCGCCGGCCTGCTTTGTAGCCTCTCCGTGTTCGCCGCCAATCCGGTCGTCGAGATGAAAACGAACCAGGGCGCGATTCTCATCGAACTGGACGCCGAGAAGGCGCCGAAGACCGTGGCCAACTTCCTCCAGTACGCCAGGGACGGCTTCTACAACGGCACGATCTTCCACCGCGTCATCGACGGCTTCATGATCCAGGGCGGCGGCTTCGAGCCGGGCATGAAGCAGAAATCGACGCGCGCGCCGATCGAGAACGAGGCGAAGAACGGCCTGAAGAACGCCGCCGGCACGATTGCCATGGCGCGCACCCAGGACCCGCATTCCGCCTCGGCGCAGTTCTTCATCAACCTCGTCGACAACCGCCCGCTCGACTATCCTTCCCGCGACGGCTGGGGCTATGCCGTGTTCGGCAAGGTCACCCAGGGATTCGACATCGTGCAAAAGATCGCCAAGGTGAAGACCGGCAACGCCAGCTTCCATCAGAACGTTCCGGTCGATCCCATCCTGATCGAATCCGTCCGGCTGCTGCCCGAAGCCAAACCCGCCAAGTAACCAGGAGACAACATGGTCAAGCTGCACACCAATTTCGGCACCATCGTCCTCGATCTGGACGCCGCCAAGGCGCCCGAGACGGTGAAGAATTTCCTCGCCTACGTCGGGGCCGGCCACTACGACAACACGATCTTCCACCGCGTCATCGACGGCTTCATGATCCAGGGCGGCGGCTTCGAGCCGGGCATGCAGCAGAAACCGACCAACGCGCCGATCCAGAACGAAGCGGCCAACGGCCTGAAAAACGACCGCTACACCATCGCCATGGCGCGCACCGGCGATCCGCATTCCGCCACGGCGCAGTTCTTCATCAACGTCAAGGACAACGCCTTCCTCAACCACACCGCGCCGGGCGGCCAAGGCTGGGGCTACTGCGTCTTCGGCAAGGTGGTCGAAGGCATGGATGTCGTCGACAAGATCAAGAGCGTCGGGACCGGAAGCAAGGGCTTCCACCAGGACGTGCCGGTCGAGGACGTGGTAATCCAGAAAGCCGAGGTCGCCTGAACCGGCGGGTCGGCGATGGCCACGTTGTTCATCTCCGACCTCCATCTCTGCCCGAGCCGGCCGCGGATCGGCCGGCTTTTTCTCGACTTCCTGGCTGGCCCGGCGCGCCAAGCCGACGCGCTCTACATCCTCGGCGACCTGTTCGAATACTGGGCGGGCGACGATGACTTGGATGATCCCTTCAACGCCGGCATCTGCGCGGCGTTGCGCACGCTGGCGGATTCCGGCGTCGCACTGTCCTTCATGACCGGCAACCGCGACTTCCTCGCCGGCGAAGCCTTCGCCCGCACCGCCGGCCTGAAACTGCTGCCCGACCCGACCCTGGCCGAGGTGGCCGGCACGATCACCCTGCTCATGCACGGCGATACGCTGTGCACCGACGACGCGGCCTACCAATCCTTCCGCGCCGAGGTCCGCTCACCCGAGTGGCGGCAGGCCTTCCTCGCCCTGCCGCTGTCGCAGCGCAAGGCGCAGATCGAGGCCCTGCGCCGCGAAAGCGAGGCGCAGAAGCGCCTCAAGCCGCCGGATATCATGGACGTGAATGCGGACGCCGTCCTGCAGGGACTGACTTTTCATCGCTGCCACCGGCTCATCCACGGTCACACCCATCGCCCGGCCCGCCACACGCTCGATGTCGCGGGCTGCCCGGCGGAGCGCTGGGTCTTGCCGGATTGGTATGAAAACGGCGGTTATCTCGCCTGCAATGCGGCCGGCTGCCAGCTGCTGAACTGGCCGGCTGCCACGGCCTAAATCAGCGCCAGGCCCCGCGCCAGATCGGCCCGGAGGTCCGCCACCGACTCCAGGCCGACAGCCACGCGCAGCAGGCTTTCCTGTATCCCCGCGGCAACACGCGCGGAGGCCGAGATGCGCCCGTGGGTGGTGCTGGCCGGATGGGTGATGGTGCTCTTGGTGTCGCCGAGGTTCGCCGTGATCGAGATCAGGCGTGTCGCATCCACCACCCGCCAGGCCTCCTCGCGGCCGCCCTTCACCTCGAAGGAGACGATGGCGCCGCCGGTCTTCTGCTGGCGCCTCGCCAAGGCGTGCTGTGGATGCGAGGGCAGCCCCGGGTAGTACACCCGCGCCACCTTCGGCTGCGCTTCCAGCCAGCGCGCCAGTTCCAGCGCCGCTGCCGACTGCGCCTCCATGCGGATGCGCAGCGTCTCCAGGCCCTTCAGGATCACCCAGGCGTTGAAGGGCGAAATCGACGGGCCGGCCGTGCGCAGGAACTTGAACACCTCCTCGGTAAGCGCCTTGCGTCCAACCACCGCACCGCCGAGCACGCGCCCCTGGCCGTCGAGGTATTTTGTAGCGGAATGGATCACCAGGTCGGCGCCCAAATCGAGCGGCCGCTGCAGCGCGGGCGAACAGAAGCAGTTGTCCACCGCCAGCAGCGCACCGCCGCCATGGGCGACCTCGGCCAGTGCGGCGATGTCGAACACCTCGGTGAGCGGATTGGACGGCGTCTCGATGAACACCAGCCGGGTGTTCGGCCTGAGCGCGGCGCGGAACGCCGCCGGGTCCGTCGAAGGAACAAAGGTGGTGTCGACGCCGAATTTCGGCAGGATGCCGCCGAACAGTTGCTGCGTCGCACCGAATATCCCCTGGGAGGCGACGATGTGCTCGCCCGCCTTCATCAGCGCCATCACGGCCGACAGGATGGCGGCCATGCCGCTCGCCGTGGCAATGCAGGCCTCGCCCCCTTCCAGTGCCGCCAGGCGCTCCTGCAGCATGCTGACGGTCGGATTGGAGAAGCGGCCGTAGACGAAGCCCGCCTCCTCGCCCGAAAAGCGGGCCGCCGCCTGCGCGGCGCTGTCGAAGACGAAGCTCGAGGTGAGATACAGCGCCTCGGCATGCTCGTTGAACTGACTGCGCTGTATGCCCGCGCGCACGGCCAGCGTGTCCGGATCCATATCCTTGTCCATGTTCACCGCCCCGAAATGCAAAAACCCGGCGCAGCTAAGCGACCGGGTTCCCCTCGCTTTAGCCGCATTTATCAAGCGCCCGCAAGCTGAAATCAAATCGGCGCAGTTGGGAAACTACGCGCGTATCGTCCTGCTGTCAATCTGCCACGACGAGGTTAAGGTCGAGTTGGGCGGCATCGGGGTCTTCGCCGGCGAGCTTGCTGTCGTTGCGCTGGTTCTCAACGCTGCTGAGGTATTCGGCGCTGACGTCGCCGGTGACGTAGCAGCCGTCGAAGCAGGAGGTCTCGAACACCGTGATCGATGGATTGAGCGCATGCACCGCCGCCTTCAGGGCGTCGAGGTCCTGATAGATGAGGCCATCGGCGCCGATCTCGCTTCGGATCTCCTCGTCACTGCGGTTGCTGGCGATCAACTCGCGGCGCGTCGGCATGTCGATGCCGTAGACGTTGGCGAAGCGCACCGGCGGCGCCGCCGAGGCAAAATACACCTTGCGCGCACCGGCATCGCGCGCCATCTGCACGATCTCCTTGCTGGTGGTGCCGCGCACGATGGAATCGTCCACCAGCAGCACGCTCTTGCCCCTGAATTCCTGGGCGATGGTGTTGAGCTTCTGACGCACCGACTTCCTGCGCTGCGCCTGGCCGGGCATGATGAAGGTGCGGCCGATGTAGCGATTCTTGACGAAGCCTTCACGGTAGGGAAGGTTCAGGCGCGTCGCCAGCTCCATCGCCGAGGGGCGGCTGGAATCGGGGATCGGGATGACGGAATCGATGTCGATGTGCGGCAGCGTGTGGCGGATCTTCTCGGCAAGATGCTCGCCCATCTTGACGCGGCTTTCGTAAACCGAGATGCCGTCGATCAGGGAATCAGGCCGCGCCAGATAGACGAATTCGAAAATGCAGGGTGCCCGCAGCGTGCGCTCGGCGCACTGCCTGCTGTGGAAATGGCCCGCGGTGTCGATCAGCACCGCTTCGCCTGGCGCCACGTCGCGCAGTATCTGGAAACCAAGCGTGTCGAGCGCCACGCTCTCCGAAGCGACCAGGTACTCGTCGCCCTCAGCCGTCATGTTGCGCCCGACGATGAGCGGCCGAATGCCGTAGGGATCGCGGAAGGCGAGCAGACCGTAGCCGGCGATCATGGCCACCACGGCATAGGCGCCCCTGCAGCGGCGGTGCACGCCGGCCACCGCCTTGAAGATGGTCTCGGGATCGAGCTGATACTTGGTCGCCGCCGCCTGCAGCTCGTGCGCCAGCACGTTCAGCAGCACTTCCGAGTCCGAATTGGTGTTGATGTGGCGCAGGTCCTGCAGGAACATCTCGCGCTTGAGTTCCTCGGCGTTGGTCAGGTTGCCGTTGTGCGCCAGCATCAGGCCGAAGGGGGAATTCACGTAGAAGGGCTGCGATTCGGCCGAATTGAAGGCCGAGCCTGCGGTCGGGTAGCGGCAGTGAGCGATGCCCCAGTTCCCCTGCAGGTAGCGCATGTTGCGCGTGCGGAAAACGTCGCGCACCAGGCCGGGACCCTTGTGCATGTGGAACACGCCGGCCTCGGCCGTGGCGATGCCGGCGGCGTCCTGGCCGCGGTGCTGCAGCACCTGCAGGCCGTCATAGAGCAACTGGTTTACCGACGTCGTCGCGACGACGCCCAGGATTCCGCACATAGTTCGAGTCACCTATAGCGAATGCGCTTCGCCACCTCCGGCGGCAACCAGGGCCTGGCCGCCAGCACCGCAGTCTCCAGCGGCGGCGCAAGCCATGCCTGGCGCCACCACGCCTGCCGGGGCAGCGGCGTCATGCCGGCCACCAGCACACACAACAACACCACCAGCACTCCGCGCGTGATGCCGAATACGGCGCCAAGGAAGCGGTCCAGCGGCCCCAGTCCCACCGCCCGCAGCAATTTCGACAACGCCAGCCGGAACAGCGTCACCGCCACCAGCACTGCCAGCACGACAACGGCAAATGCCGCTGCATACTGCAGCGCCGGTTCGCTCAGCCATGCCGCGAACACCGGCGCCATTCCGGGCGCCCAGGCATAGCCCGCCAGCAGGCCGGTCAGCCACGCCGCCAGGGCAAGCACCTCGCCCGCCAAGCCGCGCCAGGCCCCCAACAGGATAGAGGCGGCGACAATCGCCAGCGCGCCATAGTCGAATGCCGTCACTGCCGCTTATTGCTGTGCGACGACGCCATCCACGCCGATGCGCTTGATGCGCTCCCGCGCCGCCTCGGCGGCTTCCTTGCTGGGAAAGGGGCCGGCCCGCACGCGCGTCCGGCTGCTGCCGTCCGGAGAGGGCAGCACCTCGGTGTAGAAATTGTAGCCCTGCTGCCCGACCTTTGCCGTCAGGTTGCGCACATTTGCCGGGTCGCGATAGGCGCCGAGTTGCACGATCCAGGCCTCGCCGCCGGCGGCGGGCTTGATCGGAGCAACCTCCGCCTTCCTGGCCAGCAGCTTTTCATCGATGGCGGCGGTGGCGCGCGGCTCCGGTGGCTTGCTCGCCGTATTGGCGGGACTGACTTTGGCCGGCGCCGGTTTCGGCTCGGCCTTGGGCTGCGGCTTGGCGGCCTCGGGACGGGCTTCCTGATTGGCCGGCTCGGCGGCAGGCTTGGCTTCGACGACGGCCGGCGGCAAGGGCGTCGGCACGGAGCCGGGCTTGACCGGAAGGATGCGGGAAGTGAAGGCCCCGGCGTCCTGGGCCGGGATGCGGATCTGGATGTCCTGCGCCGGCGCCTGTTGCCTGGGCGCCTGGTCCATCACCATCGGCAGCGCCACCGCGGCCAGCACCGCCAGGGCAGCGGCACCCACCAGGCGGCGGCGCGCACGCTTCTTCAGCTCAAGTTGGGCATCGTTTTCGCTCATCGCCAATCGCCTGCAGCACACCTGACACGGTGAGGAAGGAACCGAAGACGGTAATTCTATCATTTTCCCCCGCGCGCTCCTTCGCCGCGCGATAGGCATCGGCCGGGCCATCGAAGCGTCCGGCAATGTGCAGGCCCAGTTTTTCGAGGCGCCTCGCCATGGCCTCCGCACTCATGCCGCGGGGCCCCGGCAAACCGCTCACCAGCCAGTGGTCGACACGCCCCCTGACCCGCTCGACCACGCCGGCGATGTCCTTGTCGGCCAGCATGCCGAACACCGCCCAGGTTTCCGGATGGAAAGCCATGCTGCCGAGGTTGTCGGCCAGCACGCCGGCCGCCTGGGGATTGTGTGCAACATCCAGCACTACCGCCGGGCGGCCAGGCAGCACCTGGAAGCGCCCGGGCAGTTCGACCTCGATCAGGCCGCGGCGAATGTCCTGCATCGACACCGGCAGCCGTCCGGCGAGCGACTCCAGCGCGGCGAGCGCCGTGCTGGCATTGGCCAGCTGCACGGCCCCGCGCAGGGCCGGATGGGCCAGTCCGCCGCGGCGGCCGCGGCGGCTCCAGAAAGTCCATTGCCCCTCGCCGGCCAGATGGCCGAAATCGCGGCCCTGCACCAGCAACTCGGCGCCGATCGCCTGTGCATGCGCCAGCAGGCTTGCCGGCGGCCGCGCATCGCCGACGATGGCAGGCCGGCCGGGGCGGAAAATGCCGGCCTTCTCGAAGCCGATCGCCTCTTTCGTGGCGCCGAGATAATCCATGTGGTCGAGATCGACCGAGGTGACGATGGCGCAGTCGGCATCGAAGGCGTTCACGGCATCCAGCCGGCCGCCCAGGCCGACCTCGAGAACGATCGCCTCGACGCCGGCCGCGGCGAAGGCCTGCCAGGCCGCCAGGGTGCCAAACTCGAAATAAGTGAGCGGCAAGTCGCCGCGCGCCGCATCGACCCGGGCAAACGCATCGCACAACACCCCATCGGAGGACGGGCGGCCGTCGATGCGCACCCGCTCGTTGTAATCGAGAAGATGCGGCGAGGTGTACAGGCCGACGCGATATCCGGCGCTGCGCAGGATGCGCTCCAGCATGGCGCAGGTGGAACCCTTTCCGTTGGTGCCGCCGACCGTGATGACCGGCACGGTTTGCTCCGCGCCAAGCGTGCGCTTGACGGCACACACCCGCTCCAGGCCGAGCGCTATGGGCTGCGCATGCAGGCGCTCGATGTGCGCCAGCCAATCCTGCAAGGCATGAAGGGAAGGGTTCGCCAGGATCAGACCGCGGGAATTTTCTGCAGCAGGGTCAGCAGCGAGGCCAGCCTGTCGCGCATCTCGCGCCGATCGACGATCATGTCGAGGGCGCCCTTTTCCAGCAGGAACTCGGCCCGCTGGAAGCCTTCCGGCAGCTTCTCGCGCACCGTTTGCTCTATGACGCGCGGGCCGGCGAAACCGATCAGCGCACCCGGCTCGGCGATCACCACGTCGGCCACGAAAGCGAAGCTGGCCGACACGCCGCCCATGGTCGGGTCGGTGAGGACGGAAATGAACGGCAGCCGATTGGCCGACAGTTGTGTCACCGCCGCCGTCGTCTTCGCCATCTGCATGAGGGAAAACAGCCCTTCCTGCATGCGCGCGCCGCCGGTAGCGGTGATGCAGACGAAGGGAATCTGCTGCTCGACGGCGACGCGCACGCCGCGCACGAAACGCTCGCCGACCACCGAGCCCATCGAACCGCCCATGAAGTCGAATTCGAAGGCGGCAACCACCAGCGGCAGGGTCTTTACCGCGCCCTGCATCACTACCAGCGCGTCGCCTTCCTCCGTGTCGTCGGCCGCGGCATTCAGCCGTTCCGGATAGCGTTTGCTGTCCTTGAACTTGAGCGGATCGACCGGCAACACTTCGGCGCCGATCTCGAAGCGGCCCTCGGGATCGAGCAGCAGGTCGAGTCGGGCGCGGGCGCGCAGCCGGTGGTGGTGGCCGCATTTCGGGCAGACGTTGAGGTTCTTTTCGAGGTCGGAACTGTAGAGCGTGGCCTCGCAACTCGGGCACTTGCACCAGAGGCCCTCGGGAATCGATTTCTTGGCGCCCTCGGCGCGCTTGATCTTGGGCGGAAGCAGCTTCTGCAGCCAGCTCATGGCGCCTCCTTGGAAACGGCCACCTCGTCCAGCGCGCTGCGGATGCCCCGCATGAACGCCATGACATTGGCGGCAGCCTGCTCGCGCGGACTCTTCTCGATCTCCTCGATGATGCGGCTGCCGATCACCACTGCATCGGCCACGGCGGCGATGCGACGCGCGCTCTCGGCATCGCGGATGCCGAAGCCGACGCCAACCGGCATGCCGACCTTCTTGCGAATGGCCGGAATGCGCCGCGCCACTTCGTCGAGGTCGAGATGGCCTGCGCCGGTGACACCCTTCAGCGAGACATAATAGATGTAGCCGCTGCCGATTTCGGCCACCTGGCCGCAGCGCTCGTCGGTGGAAGTCGGTGCCAGCAGGAAAATCGGATCGATACCGGCGGCCTTGATTATCGCTGCGAAGACGACGCACTCCTCGGGCGGATAGTCGACCACCAGCACGCCGTCCACGCCGGCCTGTTTCGCCTCGGCGGCAAAGACCCCCGCTCCCATTGCTTCGACCGGATTGGCATAGCCCATCAGCACCACCGGCGTGTCGGCATCGCCGGCGCGGAATTCGCGCACGATTGAAAGTACCTGGCGCAGGGACATGCCTTGCTTGAGCGCGCGTTCCGAGGCGCGCTGGATGGTCGGCCCGTCGGCCATCGGATCGGAGAAGGGCACGCCCAGTTCGATGACGTCGGCGCCGCCGGCCACCAGTGCACGCATCAGCGGCAGCGCCAGACCGGGATCGGGATCGCCGGCGGTGATGAAGGGGATCAGGGCCTTGCGTCCCCGCGCGGCGAGCTTGTCGAAGGTTGCTTTGATGCGCGACATCAGAACTGGATTCCCGATTTTTCCGCGACGGTGTGCATGTCCTTGTCGCCGCGGCCGGAGAGGCTCACCAGCAGGAGCCTGTCTTTCGGCAGCGTCGGCGCCAGTTTCGCCGCATAGGCCAGCGCATGCGCGGACTCCAGCGCCGGAATGATGCCCTCGTGGCGGCACAGGTCATGGAAGGCGGCGAGCGCCTCGTCGTCCGTCACGGCGACGTAGTCGGCACGCCGGCTGTCCTTCAGCCAGGCATGCTCGGGACCGACGCCGGGATAGTCGAGGCCGGCGGAAATCGAATGCGTCTCGACGATCTGGCCGTTCTCGTCCTGCAGGAGATAAGTGCGGTTGCCGTGCAGCACGCCCGGCCGGCCGGCGATGAGCGAGGCGGCATGGTGTCCGCTGGCGAGGCCGTGGCCGGCCGCCTCGACGCCGACCAGCTTCACCGACTCGTCGGGGATGTAGTCGTAGAAGATGCCCATGGCGTTGGAGCCGCCGCCGACGCAGGCGATCACGTAGTCGGGCTGACGCCCGGCCAATTCGGGCATCTGCGTGCGGCACTCGGCGCCGATCACCGACTGGAAGTCGCGCACCATCATCGGGTAGGGATGCGGGCCGGCTACCGTGCCGATGATGTAGAAGGTGTTGCCGACGTTGGTCACCCAGTCACGCATGGCCTCGTTCAGCGCGTCCTTCAGCGTCTTCGAGCCGGACTCCACCGGCACCACGCTGGCGCCGAGCAGCTTCATGCGATAGACGTTGGCGGCCTGGCGCCTGACGTCCTCCGAGCCCATGTACACCACGCACTCCATGCCGTAGCGCGCGGCAACGGTGGCGGCGGCCACGCCGTGCTGGCCGGCGCCGGTCTCGGCGATGACGCGCGGCTTGCCCATGCGGCGCGCCAGCATGGCCTGGCCGATGCAGTTGTTCACCTTGTGCGCCCCGGTGTGGTTGAGGTCCTCGCGCTTGAGGTAGATCTGCGCCCCGCCGAGCAGTCCCGACCAGCGCTTCGCGTGATAGACCGGGCTGGGGCGGCCGACGTAGTGCTTCAGCTCGAATTCGAATTCGGCGCGGAAGGCGGGGTCTGCCTTAGCGGCGGCGTAGGCGCGCTTCAACTCGTCGAGCGCCTCGATCAGCGTCTCGGCGACGAAGGTGCCGCCGTAGGGGCCGAAATGGCCGCGCGCGTCGGGCAGGTCATACATCTGCATGCTTCACTCCTGCGATGAACGCGGCGATCCGGCCCGCGTCCTTGATTCCCTTGCCAGCTTCCACGCCGCTGCTGACATCCACCGCCCAGGGCCGCACGCGGCGCACCGCTTCGGCAACGTTGTTCTCGTCGAGTCCTCCGGAGAGGATCAGCGGCAGCGGCAGCCCCGGGGGGACGAGCGACCAGTCGAAGGTCTTGCCGCCGCCACCGTAACCCTCGACAAAGGCATCGAGCAGCAGCCCCTGCGCAGCAGGGTGGGACTGGGCGTATTTTAGCAAATCGAGGCCCGACCTCACCCGCGCCGCCTTGACATAGGGCGCATTAAAGGAGCGGCAGTAGGATTCCTCCTCGTCGCCGTGGAACTGCAGCAGTTGGATCGGCACCGCCTCCATGACGCGGCGCACGGCGAGCTTGGATTCGTTTACGAACAGGCCGACCAGCGTAACGAAGGGCGGCACGATGCGCGCGATCTCCCAAGCCTGCTCGACCGTGACGCAGCGCGGGCTGGGGCCGTAGAAGACCAGGCCGAGCGCGTCGGCGCCCAGCTCAACTGCGGCGCAGGCATCCTCGGGGCGGGTGATGCCGCAGATCTTGATGCGGGTACGGGCCACGATCAGGGCACAAGCGGAAGGAAAGGCGCGATGATACGGCCATTCAGGGGCAACTGCCAGCGCGCCTCGTAATCGACGCCGGACAGATACAGGCCATGCGGCGAGAAGGTCGGCGCGGCCAGGCTGCGGTCGCGCGCGGCGATCAGCCCGGCGATCCATTCCGGCGGATGCGCACCCTTGCCGACATACACCAGCGCGCCGACCATGTTGCGCACCATGTGGTGCAGGAAGGCATTGGCGCGGAAATCGAGGACGATGCAGTCACCGTCCCGCCGCACCTCGGCCTGCTGCAGCGTCTTCACCGGCGACTTGGCCTGGCACTCGGCGGCGCGGAATGCGGAAAAATCCTGCTCTCCCACCAGCAGCCCGGCTGCGGCGCGCATGGCCCCGATGTCGAGCGGCAGATGGAACCAGCCGACCTTGCCGGCGAGCAGGGCGGGGCGCACGGTATGGTTGTACAGCACGTAGCGATAGCTGCGCGAGCGCGCCGAGTAACGCGCATGAAAATCGTCCGGCACCTCGCGCGCCCAGCGCACCGCGATGCTGTCCGGAAGATGCGCGTTGACGCCACGCACCCAGGCGTTCTCTGGACGAAGCGCCGGCGCATCGAAGTGCGCCACCTGCGCCACCGCGTGCACGCCGGCGTCCGTGCGGCCGGCGCAGGCCGTGCGCACCGGTGCGCCGGCAACCTCGGCCAAGGCGCGCTCCAGCGCATCCTGCACGGTTTTGCCCTGCGGCTGCGTCTGCCAGCCTGAGAAGGGGGCGCCATCGTATTCGAGGCCGAGCGCAATCCTCACGATTGGCTGCCGATGAGGGCTGCGGCGGAAAAAGTCAGTCCCGCCAGGACGGCGAAATCGATGGCATGCAGGGGCGCCACCTGAAGGACAAAGCGCCGCGGCTCGCCAGACTCGGCCGCGCCCTGCAGCCACTCCCGCCAATGCCGGCCGGGGGGCGCCTGCTCGGCATAATGCAAGACCAGCATCAGCCGCAGCGCCATGCGCCGGCGGTCCAGGCCCGCCCAGGAGAGCGGCCAGATCAGGCCGTGCAGCCCGGCCACGAGCCCTTCCGGCCCGGTGAGATGCAGCAGCGCGGCAAGGCTCGACAGGACGAAGAGCAGCCGCAGCAGATGCTCGAAACCGAGCCACATGCCTTCTTCGGTAGGGCTGATGCCGCCGAGCGCCGGCAGAAGGTACATGCCAGGCGTGGCCAGGGCGAAGATCAGCATCAGCGCCAGCATCAGCCAGCGGGTCCGCTTGAGCAATTGGGCCAGCCGCGCGGGCGCCAGCCAGACCGCAGCGGCGAGGGCCGCAACGCAAATCAGCGACAGCGCTCCCAAGGGCAGCCATTGCACCAGCACCGCCAACGCGCTCCAGACGATGAGGCGAACGGTGGGGTGCAGCATCGTGAAAGAAAAAGGAACGACGGAGGGCGCAACGCCCTCCGTCAGACGATTCAGCCCAGCTTGGCGAGCATGTCACGCGCCCTGGCCTGCTGCTCTGCGTTGCCTTCCTTGGCAACTTCCGCCAGCAGTTCGCGCGCGCCTTCCTTGTCGCCCATTTCCTCGTATGCCTTGGCCAGCTCGAGCTTGGTTGCCGCTTCGTCGCCGGCCGGCGTCTCGGCGGCCTTGGGCGGCTCACCGAGATCCAGGCTGATCGCGCCCAGATCCAGTGCGGGCTCGGCCTTCGGCGCCGGCTGGGGTAGTGCGGTGGGAGCGCCGATGTTGAAATCGAAATCGAGAGCATTGCCACCGGCAATCGTCTTTTCGAGGTCGACCACTTCCTGAGCCGGAGCGGCGGGCGCCGCCGGCGCACCCAGGTCAAGATCGAAGCGCAGGCCCTCCTCGGCCGGCGAGACTGCCGGTTCATCGAGCTTGATGTCCAGCGCCAGATCGGCGGCAGGCGGCGACGCCTTGCCGACGTCCATCACCATGGTCGCCTCGGGATTGTATGGCGCCTGCTTGCTCTCCGCTGGCTTGAAATCCAGCCCGAGATCGAAATCCAGCCCGGCCGATTCTGCGGCGGCTGGCGCTGGCTCGGCGGCAAGAGCAGGTGCGGCTGGCGCCGCTGGCGCGGCCGGCGCACCAAGGTCGAGATCGAAGTCGAGTGCGGGCGCCGCTTCGGCTGCCCCGTCGGCGACGGCCTCGACGGGCTTTTCCAGGATCACCGTGGCCGCGCCGCCCTTTTCCACCGCTTCGGAAATCTGGCTCAGCTCGCCGGGCATCGTCCACGTATCGCGCATCTGCTTCTCGCCCGATGCAGGCACGATGATCGTCGTGTCGGTATTGACGGACTCCTTGCCCGCGGCCGTGCCGCCAAACAGGGGGTTGGCCGGGTCAAGCTTGACGCCCATCGCGGCGGCCTTTTCCCAGTCGCCGCCGATACCGCTCGTCTGGGCATAAAGATCGCTGGCGAGGGTTTCGAATTGCTTGAGGTTCTTCCGTCCGGCATAGATTTCCAGCAGCTTGACATGTATTGCCGTGCGGGCCGGATCCGACTTCAGCGCATCGAGCAGTATCTCCTCGGCCTGCGCGTCGCGTCCGTAGGCCATGTACACATCGGCCTCGGCCACCGGATCGACGCCCTCGTCGGCGTCGATGGCGCTGATCGATGCCTGGCTGAAATCCGTCGCCATCGAACTGCCGGTGGTATCGACGCTCTGTCCGCCCGTGGCGCCGAAGACCGAGTTGGCGGTCAGATTGGCCGTCGTCGTCGTTGGCGTGCCCTCGCCGCCCTCTGCCAATTTCTTCCTCTGCCGCTGGCGATAGGCCACGAGGCCCAGCAGACCCAGTACCAGCACTCCGCCGCCGAGGATGGCCGGATTGCCCATCAACTCTTCGATGAAGTCCGGCTCGGGGGGCGGCGGTGGGGGCGGTGGCGCCTTCTTTGGTGCCGGCTTCGGCGCCTCGGCCGGTTTGGGTGCTTCTGCAGGCTTGGCGGGCTCCGGCCTGACCGCCTCCGCTGGCGTGGATTTCTCAGCTTCCGCAGGCTTGGACGGCGGCAACGCTTCGGCCGCCTTGGGCGCTTCGGCGGGCTTGGCGGGTTCGGCCGGCTGTGGCGCAGGAGCCGACGCAACAGGCGCGGGCTCCGGCGCCTTGGCCGCCGGCAAGGCGGGTGCGGCGGAAACCGTCGGTGCGGGAGCCGGTTTCGCGGCAGCGATCTGCGCCTGTTTCTGCAGTTCGGCGAGATTCTGGTTCTTCATCTCGACGAGCTTCTGCAAATCCTTGACGTTCTTCTCCAGTTCAACCTGGCGAGACTGCGCTTCCTTGAGCGCCTTTTCCCTGGCGACCAGATCCTCCTCCAGCGCCGCAATCTTGCCCTGTGCCGCGCGCGCGTCCTGAGCGGCTTCCGTCTTGGATACCTTCAACTGGTCCTTGGACTCGGGCGGCGCCGGCGCCTTGTCTTCGACCTTCGCCCCGATCTTGCCGGCAGCAAGCTGCTTGCCGGCTTCCTCTTTCGGCGCATCTGCCCCTGCGGCAGCGGCGGCCAGCTTCTGACGATAGGCATTGAAGTCGGCGGTGTGCGCCTTGATGATCTTTCTCGCTTCGGATCCATCCACCGCGGCCGCGGTCTCGCGATCGGGAATACGGAGTATCTTCCCGGCCTTCAGGCGGTGCATGTTGTTTTCCGCGAAGGCACCCTTGTTGCTGCGGAAGATCGCCACCAGCATCTGATCCAGGCTGACGCCATCGTATTTCGTCTCGGCCGCGATCTTGCGCAGATAGTCGCCTTTCTTCACTTCCCGGCCCTGTGTTTCGCCGGCCGGCTTCGTTTCTTCTGTCCCGGCTGCCGAGGGTTTCTTGTCTTCGGCCGCACGCACTTCGGGCTGCCGGGGCGCCTCGACGGGCGCCGGCTGGGCGACAGGGGCCGCCGCGTCCTTGGCCACCGGGGCGGCGACCGGCTTGCGGGCCAGCACTTCCGGCGCCGGATCCAGCAGGAAGGTGTACTCGCGCACCAGACGGCCGGAACTCCAGTTCAATTCCACCAGCAAGTCGAGGAAGGGTTCGCCGACAGAACGGTCCGTGGTCAGCCGGATAACCGGCTGCCCCTTGGAGCGCTTGTCGATCACCATCTTGATGCCGGCCAGCGCCGGCACAAATTCGATGCCGGCCTGCTTGAACGCATCATGGGATGCCAGGCGCGCCGAGAGGGAAGCAAGCTCTTCGCGCGAAGCGGTCAACTCGATCTCCGCACGCAGGGGCTGGCCGAGTGCCGACAGCACGGTGATTTGTCCCAACCCGGCCGCGTTCGCGCCGATCGGCAGCGCTGCGGCCAGTGCCAGTGCAAATGCCTTGGCTTTGATTGAAAGTGCTATGGATTTTTTTTGCACCGCGTCCCCCTCGCGGAGAGTTTCCGGAATATTAACATAACATCATGAGCTTAGCTATGCAAGCTAAACTTTCTCATTACATTCTGGCCGAATCCGGCCGAAAATCAACCGTTTTTTGCGGCAAGGCGGGGTCGCAATCCCGCGCCATCTCTTTGATGTTATTTTAAAAGCATCAAGAATAAGGCCAGTGGGCGAGGCCGGCGCCCAACGCGCGTCTTACGCCTCGAGCAGAATCCGCAGCATGCGACGCAGCGGTTCGGCGGCACCCCACAGCAGTTGATCGCCGCAGGTGAAGGCGCCCAGGTAGTGCGAACCCATGTTGAGCTTGCGCAGGCGCCCCACCGGAACCGACAGGGTGCCGGTGACCGCTGTCGGCGTCAACTCTCGGAGGGTGCTGTCGCGACGGTTCGGCACCACTTTCACCCAGGCGTTGGCAGCGGCAAGCATGCCCTCGACCTCGTCGAGCGGCACGTCGCGCTTCAACTTGATGGTGAGCGCCTGGCTGTGGCAGCGCATGGCGCCGACGCGCACGCAGATGCCGTCGACCGGCACCGGGCGATTTTCCCGGCCGAGAATCTTGTTGGTCTCGGCCTGCCCCTTCCATTCTTCGCGGCTTTGGCCATTGTCGAGTTCCTTGTCGATCCAGGGAATGAGCGAACCGGCCAGCGGTACGCCGAAGCTTGCCGTGGGAAACCTGTCGTCGCGCAGGATGCCGGCCACTTCGCGGTCGATGTCGAGGATCGCCGAGGCGGGATCGTCGAGCAGGTTTTTCGCCACGCGGTGCACCTCGCCCATCTGGGTGAGCAACTCGCGCATGTTCTGCGCCCCGGCGCCGGAGGCCGCCTGGTAGGTCATGGCGCTCATCCACTCGACCAGGTCGCGCCGGTATAACTCGCCGAGCGCCATCAGCATCAGGCTGACGGTGCAGTTGCCGCCGATCCAGTTGCGGCCGCCGCGCGCCAAGGCATGCTCGATCACGTCGAGATTGACCGGATCGAGAATGATCACCGCGTCGTCCTTCATGCGCAGCGAGGAGGCTGCGTCGATCCAGTGGCCGTTCCAGCCCGCGGCGCGTAGCTTCGGGAACACCTCGCCCGTGTAGTCGCCGCCCTGGCAGGAAATGAGGACATCCATCGCCCTCAGGGCGTCGACGTCCTTCGCGTCGCCGAGCGGCGCACCGCCGGCCTCGGCCGGTCCCTTGCCGCCGACGTTCGAAGTGGTGAAGAACACCGGCTCGATCAGGGCGAAATCGCCCTCCTCGCGCATGCGCTGCATCAGCACGGAGCCGACCATGCCGCGCCATCCCACCAGACCCACTCGTTTCATCTCGATATCCCGTTTCGTCTTCGCTTACAGCGCAGCGATCACCGCGTCGCCCATTTCCCTCGTGCCGACCTTCTGCGTGCCCGGCTCGAAGATGTCGCCGGTGCGCAGGCCCTGCGCCAGCACTTTCTTGACAGCGCCCTCGATGCGCGCGGCGGCCGCCTCCAGGCCGAAGGTATAGCGCAGCATCATCGCCGCCGACAGGATCGTCGCCAGCGGATTCGCCACCCCCTTGCCTGCGATGTCCGGCGCCGAACCGTGGATCGGCTCGTAGAGGCCCTTGCCCTTCTCGTCGAGCGATGCGGACGGCAGCATGCCGATGGAGCCGGTCAGCATCGAGGCCTCGTCGGAAAGGATGTCGCCGAACATGTTGCCGGTCACCATGACGTCGAACTGCTTGGGGTTCCTCACCAGCTGCATGGCGGCGTTGTCGACCAGCATGTGCGACAGTTCGACGTCGGGATAGTGCTTCGCCTCGTCGGTCACCACGTCGCGCCACAGCTGGGTGCACTCCAGCACGTTCATCTTGTCCACCGAGCAGAGCCTGCGGTTGCGCTTCCTCGCCGCCTCGAAGGCGACGCGGGCGATGCGGCGGATCTCCGACTCCGAATAGATCATGGTGTTGATGCCGACCCGCTCTTTCCCGTTTGCGCCGTTGCGCATCTCGATGCCGCGCGGCTCGCCGAAATAGATGTCGCCGGTCAGTTCGCGCACGATGAGGATGTCCAGCCCCGCCACCACCTCGGGCTTGAGGCTGGAAGCATTGGCGAGCTCGGGATAGAGCACCGCCGGGCGCAGGTTGGCGAACAGGCCCAGATCCTTGCGGATGCCGAGCAGGCCGCGCTCAGGGCGCTGCTCGCGCGGCAGCGTGTCGTACTGCGGCCCGCCGACGGCGCCGAGGAGCACCGCATCGGCGGCGCGCGCCAGCTTGCGGGTCGCCTCGGGATAGGGCTCGCCCGCCGCATCCACGGCGCAGCCGCCCAGCAGTGCCGTTTCCATTTCCAGCTTGATGCCGTCCCGGCGCAGCGCCTCGATCACGCGCACGGCCTGGCCGACGATCTCGGGGCCGATGCCATCGCCCGGCAATACACAGACCTTCATTCGATTCCTTTCTGTTGCGAAAACCGCCCGAACCCGGCGGTGTCGTACCCCGGGTTCGTGCCGATTATTTGCCCACTTTCTCCACGGCCTTGCCTCCCGCCTGGATATCCTTGCCGACGCCCTGCACCGTATTGCAGGCCGCAACGCCGAGCAGGACTGCCAGGGCCAGGATCAGATTCAGTCGCTTCATGCTCGCCTCCTCGCAAAAAATAGCGGCTTCCGGCCGGGTTGACTGCCTTTACCCTCGGCCCCGTCGGTTGCCTGAAAAGCGCTTGAATTATATCGGAATTGAGCCGGCATGCGGCACCGCAACAGTCCTTGCAGGCGCCATCCATCCTGAGAGGCCAGCGATACTTCGCCGCAAACATCACTGACGGCCGAAGGGCCAGCCGCGCCACAGGATGGCCATGCCGGCCAGGGCAAAGGCGGCGCTCATGGTAAAAGTCAGTCCAGCGCCGACGGCGTCCCACGACCAGCCGCTCAACAGCCCGCCGAGCATGCCGCCGGCGCCGAAGGTCAGGCTGCCGTAGAGGGCCTGGCCACGCGCCTGATGGCGGCCGGCAAACCAGCGATTGACCGCCGCCACGGCCGAGGCGTGATAGGCGCCGAACGTCGCCGCATGCAGTAACTGGGCCAGCAGCAGCACCGCCAGCCACTCGACGCCCCAGCCGATCATGAGAAAGCGCGCCACTGCGCAGGCAAAGCTGAACAGCAGAATGGTCCGCAGCGTGAACCGGTGGAGCAGCCGCGGCAGGCAAAGGAAGACGAGGATTTCCGCCACCACGCCGATCGTCCACATGAAGCCGACCAGTGCCGTGCCGTAGCCGCGGCTGACCAGGTGGATCGAGTAGAACACATACAGCGCGCCGTGCGCCGCCGACATGAAGAAACAGGCAGCGAACAGGGCCTTCACTTCGCGCCGGCGCAGGATGTCGCCAATCGGCTGCCGGTCGGTTTCATGGAGCCCTTCCCGCTTTTCCGGCAATGCCATGGCACAGGCCAGAATGCCGCCGAGAATCGCAAAGGACACCCATAGAATCGCCGCGAGCGGCAGCCGTTCGAGCAGCCAGCCGAGGCCCAGCACGGCGCCGATGAAACCGACCGAGCCCCACAGGCGGATCGTCCCGTAGCGGTTGGCCTGGGTGCCCAGGTGAGTGAAGGTCAGCGCCTCGACCAGCGGCAGCGAAGCGCTCCAGAAGAAGGCCAGCAAGGCCATGCCGAGAAAGAAACCGACGAAGCTTTTCGCGTGAAAAAAAATG
Organism: Rhodocyclaceae bacterium; assembly: GCA_008933825.1. Lineage (GTDB taxonomy): Bacteria > Pseudomonadota > Gammaproteobacteria > Burkholderiales > Rhodocyclaceae > Desulfobacillus. Next base: position 4,662 of record WBUF01000008.1, on the reverse strand, counting down.
GAAAATGCGGCCAGGCTCATCAGTGCCACGCCGCGCACGATGGGCGTCTTCGCCCCCAGGCCGTCGGCCAGCCAGCCCCACAGGTTCGGCGCCAGCAGGCGCATGACCTGCATCAGCGACATCAGCACGCCGATATCCCACGCGGAGAAGGCCAGCGACTGCAGGTAGAGGGTAAAGTAGGGAGAAAAGGCGCCGATGAAGGCGAAATAGAAGAAGTAGTACGCCGACAGGCGCCAGTAGGGAACCATGGGGCGCGAAGGGGGCGGGTGCGCGCCCCCGGAAACCCGTCAGGCCTTGTAGGCGCGCAGCATGGCGTGCAGTTCGTCCTTCAGCTTCAGCCGCGTTTTCTTCATGACCTCGATCGCCTCGTCCGTGACCGGCTCCTCGTTTTCCTCGATTCGCCGGATGTCCTTGTTGACACGGTGGTACTCGTCGAAGAGCCGGACGAAATGATGGTTGCCGGTCTTCAGTGCGTGAATGGCATCGTGGTACTCGGGGAATTCGTGATGCAGGTCGTGCTGTTGCAGCTCCATGTTGCGTCCTCGTTGGCGTAAAGAAAATCAGGCTTCGTCCGGCTCGGGGTCTTCCACCGCGGGTCCGGGGCAGGCGCCGGCCCGCGGTGCGCGCGGCGCGATCTGCGGCGTCGGGCAGACGACGTCGCCGCACTGGGCGCGATGGCGCAGGGCGTGGTCCATCAGCACCAGCGCCAGCATCGCTTCGGCCACCGGCGTGGCGCGGATCGCCACGCAGGGATCATGGCGGCCGTGGGTTTCCACCATGACCGGCTGGCCCTGCTTGTCGATCGAGCGGCGCGGCAGACGAATGCTGGAGGTCGGCTTGACGGCAAGGCGCACGACGACGTCCTGTCCGCTCGATATGCCACCCAGCGTTCCGCCAGCGTTGTTCGAGAGATAGCCCTCCGGCGTCATCTCGTCGGAATGCTCGCTGCCCTTCTGCACCACGGCCTGGAAGCCGGCGCCGATCTCGACGCCCTTCACGGCGTTGATGCCCATCATGGCGTAGGCGATGTCGGCGTCCAGCCGGTCATACACCGGCTCGCCCCAGCCCACCGGCACGTTCTCCGCCACCACGGTCACCTCGCCGCCGACCGAATCGCCCGACTTGCGCAAGTCGTCCATGTAGCTTTCCAGTTTCGCCACGCTGTCCGGATCGGCGGCGAAGAACGGGTTGCCGTACACGCCGTCCCAGGATTTGAACGGGATCGGCAGCGGGCCCAGCCGTGACAGGCAGCCGCGCAAGACGATGCCGTGGTGCTCGCGCAGCCACTTGCGGGCGATGGCGCCGGCCGCCACGCGCACCGCCGTCTCGCGCGCCGAGGCGCGGCCGCCGCCGCGATAGTCGCGGATGCCGTACTTCTGCCAGTAGGTGTAGTCGGCGTGGCCCGGCCGGAAAGTCTCGGCGATGTTGCCGTAGTCGCGGCTGCGCTGGTCCTCGTTGCGGATGAGCAGCGCAATCGACGTGCCGGTGGTGCGGCCCTCGAAGACGCCGGAGAGGATCTCCACCGTGTCGGATTCGCGCCGCTGGGTGACGTGGCGCGAGGTGCCGGGTTTGCGCCGGTCAAGCTCGACCTGGATGTCCGCCTCGGCAAGCCGGAGTCCCGGCGGGCAGCCGTCGACGACACATCCGATGGCCGGGCCGTGCGACTCGCCGAAGGAAGTGACGCAAAACAATTTGCCGATGGTGTTGCCGGACATGGGGCGGCTGGAATGAATTCAGCTTCGAGTTTATCATAGGGACATCATTCGTTTCCCCGGCAGCCATGGGCAAAACCATGGGCAAAAGTCAGTCCCGGCGGCACGGCGCCAAAGGCCCCAGGAAACCGGCTCCCGATCAACCCGCGCCGAATTCCGCCCTCCAGCCGCCCGCCCGCTGGCAACGCGCGCAGCGTTATGTCTGGGACAGGGGTGGCGCCAAGGGCGGGCGCAAGTGAGACGGCCGGCGAGGGACGGACGGCTTATCCCTTGGCCACCGCCTCGTCGCGCAGCGCCCGACGCAGGATCTTGCCGACGTTGGTCTTCGGCAACTCGGCGCGGAACTCGACCAGCCTGGGCACCTTGTAGCCGGTCAGGTTCTCCTTGCAGTGCGCAATCAGCGCCTCGGCCGTCAGCGCCGGATCCTTCTTGACGATGAAGATCTTCACCGCCTCGCCGGACTTCTCGTCGGGCACGCCCACCGCCGCCACTTCCAGCACGCCCGGGTGCATGGCGACGACCGCCTCGATCTCGTTCGGATAGACGTTGAAGCCGGAGACCAGGATCATGTCCTTCTTGCGGTCGACGATGCGCACGAAGCCCTTCTCGTCCATGACGCCGATGTCGCCGGTGCGCAGGTAGCCGTCCGGCATGATGACCTTGGCGGTTTCCTCCGGCCGGTTGTAGTAGCCGCGCATGACCTGGGGTCCGTGCACGCAGATCTCGCCGGCCTCGCCGATGGGCAGGGCATTGCCGGCATCGTCGCGGATGGACACTTCGGTAGAGGACACCGGCAGGCCGATGGCGCCGTTGTACTCCTTCAGGTCGAGCGGGTTGATGGTCGCCGCAGGCGACGTTTCCGTCAGGCCGTAGGCCTCGATCAGCGGCACGCCGGTCACCTGCTTCCATTTGTCCGCCACCGCCTTCTGCACGGCCATGCCGCCGCCCAGGCTGATCTTCAGCTTGCTGAAATCCAGCTTGCCGAAGTCGGCGTCGTTAAGCAGGGCGTTGAACAGGGTGTTTACCCCGGTGATCGCCTCGAACGGATGTTTCTGCAGCTCCTTGACGAAACCCGGAATGTCGCGCGGGTTGGTGATGAGCAGGTTGCTCCAGCCGATCTTGAAGAAGGTCAGGCAGTTCGCCGTCAGGGCGAAGATGTGATAGAGCGGCAGGGCGGTGACGACGAGCCCCGTTCCCGGCATGAACGGGTTCAGCCAGGCATGTGCCTGCTGCAGGTTGGCAATGATGTTGCGGTGGGTGAGCATGGCGCCCTTGGAGACGCCGGTGGTGCCGCCGGTGTACTGCAGAAAGGCGATGTCCTCGTGGCCGATCTCGACCGCCTTGAAGTCGAGCCGCGCGCCGCGCGCCAGGATGTCGTTGAAACGCACCGACCCCGGCAGACTCCAGGCCGGCACCATCTTCTTGACGTGCTTGACGACGAAGTTGACCAGGGCGCCCTTCGGGAAGCCGAGCATGTCGCCCAGGCTGGTGACGATGACGTGCTTCACCGGCGTATTGGCGATGCATTCCTGCAGCACGCTGGCGAAGTTCTCGACAATGACGATGGCTTCGGCGCCGGAGTCCTTCAACTGGTGCTCCAGTTCGCGCGCCGTGTACAAGGGGTTGCAATTCACCACCGTGAAACCGCCGCGCAGGATGCCGTAGATGCTGACCGGGTCCTGCAGCAGGTTGGGCATCATGACCGCCACGCGCGCGCCCTTTGCCAGGCCGAGGGACTGGAGGTAGGCCGCGAAGTCGCGCGTATGGCCGTCCAGCTCGCCGTAGGTGATCGACTTGCCCATGTTGATGTAGGCAATGTTGTCGCGGTACTTGCGCACGCTGTGCTCGAACAGCTGGCCGATCGACTTGAACTCGTTGACGTCGATCTCGGCCGGCACGCCGGCGGGATAGCTCTGGAGCCAAACCTTGTCCATCATTCCTCCTGGTGGTGGGATTGCGTGTCCTTGCGGCGAAACACGTGCGCGGCGTCGCTCAGCCCTTGCCCGCCTCCTCGGCGGGCCAGTCGCGGATATAGGCCTTCAGCATGCGGTTCTCGAAGCTCTGCTCCTCGAGCACGGCCTTGGCCACGTCGTGGAAGGAGATCACGCCCATCAGGGTGCCGCCGTCCATCACCGGCAGGTAGCGCATGTGATGTTCCACCATGAAGCGGCGCAGTTCGTCGACTTCCATCTCCGGCCCGGCCGTCATCGGTTCGCGCAGCATGACGTCGGAAATCGCCAGGCTGCCCCACGCCGCGCCGCCCTGCTGCACGGCCTTGAGCACCTCGCGGAAGGTCAGCATGCCGACCATGCGGCCGCCCTCGAAGACGACAAGCGACCCGACATCCTGGCCGGTCATGACCGCCACGGCATCGGCGAGCGTCTTGTTCGGGGCAATGGTGAACAGGGCCTGGCCCTTGACTGCAAGGATTTCACTGACTTGCATGTCGTCCCCTTATGCTATGGCTATTAATGTTTTTAATCTTAGTCGATTGTGCCGGCCAGTAAAAGAGCCGCCGGCCTATATTTCCATCAACGCCCCGTCGCCCAATATCAGCCCGCAGCGCACAGGCTTGCCGGGAAACATCGCCGTCAGCGCAACCCGGTAGTGCTCCATCTGCCTCCGGTAAGTCTCCAGCAGGCCGGCCTCCGGGCGGCCGCTCTTGTAATCGAGCACCCACCAGGAACCGGGCAGTTCGACCAGGCGGTCGATGCGCCCCACGCTGCCGTCCGGCAGCGCGAACTCGGCCTCGTTGAGCGCACGCAGATGGCAGGCCGGGTCGAAGAAGTCCCTCAATCGCGGCGCTTCGAGAATCGCGCGCGCGGCTGTCCGGAATGCCGGCCACTCGTCGGCCGGCACGGCCGGCGGCGGCCGGCCGGCCTCGCCTCCGGCGCTAAGCCAATCGAGGGCGGCATGCAGCCTGGCGCCGTACGTCATGCCGGCGCCAGGC